>JAHDCV010000008.1:10652-72911 GCA_020629695.1 Acidimicrobiales bacterium | reverse complement strand
TGCCGAATTTGCAGGCGCGGAACGCTCGGAACTGTCGGCTGGGCCTGGGATTTGGGCGGTCAGAGGCCGAGTTGGCGGGAGGCGAGGTCGCGCATGATCTCCTCGGAGCCGCCGCCGATGGCCTGCACCCGGACCTCGCGGTAGAGCCGCTCGACGGTGTCGCCTCTCAGGTAGCTGGCACCACCGAGAATCTGGGCCGCCTCACGAGCGCAGAACTCGAAGGTCATCGTGGCGTCGACCTTGGCCTCGGCGATCTCGGCGACCGGGTCGTCACCGGCGTTGAGCCGCCACGCCAACAGCTCGATCCAGGCCTGGCAGGCGTTGATGCGGCGATCCATCTCGACGAGCTTGTGGCGGATCACCTGGTGGTCGGCGAGCCGCTTGCCGAACGTCTCACGCTCACGGGCCCAGGCGAGGGCCTCGTCGTAGCAGACCCGGGCGAACTGCACCGACTGCGCGGCGAGATCGATCCGCTCGGCGTTGAAGTTGTTCACGATCATCGAGAACCCGGCGTTCTCCTCGCCGAGCAGGTTCTCGACCGGCACGCGGCAGTCATCGAAATACAGCGTGGCCGTGTCGGATGCGAGCCAGCCCATCTTGTCCAGCTTCGTCCGCTCGAGCCCCTCGACGTCGCCGGGGATCACCAGCATCGAGATCCCCGCCGGTCCCTCTCCCCCGGTTCGGACCGCCGTCGTGAACCAGTCCGCCCGCATCCCGGAGGTGATGAAGGTCTTCGATCCGTTCACGACGTAGTGATCACCGTCGCGCTTCGCGGTCGTCTTGATCCGGGCCACGTCGGAACCACCCGAGGGTTCGGTGATCGCCAGCGCGCCGATCTGGTCGCCGCTCATGCAGCCGGGCAGCACCTTCGCCTTGATCGCATCGGATCCGAACTTCTGGATCGGCGGCAGCCCGATGTAGTTGGAGAGCAGCGCCGCCACGACGCCGCCCGAACCGGACCGGCTGAGTTCCTGGAACATCATGAGCCGGTTGATCGCATCGCGTTGGCCGTGACCGCCGTACTCGGCATCGAAGCCGTCGCCGAAGAACCCGATCGCACCGGCCTTCGCGTACATCTCGTGCGGGATCACACCGTCGAGATCCCACTGGTGCACGTTCGGCGTGACCTCGGCCTCGACGAAGGCCCGGATCACCTCTCGGTAGCTCTCGTGATCGTCGTTGTAGAAGGGGCTGGAGACGGCCATGTCGCCATCTTGCCCCAAACGCCGAGCCCGCACCTAACAACTGTTTGGTTTTTGCGGACGGGGCCGCTGGCTCAGGCGAGGGTGCGCAACAACTCGGGGGCGAGCGGCGTGTCCGGCGACGGCCAGCCGTCGGCGGCCGACCTCAGGCCGTCGGCGCGCAGGATCCGATCGATCGCGCCGGCCGACACGAGGTCGAACGACCGCAGGAACGGCAGCGCCAGATCGGTGCACCGCTCGACGATGGCCTGCACGTACGGCTCGGGCAGTGCCCGGCCGGCGCCGACGACCATCCAGCTCGGCGTTCTCGTCAACTGCGCCGTTGCCGCCAACATGAGGCCACCGGCCTCGGTGATCGCCCCATGGGCCCCGACGGCGGAGGCTTCGAGCAGCACCAGGTCGGCCATCTCGACCGCAGCGCCGAGCTGCATGGGCTCGAGGACCTCGACCTCGACATCGGACCGTTCGAGCCGGCGGGCGAAACTCTGACCGCGACCGTCGCCGTCGATCACGAGCACCTCGACATCGCCACGACGCGGCAACGCCTGGGCGATCACGTCCGGCCACCCACAGACGACCACGGTGGCTTCGTCGGGCAACACAGCGGCGAGCTCCCGAGCGGTCCGATCGACACGGAGCTCGTCGACGACCGCCCGGGCCTCGGCACGGACATCGGTGGCGTGCGCGAGCCGACCCGACAGCCACCACAGCAGACCGACGTCGGGCTGGCGGGTCAGCAGTCGCCGGCAGGCCGTGAGCACCGCCCCCGGATCGTCGGCGAACGCCGCGATCCCGGACGCCGCCTCGACGGCCAACATCGAGGCGTCGGCCCCGGTGGCCCGGGCCACGAATCGGAGCTGCTCGATCGGGTGCACACCCCGACACTAGCGACGCGGCCGTCGTGGACCGGAGCCGGGCGCACCCATCGATCGCCACGATGCGATGTCGATCCACGCCAAGAGTTCCGACTCACCGCGTTGCTGCGCTAGCCTCGCCCGCCGTGGTCGATGCACCCCCCGATCTGGTACTGGACTCGATCCAAGGCCAGGGCTACGAGCTCCGCGATTGGCTGACCTCGTACCCTTTCCTGTTGATCGCGATCGATCCGTACACACACGAGTCCGCCTGGATCCTGGAGACCGCTGGTCGGATCCTGCATCACTATTCGCCGTCGGACATCCGGTGCGGCTTCCTGGTGACCGCAGGTGACGACGACTGCCGTCGATTCCTGGGCCCGTGGGCCGAGGACTTCCTGACGTTCGCCGATCCGGACCGCAACGCGGTCCGTGCGTTCGGGCTCGACCATCTGCCGGCCATGGTGGTGGTCCGACCCGATCTGTCGATCCAGACGGCGAACGGTTGGGACCCCGAGGCATGGCGGGCCATCGCCAGCGACCTCGCCCAGATGTTGCACTGGTCCCGCCCACAGATTCCGGCACCGGGTGACCCCGTGCCGTACCAGGGTTCCCCCGCGATTGTCTGACGCCGAGCGCGTCGGTGGCCTCACGGCCGCAAACGGCGTCGGGAAGGTCGCGCCGCGGATCGCGGTGACGTCGTGGTGAGCCAGGTCGAGCGCATGCTCCGCCGCGTGCGCCGTTGGCGCGGCGGCAACGACTCCACCGTCGTCGTCGACCCGGCGCTCGGCGAGTCCGACCAGCGACACCTCCGTCGCCTCATCGACGAGTGCCTCGCCCGCAAGGGTGGCGAAGTGGCCGCCAGGCGACGAGCCGGCACGATCGGGGAGATCTTCTCCACGCTCGACGCCCAGGGGCGCGCCCGCTTCTTCGGGATCCTCGCCAACGACTACGACGTCGACCGACCACGGATCGACCGGGCCGTCGACGACATGGTCCGCCGACGCGGCGGGGCCGACCCGCACGATCGGGCCGGCAACGAGACCGAACTGCGCGAGGCACTGGTTCCACGCCGCGACGGGCTCCTCCGTCGACTCGCCGGACTCGACGGAGGTCTCGGGTTCCTCATCGACCTACGTGAGGACCTCCTGGCGATCCGTGGAAACGACCCGGCGCTGCGAGCGCTCGATGCGGACCTGCGAGCGATCCTCGAGCAGTGGTTCGACGTGTCGCTCCTGCAACTCATCGAGATCACCTGGAACTCACCGGCCGCGCTGCTCGAGAAGCTCATCGAGTACGAAGCCGTGCACCAGATCGAATCCTGGGACGACCTGCGTGGCCGCCTCGGCCCCGCACGACGCTGTTACGCGTTCGTCCATCCCGTGATGCCCGACGAGCCCCTGATCTTCGTGGAGGTGGCGCTGACCAAGGGCATCTCGACGTCGCTGGCTCCACTCCTCGACCACGCCCAGAACCGGATCGACACAGCGGAGGCCGACACCGCCATCTTCTATTCGATCTCGAACTGCCATCGCGGTCTCGCCGGCGTGAGCCTCGGCGACTTCCTGATCAAGCGAGTCGTGACCCGGCTCCGAGCCGATCTCGTGAACGTCGAGCAGTTCGCGACGTTGTCCCCCATCCCCGGCTTCCGGTCCTGGCTCGAGGCCCGCCTCGACGACGATCTGGTCACCGACGCCGAAGCACGCCATCTGCTGTCGACTCCCGAGGGAGACGAGGTCGACACCGCCGCGGTTCGTGCGCTGCTCGGCCGAGTGGTGGACTCCCCGGCCTGGCTCGACGATCTCGGCCTCGCCGAACGCATCCGACCGGTGCTGCTCCGGCTCGTGGCCCGCTATCTGCTGGAGGAGCGTCGAGGCGAGCGAGCGGCCGATCCGGTCGCGCACTTCCACCTGTCGAACGGGGCCCGAGTGGAGCAACTCAACTGGCGGGCGAACACCAATCGTCGTGGTTGGGAACGCGGGCTCGGGATGATGGTCAATTACCGCTACGTCCTCGACGACATCGAGACGAACCACGACACCTACGTCGCAGGCGGCCAGATCCCTGCGATCGAGCGCATCAGGAAGCGCCTCGAACCCCTCGGACCCCGCTGACATCCCCTCACTCTGGGTGGGACCAAGGGCACGCCGTAGGACATTCTCCTCAACTCCACGACGCCGGCCACCGAGTCATCTAGCGTTCGAATCGACCGACAACGGTGTTGGTCACATGGCAAGGCGGATCATCAACGATGCAGCTTCCAATCGACGTCTCACGATTCGTCGGACGGCAGAGTCGGATCGAGACCCGGCACGGATGGATCGACGGCACGATCGTCGCCGTCGGCGCCCGGGGTGTCGACATCACATCGGGCTCCACGACCGCTCGGATCCCCGCACGAGACGTGCGGAACATCCGTCCCGCTGCCTGATCATCGCTGTCCGGCCGCTCGGCGGTGACTTCACCCGAGCGACCCGGGCCATCCGGCTCATGATCCAGGCCGCACGTGCCGATGGGCACCGGTGCAGCAGAGTTCGCCGGCGCGCCGACATCACGGCGCGCTGATCACACCCGAGATCAGCGCCCGCCTCGCTGCGGTTCGTGCTGCCCTCGGTGTGCTGTTCCTGGCCACGGTCGTGGTCACCGTCTCGGGCCCCACCCGCCTGCTCGCCATCGGCGGACTCGCCATCGCCACCTCGCTGGCACTGTGGACCGCATGGTCCGGCTCCAGGGGCCGAGAGACCAGGACCTGGGTCGTGCCGGTCGAATCGGGCTCGGTCGTGCTCGGCATCGGCTCGGTCGGAGATGTCGAGCTGGCTGCGGTGTCGATCGCCGCGCTGCTCATGATCCCGCTGGCCGCCCTCGGTTCGGGCGCCGAACGCGCCCGGGTCACCGGATCCGCCATCGTCTTCTCGACGCTGTTCATGGCCGTCGGCCACGAGATGGAGCCGATGATCGTGATGGCACTGCTCGCCGGTCAGGGCGGACTGATCACGATGTTGATGCTCGCGCTCCAGCGAGCGGTGATCCCGCTCGAACGGTCACTACGTGACCTCGACGACCTCAGCTCCAACGTCCCGGCCGTCATCTGGGAGTCCGATCCGAGAACCGGCGGGGTGATGAGCCTCCGTGGCCAGATCGAGGAGCTCACCGGGGAGGCGCTTCGAGAGGACATTCGCTTCCACAGCGAGCTGTTCCGCAGCTGGATCCATCCCGAGGACGTGGACCGCGTGTGGATCGCTCCGAGCGACGTGCACCTGAACATGGAGCCGATCGTGCGGACGTACCGGGTCATCCGCCCCGACGGCACCGAACGCCACGTGCGTGACACCGTGCGAGCCGCGCTCAACACCGAGAACCAGGTCCGGCTCCGAGGGCTGATGGTCGATGTCACCGAACTGGTGCGTCGGGAGCTGCGGGTCGAGCAACTCGCCAGCCTCGTCGAGCGATCCACCGACGCGGTGATCATCGCCGAACGGCGGACCGGGCACGCCGAGCTCTGGAACGACAGCGCCCGGGCGTTCTTCGCGGGCGAGCAGATCGCGCGGACGGTCGGCGAGTTCCTGGAGCGCCACCCCGAGCTCCTCGAGGCCGACGACGGATTCGTCGTCGAGCACTTCCGCGACGATGCGCTCACGATCGGGACGGCCCGGGTCGAGTGCCAGGATCTGGCCGACGGTCGGATCGGTCTCCGCTTCACGGACTCGACCGAGTCGACCCGGCACCTCAACCGGCTCGAAGACCGGGCCGACACCGACGAACTCACGGGTCTGGCGAATCGTCGACGGTTCACCGCCGCACTCCGCCAGCGCCTCACCGAAGGTCACCCGACGGCGCTGTTCATCATCGACCTGGATCGTTTCAAGCAGATCAACGACTCGCTGGGCCACACGGCCGGCGACACCGTGCTCACCATCACCACCAGCCGCCTGCTCGAGCGATGCCGGGACACCGACCTGGTCGCCCGTCTCGGGGGCGACGAGTTCGCCGTTCTCGCCGACACCGACTCCGAGCGTGGTGCCGTCGAGCTCGGGCAGCGGTTCGCGGAGATGGCCGACGAACGGTTCTCGATCAACGGCATCCAGGTCCGATGTGGACTCAGCGTCGGGCTCGCGACGTCCCCTCAGGACGGCGAGCGGGACGATCTGCTGATCAGCCGAGCCGACGCCGCCATGTACGACGCCAAGTCGTCCGGTGGCGGCTTCCGCCGATTCCGACCGGAACACCACCATGACCCCGCCGCTCAGGCGCGGCTCGTGGCCGAGCTGCCCGAGGCATCCGAGCGCGGCGACCTCCTCGCCTACTGGCAACCTCAGCACGACCTCCGCACCGGTGCCGTCGTCGGAGCGGAGGCCCTCGTGCGATGGGATCACCCCGACTTCGGCCTCCTGACGCCCGACCGCTTCATCGAGGCGGCAGAGCTCGCCGACTCCATCGCCGTCGTGTCACGAACGATGCTCCGTCACGCCGGCATGGTGCTGTCCGGAGGCGTCGTCCCGAACGCGTCGGTCAACATCTCCGCCCGCGACCTGCACCGCGCCGAGCTGCTCGACGAGGTCACGATGGTCTTCGAACGTTTCGGGGTGCCGGCCGGCGCCCTGACGCTGGAAGTCACCGAGACCTCACACCTGAGCGACGGACGAGCGGCGCGCGAGACACTGGTCGAGCTCCGCAAGCTCGGGGCCCGGATCTCCCTGGACGATGTCGGCACCGGCCATTCCTCGTTCAAGCGCCTCGCCCAGCTCCCGGTCGACGAGTTGAAGATCGACCGCTCGTTCGTGTCGACCCTCGCCATGCCGACCTCGCGTGCGGTGATCCGCGCCGTCATCCACGTCGCCGAGGATCTCGGTCTCCACGTCGTCGGTGAGGGCGTCGAAGACGCCGCGACCGCCCGCCTGCTCGCGGAGCTCGGTTGTACGACCGCCCAGGGCTACCACTTCTCCCGGCCGCTCGCTCCGGCCCAGTTCGAGCAGTACCTCACGTCGGTCGACGTCGACGCCGTCTCCGTCGAGACCATCGCCGACGACTGACGTCGGCCCGGAATGAAGCCGACCCCGCCTCGGTTCCGGAGACATGGCCAGCAAGTCCAGCAAGAAGCCGCCAGCGAAGACCCTCGCCGGTATCGACGTGGCGACGCTCCAGTGGATCGCCGTGTTCGCAGTGGTCGCCATCATCGCCGTGGTCGCGATCGTGTTGAGCGACGGGAGCACACCGGGGCCGCACGGGGGCTGACGCACCCGAGGGCGGTCGGCAGAACGAGGCTCCCGCGGCGACCGGCACGTAGGGTTTGTGCATGACCGAGTTCGCTTTCACCGACCTCCTCCCGCTGGGCCCGGACACGACCGAGTACCGGCGGCTCGACATCGATGGCGTCGAGACGATCGACCTCGGCGGTCGATCGTTTCTCTCCGTGCCCGACGATGCACTCCGGCAGCTGTCGGCCACCGCGATCCGCGACATCTCGCATCTGTTGCGAACGAGCCACCTCCAGCAGCTCCGGAACATCATCGACGACGCCGACGCGACGGCGAACGACCGATTCGTCGCGACCGAGCTCCTGCAGAACGCGGCGATCGCCGCCGGCTTCGTGCTGCCCGGCTGCCAGGACACGGGCACGGCGATCATCAAGGGCAAGAAGGGCCAGTACGTCCTCACCGAAGGCGACGACAAGGCACCGCTGGCTCACGGGGTGTTCGACACCTTCACCGGCACCAACCTCCGATACTCCCAGATGGCGCCGCTGACCATGTGGGAGGAGACCAACACCAAGACGAACCTCCCGGCCGAGATCAAGATCGAGGCCAAGCCGGGCGAGCAGTACGACTTCCTCTTCATGACCAAGGGCGGCGGCTCGGCGAACAAGAGTTTCCTGTTCCAGGAGACCAAGGCCCTGCTCAACCCGACGAGCCTCATGCGGTTCCTGGACGAGAAGCTCCGCCTGCTCGGGACGTCGGCCTGTCCGCCGTATCACCTCGGCCTCGTCATCGGTGGCACGTCGGCGGAGTTCGCCGTGGAGACCGCGAAGCTCGCCTCCACCCGCTACCTCGATTCGCTGCCGACCGAGGGTTCGGCGTCCGGTCACGGCTTCCGCGACCTCGAGATGGAGGCCGAGGTGTTGAAGCTCACGCAGGCGTTCGGCATCGGCGCCCAGTTCGGGGGCAAGTACTTCTGTCACGACGTCCGGGTCATCCGTCTCCCGCGCCACGGCGCCTCGCTGCCGGTCGGTGTGTCGGTGAGCTGTTCGGCCGATCGTCAGGCCAAGGCCAAGATCACCGGCGAGGGGGTGTTCCTCGAACAGCTCGAGACCGACCCGGCTCGGTTCCTCCCGGAGGTCACGGAGGAGGACCTGTCGGCCGAGGTCGTCTCGATCGACCTGAACCAGCCGATGGACGCCATCCGCGGCCAGCTCGCGCAGCTGCCGGTGACGACCCAGGTGAAACTCACCGGCACGGTCGTGGTCGGGCGGGACATCGCCCACGCCAAGATCAAGGAACGCCTCGATGCCGGCGAGGAGATGCCGCAGTATCTGCGGGATCACCCGATCTACTACGCCGGCCCGGCCAAGACCCCGGAGGGGTATGCCTCCGGGTCGTTCGGGCCGACGACGGCCGGCCGGATGGACTCCTACGTCGATCAGTTCCAGGCGGCCGGCGGCTCGATGGTCATGCTGGCCAAGGGCAACCGATCGGGTGCGGTGCGCGACGCCTGCCAGCGCCACGGAGGCTTCTACCTCGGCTCGATCGGCGGCCCGGCGGCCCGGCTCGCCAAAGACTCCATCCGCTCGGTCGAGGTGCTCGAGTACCCCGAGCTCGGTATGGAGGCGGTCTGGAAGATCGAGGTCGAGGACTTCCCCGCCTTCGTGGTGATCGACGACAAGGGCAACGACTTCTACGAGAAGACCTCACGCCCCGTCGACCTGAAGCTCTGAGAATCGAGGGCAGTTCTGAGCCCCAGCGAAGAACTGTGGGAGAGAGCCGAGCGTCAGCGAGGCGAACGGCGGCTAGGTGGCGCCGCAGTCCTCGGCGGCGTCGAGGTACTTCTGGGTGAACGCCTCGCTCGACGCCCCGGACAGCAGCACCTCGATGTCGTCGTCCGACAGGTCGGACAACAACGCGTCCGCGACACACGTCGAGGCGTCGCTCGTGACGCCGGACGCCTCGAGCTCGGTGACGAGTTCGTTCCGCACGTCGCCGACCAATCCGCACCGCAGGCGCGCCCGGGTGTCGGCCTCGGCGTAGGCGATGGAGGTCTGCTCGGCCTCCAGCTCCGCTGCCAGCCCGTCGATGCCGAACGTCTCGATCAGATCGTCGACCACGCAGTCGGCGGCCTCGGCGGGCACGTCCGGCGACGAGTTCGCGAAGGAGGCCGCGACGTCGTCACGGGTGAATTCGTTGCCGCATCCCGCGGCGACGACCAGCGCCACCACGACGGCGACGCTCAGAAGGCGATGCACGCTCAGTTCACCATCTTCTCCCGGCCTTCCCAATAGGGAGCCCGGAGCTTGAACTTCTGGAGTTTTCCGGTCGCCGTTCGGGCGAGTTCGTCACGGAAGTCGATGGAGGTCGGGCACTTGTAGTGCGTCATCCGCTCGCGACAGTGATCGATCAGATCCTGTTCGGAGACCGTCGAACCCTCGGCGAGTACGACCAGTGCCTTCACCGTCTCGCCCCACTTCTCGTGCGGCACGCCGATCACGGCGACCTCGGTCACGTCGGGGTGGGTGAAGATCATGTCCTCCACCTCGATCGACGAGACGTTCTCACCGCCGGAGATGATCACGTCCTTCTTCCGATCGGTGATCGAGTAGTAGCCCTCGTCATCGAGGTAACCACCGTCGCCGGTGTGGAACCAGCCGCCGGCCAGCGCCTCGTCGGACGCCTCCGGGTTCTGCCAGTACGACTTCAGGATGTGGTTGCCACGGCCCAGGAGCTCACCCGACGGGCTCACGTCCATCGTGATGCCGATGGTCGGGGCGCCGGCCCGGCTGAGCTTCTTGGCCCGATCGGCGGGGGTGAGCTCGTCCCACTCGGCCCGTGCCCGGCTCATCGTGAGCAACGGGGCGGTCTCGGTGAGGCCGTAGATCTGGATGAACTCCCAGCCGAGTTCGGTCTCGACCCGTTCGATGATCGCCGTGGGCGGCGGCGCTCCGGCGACGACGATGCGCACCCGACCGGCGCCCGGGATCTCGCCGTCCCACTCCTTCGCTGCATCGAGCACCGCGGCCACCACGGCGGGGGCGCCACACATCAGCGTGACGCCGTGCTCGTCGACCCGTCGGAGGATCTCCGCGCCGTCGACCTTGCGGAGCACGATGTGGGGCACACCCATGCCGGAGACGGTGTAGAGCATGCCCCATCCGTCGCAGTGGAACATCGGGAGCGTGTGGAGGTACACATCGCGATCGGAGACACCGGCATGCCAGCCGAAGGTGACGGCGTTGGTCCAGCGGGCGCGGTGCGTCTGTTCGACGCCCTTCGGTCGGGCGGTCGTGCCCGAGGTGTAGTTGATCGACGCCGTCGCGTCCTCGTCCGGCTCCCAGGGCTCGGGGGTGCCGTCGTTGCCGAGGAAGAGCTCGTCGAACTCCTCGCCGTTGATCACGATTCGATCGCAGGCGATGTCGCCGAGCTCGTCGGCGAGTTCGGGGTCGATGCAGAGCACCTCGGCCCCCGAGTGCTCGACGATGTAGGCGACCTCTTCGCGACTGAGTCGGAAGTTGATGGGCACGAAGACGCGGCCGTTGCCACCGACGCCGTAGAACGACGCGAGCAGCCGGGCGGCATTGTGCGACACCATCGCGATCCTGGCCCCCATCGCCAGGCCCATCTGATCCATCGCGACACCCATCGAGCGCCGGATGTCGCCCAGCTCGGCATAGGTGAGGTTCGACCACGGTGTGGCCGGCTGATCGGGCTCGTCGACGATCGCCAGGCGATCCGGATAGACGGCGAGCGAGCGATCGAGGAAATCGTTGATCGTCAGCGGAACCTTCACATCGACCCTTTCCGGAGGTGTACCGGTGTGCCCGGTGCGTGCCGGGGCGAAGCTAGTTCACACCCCGGACCGGATCACGCCGGAGCACCCGGGTGCCGCGACCCGATGCGGCAGGCTTCAGCCGAGATCGGACGAGTTCGGTGGTGCGATCACGTGTGGGGCACCCGCCGGTGGCGCTGCCGGCGGCGCTGGCGCACGCAGAGCGTCGACGCCGACCACCCCGACCGGATGCCACTGGTGGTCGATCACGACGAAGGGCACGCCGACACCTCGGCCGAGCGCCCCGGCGAGGGGTTCGGTCGGCAGGGCCACGTCGCCCTGGTCGAGCGGACTCGCGAGCTCGACCACCGGACGTCGGGGGTCGGCATCGAGCTGCTGTCGGATCTGGCCCGCGAGCGCGAATCCGCAGGCCACACCGTCGTCGTCGATCAGGATCACGCCGGGAGCGTCCGGCGGCGCGTTCCACAGGCGTTGGTAGGCCTGCTGGGTCGTCGCCTCGAGTTCGATGAGTGCCGGGGAGCTGCCCATCACCTCCCCGACCGTTCGGTCACCGAGACGGGCCAGCCCTCGTTCGGAGCGGACCTGCGCTCGTGCCGACTGGAGTACGACCCAGCCGATGAACGCCGTCCACAGCCCGAAGCCGGTGCCGGAGGCGAACTGGACGACACCGAGGCCGATCAACCCGTAGCCGAGGAAGCGACCGACGCTCGCGGCGGTGGCGATGGCCTTCGACTTGTCGCCGGTGCGCCACCACCGAAAGCCGACGAGGATGTGTCCGCCGTCGAAGGGCAGCCCCGGAAGCAGGTTGAACACGCCGAGCACGAGGTTCACGAGCGCCAGCCAGAGCGCCACGGTGGCGGCCTGACCGCTGAGCACGCCGGCGAGGGCGAAACTGGCGCCACCGAGCACGAGGTTCGCCGCGGGTCCTCCGGCGGCGACGAGCATCTCCGAAGGTCCGGTCCCCGGCGGGCGCTCGAGCTCGGCCGCGCCACCGATCGCGTCCAGGCGGATCGCCCGGACGCCGATGCCGACCGAACGCGCCGCAACGAGGTGGCCGAGCTCGTGCACGACGATCGACACCAGGAAGCCGACGGCGATCGCGATCGTCGCGAGCACGCCGAGATCACCCGCCGTTCCGCGGCTCCAGGCCAGGAAGAGGGCGAACAGCACCGAACCGGGGCCGATCGACAACTCGGCGCCACCGATGCGTCCGAGGCGGACGGCGGAGGAGAACATGCCTCCATGGTCGCGCCGTCGTGACCCATCTCGGCAACACGGGCGACGGTTGCGACCGCCCCGTCACCCAGGTGTCACGGAACGGTCATGGCAACGATCCAGGGCACCCCTCGAATGAGGGGAGACGTCGCAGCAGCCTCAGCGGGCCGTCCATCCGCCGTCGACGGCGACGGTCTGCCCGGTCAGGTAGCGGCCGGCGTCCGACGCGAGCAACAGGGCGGCCCCGTCGAGCTCGGTGAGCTCCCCCGGTCGCCGCATCGGCGTGTTCCGCTTGATCCAGGCATCGCCGCCGTCGTCGTCCAACATCACCTCGGTCAGCTCGGTGCGGAAGTAGCCGGGGGCCAGGGCGTTCACGCGGATGTCGTGGCGGGCCCACTGGAGTGCGAGTTCCTTCGTCAGCCCGATCAGGCCCGTCTTGGTCGCCACGTAGCCGGCCTGGTTGTTCGGCGACGATCCGACGATCCCGTGCACGGACGCGATGTTCACGATCGCACCGCCGTGGCCCTGCTCGATCATCCGTGCTCCCGTCAACGAGGCCAGTACGAAGCAGGCGTTCAGGTTGAGCTCGACGACCCGACGAAAGCTCGCCGGGTCCTGCTCCTCGACCCTGGTCGGGGCATCGGAGCCGCCGGCGTTGTTGACGACCACGTCGATGCGGCCCGTGGTCTCGACCGCGCTCTCGACGAGCCGGCGAAGCGCGTCGTCGTCGGTGACGTCGGTCGGCACGGGCACGAGACCGGGGATCTCGGCCGCCAGTTCGTCGAGACGCTCGGCCCGGCGTGCGGCGGCGACGACGGTCGCCCCGGCGGCGGCGTAGGTCGCGCAGAGATGCCGACCGATCCCCGACGACGCGCCGGTCATGATCACCGTCCGACCATCGAGGCGGAACGCGTCGAGTGGGTCACCGACGGGGGCGGGCGTGGATGTGCTCATCAGTTCTCCAGGGGTTTCACGACGGCGGCGACCTCGGCCAGTTCGGTCGACCAGTCATCCGGTTCGTCCACGGGGATGATGACGAACTTCGAGAAGCCCTCATCGACGAATCGGCCCACGGTGGCGGGCAGCTGTTCCAAGGTGGGGAAGATCTCCGCCGGGTCGGCCTCGGGTGCCCGCAACGCGGCGATGGCCGCATACCGGTCGGTGATCTCCTGCCCGTCACGCCGATACGGGATCAGCGCCCCGTAGTGCTCGTCCTCGATCTCGCGCTCGAAGGTCTTCGTGTGTTCCTCGATGACGGTCCGGGCGGCGGCGACCATCGCCGGGGTGCAGAACGACGGCAACCAGCCGTCGGCGTGGCGACCCACCCGCTTGAGCTCCAGTGGCGCCATCCCGCCGAGCCAGACCTCGAGTGGGGTCTGGACGGGCTTGGGGCGGATCGTCACCTCGTCGAACGTGAACCGCTTGCCCTCATGCGAGACCGCGTCCTCGGACCACAGCCGTTTCATGAGCGGGAGGGCCTCGTTGAACCAACCGCCGCGGTCCTTGCGGCCCACACCGAACGCCTGGTGCTCGGCGCTGTCGGCCACACCGAGTCCGAACGCCGGGAGCAGCCGGCCATCGGAGAGCCGGTCGAGCGAGGCCAGCGACTTCGCGAGCACGACCGGATTCCGACCCGGCAGCACCATCACCGACATCCCGACCTTGAGCTTCTTCGTCCGGGCGATCGCGTACGCCATGCCGACGAGCGGGTCCGGACACTCCCCGGTGATGCGTTCGGACAACCACAACGAGTCGAACCCTTGAGCCTCGAGACCGTCGACCAGGGCATCGAACCGCTCCCCGTCGTTGGTGCGCGATCTCGTGCCGAGGCCGTAGCCGATGCGGATCTTCATGGAGCGAGTCTGTCCGAGACCTCCTCGGTCGACCAAGACCGCCTTTGGGGTTCCGGTCCCCGGCGTGCGAGCCTGAGCCGATGAGCGACGGAACCGACCCGCTGGACACGCCGACCATGACGGGCGACGAGATCCTGCTCGCGATCTTCGGCACCGGGGACGGCCGGAACGATCCGTACCCCTACTACGAGCAGTTGCGGTCACTCGGGCGGTACCACGTCGACGGGCTCATGAACTCGGTCGTGTTCACCGGTCACGCCGACTGCCGCGAGGCGCTCCGCAACAACAAGCTCGGCAGCGGGCGCGATGGCGATCAGACGGTGAACCGCATGGGCGACGAAGCGGCCCTCGCCGCCCGGGCCGAGATGCAACGCCGCGGTGTCGAACGTGGCCGGGCGACATCGATGCTGTTCCTGGACCCGCCGGACCACACCCGTCAGCGCTCGCTGGTGTCGCGGGCATTCACGCCCCGTCGTATGGAGGCCCTCCGCCCGATCGTCGCGGAGTTGACCGACGCATGCCTCGACGAGCTGGAGGCGAGCGACGACCGCGATCTGATGACCCACCTCGCCACCCCGCTGCCGGTGTCGGTGATCTCCCTGATGCTCGGTGTGCCCCAGGCGGACTGGCCCACCATCCGACATCTCGTGTCCGCCATGGTCGTGAGCCTCGAGCCGGCGGCGAACGCCGAGCAGATCCTCGCGGCCGGTGCCGCGGGCGAAGAAGCCACCGACTACTTCACCGACCTCATCGCCAAGCGCCGGGCGGAGCCGACCGATGACCTGATCTCGGGTCTGATCGCCGCGAGGGACGCCGACGACGAGCTGAGCGAGGCCGAGATCCTGGCCGTCACCCAGCTGCTGTTCGCCGCCGGCGCCGAGACGACCACGAACCTGATCGGCAACGCCGTCGTGCAGTTCTCGAATCACCCCGATCAATGGCAGCTCCTGCTCGACCGTCCCGATCTGATGGCCCCCGCCATCGAGGAGGTGCTGCGGTACGACTCTCCCGTCCAGATCGACGGTCGGCAGGTCCTGGAGCCGACGTCGGTGGCGGGGATCGACCTCGAGGTCGGCCAGCGGGTCACGACGCTGCTCGGCGCGGCGAACCGCGACCCCGACGTCTACGACGATCCGCAGGTGTTCCGCATCGAACGATTCGCCGATCCCGGCACCGAAGCCGTCATGAGCTTCGCCTCGGGCATCCACTACTGCCTGGGGGCCAACCTCGCCCGCGTCGAGGGGCAGGAGATGCTCGCCGGGCTGGCTCGACGGTTCCCGGAACTCCGGGTGGAAGGTGAGCCCACGATCATGCCCCGACTCGTGCTGCGGGGCTACGAGACGGTGCCGCTGGCCTGGTGACCGGATCGATCAGAGGGTGAGCAGGCCGCTCGGAGCCGGTTCGACACCGAGCACCTCGCCCACGGGGCCACCGAGCCAACGCAGTGCGTCGCCGTAGAGCTCCTCGGCCGGGACCTCGATCGGCAGATCGCCGTCGACCATGCCGGCGTGGTGGTGTCGCCCGATCAGCGCCCGTGGCCGAACGGCGTCGCCGAGCAGCATCGAGACGCCGCCCCGGCCGTGGTCGGTCCCACCCGAGCCGTTCTCGGCGACGCGTCGCCCGAACTCGGAGGTGATGAGGGTCGTGACCCGGGCTCGGTGATCGCCGAGCGAGTCGTCGAACCGTCGCAGCGCCGCATCCAGGTCGGCGAGGAGCGGATCCTGGAGCAGCCGTTGATCGGCGTGGGTGTCGAAGCCGTTGACACCGACCGAGACCACTCGCAGACCGGGCCGGGCCCTGATGAGTTGCGCCACGACCTCGAGCTGTTGCACGAGCGTCGGCTGCGCTCCGAACTCATCGGACACCGGAGGGACGTCGGCGAGCACCTCGGCGACGTCCATCGTCTCGAGCACGGCGGCGGCCGATCGGGTCTGCCAGCTCCGGTCCGAGCGGGCCGCGAATCCACGGAGCGCCTCGTCGTAGGCGGTCCGCGTGAGACCGACGGGTGGGTCGAGGGTGAAGGCCTCGGGTCGGATCAGCGCAGGCGTCGGCGACCCTCCGAGTGCGAGGGCGCCGCTTCCGAGGGCGAGCGCCTCCATCGGCTCATCGGGGGTGAGCACCGCGGCCGCTTCCAGCCAGCGTGCCAGCCACCCCGAGGGTCCGTCCCCAGAGGCACGAACCGCACCACCTCCCCACCAGATGTCCATCGACTCGAAGTGTGAGCGGGTCTGGTCGGCGAACCCGGCACCGAGCGCGAGTCCCAACCGACCCGCCTCCCAGCTCTGTCCGAGGAAGCCGAGCTCGGGGTGGAGCGAGAGATCGTCGAGCCCGGTGAGCGGGATCGTGTCCGCCCGATCGAGTGCGGTCTCGGTTCGGGCGTCGTGGTACCAACCGGCGTCGGGCACGACGGTGTTGAGCCCGTCGTTGCCGCCGAGCAGCTGCACCAACAGCAGCACACGCTGGTCGACCGGCAGGAGCGGTGCCCCGGAGCCGACCGCGACCGACCCCGTGACCGGGGCACCCACACTCGTCGTGGAGGTGGTCGTCGATCCGAGGGAGGCGGCGCCACCACGACAAGCGGTGAGGAACATCGCCGTACCTCCCGCGAGGGTGAGGAAACGCCGACGGGTGACGACACCCGACGGCGCGGTGGTGAGGACCTCGGCGGGATCGTTCGTGGCGCTCATCGATTCACCATCAGGTCGGGGGCGGACAACACGAGAGCCATCAGGGCTCGGTCGGTGGCACCACTTCGCTCGAGCGTCTCGATGGTCGTCGACGACAAGCCCTGCGGCCGACCGATCGACCGGGCGACGGCGTCGAGATCGCCCGTGCCGGCCGCGACGGTGAGCGGTGCGGTGTCGCTCGCCGCCTCGGCGAGACCGATCGCGGTCGTCAGCCTCGCTGCGGTCGCCGAGGTGGTCAACCACGCCTCGGGGGACGGCCACCCAGCGACGTCGGGCGGCGCCATCGGGATCTGGCCGGACGGCTCGAGGAATCCACGGGCCAGACCATCCGAACGTGTCGGCGCCGTCGCCGCATAGGCATTGGCGAACCAAGCGACGGGACCGAGCGGCGTCTCGGTGCGAGCACCGTCGATCCCGGCCTCGACCAGTCGCCGGATCAGCGGGAGGACCACGAGCCCGTCGCGGGCGAACCGCTCGGCCTCGTCCTCGACGAGGGACTCGGCGACGCCCGGACCGAGGATCGACGAGGCGAGACACCTCGTCACGTGGACCGCGCACTGGGGATGGCCGACCACGGCATCGATCACCGTGTCGAGATCGTGGACATCGTCGACACCGAGCACCCGCCGTCGGGTGTCGTCATGACGTGTCGGGACGAACGACCTCGACCCGTCGCGACGGTCGAGCGTCCAACCCGTCAGCGAGGCGGAGATCCGTTCGACATCGGTCTCGGTCCATGCCTCGTCGCCGACGGGCAGACCGAGGGCGAACAGTTCGAGCAGTTCCCTCGCGTAGTTCTCGTTCGGTGCCGTGCCGGTCGAACGAGCCCCGTCGAGGTAGACGAGCATGGCGGGGTCGATCGTGGTGGCCCGCAGCAGGGCACGGAACGGGCCGCCACCGAGTTCGTCGTAGGTGCGGAGCTGGCCCGAGAGCAGCTTCGGGGACCGCACGACGCGGAACGACGTCACGAGGTGCCCGTGCCAGAACCAGGTCAGCCAGTCACGCACCGGCGATCGGCCGGTGGCCATCCGCAGGAGCCATGCCCCCACCATCCGGGCGACCTCGGCTCCCTCCGGCCGGAGCGGGAGGTCCAGCCCGTCGAAGAGCGGGACGGCCGCCGGCTCGGTGGCCGCCTCGAAGAGTTCGTCGAGCAGTTCGTCGGTCGTGCGACCTTCGGCGAGGTCGAGATCCTCGGTCGTCGAACCGAACCCGACGGCGCGCCGTGTCCACGCCAGCGCAGCAGCGGGGTCGTTCCGGAGTGATGACGCCATGGGTCCATCATCGGCTGCGACTGTGAAGATCCTGTGATGCGATCCCGAAACGTGCCGATCGCCGGATCCCGATCGGGGTCTGCGCCGCTCCGGACGATCAGCGAACGGCGTCGTACGGGTCGTAGGGGTCCGCCGGGTCCGGCTGGAGGTCGATGGTCAGCCCGAGGCCGAGCCGCTCACAGTGTCCGAGGAGCACTTCCGCGGCGATCAGGTCCTCGAGCGCCCAGCCCGTCGAGTCGAACACGGTCAGCTCGTGCTGCAGGCTCGGGCGGGGAGACTGCAGGAGTTCGAACAGTTCCGGCCCGAGTTGGTCGGCGGTCATGGTCTGTGCCTCGCCCTCGGCCAGGCACTGCCGCAGGTTGTCGGGCACGAGCACGGCCCGCTCGGCGAGGCTGCGGGGGAGCTCCACCTTGCCGGGGAAGTCGGCACCGACGGCGTTGACGTGCAGGTGCGGACGGTGGGCCCCGTCGTCGACGACCGGGCCGGCGTCGGGGTCGACCGAGGTGGCGGTCACGAGCACGTCGGTGTCACCGAGCATGCGGGCGCGGGCATCGTCGCCGTCGACCACCTCGACCTCGGCGACGACCGAAGGGGGCAACCGTCGTCGCAGCGTGCGGGCGACCTCGGACTGCGGGTCGAACGCCCGGATGGATCGGATCTCGCGTACCCGGGAGATCGCGTGGATCTGCGACACCGACTGGGCGCCACACCCGATCACGGCGAGATCGATCGGACGGTCGGGGCTGAGTTGCTCGGTCGCGAGCGCCGAGGCGGCACCCGTGCGGATGGCGGTCAGGAACGTCGCATCGGTCAGTGCGACGAGCCGACCGGACGTCGTGTCGTGCAACGACGTCGTGGCCATCACGCTGGGCATGGACCGCTGCGTCGGGTTGGTCGGGTGGTAGCCGACGGTCTTGATCGAGACCCGGCCACCGACCTCCATGGTCGGCATCCACTCGACGAGTCCCAGATCGGGCTTGTCGTAGGCGAACCCGGTCCGATCGATCGTCACGGTCGCCTCGGGATCGAAGGCACGGAACGAGATCCGCATCGCTTCGATCACATCGTCCATGAACCGGTCGAGACCGACTGCTTCGATCACCGAGCGCACCGCCCGGATGTCACAGATCACAGTTTCCGCCATGAGAACCTCCGCCGTTCACGACGGATTCGCTCCCGACACCCGCCGGGGATGCAGTGTGGCCCGAAGTCACGGGTCGATCGACGGTCAACTCGCCTAGACGAGGCGTCGGTGAGATGCTTCGGACTCGCCACCGCAGGGGGATCCATGAAGTTCGGGATGATGTTCGCCAACACCGGGCCGTTCGCGACCCTGGAGGGTCTCACCGAGCTCGCCCAGGCCGCGGAAGGCGCCGGGTTCGAATCGATCTGGACGGTCGAACACGTCATCTGGCCGGCCGACTACGCCTCGTCCTACCCCTACGACGCATCGGGGAAGATGCCCGGACGCAGCGACACCCCGCTCCCCGATCCGCTGATCTGGCTGGCCTTCGTCGCCGCTCGCACCAGCACGATCCGCCTCGCCACCGGGATCCTGATCCTCCCGGAGCGCAACCCGGTCGTGCTCGCCAAGGAGATCGGCACGCTCGACACGCTCTCGGGCGGCCGCTTCGAGCTCGGCATCGGTGTGGGTTGGCTGCGCGAGGAGTTCGACGCCATCGGCGTGCCGTGGGAACGGCGAGGTGCGCGGACCGACGAGTACGTCGGCGCCATGCAGGCACTCTGGAGCGGCGACGAGGTGTCGTTCGACGGCGAGTTCGTCTCCTTCGCGAACGTGTCGAGCAATCCGAAACCGGTCCAGCCCGAGCTTCCGATCACCGTCGGCGGCCACTCGGCCGCGGCCGCCCGGCGTGCGGGGCGACTCGGGCACGGCTTCTTCCCGGGCACCGGGACACCGGCCGAACTCGCCGAGCTGTTCGACATCACCCGCCAGACCGCCGCCGACGCCGGACGGGATCCGGAGGCGATCACGCTGATGGCCGGCCACGCCGGGCTGTTCGGCGACGACCCCGTTGGTGCGGCCGAGGAACTCGCGTCGGTCGGCGTCACCCGGACGATCATCCCCGCCTTCCTCTGCACTCGGCCGACGATCGCCGAGGGGGTCGAGGCCATCGCGGCGCGGATCGTCGGGCCGTGCGCGGACGTGTGACCATCGCCCTCAGCGATCCGGCGGTGCGACCGCGCTAGGTTGACCGGGTGTCGACGGGTGTGCCGCGATGACGACCGACAGCCTCGGCGAGCTCGGTGAGGCGATCCGTCAGCTGGCCCGCGTGCCTCGACTGCTCGTCGCCTCCGACTACGACGGCGTGATCGCCCCGCTCGTGGACGACCCGATGGCGGCGACCCCGACCCGGGAGTCGGTCACGGCGCTGCGGGCACTCTGCGATCTCCCCCGCACCGACGTCGCGGTGATCTCGGGCCGGAGCCTCCACGATCTCGCCCTGCTCAGTCGCTTCCCGGAGGAGATCCGCCTGGTCGGATCACACGGATCCGAGTTCGATCTGGGCTACGCATCGCAACTCCCGGCCGAGACCGTCGCCCTCCGCGACACCCTGATCGACAGCGTGTCCGACATCGGCCGGGCCTTCGACGCCCTGGTCGAACCCAAGCCGAACGGTGTGACCTTCCACTTCCGCGGCATGGACGCCTCGATCGCCGAGCGGGCGAGGGACCAACTCGTCCGCGGGCCCGCGACGCTGGCCGGCGTCCACACCCGGAACGGCAACCAGATCATCGAGTTCTCGGTCGTGGAGACCAACAAGGGGACCGCACTCGAGATCCTGCGCTCGCAGGTGTCGGCGGGTGCGGTGTTCTTCATGGGCGACGACGTCACCGACGAGGACGGCTTCGTCACGCTGCGCGGACCCGACGTCGGGGTGAAGGTCGGCGACGGACCGACCGCCGCCGGCTACCGCATCGCCGACCCCGGTGCCGCGTCGAAGGTGCTCGCACTGTTGGCGGAGCTCCGTGCGGACTGGCTCCGGGGTGCCGGCCTGGTGCCGATCGAGGATCACTCGATGCTCACCGACCTCCGCACCGCCGCCATCGTCGACCCGTCGGCCACGGTGAACTGGTTGTGCACCCCTCGGGTCGATTCCGCCGCCGTGTTCGCCGCCCTCGTCGGTGGCCCCTCGGCCGGCCAGTTCTCCGTGCAACCCGCCGACGGTGCGACACCGGTCGAGCAACGCTACGAGGACGGCTCGATGGTCCTGACCACCGAGTTCCCGACGTTCAGCGTGACCGACTACCTCGACGTCTCGGGCGGCCGCTCGGCCCGGCTCGCCGGCCGCAGCGATCTCGTGCGCCGCCTGAGCGGCACGGGCGAGGTCACGATCGAGTTCTCGCCCCGGCTGGATTTCGGCCGGGTCCCGACACGTATGGAGGTCCGCGAGGACGGCATCGTGCTCATGGGCTCGGCCGACCTCATGGTCCTGCGCTCGCCCGGTGTGACGTGGACCCTGCAGGACCGGGGTGTGCACCACACCGCGATCGGCCACGCCGAACTTTCCGCGGGCGAGCCACTCCTGCTCGAGCTCCGGGCCGGCACCGGCACGCTGCGGGCCGACAGCCGAGACGAGTCCACCCGCCACGACGACAACCGCCGGTTCTGGACGAACTGGTCGGACGACCTCGAGCTGCCGAAGCTCCGCCGGGACCTCGTCGAACGATCCGCACTCACCCTCAAGGGCCTCACCCACGGACCGACCGGTGCGATCCTGTCGGCTGCGACGACCTCGCTCCCCGAGCACTTCGGCGGCGTCCGGAACTGGGACTACCGCTACTGCTGGCTCCGGGACGCCTCGCTCACCGCATCGTCGCTCGTCCGACTGGGCAGCCACGGCGAAGGTCTCGCCTTCCTCGACTGGGTCCTCGGGCTGCTCGAGACCCGGACCGACCCCGAACGCCTCGCTCCTCTGTACAACGTGACCGGCCGCCATCTGCCGCCCGAGGCCGAGATCGCCGAACTGTCCGGTTACGGAGGATCCCGACCGGTGCGGGTGGGCAACGCCGCCGACGGGCAGGTCCAGCTGGACGTGTTCGGCCCGGTCGTCGACCTCGTCCACCTGCTCCACGAGCGCGGCGAGACGGTCTCGTCCGAGCACTGGCGGCTGGTCGAGGCGATGGTCCTCGCCGTGTCCCGTCGTTGGCACGAACCCGACCACGGCATCTGGGAAGTCCGCAAGCCGCCTCGGCACCACGTGTACTCGAAGGTGATGTGCTGGGTGACGGTCGATCGGGCCATCCGGATCGCCGACCAGTTCCTCGACCGGGAGCCCTCGGCGTGGGTGAGCCTCCGCGACGAGATCGAGGCCGACGTGCTCACCAACGGATGGAGCGAGAGCCAGAGCTCCTTCCGGGCGGCCTACGACGGCGACGACCTGGACGCATCGGTGCTCGCCATCGGCATGTACCGGCTGATCGATCCGAGCGACGAGCGGTTCGTCGCCACGGTCGCCGCGGTCGAACGCGAGCTCCGCAACGGACCCACCGTCTTCCGGTACCTGACCGACGACGGGCTACCGGGCCGGGGTGGCGGCTTCACCCTCATGACGGCGTGGCTGGCCGAGTCGCTCGCCTTGATCGGTCGGCGGGACGACGCTCTGGCGCTGTTCGATCAGCTCTGCGACCTCGCCGGCACCACCGGCCTGCTGACCGAGCAGTTCGATCCGGCCTCGGGGCGCAGTCTCGGCAACATCCCGCAGGCCTACTCCCACCTCGGGCTGATCAACGCCGCGCTGGCGCTGGAGATCTGACGGCGGAGGCGGTCCGCAGCGGCGCCGACATCGGCACCGATCCGCGGATCGTTCAGCCCCCGGCGCGTTCGAGGCGACGCATCGCCGTCTCCCACTCGACCATCTTGTCGTGGGAGGCGTCCTTCGCCTTGTCGTGCTCGGCCACGACCGCGGCCAACCGATCCGGGTCGTCGTAGATCGCCGGATCGGCGAGTTGCCGCTGCAGCTCGGCCACGGTCTCCTCGGCCCGGCCGACCTGTTTCTCGAGCCGGGCGACCGTCTTGCGCAGCTCACGGGTTCCGCCCGCCCCACCGGTGCCGCTCGACGCCGAAGCGGCCGGTGACCCCGAGCGACCCGCAGCCGCGCCCGGCTTCTGCGCCCCGCGCCGCGCCGTGTTGCCCTTCCGAGCCGGCTGGGCGGCACGAGCGGGCGCGACCGGTTCGGGCTTCGGCAGGGACGGATTGAGCACGTATTCATCGACCCCGTCGTGGCGGACGACGACTCCGTCGCGCACCGTGATGAGCCCATCGACGGTGTTGCGGATGAGGTGCCGATCGTGGCTGACGAGCAGCACGGTGCCGGGATACACGCTGAGGGCGTCCTCGAGCACGTCACAGCTCGGCAGGTCGAGGTGGTTGGTGGGCTCGTCGAGCACCAGCAGGTTGACCGGGTTGCACATGGTCTCGGCGAGCGCGAGGCGCGTGCGCTCGCCGCCGGAGAGGTCACCGACGCGCCGGTCGACGGCGTCGCCGGAGAAACCGAACGAGCCCAGCACGGTTCGCAGTTGCCGGTTCTTCGGCTGGTCACCAACGGCGAAGCGGAACTCCTGCTCCACGGTGCGGCTCAGGTCGAGAGCGTCGACCTGGTGCTGGGCGAAGAAGGCGACATCCACGTTGGCCCCGAGTTTGACCGAGCCGGATGCGACCTGGAGCTGTCCGAGGATCGCCTTGATGAGCGTCGACTTCCCCGCGCCGTTCGGACCGACGACGGCGAACTTCTCACCTCGCTCGATCACCAGATCCACACCGGAGATCACCGGTGGACCGCCGGGGTACCCCACCGTGGCGTCCTCGATCTCGACCACGACGCGGCTCGACCGCCCCGGCTCGGGGAAGCCGAACGCGATCTTCAGATCGTCGCGCTGGGGCACCTGGATCTCTTCGAGCTTCTCGAGTGTCTTGATCCTGCTCTGGACCTGTCGGGCCTTCGTCGCCTTGTATCGGAACCGCTCGACGAAGGCTTCGATGTGGGCGACCTTGCGGGCCTGCTGGGCTGCCGCGGCCTCGGCCTGTTTGACCCGCTCCTCACGGGCGACGATGAACTCGGCGAAGCCGCCGACGTAGAGGATCGCCTGCCGATGGGCGATCTCGAGCACACGATCCGCGACCGCATCGATGAAGTCGCGATCGTGGGAGACGAAGATCAGCGCACCGGGGAACGCCCGGAGCTGTTCTTCGAGCCAGCCGACCGAGTCGACGTCGAGATGATTGGTCGGCTCGTCGAGCACCAGGACGTCGGGCTTCTGCAGCAGGAGCCGGGCCAGCGCCGCCCGCATCTGCCAGCCACCCGACTGTTCACCGAGCGGACCGTCCATCGCCGAGGTGGTGAACCCGAGGCCGCCGAGGATGCGACGGGCCTCGGACTCGAGCTGGTACCCGCCGAGCTGTTCGAACCGTGTCTGGGCGTCGCCGTAGGCGGCGAGCACCCTCTCCCCCGCGGCATCGTCGGAGATCTCCCCGAGTGCGGCTTCGAGTCGGCGGAGTTCGGCCTCCAGCTCGAGGATCTCGGTCGAGCCGCGCATGACCTCTTCGAGGACCGTTCCCGACCAGGCCTCCATCAGCTCCTGGGGCAGGTACCCGACGCGGGTGTCCTTCGACATCGAGATCTCACCGGCATCGACCTCCCCGAGTCCGACGAGTGCCTCGATCAGCGTCGTCTTGCCCGCCCCGTTGCCACCGACCAGCGCCATGCGTTGGCCTGGGAGGACCCGGAACCCGACATCGGACCACAGGGTGCGGCCCCCGAAGGCTTTGGACAGACCCGAGACCGACAGCACCGGCCCGAGGCTAGCGAGGTGGCCCGCCCGCTCAGGCGTCGAGACGTCGTGCGGGGTCGGACAACACCAACGTCACGACGCCGAGAACCGAGCCGGTCTCGACGGGGCCGAAGTGCCGACTGTCGGTGCCCTGGTCGAGGTTGTCGGAGCGAAGGTCGACCCGGTCGTCCTCCATCGCGCCGACCCGCTTGATGAGCTCGAGCCCGGGGCGTGCCGGATGGCGGGCGACGACGACGTCACCGGGACGAACGGGCCGGCCGGGGTCGACGAGCACGAACTGTCCGTCGAGCAGGGTCGGCTCCATCGACCGCCCCTGGACGCGGCATCGCCGCCGTCTCCGCCCGGCCCAGGCCAGGAGTTCGACGGCGGCGATGATCATGACGAGACCGGCCGATCGGGCCGGCCGCACATCAGCTGACGGTCACGAAGGGCACGTCCTTGCCCTTCGAGGCCCAGAAGATGTTGTGCACGTTCTCGACGGCGGCCATGAGCGCTTCGCAGTTCTCGAGGCTGACGGAGGTCTTGCACGCCGAGGCGGCCTTGATGGCGTTCCAGAAGATGTCGTGCAGATCCGGGGTGGCTTCGAGGTGGTTCGGCTTGAAGTAGTCGTGCCAGAGGATCGACAGCTCGTGCTTGGTCAGCTCGGCCTGCTCCTCCTTGATGGCGACGAACCGGCTGAACGTGTTGTGCGCCTCGATGCCGCTCGACATGTCGAGGTCGAGGATCTTCTTCGTCATGGCGACGACCGACTCGGCAGCGATGCGGGCCGAGGCGGGGTCGTAGACGCCGCAGGGGCCATCGCAGTGGGCGGAGACGGCGGGCGCCGGGGCGACGCGATCGAGAGCGGTGAGCAGACGGTGCAACATGGTGTCGAGTCCTCGTGGGTCGAAGTCTTCGGGGGTGTTGGCCGAGACCCTAACGCTTCACGGGCCGGCGAGTCCGGTTCGGCCCACCCGACGGCAGCGCCGGGCCGGCCGGCGGACGCTCGCCCCGGCCGCCGGGAGGTGACAACATCGTGGGCTGCATCGCCTCGTGCTCCGCGGGCGAGGCCAGGAGGAACCCATGCCCCCCGATCCCGCGCCGATCGAGCCCGTGCCCGACGAACCCGCTGCCGGGACCGTCGCCACCGATCCCGTGGCGACGATGTGGGCTGCGGACGAGGCCTCTCGAGGTCTCGGCATCGAGTTGGTGTCGGCCGAACCCGGACGATGCACGACCCGGCTCCGGCTCGAGGATCGCCATCTCAACGGCCTCGGTGTGTGCCACGGTGGTTTCCTGCTCACGCTCGCCGACACCGCGATGGCGTTCGCGTCCAATGCATCGGGCGTCCAGGCGTTCGCGACCGGGATCGAGATCGACTTCCTCGCTCCCGGTCGTCTCGGGCGCACCGTGACCGCCGTGGCCACCCAGACCGCGTCGGTGGGCCGCAACGGCATCTTCGACGTCGTCCTGACCGACGACGAGGGTGTCGTCCTCGCAGTCACCCGCGGCCGGACCCGCCAGGTCCCCGGCGGTCTCCGCTGATGCCCGGTGACGACCGATCGGCGCCATCGGGCGAGGCGTCGACGTCGCGGCCCCCGTTTCCGGAGCTCGCCCGACGACAGGTCGAGTCGCTCGGCCCGGATCTCGACGCCGATGCGTTCGATGTGTCGTTCCGTCTGTTCCGTGCGGCGACCCGGCTCATCCAGCACCTCGACACCGAGGTCCACCGACCCATGGGTCACTCGATGGCCGGATTCCGGGTCATGTTCGTGGTCTGGGTGTCGGGGGAACTGGAACAACGCCGGATCACCCGGCTGTCCGGCGTGACCCGGGCCGCGGTGTCGTCGACACTCACGACGCTCGAACGGGATGGACTGTGTGAACGGGTGCGAGCGTCGGACGACCGCCGCCAGGTCATCGTGCGGCTCACCGAGGCCGGTGTCGCGAGAGTCGAGGCGGCCTACCGCCAGCAGAACGCACTCGAAGCCCAGTGGCTCGACGACTTCGGACCCCGCCGCATCGATGCCGCCCGGCGACTCCTGGACGAGCTCTCGGACGCCCCGTTCGAACGGTGACCGCGCGCCGCAGGTGCGCCAGGCCCACGCGATCGTCAAGGGTTTGACGATCGCGTGGTGTCTTCGTAGAGTACGACCATGACCCCGGTCACACCCGGCTTCCACCGCCCGGACGTCGAACGCCTGCCACGCCCCGAGCTCGAGGCGCTCCAGCTCCAGCGCCTCCGGACGACGATCCATCGGCTGCGGGAGCACAGTCCGCCGATCGCCGAACGCATCGGCGACCTCGCGGACCCGACGAACCTCGACGACCTCGCTGCGTTCCCGTTCCTCCGGAAGGCGGATCTGCGGGAGCACTACCCCTTCGGCCTGTTCACGGTGCCCCGCGACCAACTCGCGCGGATCCACGCCTCGTCGGGCACGACCGGCAAGCCGACCGTCGTCGGCTACACCGCCGAGGATCTCGAGATCTTCGCCGAGTGTGTGGCCCGCTGCCTCCGAGGTGCGGGCATCGAGCCCGGCTGGATGCTCCACAACGCCTACGGCTACGGACTGTTCACCGGCGGCCTCGGGCTGCACGGTGGCGCCGAAGCCGCGGGCATCAACGTCGTGCCCGTCTCGGGCGGCAACACCGAACGACAGCTCATGCTGCTCGAGGACTTCGCACCCGAGGCGATCTGCTGCACCCCCTCCTACGCGCTCACCCTCGCGGAACTCCTCGGCGAGCGCGGCCCGTCGTCATCCCTCCGGGTCGGGATCCTCGGCGCCGAACCGTGGTCGCTCCAGATGCGCGAGGCCATCGAGGCCGGGTTGGGTCTGACCGCGGTCAACATCTACGGCCTCAGCGAGGTCATCGGTCCGGGTGTGTCGTGCGAGACGGCCGACCGCGACGGTCTCGTCATCATGGAGGACCACTTCCTGCCCGAGATCGTGGACCCCGACACCGGCGAACGCCTGCCCGACGGCGAGATCGGCGTGCTCGTCCTCACGTCACTGACCAAGCAGGCCTTCCCCGTGTTGCGGTACTGGACCGGCGACCTGTGTTCGCTCACCCGCGAACCGTCCCCGTGCGGTCGGACCCACGCCCGCATGTCGTTCGTGGTCGGTCGGGCCGACGACATGCTCGTCATCCGGGGCGTGAACGTGTACCCGTCACAGGTCGAGCACGCACTCCTCACCGTCGACGGCGTCAGTCCGCACTTCCAGCTCGTCGTCCGCCGCGAGGGCACACTCGACACGCTCGAGATCCGGGTCGAACCGAGTGCGGCCCACCACGGCGACGACGAGCGGCTGGCCCTCGAGGTGACCGAGGCGCTGCGCTCGACGCTCGGCCTCGGCGTGGCCACGACGGTCGAACCGCCGGGTTCGGTCCCCCGATCCGAAGGCGGCAAGCTCGCCCGAACCCACGACCTCCGGGAGCTGTGATGACCCTGCTCGATCCCACACCGGCCACGCTCGCCGACCGTCTCGCCGGCCCTCCCGTGGGTCGGAGCTGGGCCGACATGGACGAGTTCGAGACGTTTCTCGACGACGGCGGCATCGTCGAGGCCCACGACGACATGCCCGAGGCCTACCGGACCGAGGTCTTCCGCTTCATCGAGCTCCACGCGAACTCCGAGCTCATGGGCGGCCTCACCGAACGGGACTGGATTCCCCGCGCGCCCGGCCTGCGCCTGAAGCAGATCTTCCTGGCCAAGACCCAGGACGAGATCGGCCACGCTCACCTCCTCTACATGGTGGCCGCCGACATGGGCATGAAAGACCGGGAGCAGATGCTGGCCGATCTCTTCGCCGGGCGGACGCGCTTCCACAACGTGTTCCACTACCAGGCCGTCACGTGGGCGGATCAGATCGCCATCGCCTACCTCGTCGACGCCGCGGCGTTCGCGTCACAGCGGGCCGTGTTCCAGAACTGCTCATATGGGCCGTACAAACGCGTGCTGAAGCGGATCATCGCCGAGGAGGGGTTCCACATGCGCCACGGCGAGGAGATGTTGCTCCGCATCGCCGAGGGCACTCGGATCCAGCACGAGATGTTCCAGGCCGCCCTCGAACGGTGGTGGATGCCGGCGGTCCAGCTGTTCGGCCCCGACTCCTCGCCCGATGACCCGCTCCTGGCCTGGCACATCAAGAGTGAACGGAACGAGGTCCTCCGTCATGCCTACGTGCAGAAGTACGTCCCGCTGCTGCAGGGCTACGGCTTCGACATCCCCGACTCCGGGCTCCGCCACGACCCCGTCGACGGCTGGCTGATCTCCGAGATCGACTGGTCCGAGCTCCGGGCGACGATGCGCAACGGCGGGCCGGATTCGCGTCGCAGGATCGCAACGGCGGCCGGCTCGTACGCGGACACCGCCTGGGTCCGCGACGCGCTGGCGGCGGCGTCATGACGACCAGCCCCGTCCGACTCGGCGGGCTCGAGCTCGCTCCGATGGACCGACTCGAACTCGTCGACGACCCGGAGTTCCCGGGCATCTCGATCGTCGGTCTCGGCATGGTCGGGGCCGTGGCCCGGCGACACGGGCGGGTCTCGGTCGAGCTCGTCCCGACATTCCGTGGGTGCACCGCACTGCGATTCATCGAAGCCGACATCCGTCGGGCCTTCGAGCCGTCGGACGACGTTCGGGTGACCTGGTCGGACGAACCGTGGTCGACCGATCGGGTTCGTCCGAGCACTCGGGCACGCCTCGCCGAGGAGTACGGCGTGATCATCCGGGAACCGGATGGCTCGCTGCTCTGCCCGGTGTGCGGCTCCACCTCCGCCGTCCGCGACACCTCGGACTCCGGCCCGACACGCTGCCGCTCGGTCGCGTGGTGCGACGACTGCCGCAACGTGATCGAGGTTCTGCGCTGATGCGGACGTTCGAGGTGTTCCTGAAGAAGGCCGGCAAGGACGAGTTCCGCCATGTCGGTGCGATCGACGCAGCCGACGCCGAATTGGGAGTGACCCTCGCACGTGAGGCCTACGTGCGCCGCGGCGAAGGCGACGACCTCTGGCTCGTCGACCGCACGCACATCGTCGTCGGCCCGCCTGCGTTCGTCCGGGGGAACCACGACAAACCCCATCGCCACAACGACGGCGCAGCGATCGCCGAACGACGACGCCAACAGCGGGAGACCGCATGATCGACCTCTCCCCCGCCGCGCGGGAGCACCTGCTGGCGCTCGCCGACGACGAGCACATGATCGGCGCGCAACACGCCACGTGGATCGGTGTCACGCCGTTCCTCGAAGAGGATCTGGCGTTCTGCTCGATCGCCCAGGACGAACTGGGTCACGCGCTCGAGCTCTACCAGCTCCTCACCGACGACGTGGACCGCTTCGCACTGCTCCGAGACGCCGCCGACTACCGGAGTTGCTGGTTCGCCGAACGCTCGACCCCGGAATGGTCCGACGCGCTCGTCCGCCACTGGCTGTACGACCACGCCGAGCGACTGCGCTGGCAGGCGCTGGCGCATTCATCGGTCGCCGAGGTCGCGGTCCTCGCACGTCTCGTCGATCGTGAGGAGTCGTTCCACCGCCAGCACGCCGACCAACTCATGCGCCGGCTCCTGACCAGCGGCGAGGCCCGTCCGATCGTGATCGCCGCACTCCATCGACTGCTGCCGATCGCCGTCGGCATCTTCGATCCGGTCGCGTCCGAGCGCGGCGCGATCGACGAGGGTGTGGTCGCATCGTCCAGTGCCGACCTGGCGATGTCATGGCGCACGACGATCTCGCAGCAGCTCGAGACGCTCGGCGTGACGATCGACTGGCCCGTCGGCACCGACGAACAGCGTCATCGAACCGTGCGCGATCCCGGCTTCGCCGCGTTCCACGACGAACTCCGCGAGGTCATCTCGCTCGACCCCGGCGCCGTCTGGTAGGACGGCGCCACCGACCCTCCCGACAGGAGACTCCCCATGGCCACGCTCACCCCGTTCTGCACGATTGCCGTCGACCTCACCTTCGTACCGATCGGTGGTGTGGCCACCGGTATGCGCCTCGACGTCCCGTTCAGCGGCACCGCCACCTCTCCACATTGGGATGGCGACCGCCCCGTTTCCGGGGTCGACTACGTCAACGTCGGGGCCGAGGGCAGTCAGTCGCTCGACATCCGCGGACGAATCGGCGAAGGTCGCAGCGTCATCTCGTATCGGGCCATCGGTCGTGGGGATGCCACCGGCCCCATGGAGCTGCTCGTGTTCGAGACGGCGAACGACGAGTTCGCCCATCTCAACAACGCCGTGGCCGTGGCCACGGGCACCCTCGACGGGCAGCAACTGACGCTCGAGGTCAGCCTCGTCGAGCGCTGAGCCCACCGGCCCCGCCATCGGCACCCGAACAAGGCGCATCACTCGCACCTATGCGTCCCTGCGTAATCATCGAAATACGCGATCGCGTCGCCCCTGAATTAGGGAACGCAGTGTTGCGAAGTCGTAAACCGCCCCAGTGGCGCAGGACACACCGTCGTCGAGTGGCTAGCTTTCGCCCTCGACCGGAGCTGTGGAGTACGACCCGAAGATGGGTCGCGCAGTTCTTGTCGCGGAGGAACCCCTACCAATGCAGAACTCGAAGCTTCTTCGCCTTCTGGCGATGCTCTTCGCTCTCGTCCTCGTCGCCGCAGCTTGCGGCTCGGACGCGGACGACAGCGCCGACGGCACTTCTGACGACACCTCGAGCGACAGCTCGGGCGACGATTCCGGTGATTCCGGGGATTCCGGTGACTCCGGCGACTCCGGCGACTCCGACGACGAGGTCGAGCTGACCCAGGGCGGCGGCACTCTCGCCGCCGTTCAGGCACGTGGCTCGCTGAACTGTGGTGTGTCCGGTGCGGCCGTGGCCTTCTCGTTCACCCAGCCCGATGGCTCGGTGACCGGTCTCGACGCCGACTACTGCCGTGCCGTCGCCGCCGCCGTGCTCGGTGACGCCGACGCCGTGACGTTCGTGGCCCTCACCGCTGCCGAGCGTTTCACCGCCGTGCAGACCGGCGACGTCGACGTCCTCATGCGGAACTCGACCTGGACCCAGAGCCGCGACACCGATGTGGGCATGGACTTCGGTCCGACCACCTACTACGACGGCCAGCAGCTCATGGGCCGCGCGTCCGACGGTTTCACCGGCAGCTCCGCTGTCGCCGAGATCGACGGCGCCACCGTGTGCACCAACGCCGGCACGACCACCGAGACCAACATCTCGGAGCTCGCCGCCGTCCTGGGCATCAACATCACGCTGAACACCTTCGAGGACTTCAACCAGGTCACCGATGCGTTCATCGACGGCACCTGCAACGTCATCACGACCGACGGTTCCGCTCTCGTCGGCCGTAAGGCCGAGCAGCAGCCCGACGGTGAGGAGTGGGTCATCTTCCCGCCCACGCCCATCTCGAAGGAGCCCCTCGGCCCCGTGTACGGCCAGAACGACTCGCAGTGGGCCGACGTGGTCAACTGGGTCGTCTACGCCACCGTCATCGCTGACGAGTACGGCGTCGGCTCCGGCGACGTCGATGCCGCCCTCTCCGGTGGCGCTCCCGAGATGATCCGCCTCCTCGGTGGCGAGGGTGAGCTGCAGACGGCCATGGGCCTGTCCGCCGACGCCTTCTACAACGTCATCTCGCAGGTGGGTAACTACAGCGAGATCTTCGAGTCGAACCTCGGACCGGTGGGCCTCTCCCGTGAGGGTTCGGCCAACGCTCCGTGGACCGAGGGCGGCCTGATCTACGCCCCGCCGGCTCGCTGATCGACCACTTCCTCGCCTGATCCGTTCAGGCGGCAGTACTGACGGGGGTGGACCACACTGGTCCACCCCCGTTCGGGTTTTCACGTTTCCCGTTTCTTCCCTACCGAGTTCACCGGAGCACCATCTCGTGGCCACCACCCACGCTTCCCAACAACGCCCACCGCTGTGGCGCGATGCGGGCGTCCTCAAATGGGTCGTCCAGATCATCGTCCTCGTGCTCGTCATCGGCGTCTTCTGGTTCCTGTCGACCGTCGCCGCTGACTCCCTGGCCGCCGGCGGCATCGAAGTCGATTACGACTGGCTCGACGGCCCCGCCAACATCCAGCTCTCCGAGGGCATCTCGACGGTGCCGGCCACGATGTGGGAAGCGCTGCGTTCGGCGGCCAGCAACACCCTCCGCGTCGCGATCGCCGGCATCTTCGCCGCCACGATCCTCGGCACCGTGATCGGCCTCGCCCGACTCTCGACCAACTGGGTCGCCCAGAAGGCCGCCTCGGTCTACATCGAGACCCTCCGCAACATCCCGGTGCTCGTGCTCATCCTGCTCGCCGCTGCCATCCTCGGTTCGCTCCCCGACCTCGAAGGGCCCGAGGAGGGAGCGACCGACACGAGGTTCTGGTTCGACATCTCCAAACGAGGCCTGGCGCTTCCCCGTGTCTTCTACGCCGACGGCTTCTACCAGTTCCTCGCCCTCATGGCCGTCTTCAGCGTCGGCATCGTCTTCGCCCGCAGGCAGCTCCAAGCCAAGCAGGACCGCGAAGGTGGCGACCACAAGGTCGGGCTGAAGGTCGCCGGCATCACCCTGGTGGCCGCGGTGATCGCCTGGTTCGCCAATCCGGTGATGGGCTTCCTCGGCTCGGTCTTCGGCGGTCTCTCCGACGCCTGGGGCTCGATCCCACGACCCGCCATGCAGCTCGTGCTCAGCGCTCTCGCCATCGGGGCCGCTGCGCTGTTCATCAAGAACTTCCTCGACTCCCGCCGGACCCCGGCCGGGCTCGCCAAGCTCACCGACGACGACTACTTCCGGATGATCTTCGCCGGCGTCGGCGCCCTGATCGCGTGCGTCATGATCTGGGTCGTCGTGCCCGGTCTCATCGGCGACCTCTTCGTCGACGGGCTCCGCGATCTGATCCAGTGGTTCGCCGACAAGTTCGGCAACGGTCGCGGCAATCGTCCGATCGACGCCATGCGACCGACGCTCAGCACCGGCCGTTTCGCCAACTACGGGCCCGAGGGCCTGACGATGACACCGTTCTTCGCCGCCCTCTTCTTCGGCCTCGTGCTCTACACCGCGAGCTTCATCGCCGAGATCGTGCGAGGTGGTGTGCTCGCGGTGCCGAAGGGCCAGACCGAAGCGGCCGCCGCCCTCGGCCTCAGCCGGATGCAGTCCCTGCGCAAGGTGATCCTGCCGCAGGCCTTCCGGGTGATCATGCCGCCGCTCGGCAACCAGTATCTGAACATCACCAAGAACACGTCGCTCGCCATCGCGGTCGGCATGTCCGACCTCGTGCAGATCGGCCAGACGATCTACAACAAGAACAATCAGACACTCGCCGTGTTCGGCCTGTTCATGGCCTTCTACCTGACCTGCTCGTTGACGATCTCGTTCATCGTCAACAACATCAACCGCCGACTCGCCATCGTGGAGCGCTGACATGACCGACATCACGATGCCTCCCCCGGTCGACGAGCTCGCCCCGGAACCACCGCCGTCCGGGCCGGTCGTGTGGGCCAGGGAGAACCTCTTCTCCTCATGGGGCAACGCGCTCCAGACCTTCTTCTTCCTGTTCATCTCGTGGCAGATCCTCAGCTGGCTGCTGGGCAAGCTCGTCGCCGAGGAACGCAACTGGGACGCAGTGCTGACCAACAGTCGGACGTTCTTCACCTTCAACTACCCACTCGAACAGTTCGCCCGGATGTGGTTCTCACTCGGTGCCCTCATCGTCGCGGTCGGCATCACGCTGATCGCGTTCGGGTTCGAGCCGAGGGTGCGGACCAGCAAGATCGTGCAATCCACCATCGGGCTCGGCGCTGCGGTCGCCGTCATCGGCGTGTTGACTCCCGTGAGCGGATCGTGGCGCCTCGGCCTCATCGCGGTCGGTGTCGCCATCGGTGTGGTGGCCTGGCTCGCCGGTCGGGCGCTCCCCGACGGCCAGACGCTGCCGTTCTGGTCGCTCCTCGTCGGCTTCGCCGTGTTCGTCATGGTCCTCGTCTGGATCGTGCCGTGGGGCCAGAACGAGTTCCTCGACGGCGAGTACATCGACGAGCCGGGCACCGTGAACATCACGACCAAGCAGCCGTGGACGGTGATGATGGGGCTGTTGCTCGGCTCGTTCTTCGGTGCCCGCGCACTCGCCCGGGTCGTGCCGCGGCGGATCCTCCAGCTCGCGATGATCGTGTGGTGGGTGATGGGCCCGGCGTTCCTGCTGTTCCTCGTACTGCGCGACCCGGCCTTCGACTGGGGTTACGTGCTCGCCGTGGACATCCCGATCGCCCTCGCCTTCGGGCTCGGCGGCGGTGCGCTGCTCTACTGGCTCACCGAGCCGGTTCGGGGCGAGATCGCCCGGATCGTGGGCGCACTCCTCCTCGGCACGGCGGCGCTCACGTGGATCCTCGCCTTCTTCGGCGTGGTCTCGATGCTCCAGAAGATCCGCCTGTCGATTCTCTTCCTGGCGCTGTTCGCCCTGGCCGCCGCCACGTTCGCCGGCGAACGCTCCGTGCGTCTGCGCTACGCCGGGATCTGGATGGGCTTCGTCGCCTTGACCCACTGGCTGATCACCGGCATCAACACGCCGTCGACGCTCGACATCGCCGCACCGCCGTTCATCGGTGGCTTCGCCCTCACGCTGACGATCGCCTACTACGTGATGCTGGCGTCGTTCCCCATCGGGGCGCTGATGGCCCTGGCTCGGACCTCGACGCTGCCGATCTTCCGGATCCTGTCGACGACCTACATCGAGGTGGTGCGGGGTATCCCACTCATCACGGTGCTGTTCTTCTTCTCGATCATGGTGCCGCTCTTCCTCCCGGGCGAGATGGAGCTGTCCGAACTCGCCGCCATCTTCATCGGCTACACGCTGTTCTCGGGGGCGTACATGGCCGAGAACATCCGTGGCGGCCTCCAGAGCATCCGCAAGGGTCAGTTCGAGGCAGCGGACGCCCTCGGCCTCACGACAGCACAGCGGACGGCGTTCATCGTGCTCCCGCAGGCGCTGCGGGTCTCGATCCCGAACCTCGTGGGTCAGGCGATCGCCACCTTCAAGGAGACGTCGCTGATCGCCATCGTCGGCGGCTTCGACCTCCTCCGGGTCGGCAACCAGACGGTGGCCTCCCAGCCGGCCTTCCTCGGCCAGAGCCTGACGGCGCTGTTCTTCGTCTCGTTCGTCTACTGGGTCTTCGCCTACTCGATGTCGCGGGCGTCCCGCAGCCTCGAGGAGAAGCTCGGCGTGGGCAGCCGATGATGCCGTTGCCGTTCGCTTCGCTCACTGCCGTTCGCTTCGCTCACTTACCGAGTTGCTCGCTGACGCTCACAACTCGCACACGAAACACCTGACATGAATCTCGAAACTCTCACCTACACCAATCACAACAAGGAGCGCTCAGCATGAGCAAGGTCATCGACGCCGGTATGAGCGACGAGCTCGCCGCCCGGGAAGACATGATCGTCTGCCGAGGCGTGAAGAAGTGGTTCGGCGACTTCCAGGCTCTCCGGGGTGTGGACCTCACGGTCAAGGACCGCGAGGTGATGGTGGTCCTCGGCCCCTCGGGTTCCGGCAAGTCCACCCTGATCCGCTGTATCAACCGACTCGAGGTCCACCAGGAAGGCGACATCATCGTCGACGGTGTCGAGCTCTCGAATGACGTCCGGAACATCGACAAGATCCGTTCCGAGGTCGGCATGGTGTTCCAGCAGTTCAACCTGTTCCCGCACCTGACGGTGCTGGACAACGTCACCCTCGCCCCCATCTGGGTGCGGAAGCGCCCGAAGGCGGAGGCCGAGGCGACGGCGATGCAGTTGCTCGAACGAGTCGGCATCCCGGAGCAGGCGGCGAAGTTCCCCGGGCAGCTCTCCGGTGGTCAGCAGCAGCGTGTGGCGATCGCCCGATCGCTCGCCATGGAGCCGAAGATCATGCTCTTCGACGAGCCGACCTCCGCCCTCGACCCCGAGATGATCTCCGAGGTGCTCGACGTGATGAAGGGCCTGGCCCAGTCGGGTATGACCATGGTGTGTGTGACCCACGAGATGGGCTTCGCCCGCGAGGTCGCCGACCGCATCGTGTTCATGGAATCCGGTGATGTCGTCGAGATCGGCACGCCCGAGCACTTCTTCACCAACCCCACCGAGGACCGCACGAAGCTGTTCCTCTCCCAGATCCTCTGATCCCAAATCCCAGGCTGCGGCGACAGGTTCTGTCGTCCCAGCACTGCAACTCCAGCAAGCACTCGGCCCCGCCCGCCCACGGACGGGGCCGTGTCGCGTCCGTGCCGGAAGCTCGAGGCGAGCCGCCGCGGAGATGACGTTCAGGAGATCCCCGGCCCGAGCGCACGGCCAGTCGGCCGCGGGCTGGTCAGCCGAATCCGCCGTGTCGGCCGAAGGTCTCCGACTCGAGTCGGGCACGCTGATGTGCCATCGATGCTGGCGGGCGCTCGTGTCTCGGCGTGGTGAACCGCACGAGGACCCGAAGGAGACGCTGGAGGCGGGACGGAGGTCGAACGTCGGTCACGAGCGCAAGGCTAGATCGTCTGCAGCGATGCCGGTACGCGCCGCGGCCCCGCCGGAACGCGGGGCCGCTTGCTGGAATCTGCAGCGATCGGCGACGCTCAGCGTCGCCGATCCCGAGATCTCTCTCTAGAGGTCGACGAAGTCCCCACCGAGGTAGGCGGCGATGACGTCCGGGTTCTGCTGGACCTCTTCAGGGAGGCCCGTGCCGATCGGCTTGCCGAAGTCGACGACCAGGATCCGATCGGCGATGTCCATGACCAGACCCATGTCGTGCTCCACGAGGATCATCGCGATACCCAGCTCTTCACGGATGTCCAGGATGAACCGGGCCATGTCCTCGGTCTCTTCGAGGTTCATGCCGGCGGCCGGCTCGTCCAGGAGCAGCAGCTCGGGGTCCATGGCGAGGGCTCGACCGAGCTCGACCCGCTTCTGGATGCCGTAGGGCAACAGCGCGACCGGCATCTTGCGATAGGGCGAGATCTCGAGGAAGTCGATGATGTCCTCGACCTTCTCCCGGTTGGCCATCTCCTCGGCCTTGGAGGCCTTCCAGAGCATGTTCTGCCACCAGTTGCCCTTCATCCGGATGTGGCGCCCCATGAGGAGGTTGTCGATCACCGTCATCTGTCCGAACAGCGCGATGTTCTGGAACGTGCGGGCGATCCCGAGCTCGGCGACCGCGTCGGGGCGCAGCCCCATGATCGACGACCCCTTCCACTTGATGTCGCCTTCCTGCGGTCGGTAGACCTGCGACAGCGAGTTGAAGACCGACGTCTTCCCCGCGCCGTTCGGGCCGATGACCGCGAACAGCTCGCCTTCGTCGACGTGGAACGAGACCCCGTCGATGGCGGTCACCCCGCCGAAGCGGAGCACGATGTTGTCGACTTCGAGCAGATGGCTCATGACGCCCACTTCTTCCGACGCTTGTAGTGCTTGACGTCCTTGAAGGACTTCCGGCCGCTGTCCTCGTCGTCGCCCTGATGGAGACCGAGGTAGAACTCCTTGACGTCATCGTCGCCGAGGAGTTTCTTGCCGTCGCCGTCCATCACGACCTTGCCGTTCTCCATGATGTAGCCGTAGTCGGCGATGGAGAGCGCCATCATGGCGTTCTGCTCGATGAGCAGGATGGACATGCCGTCGGCGTTGAGTTCTTTGATGACGTCCCGCACCTGCTGCACCAGCAGCGGCGCGAGACCGAGCGAAGGCTCGTCGAGGATGAGGAGCTTCGGCTCGGCCATGAGGGCCCGGCCGATCGCCAGCATCTGCTGCTCACCACCGGACATGTAGCCGGCGAGCTGCTTGCGGCGCTCCTGCAAACGGGGGAACAGCTCCATGACCCGTTCGTATTGCTTCTTCTGGCCCGCCTTGTTGGTGAAGGCACCCGTGGCGAGGTTCTCGTCGACGGTGAGCTCACCGAAGCAACGACGTCCCTCCATGACCTGCGCGATGCCGCTCTGCACGATCTGCGAGGGCTTCGTGTGGGTGATGTCCTTGCCGTTCCACGTGATCGAGCCCTTCGTGACCTTGCCCTCGTGATTGTCGAGCAGGCCGGTGATGGCACGAGAGGTCGTCGTCTTGCCGGCGCCGTTCGAACCGAGCAGCGCCACGATGTTCCCCTCGGGGACCTCGATCGAGAGGCCTCGGAGTACGAGGATCACTTCGTTGTAGACCACTTCGAGGTTTGCGACTTCGAGCACGTGGCATTCCTTCTTCAGCCGAGTGTCCCGTCCGGGACGTTGGATGGAACGATTCCGTTCCGGTGGGCCCGCCGAAGCGGACCCACCGGAGCGGGATCAGGGCCCGGGATCGAGCGGAGCTCGACCCCGGGCCGGATGCATCAGATGCAGGGACCGTCGAAGACGTAGCTCGCGAGCGCGCTGCCCACGTAGCCCTCTTCGATCGGGATGAGGCCGGACGAGCCGGTACCAGCGCTGAGCGGCTGGAGGTCGAACGCCGTGGCGTCGATGTCGAAGATGTAGCTCTCACGGACGAGGATGTCGTTGTACTCCCCGAAGAACGCCTGGTTCGGCGCCAGACCCATGAAGTCCACCGTCACGTCCTGCGCAGCGGCGACGACACCCTCACGGGTCATGTCACCGGCGGCAGCGGCCTGCTCGAGGATGGTCTGCACCATGATGCCCTCGATCCAGCCCGTGATGTAGGAGTCCGACAGCACGGCGTCGGGACGACGAGCGGTCATCTCGGAGACGAGCTGCTGCATGCCCGGCGAGTCGTTGCCGTTCCACACCGTGTTGTAGCCCGACTGCCAGTAGTACTGGTCGAAGGCCGGTGCGAGGTCGGTCGGGAGCAGCGCCGGGTACGAGAACGACGGACCGTTGCCGGACCAGTCAGCCTCGAAGCCCTGCGACACGGCCTGACCGAACACGTCGGCGAGCTCGCCGGGGGTCACGGTCGTCCACACCATGGTGGCTCCGGACTCCACGAGCTGGGAGATGACGGCCGTGCGGTCGTCGCCGGCCACCTCACCCTTGCCGTTGTAGACGATCTCGATACCGAGCGCCTCGGCGGCGAGCTGAGCGCCGACGTGACCGTCTTCGCCGTACTCACCCGGACGGGAGATGATGGCGAGCTTGGCTTCCTTGCCGTCGCCCTCCACCTTGTTCTTGAGCCACTCGACGCCGTTCATCGACTCGGCGCAGTACGTGGTCTGCTTGCCGAGAATGGCCGAGTTCTCCTCGGCCGGCCACAGCGAAGCCCACGACAGCGGGATGACGAGGATGTTGTCGTCGTTGGCGTCCTCGGCGATGGCGGCGGTGATCGGGGAACCGGTGTTCTCCGAGATCATCAGCACGCCCTCTTCGGACTCCTGCGCGAGTTCCTCGTAGTTCTCGATGCCCTTGTCGGTGGCGTAACCCGAGTCGAGGATGACCGGCACCACGTTGCGACCGGCGATACCGCCGGCCTCGTTGACCATCTCCCAGTAGACCACCTGGGATTCGACGATCTCGGAGACGAGTGCGGCGAACGGACCGGAGAGATCGGCGTTGATGCCGACCCGGATCTCGTCCTCGGTCACACCGAAGTCGGTGGCGATCTCGGCGGCGGGCTCCGGGGAGTCGTCCTCCATCGCATCGTCTTCCTCCTCCATCGCATCGTCGTCCGAAGACTCCTCAGCGGCGGCGGCGGTCGTGTCGGTCTCCTCGCTGGCGCTGTCGTCATCGCTACCGCCACAGGCAGCAGCGATCACTCCGAACACCATGAGAAGTGCAAGCAAGCGCTTGAGTTTCACAGGATTCCTCCCCTAGTTGGTTGTTTCCACGGCGGGGTCGTGACCCATGCCGAAGATCGTTGACGGAACGAACAGGCCAGCGCAGCTAGTAGCTGAACGGCCAGCCCTTCCAGTAATTGCGGACCTTGAGCCACACGCCGAACAGGCCGAGTGGCTCGAAGATCAGGAACACGACGATGAGCACGCCGTAGATCACGAAGTTCCATTGGAACGTGCTCATCGGCCAGCCGGGAGCGACGGTCGCGATCGAGATCGGCCCGAAGTCGCCCTCGCCGCCCTCGGTGAGCAGGAAGTTCGAGATGAGGCCGACCGGGCCACCGGCGTCGAGCTTGGTGGCCATCCACGCCGTGAACTTCTCCACGACCTCCGGCAGCAGTTCCACGAACACGGTGCCGAGCATCGTGCCCGCGATGGTGCCGGCGCCGCCGATCAACAGAATCGCAATGAAGTCGACGGAAAGCAGCAGTCCGAAGTCGACCGGCGACACACGACCGTTCAGCGAGGCGAAGAGCGCTCCGGCGATGCCCGCGTAGGCCGAGCTGATGGCGAAGCCGATGCGCTTGTACTTGAACTCGGGCACGCCCATGACCTCGGCCGCGACGTCGCGGTCGCGGATGGCCTGGAGCGCTCGGCCGGTCCGGCTGCGGACCAGGTTCTTCGCGAACCACAGCATCAGGAGCATGATCGAGAAGAGGAAGAAGAACTGCTTCTGCTCCTCACTGAGGTGGATCAGGCCGAACCACTTCCCGTCCTCGGTCATCTCGACCAGCGGCGTCTCTTCCTTCCAGAGGCGGAGGTCGAGCTTCGGCCACTTCCGGCCGGACTCGAAGTCGCCCGCCCACTCGGGGAGCATGCGTCCCAGATGGAGACCGATGAACACGAGCCCGACGGTGACGATCGCGAGGTAGAGGCCTCGTACCTTCACCGCGGCGGGTGAGACGAGCACACCGATCGCGGCGGCGACGACGCCGGAGGCCGGGAGCCAGATCCAGATCGGCAGTCCGAGCCCGCACTCGCCCTGTTCGGCGAGCAGTCCCATGTTGTCGTGGAATGGCACACAGGCCTTCCAGCTCTCCTCCTCGCCGACGTTGCCCCCGAGCATCACGGCCGTGTAGGCGCCGGTGCCCATGAAGAACGCATGGCCGAGCGAGACCTGGCCCGTCACGCCGACGAGGATGTTGATCCCCAGCGCGGCGATCGCGAACACCACGGTGATGGTGACCGGGTTGATCCAGGTGTTGCCGAGCAGGAACTTCGGAATGGCCTCGAGGGGCCCGAAGCCCAGGGCCATGAGTGTGACGCCGAGGAGTGCGACGATCGCCGACCCCTTCTGGAACCACGTGGGCAGGATGGCGGCGTCGGCCTCGTAGGAGGTGCGGAGCAGTGGGCGTCCGAATGACATGTCAGACCCTCCGGATCTCTTCGGTGCCGAACAGGCCGTAGGGCCGAACCAGCAGAACCACCAACATCACGAGGTAGGGCACGATCGTCGAGTAACCCGGACCGAGGATCGAGGTCCACTGCGACAGGTACTGGCCGGCGAAGATCTCGAAGATGGCGATGATCAACCCTCCGGCGACCGCACCGGCGACGGAGTCGAGGCCGCCGAGGATGATCACCGGCAGCACCCGGAAGACCCAGATCGGATGGATCTCGAGCGAGACCGTGCCAGCGGGCGGCCACGGCGACATGGCGAAGAAGATCGCACCGAGCACGGCGAGTGCGGCGCCCAACGCCCAGGCGATCGCGAACACACGACCCACGTTGATGCCCTGGGCCATGGCCGCTTCCTGGTCGAAGGCCACGGCCCGCATGGCCACGCCGAATCGTGACCGGTAGAAGAAGAAGACGGCCACGAAGGCGATCGCCGCGGCCACCACGGCAGCGAGATAGCTCTTCGGGAAGATCGCACCGCCGATCTCCCAGGTCTCGGTTCCCCACGGCACACCGATGCTCCGACCGCTGATGGCGGTGGCATCGAGGTTGAACGGGCGGATCGCGATCTCGAGGCCGAGCGTGATCACGGCCATCGCGAACAGCGGTTGCCCGACCATCGGTCTGATGGCCACCCGTTCGATCACCAGGCCCATCAGAGCGGCGATCATGAGCACGATCACGAGGTGCACGATCCACAACGCCAGCCCGGCGGTCTCACCGTCTGCGGGAGCGAGCGGGTTGGTGAACGGCAGGAACGGGAAGCCCCGATCGACCACCAGGATCGACATGAACAGCGCGCCCGCCATCGACAGCGCACCGGCGGCGAAGTTGAGCACCTGGGTGCCCTTGAAGATGATCACGAAGCTGAGCCCCATGATCGCGTAGATCGAACCCAGCGCGATCGCCTTCGCGAGGGTCTGCCAGAAGATGATCACGAGTACATCTCCTCGATCATCTCGGAGAACGCGTCCTCGACGGACGAGCGCTTCAGCTTCTGCGTGGCGGTCAATTCGCCGTCCTCATGGTCGAGCTCCTTGGGGATGAGTCGGAACTTCTTGATGCCCTCGACCCGTGCGAACTTCTCGTTGCACTTGTCGACCTCGGCCGAGATCAGCTCCATGACCTCGGACTTCTCGGTGAGGTCCTTGTAGGTCGTGTAGGGCAGGTTGCGTCGCAGCGCCCAGTCGCCGACGGTGTCGAGCTCGATGTTGATGAGCGCCGTGAGGTACTTGCGTCGATCACCGATCACCATCGCCTCGTTGATGAACGGCGAGGTCTTGAGCGTGTTCTCGATCTCCGACGGCGAGATGTTCTTGCCGCCGGCCGTGATGATGATGTGCTTGATCCGGTCGACGATCTTCACGTGAGTGCCGTCCACCCACTCCCCGACGTCGCCCGTCATCAACCAGCCGTCCTCGGTGAAGGTCTCGGCCGTCTTCTCGGGCTTGCCCCAGTAGCCGACGAAGACGCCACCGTGCTTGCACTGGATCTCGCCGGTCTCGTCGTCGATCCGGAACCCGTCCTTGATCTGCGGATACGGCTCACCGACCGTGCCGACCTTCACCCGGCCGTGGAAGTTGGCCGTGGCGATCGCCGTGTTCTCGGTCATGCCGTACAACTCGTAGACGTTGAGGCCGATGCCGAGGAAGAACTCGAGCACCTCGGGGGCGATCGGCGCCGCACCCGTGCCCGCCCAACGGACCCGACGCATGCCGAGTCGTTCCCGCAGCGCCCGGAACACGATCAACCATCCGACGCCGTAGACGACCCGGGTGAGCGGGGTCCAGTCACCGTTGTTGGCCACACGCTGGCGACCGATCCAACCGGCCCACTTCATGGTCATGTTCAGCCAGAGCTTCTTGAACCGGCTGGAGCTGTTGCCGCGGATGATGACCGCGGCCATCAGCTTCTCCCAGATCCGGGGTACGGCGAAGAACAGCGTCGGCTGGATCTCCCGGAGGTTGGCGTTGACCGCCTCCACCGACTCGGCGAAGTTCAGCACCACCCCTCGCCCGACCAGATGCCAGGTGGAGAAGATGCGCTCGGCGATGTGGCACAACGGGAGGTAGGTGAGCACCTGGTCCTCGGGGCCGGGGAGTTTGCCGCCCGGCATGCGCTCGGGAGTGTCGACCGTGGTCTGGATGCCGAACTCGCAGTTGGCGTTCGTGATCATCGCGCCCTTCGGCGGGCCCGTCGTTCCGGAGGTGTAGACGAGCGTCATCACGTCGTCGGCGTCCGCGGCGGCCATCAGCGCCTCGACCGCACCGGGGTTGGCCGCCTTGTGCTCACGGCCGAGGGCGAGGAAGTCGTCCCAGAACAGGAGGCGGTCGTCGTCGTACTTCCGCACGCCGCGGGGTTCGACGAAGATGACCTTGTCGACGCTCGGGAAGCTGTCGGACGGCAGGTCGAGCACCTTGTCGACCTGCTCCTGGTCCTCGGCGAGATGGACCTTCGGCGTGCAGTCGTTCAGGGTGTACTCGACCTCGGCCGAGGGGTTCGTGGGGTACAGCCCCACCGTGACACCCCGGACGGCGACGGTCGCGAGGTCCATGATGACCCACTCCGGCCGATCCTCTGAGTGCACCGTGACCCGGTCGCCGACGTCCACGCCGAGGGCCAGCAGTCCGTGGGCTGCGTCGAGCACCAGATCCCAGGTGCGACCCCAGGTGTACTCACGCCAGATCCCGAAGTCCTTCTCGCGCATCGCGAGCTGTGCGGGCTTCGACGCGGCCCACTCGCGTGCTCGCGAAGCGACGGTCGGATATCCGGCCCCGACATCGGGTGCGTGATTCGGCTCGGTGACGACGGCCACGTGATCCCCCTAGACGTGATGTCCGCCGAGACCAGGTCGGCGGACGAGCGCCGCTCCCCGGCACTGCGGGGTCACCGTAGTGAGACCGTGGTCACCACTCAAGCTCAAACCCGTCAATGCTTTGACGATTTCGTGACGACGGCCGCGACCCGACACCACACTGCGTGGTGACTGTGTCAGTAGCCGAGATCAGCGTCGACGACACCTTCGAGTTCGTCGCCCGCGAGCCAGCGCATCGTGTTCCGGCGGACGTGGGCGGCATGCAGGGGCACGCCCATCTCCGGCGTGTTCGCGATGTGGGGGGTGATCAGCACCCGTGGGTGCGACCACAACGGGTGGCCCACCGGAAGCGGCTCCGGATCCGTCACGTCGAGCGCCGCTCCACCGATCGAGGCACCGTCGAGCGCACCGAGCAGCGCCTGCTGATCGACGTGCCCACCTCGCCCGACGTTCACCAGCCAGGCGTGGTCCGGCATGGCGTCGAGCTCCGCCGCCCCGATGCAGTGCCGTGTCTCGGGCGTGAGGGCGAGTGCCAGGACGACGGCGTCGGCACCTGCACACGCCTCGACGCGGTCGTCGAAGGCGACGACACGAGCGGCGCCGGGCACCGGATCCGGCCGACGGCGGACGATCGTGATCTCACAGCCGAAGCCGGCGAGCAGCCCGATCAGCTCGGTGGTGATCCCACCGGCGCCGAAGATCGTGATCCGGCCATCGACCAGGTTGTGACCTTCGGGCGCGGACCACGTCGAGGCGCGACCGAACGTCGACATCCCACGCAGCCCCGCCATGGCCAGCATGAGTGCGTGCTCCGCGACCGGCCGCGCGTACACACCCTTCGCCGCGGTCCACACCCGACGGGTGTCCAACGACGTCGCGTAGTTCTCGATCCCCGCGAAGGGCAGCGACACCCAACCGATGCCGTCGTGCAGGTGCGCCGTCAACTCTGCGGCGCGAGACGGGTCGGCCCACACCAACGCCTCGGCGTCGGCGACGTCCACGATCGAGCCGCCTCCGGCCACGACGGCGTCGCGCAGCGCCTCGAATCGACCGCTGGCCGGCTCGACCGCGACCCGGTTCGACGGTGCCATCTCAGACGGTGTCGAGTGCTTGCGCCAGGTCGGCCTGGAGGTCGGCGATCGACTCGATGCCGACCGACAAGCGCACGAGGTCGTCCGGGACCTCGAGAGGTGACCCCTCGGCGGAGGCGTGGGTCATGACGCCGGGGTGCTCGATCAGCGACTCGACGGCGCCGAGCGACTCGGCGAGCGTGAACAGCTCACAGGCTTCGACGATGCGCATCGCCGCGTCCCGTCCGCCTGCGGCTCGGAAGCTCACCATGCCACCGAAGCCCGACATCTGCCGGGCGGCGGCGGCGTGCCCCGGGTGGGTGTCGAGACCCGGATACAGCACGGTCGAGACCGCCGAGTGGCTCAGGAGCTGATCCACGATCGCCGCGGCGTTCGTCAGGTGCCGGTCCATCCGCACGCCGAGCGTCTTGGCGCCGCGCAGGGTGAGGTAGCAGTCCCACGGGCCCGGGACGGCACCGACGGCGTTCTGGATGAACCGCAGGTGGGTGTCCACCTCACCGTCGTTCGTCGCGACGAACCCGCCGACCACATCGGAGTGACCACCCAGGTACTTCGTGGTCGAGTGCACCACGATGTCGGCGCCGTGGAGGAGCGGATTCTGGAGATACGGCGTGGCAAAGGTGTTGTCCACCACGAGCCTCGCCTCGGGGTGGGCGTCGACGATGCCGGCCACCTCGGCGATGTCGACCACCGTCAGCAGGGGGTTCGTCGGTGTCTCGACCCACACGAGCTTGGTGTTGGCCGGCCAGGTGTCCGCCAGGGTCGACGGATCGGTGAGATCCACGGCGGACCAGGTGACCCCCATGGCCCCGAAGACCTTGGAGATCAGCCGGAAGGTTCCGCCGTATGCGTCGTTGCCCATCACGACGTGATCGCCCGGGCTCAACAGGCGGAGGATCGCGTCCTCGGCGGCGAGTCCCGAGGCGAAGGCCACACCGAACGCGGCGTGTTCCATCGAGGCGAACGCAGTCTCCAGGGCGGTCCGGGTCGGGTTGCCGGTTCGGGCGTACTCGTACCCCGAGTGTTTCCCGACCGCCTCCTGCGCGAAGGTCGAGGTCTGGAACACCGGCACGGTGACCGCACCGGTGATCGGCTCGGGGTCCTGGCCGACGTGGATGGCGCGTGTCTCGAAGCCCCAGCCGTCGGGGCGCTCGTTCTCGGTCATGGTGGAACCTTTCGGCCGGGTCAGCTCGTGGCGGCCTGGGCGGTGTCGAGCGAGAGGAACGACAACACGTCGGCGCGGGTGATGACGGTACGGGGACGACCGCCGTCCAGCACGAGCAGTGCGGGCGACAGGTCGAGCATCTGGACGGCGTCGCGCACGGGTTGGCCGACGCCGATCGTCGCGAGGCGGGGACTCATGACCTCCTCGACGGAGCGGTCGAGGACGGAGGTCTCACCGAAGGCGGACTCCATGATGCGGAGTTCGTCGATCGATCCGAGCACCTCGGCGTTCGCGAGCGGCATCTCGTTCTTGGCCACCGGCAACTGGGAGACGTCGTGTTCCCGCATCAGCTGGATGGCGTCCCGCACACGGTCGCTGGGTTGCACGTAGACCAGTGCGGGACGATCGGAACCCTTGTCGGCGATGATGTCGCCGACCGAGGGACCGTCGGCGACGTGGAGGAAGCCGAACCGGGCCATCCACTTGTCGTCGAACACCGAGGTCAGATACCCGCGGCCGGAGTCCGGGGTGAGCACGACGACGAGATCATCGGGACCGTTCTCGGCCGCCACCTGGAGCGCCGCGGCGACGGCCGTCCCGCAGGATCCTCCGATGAGCAGACCCTCGCGTTCGGAGACGGTGCGGGCCATGAGGAACGAGTCGCGATCGGAGATCGGGATGACCCGATCGACGACGGACGGATCGTAGGTGGTCGGCCAGAAGTCCTCGCCCACACCCTCGACGAGGTACGGCCGACCGGAACCACCGGAGTAGACCGAGCCCTCGGGGTCGGCGGCGACGATCTGGACGTCCGGGTTCTGTTCCTTGAGATACCGGCCGACACCCGAGATCGTGCCGCCCGTGCCGGCACCGGCGACGAAGTGCGTGATGCGACCATCGGTCTGGTTCCAGATCTCGGGACCGGTCGTGGCGTAGTGGGCGGCCGGGTTGGCCGGGTTGGCGTACTGGTTGGGTCGGAACGCGTTGGGCGTCTCCTTCACCAGGCGTTCCGCGGTCGAGTAGTACGACGCCGGATCCTCCGGCGCGACGGCGACGGGGCAGACGATGACTTCGGCGCCATAGGCCCGCAGGAGGTCCACCTTCTCGGGGCCGACCTTGTCGGTCACGACGAACTTGCATCGGTAGCCCCGTTGCGCCGCGACGATCGCGAGGCCCACACCGGTGTTGCCCGACGTCGGCTCGATGATCGTGCCACCCGGCTGCAGCAGGCCCTCGGCCTCGGCCTGGTCGATCATGTACAACGCGGGCCGGTCCTTCGACGACCCTCCGGGGTTGGTCACCTCGTACTTCACGACGACGGGACAGTCGATGCCGTCGACCACCTGACGCAGCCGGACCATCGGCGTGGCGCCGATCAGATCGAGCACGGAATCAGCGATGTCCATGGGAGGCCCCTCGGTTGGTCGATGTGGGGCGCGTCACCCCGGCCGGGATCGTAACCCCGACATCGGGCTGCGGATTTCCGAGCACCGAGGTCCGGGTGGAACGACGACCACGGCGGGCGATCGGGATCGGTCAGGCCATGGCGATCGACGGCTGCTCGACGACGGAGATGGCCGCCTCGTCCTCGGTCGCCGCGGCCGTGCCGAGGTCGACCGCCTCGGCGATCCGGTATCGACCCGACGGATCCTGCACGAGCCACAACATGCCGTTGCGCCGCTCGGCGGCGCGACGGCCGACGACACGGCCCTGACCGTCGATCAGGTGACGCACGGGATGGTCGACGGTGATCTCGAGTGTCACGGGCGAGCTGTCGTTGATGACCCGGGCGACCCGGACCATCGGGCCACGACCCGTGACCCGCACGCCGGCGGCGCGGAGCTTGGCGTGATGGTCGACCAGTTCGTCCCAGAGCGGGGTCTTCTCCACGAAGACCGTCTCCAGCTCGGCCGATCCGGGATCCGCCTGGAAGTCGAACTCGGCACGGAGGAGGCCACCGATGATGCGACGCCACTCCGGAGCGCTCGGGGCGACCCGACCGCCGGTGCCCGGGGCGGCCGTTCCGCCAGCAGCCGGAGGCGCCTCCGCGGCCGAGCCCGGCGACATCGCAGCCGAGGCCACGGCATTCGTCGCCGACGTGGGTCCCGACGAGGCGGCGAGCCCACCGGCTCCCATCGAGGCCGCTCCGGCGGACGGCACCGCACCCGCCATCGCCGGTGACGGGAGACCGGCGCTGGTGTCGGGTACGAGCGTCGTCGCGGCGGCGAAACTCGGCGCCGGCAGCGTCGCCTGTTCGGCGGCGGCGGCGACGAGGTCGCCGCGGCGGCGGGCCGCGGCGGCGGTGTTGCTGACGCCGGCGAGGTCGGCGAGCAGGGCCGGCCGCAACAACCAGATCCCCACGACCAGCTCGATGAGGATGCCGGCCACGAGGCCGACCGCGAGACGCCGCAGCATCGCGAGGTCGCTGGCCACCAGACCGAGCGAGGTGAGGGCGACGATCACGAGGCCGACCATGCCGGCCCGACCGTCGCGCGACAGCGCCGAGGTCACGAGACCGTTCCCGGCGAGGCCGTCCCGACCGAGGGACAGCCGACGGACGAAGCCCAACTCGAACAGCCCGACACCGACACCGACCACCAGGACGAGGATCTGGGCCTCGATCGACGAGGTCTCACCGGCGACCAACCGGTAGACCCCGACCAGGGCGGCGAGGCCGAGGAGCCGGAGCGCCGCCGAGGAGGCGGCCACCATGAGATCGCCCATGAGCAACATGACGGCGGCGGCACCGGCGAGCGACAGGGCACCGATCAGGAGCCAGAGCTGGAGCGTGCCTCCCTCGACCGCCGAGCCCGCGGCGATCGGGGTACCGCGCAGCGTGATCTGTCCGTCGTACCCACCGACGGCGGGCAGGGCGTCGACGAGGCGCTGGGTGGCCACGGCCCGAGCGGTTCCCACGGGAGTGACCACGGCGCGAGGTGTCGTCTCGTCGACGAATGCGGCGGCGCCCTCGGCCAACACACCGTCGGTGAACCGACCGGCAGAGGTCTCGACCCAGGCCACCGCACCGATCTGCGACGCAGCCGCCGCCCAGGTCGACATGGCCGCCGCGTCGGCGCCCGGATCGAACTCGACCAGGATGGCAGAGGTCGGATCGCCGCCGAGTGCGGCGAGCTCACGAGCCACTCGATCGGCCGCGACGCCCGGGGCGAGGGCCGACTCGTCGAGCAGCTCACGACTCGGCGCGCGGGTCGCGAAGAGTCCGAGCGCCAGCAGGAAGCAGGCGAAGCCGCCGAGGACGGCCAGGGGGAAGTCCCGCCCGTCGGGGATCCGGACGTTGAAGGGCCGGAAGATCGTGTCGTCGACCAGGGGACCGAAGGTGGCCAGACCCGGAGCGACGGTGGCCAGGGTGACGACCGTGGCGACCATCGAGGAGAACGCCACCGCCGAGATCGGGGCCGGACCGACGATCAGCTCCACGACGAGGGCCGCGCCGACGAGACCGACGTGGAGCAGGACGACCTCGGGGATCAGCGACCGAACGGAGAGACGGACCCAGGCCGAGGGGTCCGAACCGATCGGCTGGGTGAACCAGTCGAGCAATCGGAACGTGAGCACCGACGAGATCAACACCGCACACAGCACCGACGGCATGGCGGTCGAGCCGAGCGAGCCGTCGAACGATCCGACGAGCTGTGCGGCCACCAGACCGGACAGCAGTGTCGCCAGCGCGATCGACCCGGCGGCGACGAGGGCTCGAGCGGTGCCGATCGTGGCGGCGGCGAATGCGGCGATCAGCACCAGCACGGGCACGACTGCGACGACGAGGGCCCGGTTCACCCGGTCGACCAACGTCCGATCGACCGCGACCCGTCCGCCGAGGATCAGTTCGGCATCGGGCACCTCCGCGGCGACGGTGTCGAGCACGAGATCGGGCGTGGCGGCACCGGCCCGGGCGTGGAGCGACACGTGCACGACCGCCTGGTCGGCCCCGTTGGCCTCGACGACGACGGACTCGACCTCGTCGAGCGCGGTGACCGATCGATCGACCGCGGCGAAGTCGGCGCCGGCCGGCAGGTCGCGCACCAGCACCACGAGATCCGGCAGGTCGCCGTTGGGGCCCTGCTCCATCGCGACCTGGGTCGCGAGGTTCGGCCGACTCTCGTCGAGCGCGGACACCACACCGCCGAGGGCGAGGAGGAGCGCGATCGCGATACCGAATGTCGTCGCGAGACGCTTCAGCAGTCGTTCATGAGTTGGAGCCATGGAAACCGATCCCTGGACACCAACTCCGCCCACCGAGCACTGTAGTCGCCACTCTTCGTGGGTGGTGGACCGTTCTTCGTGGGGTCCCTCCGTTGGGTGGTGCCGCGACCACCCAACGTCGCCGTTGCCCGGATCTCGACCACCCTGGGCGATACGCTCGACGACGAGGACCCGATGCCGCACCAGACCCACACCCCGCGCTCCCTCCACGACCCCGTCCGGGCGCGCCGGAACTCCGCGCATCGAATGATCCGGTCCGCGACGGCCGTCCTGGCCATCGCGGCGATCGCACTCGCCGGCTGCAGTCTCCCCGAAGCCTCCGGCCCGGTGCTTCCGCTCGACGCCGAGCAACTCACCGCCACGTCGGCCGAGACCATGGCCGCGGTCGAGAGTGTGCGCTTCCGGCTGGAAGCGAACGGCGACCCGGTGTTCATCGACCCGCTCCGGACGCTGGCACTCGTCGACGTCGAGGGCCGCTTCGTCGTGCCGGCCAAGGCCGACGCCCTGCTCACCGTCGAGGTCAACGAGTCGCTCCGGACCCAGCTCGGCGCCATCGCCATCGACGCCGAGGCCTGGCTCTCGAATCCGATCACCGGCGTGTTCGAACCACTGCCCGAGAGCTACGGGCTCGATCCGAGCCGGTTCTTCGATCCCGAACAGGGTTGGCGCCCGCTCATCGAGAACCTGACCGAGGTCGAGACGATCGGGACCGACGATCTCGGGCACCATCTCCGAGCCGTCGCCACGGGCGATGACATCCGACGGGTGACCGCCGGCCTCGCCGCTCGCCAGGACACGCCGGTGGAGCTGTGGCTCGACGTCCGCACCGCCGCCGTCGTGCGGGCCGAGTTCGAGACCTCGATCGACGGCGCCACGACCGCCTGGATCCTCGAGCTCGAGGACTACGGGACCGAGGTGACCATCGAGCCGCCCGACCTCGATGGCTGACGCCACCTCGCCGGCCGAGCGCCTGCCCTCGCCCGCCCGGGACGAACGGCTCCGCTCCCCCGGTGCGATCCTCGCGGCCGTCGGATTCGCGATGTTCATCGCGGCCGACGACCTGACGGTCGTGTCGACCATGTTGCGCCCGATGATCAACGACGTCGGCCTCGTGCTCCCCGACGGCATCGACGACGCCTCCTGGATCGTCAACGTCTACCTCCTCGCGTTCATCGCGGTGATGCCGATCGCCGGCCGGGTGTCCGACCTGGTCGGACGCCGCCGGGTCCTGACCGTGGCCTATCTCGCGTTCGCCGTCGGGTCGGTCGTGATCGCGGCGACGTCCTCCTACCCCGTACTGCTGGTCGGTCGTGTGCTCACCGCCCTGGGCGGTGGTGCGATGGTCCCGGTCGCCCTCGCCGTCGTCGCCGACGCCTACCCCGTCGCCCGTCGGGTGCGGGCCCTCGGCGTCCTCGCCGCCATCGAGACGCTCGGCTGGGTGTGGGGTCCGCTGTACGGCGCGGCGCTCGTCCGTTTCGCGTCCTGGCGCTGGCAGTTCTGGCTCAACCTGCCGCTGGTCGCCATCGGGCTGGTCTGGCTCTGGTGGGCGCTCGGCAGCGACGATCGATCGGACGACCGCCGACCCGCGCCGCCCGAACGGATCGATCTGGTCGGCACCACGCTGCTCACCGTGGCACTCGTCGGCTTCAGTCTGGCGCTGCTCGGCAACGCGGAGATCCAGAGTGTGTCGGGCCTCGACGAGCTGACGGGAGGTTCGGGCCCCGACATGCGCTGGGCCCTGATCCCCGCAACGATGGCCGCCGTCGCACTCGTGCTCCAGCAACGAGGCCGACCCGATCCGCTCGTCGACCCGGCCCTGATCGCGAACCGATCGAGCCGGGCGGCGCTCGGCGCCAACCTGGCGTTGGGCGCGGGGCTCGTGATCGCGATGGTGGACGTGCCGCTGTTCGTCAACGCGGTCGAGCCCGACGTCGAACGTGCCGCGGTCGCGGCCGGTGCGGCGCTCGCGGCCATGACCGGCGCCATGGCCGTGACGAGCTATCTGGGTGGGCGCTGGACCGAGCGGGTCGGTCCACGTCGACCCACCCTGCTCGGGCTCGCGATCGCCGCGATCACCTTCGTCGTCATGGGTCGCACGTGGGCCCCCGGCACCTCCACCACGACCCTCGCGGCCGGACTGGCCGTGCTCGGCGCCGGCTTCGGACTGATCACCGCCCCGACCACCGCCGCCGTGGTCGATCGGGCACGAGTCGACCGGCGTGGCGTCGCCGCCAGCCTGGTCATGGTGGTGCGACTGCTCGGTCTGAGTCTGGGACTCGCGGCCCTCACCGCCTGGGGGCTCCGACGCTTCAACGCGCTGCGTTCGACCATCGAACTGCCTCCGATCACCGATCCCGGCTTCGCCGCCGCCGCTGCCGAGGCGTCGGCTCGGCTCACCGCCGAGGCCATCGCCCAGACCTTCCTCGCGGCCGCTGCGCTCACCGCGCTCGGCCTCGTCGCCGCCGTCCTGCTCGACGACGAGCCCACCGATCCCACCCCGACCGGAGCCACCATGCAGCACTTCGCCGACGACCACGGACACGATGGGACCGCACCGATCGATGACCCGCTGCCCGCACCAGCACACCGTCGTCGGCTGCCGTTCTGGGCGCTCGTCGCGCTGGGCGCGCTCGGGATCGGACTGGTCGCGACGCTCCTGCTGGTCGGCGTGCTCTGGCAGCGGCTCCAGCAGACCGAGGAGGATCTCGCCCGCGTCGAGGCCGGATCGGCGTTGTTCGCAGCCCAGGTGACCGGGTTCCAGCAGCAACTCGTCGATCTCGAACCGCTCGTGAGCGACGGTGTCGAGACCGCCATCGCCGAACTCGAGGAGTTCAAGACCTCGACGATCAGCTTCGAGGTGCCGATCGACGAGACCATCCCGATCCGCACCGACGTCCGGCTCGAGCGCACGATCAGCTTTCCGGTCGACGAGACGATCAACATCTCCGAGACGATCGACACCACGATCGAGATCGACACGGGCCTCGGCTTCGAGGTGCCCGTCGACGTCTCGGTTCCGGTCGACGTGGACGTGCCGATCCAGCTCGACGTGGAGGTACCGATCGACGAGACCGTCCCGGTCGAGGTCGACATCCCGGTGCAGCTGAACGTGCCGATCGAGGTCGCGATCGAGGGCACCGAACTCGAACTGCTCGCGACCTCTCTGCAGGAGGGGCTGCGGTCACTCGACGAGGTGCTGGCCGGGCTCGGCGGCTGACCTGTCCGGCGCGCCACGCGCCGGCGCCGCTCAGACGAGACCCGACCGCCAGCCGGCGATCGCCCGGCCGATCTCGTCAGGTGAGTCCTCCTGGATGAAGTGCAGACCGGCGACGGTCACCTCGGTCTGGTTCGGCCACGACCGGCAGAAGTCCCGCTGGGGGCCGATCAGGATCGTGCCCGGATCGGCGTCGATGAACAGCGTGGCGGGGGACCCGTCGCTGCTCAACCAGTCGGCGTAGGACTGGACGATCTCGACGACGTCGGCCGGTTCCCCGTCGATCGGGATCTCCCGTGGCCAGGTCAGCGTCGGCCGCCGACTCTCGCCGGGCTCGCGGTAGGGGGCGAGGTAGACCGCCATCTCCTCCTCGGTCAGCGGACGCTGGATCGACGCGGGCAGGACCCGCTCCACGAACACGTTCTTCTCCAGCACCACGACCTCCCCGGCGTCGGATCGGAAGGTCTGGAAGATGTTGCGGGCCGACTCCGGCCACTCGTCCCACGACACCGGTCGCACGATCGCCTCCATGTAGGCGATCCCGAGCACGGCGTCGCGGTGGCGGTTCGCCCAGTCGAACCCGAGAGCCGAGCCCCAGTCGTGGATGACCAGCGTGACCCGCTCGTTCACGCCCAGGTGATCGAGGAGACCGTCGAGGTACTCGCGGTGTTCGACGAAGCGATACGACCCGGGGCCCGGGTCGGGCAACGGCTGGGAGTCGCCCATACCGATCAGATCGGGAGCGATCAGCCGGCCCTGGCCAGCCAGATGGGGCATCACGTTCCGCCAGAGGTACGACGACGTCGGATTGCCGTGGAGGAACACGATGGGGTCGCCCTCGCCCTCGTCCACGTAGGCCATCTCGAGGCCACCGATCGTCGCGGTCTTCTTGGAGTACGGGAAGGTCGCCGACGCAGACATGGGTCGCATGTTGGCAGCTCGGTCGTGTGTGGTCGAGACGACCGTCGGGGGCCCGCACGCCGGCGGCTAGGTTCCAGCGGTGCTCGCTCCCTCACTCGACACCATCCGCCTCTTCCTGCACGTGCTCGCCGCCGCCGTCTGGGTCGGTGGCCAGATCGTGCTCGCCGGCGTCGTGCCCGGCCTCCGCAAGGTCGGCCCCGAAGCCACCCAGGCCGCCGCGCAGGGCTTCGCCAGGGTCGCGTGGCCGGCGTTCCTGCTCGTGGTCGTCACGGGCATGTGGAACCTGTTCAACGTGAGCGAGGACGTCTCGACCGCCTACCACGTGACCCTCGGCGTGAAGATCCTCCTGGTGATGATCGCGGGCATGGCCGCCTTCGCCCACCAGACGACGGACAAGACACCGGTCCGGGCGCTGACGGGCGCCGTCGGCGGGATCCTCGCGCTGGTCACCCTGTTCCTGGGCGTGCTCCTGACCGCCTGACCCGGCTCGCTCCGACGGGTGGGGCTGCAATACGGTCCGACCCATGACCCTCGACCCCCGAACCCCGGTGCTCGTCGGCGCCGCACAGATCTGTCAGCGTCCCGACGATCTCGACGATGCGGTCGAGGCCGTCGAACTCATGCGACGGACCGTCGTCGAAGCCGCGATCGATGCCGACGTGCCCGAACTGCTGAAACGTCTCGACCTGGTCGCGGTCGTCTACGGCGCCTGGAAATATCCCGATCCGGGACGGCTGATCGCCGACGCCGTCGGCTCCCCCGGCGCCCGCACCCTGATGTCGTTCCACGGCGGCAACACCCCGCAGTCGCTCGTCAACGCCGTCGCGATGCGCATCGCCGCTGGCGAACTCGACGTCGCGGCCATCACCGGCGCGGAGGCGATCTGGTCGGGACGTCGCCGCCGCCAAGCCGGCCTCGGCGACAACCGGACCGAGCAGGACGCGCCGGCGGCCGAGCGGTTCGGGGCCGACGTGCCGATGTCGACCGACGTCGAACGGGCCCGGGGCCTCGAACAGCCGATCAACCTCTACCCCGTCTTCGAGTCGGCCATCCGGGCCGATCGTGGGTGGACGAACGACGAACACCGCGACGTCATCAGCCGCCTGTGGGCCGGCTTCAACACCGTGGCCGGGTCCAACCCCCACGCGTGGTCGCCGACGCCGATGACCGCAGCGGAGATCCGGGAGGCGTCACCGACGAACCGCATGGTGGGGTGGCCCTACACCAAGGCCATGAACTCGAACTGGGACCTCGATCAGGGGGCGTCGCTGCTCCTCTGCTCGGTCGCCGCCGCCGAAGCCGCCGGTGTGCCGCGGGATCGCTGGGTGTTCCCCCTGGCCGGCACCGACGCCCACGACACCTACGCGGTGACCGAGCGGCGCGACCTCCACTCCTCCCCCGCCATCGCCGCCGCCGGGCGGCGACTCGCCGAACTGACCGGGCGTTCACCCGACGAAGCCGACCACGTCGATGTGTACTCGTGCTTCCCCTCGGCGGTCCAGGTCGGCGTGGCCGAACTCGGTCTCGATCCCGATCGACGCCTCACGGTCACCGGCGGGCTGCCCTTCGCTGGCGGGCCGCTGAACAACTACGTCACCCACTCCATCGCCACGATGGCCGGCGTCCTCCGCGACGACCCCGGCTCGTTGGGACTCGTGACGGCCAATGGCGGCTATCTCACCAAACACGCCCTCGGGTTGTATTCGACCGAGCCCCCGGCGAACGGCTTCCGTTGGGCGGATGTGCAAGACGAGGTCGACGCCGCAGGATCGACCCCGGACGACACCGGGCACGTGGGCCCCGCGACGGTCGAGGCCGCGACGGTCATGCACGACCGGGAGGGGCCGAGCCGGGGGCTGGTCGCCCTGCGGACGGACCGGGGACGAACCTGGGGCTGGTCGACCGAGCCCGCGACCATGACCGCGCTGATGGCGGACGACGTCGTGGGACGAACCGGCTCCGTCGACGCCGACGGCCGCCTCGAGCTCGACTGATCCGCTTCGACGTCGGCCGGACAACGCTCGCCGACACCGGGGGAAGGCCCCTCGTCGAGAGCCGCCGCTGTAGGTTGCGGGTATGGACGATCGACCCGATACGAGTCTCGTGATCGTGGCCAATCGGCTCCCGGTTCGTCGGACCGAGGACGACGACGGCGCGCAGGGCTGGGTCACGTCACCGGGCGGTCTGGTCTCGGCCGTCGCACCGACGATGCAATCGAAGCCGGGGTCGGCCTGGATCGGCTGGGCCGGCGACATCGAGGACACCCCCACGGCGCCGTTCGAGCTCGACGGCCTCCGTCTGGTCCCGGTGCCGCTCACGCAGGAAGAGAAGGCCCGCCACTACGACGGCATGTCGAACGGCACCCTCTGGCCGCTCTATCACGACAAGGTCGCACCTTCGGAGTTCCACCGGAGTTGGTGGGACGGATACAAGCTCGTCAACCAACGCTTCGCCGAGGCGACGGCCGCCACGGCCGAGCAGGGCGCGACCGTCTGGATCCACGACTACCAGCTCCAGCTCGTGCCCGGAATGCTGCGGGAGCTCCGCCCAGACCTGCGCATCGGGTTCTTCCTCCACATCCCGTTCCCGCCACCCGAGCTCTTCTATCAACTCCCCTGGCGCGAGGAACTGACCCGAGGCATCCTCGGCGCCGACCTCATCGGCTTCCAGACCCCCGACGGTGCCGGCAACTTCCACCGGCTCGCAGTCTCACTCGGCTTGGCGTCGCGAGACGGTCGTTCGATGCTCGACGTCGAGGATCGCAAGATCCGAGTGCGGACGTATCCGATCGGGATCGACGTGGACCGCTACGACGAAGGCTCCCGACGGCCCGAGATCACCGAAGCCGCCCGCGATCTGCGCGCCCGCCTCGGCCAGCCGCATCGGGTGATCCTCGGGGTCGATCGGCTCGACTACACCAAGGGCATCGACGTCCGGCTCCGAGCGTTCGGAGAGCTGCTCGCCGACGGCGACATCCACCCGTCGCAGGTCACCTACGTCCAGGTCGCCGAACCGAGCCGCGACCAGGTCGGGGCCTACCAGGACCTCCGGAACCGCGTCGAGCGGCTCGTCGGCGAGATCAACGGCGACTTCGGACGGGTCGGGTTCCCCGTCGTGCACTATCTGCATCAGACTCGCAGCTTCGAAGAACTCCTCGCGCTGTATCGCGTCGCCGACATGATGCTCGTGACGCCGTTCCGTGACGGCATGAACCTCGTCGCGAAGGAGTACGTCGCGAGCCGCTACGACGACACGGGCGTGCTGGTCCTGTCCGAATTCGCCGGCGCGGCCCACCAGCTCCGCGAGGCCATCCGGGTGAATCCCTACGACATCGCGGGCGTGAAAGCCTCGATCCGCCATGGCCTGGACATCGACCCCGAGGAGGCACGGGTCAGGATGCAGGCCATGCGGCGGGTCGTGAAACGCAGCAACGCCAGCGCCTGGGCCGCCGGTTTCCTCGACGACCTGGACGTCTGACCCGGCACCACCCGATGACGGGGCCGCACCGGGGCGTTCAGTCGGTGGGTCGGACGATGATGCGACCGGGACCGAACGCGGCGAGCGCCGCGACCGGCACCTCGTCGACGCCGATGGTCGGTCCGACCAACGGATCGGGGCGGAGGCGATCTTCGTCCATCAGCGCGAGCACCCGGCGCATGTCGCCCACCTGGTAGCCGATCGAACCGCGCACGGTGACCTCGCGCACGACGAGGACGTCGGGATCGAGGGCGGTGGCGCCACCTCGGCCGACCACCACGACCAGGCCACCGTGGCGAACCAGGGTCGGCGTGTCCGGTCGCGGTCGACCCGACATGCCGGCGCAGTCGACGACGACGTCGGCGCCGAGTCCGTGACTCTGCTCCTCCAGCCACTCCACCGCGGCGTCGGACGGGGCGATCGCAGCATCCGCTCCGAGCGTGCACGCGAGATCACGGCGGGCGCCGTCGGGCTCGACGACGAGGATCCGGGCCGCGCCGGCCAGACGTGCCAGTTCGACGGTGAGCAACCCGATCGTGCCGCCACCGACCACGGCGACACACTCGCCGAGCACCTGACCGGCACGGGCGAGCGCGTGCGCCGCGACCGCAGCGGGTTCGGCGAAGGTCGCGCTCACGTCGTCGAGGCCTTCGGGTGTGCGCACGACTCGATCGGCCTCGACCCGGAGACGCGGTGCGAAGGCCCCGTGGGGAGACGCCAGCGTGGCGTCGCCGACGAGCGACGCGAGGCTTCGCTCGCAGTGGTCACCCAGCCCGGCGCGGCACCGCCGACAACGGCCGCAGGGCGGAGGCACCGACCCGAGCACCCGCTCCCCGACGAATCGTTCCGCGACGCCGTCGCCGACCGCGACGATCCGGCCGCTCCATTCGTGGCCGAACCACCCCGGCGCCGGCAACTCGCCGGTCCGCGCGGCTTCGCGATCCGACCCGCCGAGTCCGCACGCGGAGACGTCGACCACCACGGATCCCGGGAGGGCGACGGGATCGTCGACCTCGATCAACTCGACCTGCTCGGGTCCCGTCACGACGGCGGCGCGCACGGCGCCACGCTAGTCGGACGGTTCCCGCCCGGCTCAGCGCAGCTGGTCGAGGCTCTGCCAGTAGGTCGGAAACGTCTTCGAGACACAACCCGGGTCGTCGATCCGGATGCCGGGGTGCACGAGTCCGAGCAGCGCGAAGCTCATCGCCATCCGGTGATCGTCGTGTGGGTCGACGATGCCCGGCGCGGGACGTCCGGGCGTGATCCGGATGCCGTCCTCGAGGGCGTCGGCCCGGATCCCCAGTCGGCCGAGCTCGGCGACCGGCACGGCGATCCGGTCGATCTCCTTGTGGCGGATGAACCCGATGCCATCGATCGTCGTCGGCCGGTCCGCCATGGTGGCGACCACCGCGAGGGTCTGGGTGAGGTCGGAGGCGTCGGCGAGGTCGACCTCGATCCCGCGGAGTTCGCCGGGGGGAGGCCCGGTCACGCGCACATCGTCGTCGACCGAGACGTCGCATCCCATGTCGGCCAGCACGTCGGCGAACACGATGTCGCCCTGCACGGTGTCGCGGCCGAGACCCGGCACCCGGACCGTGCCACCGGTCATCGCTGCCGCCCCGAGGAAGTACGACGCCGCCGATGCGTCGGGCTCGATGGCGATGTCCGTCGCTCGATAGCCGGTCGGTTCGATCCGGTAGCGGCGATGGTCGTCGTGTTCGACCCGGGCGCCGAACGCCGCCATCGTCGACAGCGTCAGTTCGACGTAGGGCACCGACACCAGTCGATCCTCCAGCTCGATGTCGAGGCCGGCCGCCAGACACGGTCCCATCAACAACAGCCCCGAGAGGAACTGGGATGAGATCGAACCCGAGCAGCGCACCGTCCGGCGCCCGGTGGATCGGCCGCGCCCGTCGACTCGGATCGGCAGCACCTCGCCGTCGGTCTCGACGCCGAGGTCGGTGAGCGCGGCGACGAGTGGGCCGAACGGGCGTCCTCGCAGCTGGGGATGCCCGTCGACGACGACCGGTGACGATGCGAGCGCCGCCATCGGCACGACGAAACGACCGGTGGTGCCCGACTGGTTCACGTGGACCGAACCCGTTCGGGGCTCGGGTCGCCCGGCGGTGCCTTCGATCGTGGCGACGCCGGTCTGCTCGTCGAGCGTCACATCGGCACCCAGCCCGCCCACGGCGTCGAGGGCAGCTCGGGTGTCGTCGGCGACCAGCACGTTGTGGAGCCGCGACGTACCCTCGGCGAGCGCAGCGCAGATCACGGCCCGATTGGTGTGGCTCTTCGATCCGGGCACGACCGCGATCGCGTCAGGCGGCCGGACGAGCGGCTGGACGAGATGGGTCACCATGGGGCCGAGTCTCGCCGATCCGGTCGCGGCCGCCACCGGTTTTGCCGAAGAGTCAGACCTGGGGGTCGACGTCGCTGTCGATCGCGAGCGAACCGTCGTCGGCCGCGGCGATGAGCGCCCGCGCCCGCTCGCCGTCCTCGATCCGAACCATCAGCTTGTACGGCTGCGGCCCCGAGAGGGGCTGGTACAGGCCCGCCGTGTCATAGCTGAGCAGCTCGGCGCGGATCCCTTCCGAACTGACGAGTTCGGTGAGGATCAGCGCTCGGATGCGATCGTGGCCCACCTCGATCGTGTCGAACGACACCGGGCCCATCAGGGGTTCTCCCGAGTGGGACGGAACGAGGCGGTCATCGCCTCAGTCTGCCAGGCTGAAGTCCCGGAGATCGATCACGCCGTCGCCGTCGACGATGCCCGCCAGCCGTGATCGGATGGCAGCGAGTTGCCGACGGGTCTCGACCGAGGCCAACTCACGCTCGGCGAGCTCGTTCGTGGTCACCCGGAGCTGACGCTCGGTCGCGTCCAGGGCCTCGGCGAGCTGGTCGCGTTCGCCGACCAACATGGTGTTGAGCTCGGCCGCCTCGGCCCGGGCGGTGCGGCAGGTCACCAGTTCGGCCTCGAGGGCCTCGACCCGGTCCGGGTCGATGACGGGCTGCGCCTTGGCCGTCTCGAGCTCATCGGTCAGCGTGGCGAGGCTGGCGTCGCGAGCCTGCAGTCGTTCGTCGGCCCGCACGATCGCCGCTTCGAGCATCGCGATCCGAGCATCGCCGGCCTCCACACGCTCGGTCGCCTGGGCGAGCATCTCGTTCAGATGACGTGCCCGTGCGACCGCCTGGTCGGCGACCTCGTCGAGTTCGGCCACGTCGGCGTCCATCATGCCGGTCGGCCCGGCCGCCCGGGCGACGACGAACTCGCGCTGAGCATCGACCTCGAGATCCTCGACCGAGGCGTCGACATCGACCGGTGCCAGATCGTCGAGCACCGTGTCGTC
>JAHDCV010000008.1:2852-10552 GCA_020629695.1 Acidimicrobiales bacterium | reverse complement strand
CCAGCACCGGCTCCTCAGCCGGTGTGTCCCCGTCGAGTTCGGCGTCCTCGAGGAGGGCCGACGCCGAGAGCGTCTCGGCCCCGGAGGTCTCACCGGTCAACGGTTCGGCGATCGGAGCAACGGCAGCCACTCCGGCATCGACAGCCACTCCGGCATCGACACCGAGTCCGGCATCGACATCGACGTGGTTCGCAGTGCCCGCGACGACCCCGTCGGGAGCAACCCGCGCGCCCAGCGCCGCGATCTCGGCATCGCGGGTCTCGATCGTTGCGTTGGCCTGCCGCAGCTTGCGCTGCAGCCGATCGCGATCGGCCTCGAGTTCGTTCGTCCGGCGGGATGCCCGGCTTCCCCAGATCGCCCAGAGGATCAGCCCGACGGTGAAACCGCCGAGTGCCCAGAGCAGGTCACTCATCTCCATCGATCAACCCTCCACAAGAGATCAACGCAGGTTGTAGCCGCTCGCTCGGGTCATCGTCATGGGTGCTCATGCCGCCCCGGGAGTGATTGCCCATGCCGGTGATCGAAACGCGGAACGGCCCGCCGGATTCCCGGCGGGCCGTTCACGGGGATCATGGGGCCGGTCGGGTCAACCCCGGATGGCCTCGCCGGAAGCGGGATCGAAGAAGTGGAACCGGGCGGTGTCGATCACGATGTCGATGGACGACCCGATCTTCGCGAACGAGCGGGGGCTGAACCGCCCGACGTAGATGGTGCGTCCCTGGTCGTCCTTCGACGCCTCCACCGCGTCCTCACCCTCGAACTCGGCGTCCATGATCGAGAACGAGTCGACCGCGAGGGGGAAGTGCACGATGATCTCCGAACCCAACGCCTCGACCAGCGCCACCTCGGACGTCATCGTCTTGGCCGGATCGGGATCGGTGGCGACCGACGCATCCTCCAGGTCCTCCGGGCGGATCCCGAGCACGATCTCGGACCCGAAGAAGTTCTTCAGCGCCGGCCGCTGGGACAGCACGTCGGCGTCCAATGCGAGGGTCTGACCGGCGACCTCGACGGTGGGCGCGTCCTCGGTGCCACCGAGCGTCACACGCATCAGGTTCATCGACGGGGATCCGATGAAACCGGCCACGAAGACGTTGTCCGGCGAGTCGTACAGGTTCTGCGGGGTGTCGACCTGCTGGAGGTATCCACGCTTGAGCACGCAGACCCGGTCGCCCATCGTCATGGCCTCGACCTGGTCGTGGGTGACGTAGAGCGTCGTGACGCCGAGGTCCCGCTGCAGGCCGGCGATCTCGGCCCGCATCTGCACACGGAGCTTGGCGTCGAGGTTCGACAGCGGCTCGTCCATCAGGAACGCCTTCGGCTGACGCACGATCGCCCGGCCCATCGCGACACGCTGGCGCTGGCCGCCGGAGAGCTGACCCGGCTTGCGGTCGAGCTGCTCGGTCAGGTCGAGGATCTGTGCGGCCTTGGTGACCCGCTCCTCGATCTCGGCCTTCGGGACCTTCGCCAGCTTGAGCGCGAAGCCGATGTTGTCGGCCACGGACATGTGCGGATAGAGCGCGTAGTTCTGGAACACCATCGCGATGTCCCGATCCTTCGGGTGCACGTCGTTCACGAGCTTGTCGCCGATGTGCATGTCGCCCGAGGAGATGTCCTCCAGGCCGGCGACCATGCGGAGCGCGGTCGACTTACCGCAACCGGACGGACCGACGAGCACGAGGAACTCGCCGTCCTCGATCGACAGATTGAGGTCGTGAATGGCGTGGTAACCGTTCGGATAGACCTTGTTGATGTCCTTCAGGACGACTTCGGCCATGGTGTGTTCCCCCCTGAGATGATGGCTTGTCGACAGACGCTGCCACGCTGCACACGACGTATCGGAGTCCAGACCGTAGCACCCTCGTTCGGGGCGGTCACCAGTCGGCGCGGCGGTCGGCGATCGTCGGTCCGGCTCACTAGGTTGGACGTCCGAACGACCCACCTGAGCAACGGGAGCTCCACGTGCAGAGCCACGAAGTCGATTACCACGTCTACGGCGACGACCTGCAGTTCGTCGAGATCGAACTCGATCCCGGCGAGACCGTGATCGCCGAAGCCGGCACGATGATGTATCTGGAAGAAGGCATCGGCTTCGAGTCGAAGATGGGTGATGGCACGAGCCCGTCCGACGGCTTCTTCAACAAGGCGAAGCAGATCGGCAAGCGGGCACTCACCGGCGAATCGCTGTTCCTGACCCACTTCACCAACATCGGACACGGCAAGCAGAAGGCGGCCTTCGCGGCGCCGTATCCCGGCAAGATCGTGCCGGTCGACCTGGCCAAGGCCGGCGGCCGACTGATCTGCCAGAAGGACTCGTTCCTGGCGGCGGCCATGGGCACCCAGGTCGGCATCGCGTTCAACCGCAAGCTCGGCGCCGGTCTCTTCGGCGGGGAGGGATTCATCCTGCAGGATCTGCAGGGTGACGGCATGGTCTTCATCCACGCCGGTGGCACGGTCGTCCCGCGATACCTCGACAACGAGACGCTTCGGGTCGACACGGGCTGCCTCGTCGCCATGCAGCCCTCCATCGCGTACGACATCCAGCGGGCGGGCAACCTCAAGTCCATGGTCTTCGGCGGCGAGGGCCTGTTCCTCGCCACGCTCCAGGGCACCGGCTGGGTCTGGCTCCAGTCCCTCCCCTTCAACCGCCTGGCGGATCGCGTCGTGGCGAACCTCCAACCCGGCGGCAGCCAGGGTGAGGGTTCGGTCATCGGCGGCCTCTCCACGATCTTCGAGAACCGCTGATGTCCGACGACGCCCCACTGCCCGCCCGCCCGTCGATGGTGTCGGACCAGATCGGCGCCGATCTGGTCGCCGACGTCGACATCACCTGCCCGCGTTGTGGGCAGACCTCGACCGAACGGCTCTACGGCCCCTGCTCGAGCTGTCGGGTGCAGCTCCAGGACACCCAGGGCAACGAGGCCAGCGACATCGCGGCCCCGGAGTACGAGCCCTCGATGAACGTGACCCCCAACGCGGTGGCCCTCAAGGAGTAGTCGCGGGCGGCCGCGTCGCCACTAGTGGTCCAGACGCAGCGCCACGGCCGGGGTGATCCGACCGGCCCGGCGGGCCGGTGCGACCGCGGCGAGCACCGACGCACCGACCGCCACCACGGTCAGCACGGCGATCGCCGCCCACGGGGTGTGCCAGGTGAGGTCCGCTTCGAACGACGAGGTGCCGATCAGCACCTGCCAGGCGGCCAGTAGGCCGAGACCGATGCCGACGCCGACGCCCTGGATGCCGATGAACGCTCCCTCCACCAGGAAACTGCGTTCGATCAGCGCCGACGGCACCCCGATCGCCCGCATGGTGCCGAGCTGGCGTCGGCGTTCACGTACCGCCCGGATGAGCACCACGGCGAGACCGGCGATCCCGATCAGCAACCCGATGCCGAGGTACCCCTGCAGCAGGCGGATGAAGGACTGCTGGCCACTGATCTCCTCCTGGGCCGCGCCCGCGAACGTGGTGGTGTCCGCACCGGCCGAGGCGAAGAGCTCCTCGATCGAGGCGAGCGCCTCGGCATCGCCCGCGACGTAGAAGCGGGTGGGTCCGGCGTCGCCGACGAGCACCTCATCGACGAGGTCGGCGCCGACGAACACCCCGGAGCCCACCGACCACCCGAAGCGGTACGTGGCGGCGACGACGACGTCGCGGGTCGGTCCATCGTCGAGGTCCGGATCGGTCAGCCGGAGCACGGTGCCCGCGACCCAGCCGCCCTCGTCCTCCCCCGGCGCCACGACGGCGTCGCCGGCCATGACCGCCGCCCAGACGGCGTCGGCGTCGGCGAAGCCGGCGTCGAACGAGCGGAGTTCCGGCGGCGTCCGGTCGTCGAACGTCGCGTCCACGGCCGTCGTCCGCCACCGCCGGTCGCCGTCGATCGTGGTGGCACCCTCGTCATCGGAGACCACCCGGCCGATCTCGATCCGCTGGAGCGTCGTCGACGCCACGGCGTCGATCCCGGTCAGGTCCGACAGGTCGGAGCGAGACACCTCGGCGGTCGGGTTCAGATCGACCACGGCCGACCAGTCTCCGCCGGCCGAACGGGCGAACGCGGGTGCCTGAGCGGCGAACACGGAGTTGATCGCGGCCATGAAGGTGACCGTGAACACGATCAGGGCATACATCGACACCAACATCGCGGTGCGTCCGGGGCGGGCGAGTGGATGGGCGAACCCGAGCCGGGAGACGATCCCACCACGTCGGCCGAGCAACCGTCGCCAGATCGGCCCGGCGTGACCGAGCACGATCGCGGCGAGGGCGACGAGTGCGAGTCCGAGCGTGAGGAACACGTCGACGTCCGCGTCCGACATGGTCGTCTCGTGCACCCGGAACGCGAGTGGCGGCCACACCGAGGCGACCGACCCGAGGACGATGGCTGCGGCGTTGCGCCCGATCATCCGAGCGGCGAGCGGGATGAGTCCGGCCACGGCGAGGACCGGCCCGAGGATCAGGAGTGACCCGACGTCACCGGCGAGCACATACATCGCCACACCGGCGACCGCGAGTGCCGTCGACGCGATCGTGGCCGCCCGCCCGGGCACCCGACGCTGCAGCTGGGGGAGCTGACGCAGCGAGGCGATCACGTTGCGTCGGACGATCCGTGCGCTCGTCACCGTGACGGTGAGTTGGGAGATCGCGAGGCCGATCACGAAGCCCGAGATCAGCGCACCGGGAGCGACGTCGAGACGCACCGTGAAGTCGGAGTCGTCGAACAGCGACGCCGCTGCTCGAATGACGAGGCCGGCGACGCCGATGCCGGCGAGAGCGCCGACCGCGGCGGCGAGGGCGCCGTAGACCAGCCCCTCGGCCCGCAGGATCGCGGCGACCCGCCGACGGTCGAATCCGATGGCACGGAGCGTGCCGAGCTCGACCGTCCGCTCTTCGGCGAGCATCACGAACAGGTTCACGACGAGCAGGATCCCCGCGGCGACGCTGAACCCGCCGATGGTCGCGAACAGCTCGGTGTTCTCCGCCGCTGCCTCGTCGGCCGCCCGGAGCAGGTCGGCCTTGGTGTCGTCGACGACCGGATCGGTGGGGTCGACCCCGAGGCCCGACAGCGACGACTCGAGATCGGCGACCACGCTGCCGGTCCGCTCGGCACCGTCCAGGACACCACCGGTGTTCGAGACGAGCACGAGGTTCGTCGTCACCGCGTCGGCGCCATCGAGGCGATCGGTGAGCGCACCCGACGGGATCCATGCATCCCGGAACCCGCCGAGGCCGGACGGTTCCGCGATGGCGACGACGTGCATCTCGAGTTCGAGGTCTCCCGCCGCGAGGGTGAGGACGTCCCCGACGGAGAGGCCGAGCTCGTCTGCGAGATCGGCCGCGACGACGATGGCGTCGGTCTCGAGTGCGGCGGCGGCCCCGTCGGCGAGACCGACGACGGCGAGACCGGTGTCGATGGGCCGACCACCGAACTCGACGGCGGCGGCCAGATCCACCTCACCGATGGCGGCATCGCCGACGACGGTGCCGTCGGCGGCGATCAGGCCGACTTCGGCGAGCGTCACCGGCAACAGGCCGTCGATGTCGGCGAGGGCGCTCGATCGGATCGTCGCCGCAGCGACGTCGGCCTCGTCCCGACTGTCGACGCGGACGATCTCGTCGATGGGCCCCAACTCCTCACCGGCGATCGAGCGGATGGAGGTCCCGAAACTCTCGCCGATCAGGAACGATCCCGTGATGAGCGCCGTGGCGAGCATCGACCCGCCGATGACGAGGGCGGATTCACCACGACGACGGGCGACATTGCCGAGCGCGAGGCGGGCGAGAGCGGGGCGCCCGATCAGTGTGCGGCCGATCCCGAGGCCCAGGAGCACGATCAGGACGGCGGCGGCGATGGTGATCATGGCCGAGCTCCGACGATCTCGTCGGCCGACAGCCGGCCGTCGGTGACGACCAGTCGACGATCACCGACGCCGGCGACGGACGGGTCATGGGTGATCATCACGATCGTCTGTCCGGCGGCATTGACCTCCCGGAAGAGATCGAGGACCTGCCGGGCCGTCGCCGAATCCAGATTGCCGGTCGGCTCGTCGGCCCAGACCACGTCGGGTCCGGTGACGAGTGCCCGGGCGATCGCGACCCGCTGCTGCTCACCGCCCGACAGCTCGGCGGGGCGATGACGGGCGCGGTCGGCGAGACCGACGCGGTCGAGCAGTTCGAGTGCGCGGACGCGCGCCTTCTTCGGACCGACACCGGCGGCGAGCAGCGGCAACTCGGCGTTCTCGGCGACGTCGAGCACGGGAAGCAGGTTGAAGCTCTGGAAGACGAACCCCATCCGCTCGGCCCGCAGCCGCGTGCGGGACCGGTCGTTGCGACCGTGCACATCGTGGCCCGCCAGCGTGACGTGACCGCGGTCGATCTCGTCCAACCCCGAGAGGCAGTTGAGCAGCGTCGTCTTGCCGTTGCCCGATGGCCCCATGACGACGTTGAACGAGCCGCGGAGGATGTCGAGGTCGATGCCTCGGAGTGCGGCGACCTCGACGTCGCCGGTCCGATACGTCTTGTGGACGTCGCGGGCACTGAGCAGTGTCGGATCGTCGGGGATCGTGGTCTCTGGCATCGGGCGGGTCCTCGGTCTGGGCAGGGCGATGTTCATGAGACGATCGTGCAGCCCCTCCGGTTGACCGCCCATCGGGATCGACCCCGAGAGGACCCCGAGTGGACCCCGAATCGACGTCGGGGTCTCCCCGTCGACGCCCCCGCAGCTTGGCCGAACCCGGCTCGCCAGAGCGAACGCCTGCCCCTAGGTTGCGAACATGCGCCTCGGAATCAACGCCTCGTCCCTCCTGAGCTCCCCTGATCTCGCCGCCATGCGGGCCCACGCAGAGCAGGCGGCGGCCGACGGATTCTCGAGCTGGTGGCTCGCCCAGACCGGAGCCGTCGATGCGCTCATCGCACTCACGACGGTGGCGGAGGCGGCGCCGGGACTGGAGCTCGGCACGGCGGTGATTCCCACCTACCCACGGCATCCGTCGGCGCTCGCATCCCAGGCGTTGACCGCCCAGGCCGCCGCGGGAGGCCGGATCACGCTGGGTATCGGGTTGTCCCACAAGCCCGCGGTCGAAGATCGTTGGGGGCTGAGCTTCGAGCGACCGATCCGGCACTTCCTCGACTATCTCAACGTGCTGCAGCCACTGCTGGCCGGCGAGGCGGTCGACTACCGGGGCGAGATGTTCACCTACATCAGCGAGCCGCAGGCCCGACCGACCGACACGCCGCCGTCGCTGATGGTCGCGGCGCTCGGCGAGCAGATGCTGAAGATCGCGGGCAAGCGCACCGACGGCACGATCCTCTGGATGGTCGGCCCGGCCACCATCGAAAGCCACATCGCACCCGTCATGAACGAGGCGGCCGCATCGGCCGACCGCCCGGCACCGCGTGTGCTGTGTTCGCTCCCCGTCGCCGTGACCGACGACGTCGAGGGCTCGAAGGCCTTCGCCAACGCCGTGCTCGAGATCTACGGCCAACTGCCTTCCTACCGGGCCATGCTCGACCGTGAGGGTGCGCAGAACGTGGGAGACGTCTGCGTGTTCGGGTCGGAAGAACAGGTGACCGACCACCTCCACCGCATCGCGGCCTCGGGAGCGACCGACTTCACCGCCGTCGAGTTCGTCGGTGACCCGGACTCGGCCGCCCGCACCCGCGCCACCCTCCAGAAGGTCGCCGCCGAACTCGCCTGACCGCCGTTCGCC
>JAHDCV010000008.1:0-2752 GCA_020629695.1 Acidimicrobiales bacterium | reverse complement strand
CGTTGTGCCGCCGGGCGACAACTCAGGTCGGTGTCAGCTCGGCGGCGCCGAAGCTGACGCCGAAGCGGACGCACCAGATCACGACGGTGTCGAACTCCTCGAGGTCGACGTCTTCGGGGATCTCGTAGTTCTGCGCGCCGATGTTGCCCTTGAGGTCGCCGAGATCGATGTAGTCGCCGTTGCCGCCGACCTCGGTGCCACCTTCGACGCGGGTGAGGTACACGTCGAGGTCGGGGCCGTTGTCGCCGGCGAAGTCGTCCTCGAACCGGAGGAAGCGCTGGGCCGTTCCGTCGTTCAACACCACGGCGGTGCCTTCCTGCGGATGGGCGAGGCTGAAGAACGAGCCGGTGAACTGGGTGACGATGTCGCCGGGCATCGGGTCGGCCTCGCTCGCCGTGACATCGGCCGGGATGTCCTCGTTCTCCATGACCTCGTCGATCTCGTCGAGCACGTCCTGGCTCACGGCGCCCGACGCGAAGGCCGGGCCGTCCTCGTCGACCACGTCGTCGACGAACAACGTGTGCACGCCGAACACCCCGAACGCCAGGAAGGCGAACACGCCGAGTCCGACGATCCCGATCGGGGCGGCGATCTTCCAGTTGTCGACGAGTCTCGAGAGCATGGGCGGGTTCCTCGGGTTCTGATCGGTCAGACGATGCGGCGCTGGGCCGCCCATCTCGACAGTTCGTGGCGGGACGAGAGCTGGAGTTTGCGGAGCACGTTGGAGGCGTGGGTCTCGACGGTCTTGATGGAGATCGTCAGGCGCCGTGCGATCTCTTTGTAGGCGTACCCCCGAGCGAGCAGGCGCATGACCTCCTGTTCGCGCGGCGAGAGCAGGTCGAGCTCGGGGTCGGCCGGCTCGGCGATCGAGCCGCTGAAGGCGTCGAGGACGAACCCGGCGAGTCGGGGGCTGAACACGGCATCACCTTCGGCGACCCGGATGATGGAGGCGACGAGTTCCTCACCCGTGATGGCCTTGGTCACATACCCGCGGGCCCCGGCCCGGATGACGGCGATCACGTCCTCCGCGGCATCGCTGACCGACAACGCGAGGAACGCCGTGTCGATCCCGCGAGCGAGCACGGCCGTGATGACGTCGGCACCGGTGCCGTCGGGGAGGTGCACGTCGAGCAGCACGACGTCGGGGTTGCGATCACAGATCTCGTCGACGGCGGAGACCACGGAATCCGCTTCGCCGACGACGTGCACGCCGGTCCCGAGCTCGGCCCGCACGCCGGCCCGGACGAGATCGTGATCGTCGACGAGAACAACGGTCGGTTGGTAGCTCATCGGTGCTCCATGCCCGGTCGATCGGCAGCGCCGGCGCGTTCGGGTTCGATCGGCAACATCAGCTCCACCTCGGTGCCGTGTCCGAGCTCGGAGTGGATCTCGGCCGTTCCGCCCAGTCGTTCCATACGGCCCATGATGGACGAGCGGACCCCGAGCCGACTGGGATCGACCCGATCGGGGTCGAACCCCACTCCCGTGTCGCGCACGAAGAGCTCGACTCGATCCGCCCGTCCGAGGTCGACGAACACGTCGACGCTCGCCACGCCGGCGTGCTTGGCCGCATTCACCGTCGCCTCGCTCGCCGCGGCGAGCAGCCCATCGAGGACGTCGTCGGTCTCCCGATCGCCACCGACGACCACGACGTCGACACGAACACCGTGGCGCTCCTCCACGTCGTCGGCGATCCGATCGAGCCGGGCGCGCACCGAATCGGCCGATGATCCGGCGCGATCACGATCGATCCAGCTCCGGAGCTCCCGTTCCTGCCGGCGAGCGAGGGTCACCATCCGTTCGGGATCGTCGCTCTTCTGGATGAGTGCGAGCGTCTGGAGCACCGAGTCGTGGAGGTGTGCTCCCACGGCGGTCCGTTCGTCCGAGCGGATCCGGGCCTGGCGCTCCACGTCGAGTTCGCGGAGCTGGGAGACCCACCACGGAGCCGACGCGAGCGCCACGACACCGGCGACGATCAGCACCGCCCCGGCGAACAGCACCACCGCCTGCCCGTCGACACCGGCGGAGATGGCGAGGCCGAGGCCGCCGACCACGAGCAGCGCACCGACGATCCGATCGAGCGTGGCCGCCGAGCGGTCCCGGGAACGCCCCCAGAACACCAGCACCCCGGCTCCGACGGCGCCGAGACCCCAGACCAGGACGGTCGAGCCGACCGCGATGTTCGAGCCGAGGTAGAAGAGGCCACCGACGACGAGCATCACGCCGAGCAGACGTTCGTTCGTCGACCGACCCTTGGCGGTGCGTGTCCGGGGCAGGGGTCGCGAACGGGACCAGTAGAGCAGCAGTCCGAGCCATGCCAGGCCGTAGAGCGCGATGCCGAGGCCACCGGCACCAGTCAGCACGACGAACGCGACCCGGACGACGAGCGGTTCGACACCGAGTTCGTCGGCGACCCCCGACGCGACGCCGCCGAGCAGTGCCCGAGGGCTCAGCTCGGGCACCTGCCAGTGCGGCGTGATGATGGGGGTCGTCGAGGTCATGTCCGACCAAGTGTCGCACGGTCGCATCGCGGTCGGCATCGGGGTGGACCCTGATCCGCCCCTGAGCCGGCCAGGGTCGGTCCCGAGGCATCCCCGATGGGGTGAGACGGCGACTCGCTCGATGGTGGAGCCATGACCGAAGAACCCACCCCCGACACCCCGTCGCCGTCCGAACCCGACGTCGCCGAGAACCTGTCAGACTCGGCGGCGATGCCCGACGAGCAGCACCACACCGACCCCGTCGGCGACAA
>JAHDCV010000064.1:22014-23872 GCA_020629695.1 Acidimicrobiales bacterium | reverse complement strand
GGCTCGGGTTCCGGCTCCGGAGCGGGCAGCTCGGGCCCCACCGTGGCGACCCGGCCGCGGAACTCGTCGCTCTCGCTGAACCCGATCATCATCGTGCCGCGACTGGTGCCCGTCCGAAGCATCGACGCCCAGTGGGCGGCGCCGGGGGCATCGGCTGGGCGGCCGAGCACGTTCTCGTAGACGAGGGCCACGTAGGCCTCGTCATCGAGCTCGCCGTACGTCGTCTGGAACTCCGCGCTCCGGGCGAACGCCTCGGCGATGGCAGCGAGATCGCCGTCTGCGAGGTACCGACGGGTCCAGTAGGCCAGGCCCTCGGCATCGGGGGCGCGATCGAAGAAGGCCCGGAAGAGTCGCTCGACCGAGTCGTCGTAGCGGGCCCGCAGCCGCCAGGTGTTCTCCTCCGACTCGCTGAAGCCGATCATCATCGTGGCTCGGCTCACCTCACCCCGGCTGAGCGCCCCGACCCAGTGGGCGAGGCCCTCGTCGTCGGCGATCCGACCGAGCACGTTGCGGTAGACGAGCTGGACGAAGTCGCCATCCGACAACTCCCCATAGGTGGCCTGGAACTCGGGGCTCGAGGTGAAGGCCTCGGCGATCTCGGCGAGCGACATGCCCTGCTGGTGGCGGCCGCTCCAGTACGTCAGGCCGTCGGCATCGGGCCGGCGCTCGAACACCGCCTGGTAGAGCCGGTCGATCGCGGCGTCGGCCGAGATCGGATTGAGCGCGGGCTCCGTCGGTGGGGCCGCGTCGGCCGCAGCGGGTGGGGCGAGACCCACCAGGAACGACAACAACAAGCCGACAATCGCAACCACCCGGACCATGGGCAGACGGTAGGGACCGGCATCATCTCGGTGGAGGGCGAAACTCCCCTCATCTGGTGGGGAGACACGCCTGCGGTCACGCCCGATCGCTGATCAGGTGTCGTGGGCGTTCCTACCGGCGAGGCCGGCCACCGACGGCGGGACCTCGTCGGCCCCGGGGTGCAGATCCGACGCCGTGATCGCCTCGCCCCAGATGCTCGTCAACGGCACGACGCCGGCCCAGTGTGGACCGTCCATGTCGATGTCCTCGTCGACGGGATCACCATCACGCACCTTCGCGACCGCCTCCGTCAACGGAAGACGCAGCACGAGGGTCTTGCGGACATCGAGCTCCGAAGGCGGTCGGGCGGTGTCCCACATCGCCACGACATGATCGTTGATGACCTTGAGAGCGGCGGTCTTCGCTTCGGGCTCGTCGATGGCCGTCGCCGTGCCCCGCACGACGACCGAGCGATAGTTCATCGAGTTGTGGAACGGGGTGCGGGCCACGACGAGCCCATCGACGATCGTCACCGTCACGCACACGTCCACATCGCGCCCGGCGCGCATCATCGCGTTGGCCACCGAGCCGTGGATCAGCAGGTCGTCGCCGTCGATGCCGTAGGCCATCGGCAACACGATGGGTCCGTCGTCCGTCGTCACACCGACGTGGGCGATCACACCCGCATCGAGGATCGTTCGGACCCGATCGGGGTCGTAGACGGCACGGTTCGCGCCGCGCGTCACGGTCGTTCGTTCGGACGGGGGCGTGGTCATGAGCGTGTTGTAGTCGCTCCGGCCGAGGCTGTCGCCGGGCTTTCGAGCGACGGCATCCGACTACCGTCGAACGGATGCGACTCCAGCCGATCGTGTACGTCACCGACATGGCCTCCTCCCTCGGTTTCTACGGCCGTCTGCTCGATGCACTGCCCGCCGTGACGTCCGAGCACTGGTCGACCTTCGAGGTCGGTGGGGCGACCCTGGCGCTGCACCTCACCGACGTTGCGCTCGGCGCGGGCATGGTCGAACTCTCGCTCGTGGCCGACACCCCGCTCGAG
>JAHDCV010000064.1:19337-21914 GCA_020629695.1 Acidimicrobiales bacterium | reverse complement strand
GAGTCGTCCCCGAAGGATCCGTTCGTGAAGATCACCACCACGCCCACCGGTCTCGACACCCACCGGTATCCCTGTGACCCGTGGCGCCTCGTCGAGTCTGAGATCGGCGACGACCTCGGCCTCACCGAGACCCTGTTCGGGCTCGGCAACGGCTACCTCGGCATGCGGGCCAATCCGGACGAGGGTCGCGACGCCCATGCCCACGGCACCTTCGTCAACGGGTTCCACGAGACCTGGAAGATCAAGCACGCCGAGGATGCGTTCGCGTTCGCGAAGACCGGGCAGACCATCGTCAACGTGCCCGATGCGAAGCTCATCAAGCTCTACATCGACGACGAACCGCTCCTGATCCAGAGCGCCGATCTCGAGTCGTACGAACGAGCGGTCGACTTCCGCAGCGGAGCACTCGAACGCGAGCTGATCTGGCAGACACCGTCGGGTCGTCGTGCTCGGGTGCGATCCGAGCGGATCGTGTCGCTCGAACACCGGCATCTGGCAGTCATCACCTTCGAGGTCACGATGCTCGACGGTGACGCACCGGTGGTGCTGTCGTCGCAGATCCTGAACCGCCAGGAGGGCGAGGACGAGTACGAGGTGAAGGCCGCCTCCCTCGGCGAAGGCATGGACCCGCGCAAGGCCCAGGCGTTCGAACACCGCGTCCTGAATCCGGAGGTCCAACGGCACGAGCACGACGAGCACGGCGACGACGAGATCGTCCTGGGGTACCGCTGCACGAACTCCGGCATGACCGTGGCCGCCGGAATCCGGCACGTGTTCGAATACGACGGGTTCTTCGAGGCCCGGACCGATGTGGGGCCGCACCGCTCCAAGACCGTGTTCACCGTCGACGCCGTCGAGGGCAAGACGATCCGTCTCACCAAGTTCATCAGCTACCACACCTCGACCGGTGTGCCCGCTCGTGAGCTCGCCGATCGTTGTCATCGGACCCTCCGTCGGGCCGAGCGCCTCGGCGTCGACGAGATCCGCACCGCCCAGCGGGCGTGGCTCGACTGGTTCTGGCGTCGCGCCGACATCGAGATCGACGGTGACCCCTCGGCGCAGCAGGCCGTCCGGTGGAACCTCTTCCAGCTCGCGCAGGCCTCGGCCCGGGTGCAGGAGCAGGGCATCGGCGCCAAGGCCGTGTCCGGCTCGGGCTACGAGGGTCACTACTTCTGGGACACCGAGGTCTACGTCATCCCGTTCCTGGCGCTCACCGATCCCGGTGCGGCCAAGAAGCTGCTTCGGTTCCGTTGGAGAATGCTCGACGCGGCGCGTCGTCGAGCCGACGAGATGGCCGTCGCCGGGGCGCTCTACCCGTGGCGGACGATCAATGGCGAGGAGGCCTCGGCCTACTACGCGGCCGGCACCGCGCAGTACCACATCAACGCCGCCGTCGTCTTCGCCGTGAAGCGCTACGTCGACGCCACGGGCGACGAGGAGTTCCTGGCCAAGGAGGGTGTCGAGATCCTGATCGAGACCGCCCGCATGTACGAGGACCTCGGCTTCTACCACCACAACGGCGAGCGCAGTTTCCAGATCCACGGTGTGACCGGTCCGGACGAGTACACGACGGTCGTCAACAACAACCTCTACACGAACGTCATGGCGCAGTTGAACCTCCGCTACGCCGCCGAGACGGTCGAGCACCTCACCGAGACCCGACCCGAGCTGGTCGAGTCCCTCCGCCGCCGCCTCGGTCTCACCGACGACGAGGTCGCCGGATGGCGCGAGGCCGCCGATGCGATGTACCTCCCCTTCGACGAGGAGCTCGGCATCCATCAACAGGACGACGTGTTCCTCGAACGCGAGCGCTGGCCGTTCGAGCTCACCCGGGACGACCAGTACCCGCTGCTCCTCAACTTCCACCCGCTCGTGATCTACCGGCACCAGGTGCTCAAGCAGGCCGACGTCGTGCTCGCCATGTTCCTGCGCGGTGAGGCGTTCGATCTCGATCAGCGGCGTCGCAACTTCGACTACTACGACCCGATCACGACCGGTGACTCGTCGCTGTCCGCCTGCGTGCAGGCGGTCGTCGCCGCCCAGGTCGGCCACGACGAGCTGGCGTTCGACTACTTCCGTCAGGCGCTCTACGTCGACCTCGCCGACACGCACGGCAACGCTTCCGACGGTGTGCACATCGCTTCCGCCGGTGGTGTCTGGGCCGGCGTCGTCCACGGTTTCGGTGGGTTCCACGACGCCGGTGCCCACCTCGAATTCTCGCCGCGCCTTCCCGAGGCCTGGGAGCGGGCTGCATTCCATGTCACCCATCACGACCGTCTGCTCCGGGTCGAACTGACCGGCCGGACCGCCGACGGTGTGGCCGGCGGCTCGGTGACGCTGGTCGAGGGAGACACGGTGTCGGTCCGTGGGGCCGACGGCGGGATCCACGAGATCGCCGAAGGTGTCTCGCTCGAGATCTGAGCCGCCCGGCCGCCGACATCTGCACGAGGTCCACACCGGGCCTGCGGTCACTCCACACGTGGTGCGTGCTCGACTGGCCGGATGCCCCTCACCGCGCCCGCACACCAAGCCGCCGTCCTCCCGCTCGTCCGGCGATGGCCCGGCCGCTTCGACGGT
>JAHDCV010000064.1:13126-19237 GCA_020629695.1 Acidimicrobiales bacterium | reverse complement strand
TTCGGACTGCACCGCTGGGCCGCCGTGACGGCCGGTCGGCATCCGTGGTGGCGGACTCTGGCCTCGGCGGCACTCGGGGTCGGTTCCCATCAGATCATCGACGGCTTCACCCACACCGGTCGCTGGGGAGCCGAGTGGCTGGGGTGGTCCGAGGTGATCTTCACGGTGCCGCTGCGTGGGGCGTTCACCTGGGCGTCGGTGGCGCAGTACGTCGGGCACACCCTCGGCTCCGCAGTGGCGATCTGGCTGATCGTGCAGATGACGAAGGAAGGTTGGGTCGAGCGCCGCTATGGCGCGGAGGTCGTGGCCGCCGCACGGCGACGGGTCTCGACGGTCACCTCGGCTGATCGAGTGCTCTTCTGGCTCGTCTTCGGCGGGATCATGCTGACCACCTGGGCCGGTGCGCTCGTGCTCGGTCGGAGCATCGTGTTCTGGACGGTCACGAACTCGTGGCTCGGTCTCCTCATCGCCGGCTCGCTCCGACTCGACGACCTGCCGGTGTCTGCTCGTCGACGGGTGTCGGGGTTGGTCTGAACGCCGGTCAGGCGTCGACGGCGTCGAGGGCCGACAGCAGCCCGACCCGAACCTCGGCCGGGGCGAAGCTCCGTTCGATGGCCCGGCGCTGCAGCTCCACGTGATGGGCGGAGGTGACGCCCAGATCGCTGGCGATCTCGAGTTCGGTGAGCAGGTCGGTGGCGAACCAGCCCGGGTCGTCGGTGTTGATGCACACCTCGAGCCCGGCGTCTCGGAGTCGGGGGAGCGGGTGCTCGGCCAGGTCGTCGACGACGCCGAGGCGGAGGTTGGAGGTCGGGCAGACCTCGAGCATCACACCACGCTCCCGCACGAGGTCGACGACGGCCGGATCCTCGAGGCACCGAACGCCATGACCGACCCGCGTCGCGCCGAGGTCCTCGATCGCCGAGCGGACCTGCTCCGGCCCTTCCGTCTCGCCGCCGTGCGGCACACTGCCGAGCCCGGCGGCCCTGGCCTTGTCGAACGCTCGCGTCCACCATTCGGCCGGGAAGCCGACCTCGTAACCGCCGAGGCCGAGGGCGACCACACCATCGGGTGCGGTCGGGCCGAGGACGTAGTCGACCGTGGCGGTGGAGCCGGCGGGTTCGAGATCGCGCGGGATGTCGATGACCCACCCGATCGAGAGGCCTCGGGCGGCAGCTCGTCGACGCCCCTCGTTCAGCCCGTCCCGGTAGACCTCGGGCGGCATGCCCCGCCCGGCTTCCTCGAGCAGGTGGCTGTAGGCGGTCGTGGTGAGCTCGGCATGGTGTACCCCCTGCGCGACGAGCGTCGCCGCGAGGTCGTCGGTCGCCGTGGCGAGGTCCTCGGCGTCGGTCAGCAGCGACAGACCGAAGAAGTACTGGGCGGCGAAGTCGGGGAACCCGTCGAACGAGAACTGCTCCGGCAGGCCACCCGGCCACAGCTGCGTGGTGTCGGCCCGGTGGCGTTCGGCCAGCGCCCGGACGGTCTCAACTGACATCGAGCCCTCGAGGTGGCAGTGCAGTTCGACCTTGGGGAGTGCTCGCAACCAGTCGCGGCTCGGTCGGTCAGACATCGGGGAGGCGCTCCAGGAGTTGGTCGCCGTGATGGCGGTCGAACACGGCGTGGAAGCCGCCGGTGTGCCAGAACACGACCGGTCCGGTGATCTCTCCGCGGCGGACGGCGGCGAGGAAGCCGGCGAGCCCTTTGCCCGAGTAGACGGGGTCGCAGATGATCGCCTCGGTGCGGGCCAGCAGGGCGATGGCCTCGGCGCCTTCGTCGGTGTGGCGGCCGTAGCCCGGACCGACACCGTCCAGCACCTCGATCTCGTCGGCGAGCCAAGCCCGGTCGAGCCCGATGAGGGAACCGGCAGCGGTGGCGAGTGTCGCCATGTCACTCGACGGGTCGTCGAGCACGTGCCCGACGTTGACCGCGATGGTCGGGATCGATCGCGGGCTGAGCTCTTCGCCGACGAGGAAACCGGCGTGGGTGCCGCCGGAGGTCGAGGTGTGCACGATCGCGGTCGGCGTGAGTCCCAGGGCGTCGAGTTGGGCGTCCAGCTCGAGGCGGGCGACCGCGAAGCCGAGGGACCCGAGCGGGCTGGAGCAGCCGATCGGCGCGGCGACCGCCATCCCGCCGCCGGCAGCGACCTCGTCACCGACGGCCTCGACGAGGGCGTTCAGTTCGCGCCAGGTGACGTCGCCGCAGAAGCGCACGTCGACCCCGAGCATCCGGTCGAGCAGGAGGTTGCCGCCGACGTCGTCGGGTCGTTCGCCGGAGAGCAGGAGCACGGTGTCGAGGCCGAGCCGGGTGGCTGCAGCGGCGCCCGTGCGGGCCGAGTTCGATTGTGCCGCACCGGTGGTGACGAGTGTCGTCGCACCGTCGGCGACGGCTTGGCCGAGGACGAGTTCGAACTTGCGGAGTTTGTTGCCGGCCAGCGCGACCGACTGCACGTCGTCGCGTTTGAGCCAGACCTCGACGCCGACGGCCTCGGAGAACCGCTCGGCGAGGTGCAACGGTGTCGGCCAGCCGCCGAGCTCGGCCCTGGGCAGTGCGGCGAGCCGATCGAGCGCGGTCACCAGTGCCACCGGGTGGCTCGGGGCCCGAAGTCGTCGGCGCGTTCGATGATCGAGAACGCCTCGTCGGGTGTGACGCGGAAGACGTTGGCCGACACGAAGAACTCGGCGAACTGTGCGGCGGTGGCGTCGTCGTTCTCGTAACGGGCGCCCCAGGCGGCGGCGGCGGCACGGAGATCGTCGGAGGGTGTGGAGGTGTCGATGGCCTCGGCCCGCCCCCGGATCGAGACCACCTCGACGGTGTCGTCGGTCATCACCGTGGTGTGGGGGTTCGCTGCGAGGTGTCGGACCTTCGCGGCGCCGACGGCACACGAGAACCAGAAGCGCCCGGCGACGTCGTCCCACCAACCCCACACCGGCATCGCATGCGGTCGGCCACGGCCGTCCACCGTGACCAGCCAGAAGTTCTTGTTGCCGGCGAGTCGCTCGGCGGCCCACGACCAGGGCAGCAGGCCGTCGGGGTCGTCGGGCACGCCGTAGTCGGCCATCGACGTCGGGCGGCTGGCGGCGGGTGGGTGCATCGCTGCAGTCTGGCAGCTCGCCGAGCGACCGGGTCTCCGACGTGGGCGCCGAACCTCTGAGAATGTGGCGCGCTGCCTCCGAGCGAACAAATGTTCGACAGGGCCCCTCGGATGGTTCATGCTGCCGAGGTGGAGCGAACCATCCTGCACGCCGACCTCGACGCCTTCTACGCCTCGGTCGAACAGCGAGACGATCCGTCGTTGCGCGGCCGGCCCGTCCTCGTGGGCGGGGGTGTCATCACGGCGGCCAGCTACGAGGCCAAGGCCCGTGGCATCTCGACACCCATGAACCAGCGGGCCGCATTGGCACTCTGCCCGGACGCCGTCGTCGTGCCGGGGCGGATGGAGGCCTACACCGAAGCCTCGCAGCGGGTGTTCGAGATCTTCCACGACACCTCGCCCGAGGTCGAGGGCATCTCGGTCGACGAGGCCTTCCTCGACGTGTCCGGTCTTCGTCGCATCCGGGGCACCGGCGAGGAGATCGCCACGCGGCTTCGGGAACGGGTGCGGGCCGAGGTCGGTCTGCCCATCAGCGTCGGTGTCGCGACGACGAAGTTCCTCGCGAAGGTCGCGTCGCAGGAGGCCAAGCCGAACGGTTTGTGCGTCGTCGCCCCGGGCGGCGAGCTGGAGTTCCTCCATCCGCTCCCGCTTCGCCGCCTGTGGGGCGTGGGCCCCAAGACGGCGGCACGACTGGAGGCGAAGGGGCTGCACGTCGTCGGCGATGTCGCGGCTCTCGACGAGGACCGGCTCGTCACACTCCTCGGGCGGGCCCATGGGCACCATCTGCATGCGCTCGCCCACAACCGGGACCCCCGAACGGTGGAGACCGGGCGTCGCCGACGCAGCGTGGGGTCGCAGCGCTCGTTTCCCGCGAGGAACGCCAGCCGGGCGGAGGCGGAGGCGATCGTGCTGGAGGTCGTCGACGGGGTGACGCGTCGGCTCCGCAAGGCGGATCGGGTCGGGCGGACGGTCGTGCTCCGCCTCCGCTTCGGCGACTTCACGCCGGCGACGCGCAGTCGGACGCTGATCGAGTCGACCCAGGCGACCGATCCCGTGCTCGACGTCGCGAAGGAGCTCCTCGACGAGGTGTGGCCGACTGTCGAGGAGCGCGGCCTGACCCGGGTCGGGATCTCGGTGACGAACCTCGGCGCGGCGGACGCGATCCAGCTCGCGCTGCCGTTCGGCACGCGCACGAACGGACGTCTCGATGAGGCGCTCGATCAGGTGGCGGAGCGGTTCGGCGCCGACGCGCTCGGTCGGACCCGGTTGCTCGGCCGGGGCACCTGGTCGGTGCCGATGTTGCCGGACTGAGGTCCATCGACGGCCCGGTCCGATCGGCGGGTGCGGACGGGCATGGTGCCGAGAGGCCGATCTAGGGTCCAACGCATGTCGACCGAATCGGCCAACGGCTACCGAGACCTTCGTCGGCGCGTCCTCGACGCGACCGCGGACCTCAGCGAGGACGAGGCTCGCTCGATCATGGTGCCGTGCACACCCGAGTGGTCGATCCACGGTCTGCTGTCCCACATGGCCGGCGTGCCGGCCGACATCCTGATCGGCAACACCGAGAAGGCCGCGACCGTCGAATGGGCCGATGGCCACGTCGCCGAACGTGTCGACCGGACGTTCGCCGAGGTGCGGGCCGAGGTCGCCGAGGCCGGACGCGGTGTCGACGAGGTGCTCGAGACCGCAGCGGGCTTCTTCCCGCCGCAGTTCTTCCTCGACGCCTGGTCACACGAGGCCGACCTCATGCATGCCCTCGGGCTGGCGGGCCCTGGCGATCTGCGCCTCGTCGCCTCGACCTTCGGCTTCCTCGCCGAGAACGTCGGCGGCCGCCTCGCCGAGGCCGGTCTCGGGCCGATCGCCCTGGTCGGCCTCGACGAGGATCGGACGGTCGGCGCCGAGGACGGCACGCCGGGTCGCCTCACGACCGACCCGTTCGAGTTCGTCCGGGTCGTGATGGGGCGCCGATCGGTCGCGCAGTTGGCGGCCATGCGATGGGACGGCGTCGACCCCGTCGTCGCCGGTCCGTGCCTCGTCGCGTGGACCCCGAACGACGTCGACATCCTCGAGATCGCACCCGACGAGCTGCGGTGGCCCGATGCCGACGGCACCGAGGGGGACGCTGCATGAGTGCCGTCATCGGGGCCGAGGGGGTCGCCCACTTCGTCGACGAGGGGTTCCTCGTCGTGCCGGGCCTCGTCGACGAGCCGACGATCGACGCGATCCGCGGTGAGCTGCGGGCCTTCGCCCTCGGCGAGTACGACGTCGCCAACCGGCCGGAGCTGCCCGACGACGCCTCCGAGGCCGAGCGGCTCGGGGCGATGCTCGCCGTGCACTTCCCGCACTGGATCTCGCCCGTCATCGCCGACGCCGTCCGCCATCCCGGGATCGTGGACGTGCTGTCGGGGATCACCGGTGCCCATCTCGCTCACTGGGACGGCGGGGTCAAGTGCATGCAATCGATGCTCTTCGCCAAACCCCCCGGGCTGCCGGGTCAGGCCTGGCATCAGGACGAACGATTCATCCCGACCCGCGATCGCTCGTTGGTCGGTGCGTGGATCGCCCTCGACGATGCCGACGAGGAGAACGGCTGCCTCTGGGTGATCCCCGGCTCACACCGGGCCGGCTACCTCTGGCCCACCCGCCCACACGACGATCCCGAGGAGTTCGACCCGAGCGACTCGTGTCACGGCTTCGACGACACGGGTGCCATCGCCGTGCCGGCGCGGGCCGGCGACGTCGTCTTCTTCAACGGCTATCTGCTGCACCGCTCGCTCAGGAACCGCTCCGTCGACCGGTCGCGCCGGGCCCTCGTCAACCACTACATGAGCTCGGCGTCGCTCCTGCCGTGGATGATGGCCGAGGGCGTCGACATCGGCATCCAGGACTACCGCACGGTCGAGATCGTGGTGGGGGAGGACCCCTACGCCTGGAAGGGCGTGGCCGAACCCCCGCACGCCGTGTTCCTCCGTCCCACGTCGGGGTCGGCGAACGCCGACGACGTGCGCGCCGAGCTCTGA
>JAHDCV010000064.1:6836-13026 GCA_020629695.1 Acidimicrobiales bacterium | reverse complement strand
GCCGGTTCAGTCCAGCTGGCAGTAGGCGCCGAGGTCGCCGAAGTAGGCGTGGGCCATGGGGGTCGACGAGCAGAGCCCGGAGAGGTCGGCCGCGGGAGCCTCGTCGCTGCGGCCGAGCAGGAGCCCCAGGAAACCGAGGTCGGACGAGACCGTCCGCACGTCGTAGGTGCCGTCGACGCCGGCGAGCTCGGCGGCGAGTGCGTGGGCGTCGTCGAAGTCGCCCGTCCGGTCGGCCAGGCCGTTCTCGACGGCGTCGGCACCGGTGAAGATGCCGGCCCCGAGATCGTCGATGATGGTGGACGGGGCGAGGTCGCGATGCGTCGAGACGTGCTCGATGAAGTCGGCGTAGGAGCCGTCGACGAGGGCCTGGAACATCGCCTGCTCGTCCGGCGTGAGGTCCCGGAACGGATTGCCGGCGTCCTTGCCGGCGCCGGCGGTGATGAAGAACTGCTCGACACCACCCGTGGTCTCGACGCCGCCGGCGAGCAGGCCGCCGTCGATGGCGACCACGTCGGTGTAGCGGGAGAGTGGACCGAGGATCACGCCGATCGAGCCGACGAGCGACCCACGTGACACGACGATCTCGTCGGCCGGGGCCATGGCCCACATGCCGCCGGAGGCGGAGATCTCGGTGACGTGCGCGACGACCGGCTTGCCGGCCTCCTGCACGGCGAGGACGCCCTCGCTGATCAGCTCCGAGCCGACGACCGAGCCACCGGGCGTGTTGAGCCGGAGCACGACGGCATCGATGTCGTCGTCCTCCGCTGCGGCCTCGAGCTGATCCTTGATCACATCACCGCTCGCGAGCACACCTCCGAACGGGCCGAGACCGCCACCCGAGGAGAGGATCGGGCCGGACACGTCGACCACGAGCACGACGTCGTCGGCCCCGGCCGTGCCGTCGAGGTGCGTGGTGGAGGCGAGGGGGCTCTGGCCTTCGACGACCGCTGGATCACCCGCGGCGGAGCCGATCGCGGCCACGCAGCCGGCGGCGAGGGCGAACAGACCGAACATCGCGAGGAGGAACCCGAGCGGTGCGACGAGCGACGCCGTGACCGCGCGTCCGAGGAACTGGCCGTAGCTGAGGTGCGGACGCTGACGGGTGTCGCTTGTCGCGGGAGACGGGGTGCCGGCCGGTGCGGGTCGGCGGGGCGGGCCCGCCGGCGGAGGAGCCCCCGGTCCGGCGGGTGTGGCGACCGTCGACGGGGGCGGACCGATCGGAGGAGTGATCGACGGCGGGACGTTCGGCTCGTTCGGATCGGCCATGACGGGACCGTACTGCCGATCCGGGTTCGCTCCGGTGAACGGGGCCGCGCGTCGCCGGTCGATGTCGTGTGGCGTTCGGCCCGGCGAGGATCCGGCGCGAACCCCTGAACTCGGCGGGCTGGGCACCGATACCTAAGGGGTGAGCTCTGTTGGACCCTCGTTGCTTCGCGTGATCAACGCGGTCACCGGTGTGCTTCACGAGCTGCAGAAGGAGCGATGCACCACGGTCATCTTCCTCGCCTCGGACGGACGGCGCTTCGAGGCCGAACTCGCCGAACGTCGGGCCGACATGGACCATGCCTTCCTGTCGTTGATCACTTCGATCGACGACGGGCGTTCGGTGGTCATGGCGGCCGTTGCGGCGGAGCGGCAACAGGTCATCGACATCATGGAGCGGTTGCCCGAGGTGCGGGCGCAGGTCGACGCACGCGCGCTCGGGGCGGACGCTGCGATCGACTACTACACCGACCTCAACCAGGCGTTGCTGCTCGCGCTCGGCTCGGCGAGCGTCGCCGTGCCGTCGCAGGCGCAGCGCAGCGCGCTCGTGGCGCTGCTCGCGTTGTCCCGAGCGAAGGAACTCGCAGGAATCGAGCGGGCGGTCCTCGCCCAGGTCTTCGCCCGCGATCGATTCGGGCGAGGCCACGCCGCGCACCTCGCCGCGCTCCTCGCCGGGCAGGAGGCGTTGCTGCGCATCTTCGACCAGCTCACGACCGAGAAGCTGCGGGACGAACACGCCCGCCTCCAGGCGCATCCGGCCGTGGTTCGCGCTCACCGTCTCGAGACGCGGGCGCTCGCCAACGGCACCGACGATCTCGAGATCGATCCCGCCGGTTGGTTCATGGCGATGACGCAGCGCATCGACCTACTCCGCACCCTCGAACGCTCACAGCTCGTCGTGGCCGAGGGCGAGGACGCCGAGATCGACGAACACGAAGACGCCGAGATCAACGAAGCACTTCAGGCCGCGGTCGAAGCGATGCGTGAGCTGCGAGGGCTGGTCGATCGGGTCCAGGACGGCGAAGCGTCGCTGCGCGAACTGATGCGCGGCCAGACCGATGCACTGGGATCGGTGTCCCGGCAGCTCGCGGCGTCGCGTCGGACAGCGGAGCGCATGGCGACACTCGCGGTGTCGGATCCGCTCACCGGGTTGCCGAATCGTTCGGTCGTGAACGACCTGGTGCGGGACGCACTCGCCCGTGCCGTGGGGACCGGGGTCGCGGCGGTGCTCACCCTCGACCTCGATCACTTCAAGATCATCAACGACTCGATGGGGCACCGCGCCGGCGATCGATTGCTCGTGGCGGTTGCCCAACGGCTCAGCTCCGCTCTGCGGAGCACGGACACGATCGCTCGGATTGGCGGCGATGAGTTCCTCGTCGTGCTCGAACCAGTGGCGGGGATCGCCGAAGCCTGCATGCTCGCCGAGCGGCTTCTCCGCGAGGTGCGCCGTCCGATGGACCTCGACGGAGCGGTCGTTCGTGCGTCGATGAGCATCGGTGTCGCCTCGAGCGAACTCGGCGACGGTGCCGACGACCTCGTGCAGGCGTCGGACATGGCCGCCTACGAAGCGAAGCGGCTGGGCCGCGACCGGGTCGTGGCGTTCGACGCCGAACTCCGCCGCAGCTCCGTTCGTCGACACGCGGCCGAGCAGCGACTGCGACGCGACCTCGAATTCGATGAGCTCCCGATCCGTCGGATCCCGCTCGTCGATCGTCGAGGACAGATCCTCGCGGTCGATGTCCGGGTGGACATGGCGGTCGAGGACCGATCGGTGGCCGTCGCCGCCGGGTTGGAGACCCGGATCGTCGGGCAGCTCGCTCGGCGTGCAACCGCATCGTGGATCGACGACTCCGACTCGACCGGGGTCCTGCTCCGGCTCGGCCGTGCGTCGCTCGCGATGCCGTCGCTGATCGATGCGGTGCTCCGGGCGGCGGAGGTCTCTGGACTGTCGCCGAGCGATCTCTGGATCGCGGTGTCGGAGGCCGGTGTCCGGTCGTCCTCGAACGCCCGGGCCCAGCTCGATCGGCTCGCAGCTCGTGGTTGTGTGATCGTGCTCGACGAATTCGGCACGGCGGCCTCGTCGATGCGCGCGCTGTGGGATCTGCCCGTGCACTTCGTCCGGCTCGACCTCGAAGAGCTTCCCGACGACGCCCTCCGGCCAGCGATGCTCGCCGCCACCATCGACATGGCCGCAGCCGCCGGGATGGGTGTGATCGCCGGCGGGGTCGACGACCTCGACACCGCCCGGCGACTCTTCGATCTCGGCCTCGCGGGTGTCCAGGGCATCGATCCTGCATCGGTGCAGTCCGCCTCGACCGAGGAGCGGCCCGCCGAGGGCCACCACGTCGAGACCGGCCGACCCTGACCGACGTCGAGGGCCGAGCTCAGCTCCGGACCGCTCCCCGGAACCAGGCGACGGTCGCGGCGGCGACGCGCTCGAGCGGGGTCGCGTCGAGTCCGAATGCGTCGCGGATCGCCGAGTCGTCGACGACGTGGTCGGTCATGAACTCGTGCCACATCTCGGCCACCTCGCCGGCGGCGGGCAGGAAACGGCCGACGAGGGAGAGCTGCCACCGCCGCATCCGGCGGAGCTTCGCGCCGGAACCGGCGGCGTCGGCGACGAGTTCGACGAGCTGACGCTGGCTGACGGCGGGTGCGTGGGGTGCGTGCCAGGCCCGGCCGCCGGCGGCGTCGGACAGTCCGACGGTCACGAGTGCCTGGGCGACGTCGGGGAGGAACGCCACCGAGTGCAGGCGATCGGGGTCGCCGAGCACCTCGGCGGCCTTGCCGACGAGGAGCGGCTCGACGAAGCGCTCGCCGTACGCGGTGAGGCGGGCGTGTGGGCCGATGAAGTCACTCGCTCGGACGGCGGTGGTCCACACGTGGCCGGTGCGGTGGGCCTCGAGTAGCTCGGTGGCCATCGCCGCCCGGGTCCGACCCTTCCGATCGGTGGCCGAGAAGGGGGTGGTCTCGGTCATCGGCGTGCCGGGGGTGCCGTAGGCGTAGACGTTGTCGAGCACGACGAGGCGGGCGTCGTTGGCGGCGCAGGCCTCGACGATCGAGCGCTGGAGCGCCGGGAACTCCTCCGGCCAGCGGTGGTAGGCGGGCTGCGCGGTCGAGATGACGAGCGACGCGCCGTCGAGCGCCGCGGTGAGCGCGGTGGGGTCGTTCGCGTCGGCGGTGGTGGCGTCTGCATCGTCGAGCTCGGTACCCGAACGGCTGACGACGGTCGGTCGGACGCCCCGACTGTGGAGCTCGGCCACGATGTGGTGGCTGACCTGGCCGGCACCGAGCACGACGACCCGGCCGTCGAGTGCTCGGTCGTCGGTGGCGCTGGTGGAGGGAGCGGCGTGCGTTGCGTCGAACATCAGTGAGTCTCCAAACGGTGTTTGGATCGGATCATGAATCGAACACCGTTCGGAAGTCAAGTGGCGTTGGACACACGGATCCTGATCGGGGTACGCTCAGCGCCGTGACCGCACCCGCCACCGAGACCCGTCGCGAACGGCAGCGCCGGGAGCTCGTGGCCGAGATCCTGGCCAGCGCCCGGCGACAGCTCGAAGAAGGTGGCGCCGGCTCCGTGTCCTGGCGGGGCATCGCCCGGGACGTCGGGATGAACCCCGCATCGCTCTACACGTACTTCGCGAGTCTGGACGACCTCTACACGGCGCTCCTGATCGACAGCGCGAACGGCCTGGCCGACGCGACGCGCTCGGCGGCAGCGGCCGCATCGGCCGAGCTCGATGACCCCCTCGAGCGGATCGTGCGGATCGCCGTCGCCTACCGGGCGTGGGCCGTCGCACACCCGCATCAGTACAACCTCCTCTTCACCGATCTGATCCCCGGCTACGAGGCACCTGCCGGTGGGCCGACGGTCGAAGCGCAGGGGCGGATCTTCGGTCCGTTCTCGGAGGCCTTCGGTGGGTCGGGCGATGCACCTGACCCGGAGTTGGCCGTGCGTCTGCTCGGCTCACTGCACGGGCACGTGGCGCTCGAGATCAACCACCACTTCGATTGGACGGGCGTCGACCTCGAGGCCGTCTTCGATCGTACGATCCGGGAGCTCGTCGGTCCGCTGCTCGATGCCGTCCGGGGCTCGCACCGATGAGTGACCTCGCCGGGCGGCCAGCGGTGCTCGGCCTGCCGTTCGACGGAGCCAGCTCGTTCCTCCGCGGGCCGGCGTCGGCGCCCTCGGCGATTCGCCGAGTGCTCCACGCGGGCTCGGCCAACTACTGGTCGGAACTCGGGATCGAGGTCGACCCGGCGGACTGGGACGACCTCGGGGATCTCGATCTGTCGGACTCGGCGGCGGAGGCGATCGAGCCGATCGCCGCGGCGGTCGCCGAGCTGCGGCGAGCTGGTCGGCCGGTGCTGTCACTCGGCGGCGATCACTTCGTGACCTACCCGATCCTGCGTGGTCTCGCCGCCGCCGGTGACCGGGTCACGATCGTGCACGTCGACGCCCATCCCGACCTCTACGACGAGCTCGACGGCGACCGGCTCTCCCACGCGTGCCCGTTCGCCCGGATCATGGAGGAGGGGCTGGCCGAGCGGTTGATCCAGTTCGGCATCCGCACCACCACCGGGCATCAGCGAGAACAGATCGAGCGGTTCGGCGTCGAGTGCTTCGAGGTGCGGACCTGGGACGGGTCGGTGCCCGAGATCGACGGCCCGGTCTACGTGACCATCGATGTCGACGGCCTCGATCCGGCCTACGCCCCCGGTGTGAGCCACCACGAGCCGGGCGGACTGACGACACGGGAGGTGCTCGACGTGTTGCACACATTGCACGGCCGGGGCGTCGAGGTCGTCGGAGCCGATGTGGTCGAGGTCAACCCCGATCGTGACATCCACGACATGACCGCCATGGTCGGGGCCAAATTCGTACGGGAGTTGCTGGCACTGATGCGTTAGTGCCACCGAT
>JAHDCV010000064.1:0-6736 GCA_020629695.1 Acidimicrobiales bacterium | reverse complement strand
GTCGGGGCCAAATTCGTACGGGAGTTGCTGGCACTGATGCGTTAGTGCCACCGATCGTGTTCCTGCGCCCATCGCACTCCGTCCTGCATCGACGCCGACGGGTGCTGGTACCCGAACCGGGCGAGCCAGTGCAGCCGCCCCCGCCAACGGCGGCGGGTGCCGTGCCGGATGGTGCCGGGGCCGTAGACGCCCCGTGCCTGGTGCGTGAGCCGGCCGATCGTGCTCGCGCGGCGCAGCGCATCGGCGAGCCGCTTGCGCGCGGGCGGCGCGACCTCGAAGCCCCGCAGGTGGAGCCCGGCTTCGATCTCGGAGATGGTGCGGGGCCGGTCGGCCTCGAGCACGACGTCGGTCGCTGCGTGGCGGAGGATGTGGCCGGAGAGTTGCATGGCCGCAGGCTGCTCCGGGGGTGTGACAGCGAGCCGGTCTGCGGTGGAGCCGGCCGACCAGCCACGTCCCTGCGGGGGACGCCTCCGTGCCGCCTCAGAGCGAATCGGGCACGCGCCGGCCGACCCCGGGACCCCGCCGATTCCCGCCACCGCTCAACCCACGATCAAGCCGGACCGTCCGGTGCCGCTCGTCTCTGCACGGGGCCCTGGTCCCACCTCGGAGCGAATCCGACGAGGTCTCGGCGTGCCGGCTGGATGCTGCCGCTGTCCGTCGTGCTCATCCACGGCCCGAGGTGCAGACGTTCGTCTCGACGGCAGCTCGCTTGGACGTCCACCTTGGGTGACCCGATCGGCGAGACGATTCGCTCCGAGGTGGACCGCTGGTGACAGGTTGCGCTTCGCCCGCGCGTCGGCGACGAGTCGGTCCCGACATCAGACGATTCGTCGGTTGAGCCCTCCGCCCGACGAATTCGCTCTGAGGTGGGACGCATGAGTCCTCGGTGGAGAGGTGCCAGGCGGGACGCCCTCACCGTCACCCGGCGGCGTGCCCGTCGGCGCCGAGCCGATCGCTCAGATCCGGTCGAGTCGGAAGACCGGGATCACTCGGGGCTTGGCGCTCTCCCGGTACTCGGCGAACATCGGCATCAGCTCTGCCTGAGCGCTCAGCTTCTCGTCGCCGGCGGCCGCATCGAGCTCCACGACGTTCGCCCGGAAGGTCTCGGTGAGGTACTCGACGTCGATCTCGGGGTTCGCCCGGAGGTTGTGCGCCCAGTCGGGGTTGCTCGTTGCGCCGCCCTTCGAGGCGAAGACATGCATGGCGTCGCCGTCGACGTGGGCGACCAGCGGGATCTCCCGCAACGCACCTGACTTGGCGCCGATGGTGTGGAGGATGACGAGTGGGGCCTCGCCGAACTGCTCGACCTTGCCCCCGTTGGCACGGAACTCGTTGATGACCTGGGTGTTCCAATCGCTCATGCCATCGACAACACCGGTCAGTCCGTCGCTATTGCCGGATCGGTGCGATCGATGTCGACGAGCCGCAGCGACAGCAGCCAGTTGGCCAGGCAGAAGCAGGCCGTCACCGACAACGCCGCCGGCAACCCTCCGGCGAGGTACGACAGGCCGGACACCAGCGTGCCGAGCAGTCGGCCGGTCGCGTTCGCCGAGTAGTAGAAGCCGACGTCGAGCGCCACGTCGTCGTCCGAACGGGCGAAGGCGAGGATCAGGTAGGAGTGAACCGAGGAGTTCACCGCGAAGACCGACCCGAACACGGCCAGCCCACCGACGACGGCCACGGTCACCGCGATGTCGGCCACGACGGCGGCGCAGATCAGCAGCGCCACGACACCCAGTGCCAGCGCCCATCGCTGCGCCGCGGCGATGTGGTCGTCGCCGACGAGGCGGGGCGCGATCGTCTGGACGAACCCGTAACCGATCACCCAGGCGGCGAGGAACGCACCGACCCCTGCGTGGCTCCACCCGAGCTCGTCGGCGAGGAAGATCGGCACCGCGACGACGAACCAGACGTCGCGGGACGCGAACAGGAACACCCGGGCGAGCGCCAACCGGTTGACTGCCGTCGACGGCGACAGCGCCGAGGTCAGTGTCGCCGAGCGGTTGGCGATGCCGAGACCGCCGTCGAGCAGCACCACCACGAGGACCAGCGCGACCATCAACGCCGCCGCCATCGCCAGCAGCGCCCGGTCGTAGCCCAGCCACGCGAGCAGCACCCCGCCGACGAAGAAGCCGACACCCTTGAGGGCGTTCTTCGAGCCGGTCAGCGCGGCGACCCAGCGGAACAACGTGCCCTGACCGTCACCGGCGACGAGTTTGACCGCCGCCTTCGAGCTCATCTTCGTCAGGTCCTTCGCGACACCCGACAACGCCTGCACCGCGGTGGCGAACACGACCGACCAACCAACCGCCCAGGTCTGGTCGGGCAGGGTCAGCAGGCCGAGTGCGGTGATCTGGAGCGCGAGCCCGGCGAGCAGTGTCCGATGCAGCCCCGTGCGGGTGCCGATCCAGCCGCCGAACAGGTTCGTGATGATGCCCATCGCCTCGTAGGCGAGGAAGAGGAAGGCGATCTCGACGGGGGAGTAACCGAGCTCGTTGAAGTGCAGCAGCACCAGGCTGCGCAGTGCGCCGTCGGTGATCGTGAACGACCAGTAGCCGAACGTGACCACGCCGTAGCGGCGAAGGTCGGCGCTCCGACCGGCCGGGCGGGCCGCGGCACGCTCAGCCACGTTCGGCGACGATCGCCGCGAGGTCGACCATGCGAGCGGCGTAGCCCATCTCGTTGTCGTACCAGATGAGGACCTTCACGAGCCGGTCGTCGACGACCATCGTGGATGGGGCGTCGACGATGCCCGAGCGGGTGTCGTTCGTGTAGTCCGCCGACACGAGGGGTGTCTCCTCGTAGCCGAGGATCCCGGCGAGCTCACCCGCGGCGGCCTCGGCGAACAGGCCGTTCACCTCCTCGACGGTCACGTCGCGCTGCATCGTGAAGACGGCGTCGGTGAGGGAGGCGTTGAGAAGCGGCACCCGGACGGCCACGCCGTTCAGCTTCCCGAGGAGCTCGGGGTAGATCATCGTGATCGCCGTTGCCGAACCCGTGGTCGTGGGGATGAGCGAGTTGAGCGCCGAACGTGCCCGGCGGAGGTCCTTGTGCGGTGCGTCCACGACGACCTGGGTGTTGGTCACGTCGTGGATCGTCGTGATGGCGCCCCGCTCGATCCCGATCTTCTCGTGCAGCACCTTCACGACCGGGGCGAGGCAGTTCGTCGTGCATGACGCCGCCGTGAGGATGTCGTGCTGGTCGGGGTCGTAGATGTGGTCGTTGCAGCCGACGACGATGTTCGGCACACCCTCGGTCTTGACCGGGGCGGCGACGATCACCTTGCGAGCGCCGGCGTCGAGGTGTGGCTGCAGGAGCTCGGTCGTGCGGAAGGCCCCGGACGACTCGATGAGGAGGTCCACACCGAGGTCGCCCCACGGGACGTCACCGGGCGACGTCGCCGCCGACACGCCGATCGGCATGCCGTCGACCGAGATGGCGTCGCCGTCGTCGCCGACCTCGAGATCGGCGTCGAAACGCCCGTGCACGGTGTCGTACTCGAGCAGGTGCGCCGCCGTGGCCGCGCCGCCGGCGCCGATCTCGTTGATGTGCACGACCTCGAAGCGCTCGTCGGCGAGCGCCAGGCGGGCCACGAGTCGCCCGATCCGTCCGAAGCCGTTGATCCCGATCCGGGTCACCATGCCCGCAGTGTCGCTGCCCGACTGGGCGCTCAGGTGAATATCAACTGAACTCGTCTGCGGTCGGGGTCCGGGGTCGGTTGCCGAGCTGATCGTTCGTTCAGTGACGCTGGAGGGCCTACGGTGCGCTCATGCAGACCGGCGCCGTGCCTCCGCTGACTGACCGCGACCGTCGTCCCCGCTACGACGGCTACGTGGGTTTCGTCACCACCCCGGCCTATTTCGACGATGCGCCGCAGCGGTTGCTCGAGGTCGTCCCCGGTGGCATCGGGGTCATGCAGCGGGTGCTGCACGTGCCCGACTACGAGTACCGACTCGACCAGCGGGCCCAGAACTTCGGGCTGCTCACCGAGGCCGCCCACGCCCTCGCCTCCTCGCACTGCCAGGCGGTCGGCCAGGCCGGCACCAACTGGGTGCACTGCCAGGGCACGACCGGTCCGGACGAGATCGAGACCTTCTGTCGCGAGACCGAGGCGGTGACCGGTGTGCCGTTCCTCATGGCCGGCCACTGCATCGTCGAGGCGCTCCGGTCGCTCGGGGCGAAGCGGATCGCCGTCTCGAACGGCTACTACCGCGACGACTGGCGCGACGGCATCAACGGCTACCTCGCCGCCGCGGGGTTCGAGATCGTCGCCTCCGGCCACATGCGCGACCAGGGCATCTACGACTCGCTCGACGAGCAGATGGCGGTCGAGGCGGCCACCCACTGGGACCACCCCGACCGCGACTGCGTGCAGACGATTCTGCGAGCCCACGAGGCCGGTCCCGACGCCGACGTCGTCGTGCAGACCGGCTCGGGCATGCGGATCGGTCCGCACGTCGCTGCGCTGGAAGCGGCGGTCGGCAAGCCCGTTGTCGCCTCCGACAACGCCCTCCAGTGGGGTCTGCTCCGGGCCATCGGCTGGCAGCGGCCGGTCACCGGTTGGGGGCACCTGCTCGAGACCGTCGCACCGCGATGAGGACAGCCGATCGATGACGCATCCGATCCTCGTGTTGTGGGCGGTGCCCCGGTCGATGTCGACGGCGTTCGAGAAGGTCATGCGCACCCGGGGTGACCTCGAGTGTTTCCACGAGCCGTTCGGTGAGCCCTGGTACTCCGGGCCCGAGGCTGTCGCCCCACTCCAACGGCGAGGCGCCGTGCCGAGCGAGTACACGTTCGACGACGTGCTCCGCCGCCTTCGCTCCGCCGCGGAGCAGGGCCCGGTCTTCTCGAAGGACTTCCCGCACTACGTGCTCGACCGCTGGGACCGGGAGGTCGAGGGCCGCCCGTTCGCCGACGGCATGGTCCACTCGTTCCTCATCCGGGACCCCCGTGACCAGATCGCCTCGATGCGGCACAAGTGGGATGATCTCGAGGAGCGCGAGACCGGGCATGCCGAGCAGCGTGCGTTGTTCGATCGCCTCACCGCCGAGACGGGCACCCCGCCACCGGTCGTCGACGCCGACGACCTCGTCGACCATCCCGAGCGTGTCGTCGCCGCCTGGTGCGATGCGGTGGGCATACCGCACGACCCGGCGGCGTTGTCGTGGGCACCGAGCCACGACACGACCGAGTTCAGCTTCTACGACGGCGGTTCGTGGCACGAGAACCTGGCCTCGTCATCTGGCCTCGCCCGACAACCCCGGGAGTACTCCGTGGATCACACGCACCCCGACATCGCCGACATGGTCGAGCGTGCCCTCGAGCACTACGACCACCTCGCCGTCCACCGGATCGGCGTGCCGGCATGAGCGCCGTGCCGGTGCCGATCGTCGGTCGGACCGCCAGCTCGGTCGCCGAGGTGGTCGAGTCGGGCCTGTGTGTCGGGTGTGGGCTGTGCGAGGCGATCGCCCCGGGCACGGTCCGGATGCAGATGTCGGAGGTCGGCGCATGGCGCCCGATGCCGGTCGATGCCTTCACCCCTGAGCAGGAAGCGGAGATCCTCCGGTCGTGCCCCGGTGTGGTCGCTCCCGGCGGCGGCGCGGGCGACCGGATCTGGGGATCGTCGACGACCATGGCCATGGCCTGGTCCGCAGAGCCCGGCGTCCGGTTCCGCTCGGCCACCGGGGGTGTGCTGACCGGGCTCGGGCGACACCTCCTCGCCTCGGGTCGGGCCGAGGCGATCCTGCATGTCGGTCCCGACCCCGAGGCGCCGATGCGAAACCGTTGGGTCATCAGCCGCACGCCCGACGAGGTGCTCGCCAACGCCGGCTCTCGCTATGGGCCGACGGCGCCTCTCGCCGGCCTGAACGAGGCCATCGCCCTGGGGGTGCCGTTCGCCGTGATCGCCAAACCGTGCGACGTCGGTGCGGTCCGCCGACGGGCCCTCGATGATCCACGCCTCGCCGAGCTCCTCGTCGCCACGGCGGCGATGGTCTGCGGCGGGCAGTCACGCATCACGAAGTCCGTCGCCGTGCTCGACGATCTCGCTGTGGACGAGGACGACGTGTCGCTCTTCCGCTATCGGGGGTACGGCAACCCCGGCCCGACTCGGATCGAGACCCGTTCGGGTGACGCCCACGAGATCGGCTACCTCGAGATGTGGGAGGACGAGTCGGGTTGGGACCTCGACGCCCGCTGCACGATCTGTCCCGACGCCCTCGGCGAGGTCGCCGACATCGCCGCCGCCGACGCCTGGCCGGGTGGCGCCCCGACCGGTGAGGACGAGGGCTTCAACGCCATCGTCGTGCACACCGAGGTGGGGGAGGAGCTCGTCCGGTCGGCGGTCGACGCCGGGATGCTCGTGCTCGGCGACGACGTGACGCCCGCCGAATTCGACCACCTCCAGCCACACCAGGTGCGGAAGAAGCGGGCGCTCGTCGCCCGGTTCGAGGGGCGGGCCGCGGCCGGGTTGCCGACGATCGCGACGCCCGGACTCCGCCTCGAGGCCTGTGCCGCCGAGCTGCCGGCGGATGATGTCGAGCGGGAGATCGCCGGCACGAAGCGACGGGCCGAAGCCGGCCGCTACACCGAGACCGCGGTCCGCCTCACCGACTGAAACTCGCACGTGAATCGGACGGAAACGACCGGTTGGTGTGCGAGTTTCATCAGGAGCGGCGGACCTCGGCGCCCGGTCGGGAACCGGGCCGCTGCGGCGGACGGTCTAGCGGCGGACCTC
>JAHDCV010000063.1 GCA_020629695.1 Acidimicrobiales bacterium | reverse complement strand
GCTTCGCCGATGTGTCCGACATCATCGGCGGCTACTCGGCCTGGCAGACGGTGCCCGACTGAGCGGCGGGAGACGTCGGCGCCGCTGCATCGCGCGCCGGTTCAGATCGGCGGTTCGTGCCTCAATGCCCGGTCGGCGGGCGGATGACACCTCGGACGGCGAGCGCGTCGATCTCCGCGTCCTCGAAACCGGCGGTCCGCAGCACGTCGACGGTGTCGCCGCCGAGTGACCGCGCCAGCGCCGTCGGTCCGGGAAGGTGCCCGTTGATCCGCACGGGTGAGCCGGGGAGCTGCGCGGTCCGTTCCGGGTCGTCATCGCGTGGGTCCGGCACGGTGTGCAGCAGTCCGCGCGCCGCTGGGTGTCCTTCGGAGACGACGTCGGTCAGTCGTCGGACCCGACCCGCCGGAACACCTGCGGCGAGGCAACGCTGCTCCCACTCGGCCGCCGGAAGGGTCGCGAAGCGCTCGGCCATCGCGGCGCGGACCGTCGCGATCACCGCTTCATCGGCGCCGGGGCGCCCGATGGCAGGGTCCTCCACGAGGTCGCGGAGGCCGAGGAGTTCGCCGAGCCGGACGACATGGCTCGGTTTGTTGGCGGCGATCATCAACATGCCGTCGGCGGTCTCGAACGCACCGGAGGTCGCCGCACCGCTGAAGGCGTCGTTGCCGGTGCGCGGCGGATCGACGCCGTGGTTGGCGGCGCGCACGAGTCCACCGGCGTTCATGAGCAGGCCGGCATCGAGCATGGTGGTGTCGATCTCGACCGCCGTGTTCGTGCGATCGCGTTCGAGGAGGCCGGCCAGGATCCCGAATGCGAGGAGGAGGCCGCCGCCGTAGTCGAGGTAGGGCGCGCCCACCTTCGTCGGCGGCGTCCCGGGAAAGCCCGTCGCGGGCATGATCCCGCTCATCGCCTGGACGATGTGGTCGAAGCCCGGACGACCGGCATAGGGACCTTCGGTGCCGAACGCCGAGAGCGAGGCGTAGACGATGTGGGCGTTTCGTGCCCGGATCGCGTCGAAACCGATGCCCATGGCCTCGGCTGTTCCCGGAGCGAAACCCTGCACGAACACGTCGACCGTCGCCGCGAGCCGGCCGACCGTCTCGGCCGCACCGGCGGCCCGCATGTCGAGTGTGATCGACCGTTTGTCGGCGTTCTGTGTCGAGTACGACACCTGGGGGATCACCTGACGGAGCCATTCCCCGTCATGGGGTTCGACCTTGATGACCTCGGCCCCGAGCATGCCGAGCAGGTGCGTCGCCATCGGTGTGGCCAGGACCTGGCCGAAGTCGAGCACGCGTGTGCCGGCGAGTGGGCGTGGCGTTGCGTCGGCGTCGATCGGGGCCATCGGCGGACCGTAGCCGTCGGGTCGAACCCGGTCGATGTGGCGGTTGGGCTGGTGGATAGCGACATAGCGTGGTAGCTATCTCGCCATGGCATCGACATCGGACAGCCCGATCCTGGTCGAACCTCCTCGCCCGGTCGACCACAGCGACGCGGAGGGCGTGTTCAAAGCGCTCGCCAGTGAGCGTCGGCTCCTCATCCTCGATTGGTTGAAGGATCCGGTGGCGAACTTCCCACCGCAGGTGCACGGCGACCCGGTCGAGCACGGCGCCTGCAACCTCTTCATCGTCGACAAGCTGGGAATCAGCCAGCCGGCGGCGTCCCGCCACCTCAAGGTCCTCGTCGACGCCGGTCTCGTGATCCCGACCCGCCGACGAGGTTGGACCTACTACCGCCGCGACGAGGTCGCGCTCGCCCGGGCTGCGGCCATCGCCGCCGCCGTCTGAACCCAGGAGACCCACATGCAGACCTTCGAGGATCGCGTCGTGCTCGTGACCGGCGCCGGCAACGGCATCGGACGGGCCATCGCGGAGCGGTTCGGTGCCGCTGGAGCCCGTGTCGCCGTCAATGACCTCACCGACGAGGCGACGGCGGCCACCGTCGCCGCCATCATGGCCGATGGCGGTTCGGCGTCGCCGGCCCCGGCGGACGTGTCGGACGGCGCCGCCGTCGCGGCCATGGTCGCCTCGGTGCTGGAGCACCACGGCCGCATCGACGTGCTCGTCAACAACGCCGGGATCGTCAGTCCGATGCTGCACTTCTTCGAGGCCGACGAGGCCTGGTGGCGTCGGATCGTGGATGTGAACCTGACCGGACACTTCCTCGTCTCGCACCCCGTCGCTCGCATCATGGCGAAGCAGGGCGGTGGGGCGATCATCAACATGAGCTCGGGGGGAGCGACCCGGGCCCACCGGGCGTTCACCGCCTACGACGCCACCAAGGGGGGGATCGAAGCGCTCACCCGAGCCATGGCCCTGGACCTCGGGCCCTACGGCATCCGGGTCAACGCCCTGATGCCGGGAAGCATCGACACGAGCGGCCTGGACGTGACCCAACGCACCCTGCGGGGAGAGAACGTTCCCCTCGGGCGTATCGGCGCACCCGTCGACATGACCGGGGCGGCCTTGTTCCTGGCCTCCGACGACGCGGCCTACATCACCGGTGACGTGATCCGCGTGGACGGCGGGATGCTCGCCCAGCAACGCTCGGCCACGGTCGACATCATGCCACCCTCGGGTTTCCCGGCCGTCGAGGACCTCTGATGGTGCTCCGCATCGGCGCCGATGTCGGGGGGACGTTCACCGACGTCGTGATGCAACGCGGCGAGGACTTCGTCTCGACGAAGGTCCTCACGACCCACGAGGCGCCGGAGCGGGGGATCCTGGACGGGATCTCGGCGCTGTCGGCCGACCACGGCGTCGATCTGAGCGAGGTCGACCGGGTCATCCACGGCACGACGCTCGCGACCAACGCCCTGATCGAGCGACGGGGAGCACGTACGGCGTTCGTCACGACGGCGGGCTTCCGGGACGTGATCGAGACTCGGACCGAGAGTCGCTTCGAGCAGTACGACCTCGACATCGTGCTCCCACGACCGTTGATCGAACGGCGCGACCGGTTCGTCGTCCCGGAGCGACTCGCCGCCGACGGCTCGACGTTGCTCGACTTCGACGTCGAGACCGCACGAGCGGTGGCCGCCGACATCGTTGCTGGTGGCTACGAGGCCGTGGCGGTCGGCTTCCTGCACAGCTACCGCGACGGTCGCCACGAACGGCGCTTCCGCGACGTGCTCGTCGAGGTCGCTCCCGACCTCCCGATGTCGCTGTCTTGCGAGGTCTCGCCACAGATGCGGGAGTTCGAGCGGTTCAACACCGTTTGTGCCAACGCTTACGTCCAGCCCCTGATGGCGTCGTATCTCCGCCGTCTGGCGGGCGGGCTGACTGACCTCGGGATCACCTGCCCACTGTTCCTCATCCACTCCGGCGGTGGGCTCGTGAGCGTCGAGACGGCGGCGGCCTTCCCGGTCCGGCTGGTCGAGTCCGGGCCAGCGGGCGGGGCGATCTTCGCCGCACACCTCGCGAGCCGGCATGGCCGTGATCGTGTGCTCTCGTTCGACATGGGCGGGACGACCGCCAAGATCGCACTCATCGAAGACCAGGTGCCCCAGACGGCGAAGACGTTCGAGGTCGCCCGGACCACGCGCTTCAAGAAGGGCAGCGGCATGCCCATCTCGATCCCGGTGGTGGAGATGATCGAGATCGGCGCCGGTGGCGGTTCGATCGCCTCGGTCGACCTGCTCGGACAGATCCGCATCGGGCCCCGCTCGGCCGGTTCCGAGCCCGGGCCCGCCGCGTACGGACTCGGTGGCACCGATGCGACCGTGACCGACGCCAATGTGCAGCTCGGGCGACTCGAGCCGGCGACGTTCGGCGCGAGTGCCATCGACCTCGACCCCCGGGCGGCCACGACTGCGCTGATGGCGGCAATCGGCGCACCCCTGGGACTCGAAGCGACCGCTGCGGCGGTCGGTGTCGCAGAGGTGGTCGACGAGAACATGGCCAACGCCGCCCGGGTGCATGCGGTCGAGAACGGGCGGAGCCTCGCCGAGTACTCGATGGTCGCATTCGGGGGCGGGGCACCGCTGCATGCGACCCGTCTGATGGACAAGCTCGGGATCGAGGAGCTGATCGTGCCGACGGGCGCCGGCGTCGGTTCGGCGATCGGGTTCCTGCTGGCGCCCTTCGCCTACGAGGCGGTCCGTTCGTTCCACACCGCGACGGTTGCCGACGGGCGGCTCGGCGACGGTGTCGACGACCCCGGCTTCGACGTCGCCGGAGCACGGCGGGTGCTCACCGAACTCGAGGACGAGTCACGATCGTTCGTGCGACAGGGAACCCTGGCCGAGGTCGCCGTGGAACGTCAGGTGTCGATGCGATACCGGGGACAGGGGTGGGAGATCCCGGTGCGAGTGCCTGACGGCTCGTTCGACGACCACGCCGCCGAGCAGCTCGTCCACGAGTTCACCAAGACCTACGAGCGCTTCTTCGGTCGTGCGATCGAGGGGCTGCCGGTGGAAGCGGTGAGCTGGGCGGTGAAGGTCGCCTCGATCATCCGACCGCCGGTCCCCGTCGAGACGATTCCGGACGGTCCGTCGGCCGAGCCCGCCGGGTATCGGACCATCGTCGACCCGCCGTCCGCGACGGAGGCGACCGCAGCCGTCGTGCCCCGTGATCAGCTGGCGGTCGGCGATTGCATCGCCGGCCCGGCGGTCATCGTCGAGTCCCAGACCACCACCATCCTCGCCGCCCACCATGTCGCCGTCGTCCAGCACGACCGCAGTCTGCGCGTGACCCGGCGTCCGGAACAGGCCGCACAACAGATCGGACCCGACGCATCATGACCTCGATCGTCGATCTCCAGGTCATGTGGAATCGCATGATCGCCATCGTGGAGGAGCAGGCGCTGACGCTCGTGCGGACGTCGTTCTCGACATCGGTCCGTGAGGCGGGCGATCTGTCGGCCGGAGTGTTCGATGCCGACGGTCGCCTGATCGCCCAGGCCGTCACGGGCACGCCCGGGCATGTGAACACGATGGCCGCCGCGGTCGGCCACTTCATCCGTGACATCGGCGCGGATCGGATCTTCGACGGCGACGTCTACATCACCAACGACCCCTGGAAGGGCACGGGTCATCTGCACGACATCACCGTGGCCACACCGGTGTTCGCTCCGGGCCACGACGGTGCGGCGAGCCGACTCATCGGCTTCTTCGCGTCGACCTCCCATGTGGTCGACGTCGGTGGTCGCGGGTACGGGCCCGACGCGAGAGAGGTCTACGAAGAGGGCATCCGCATCCCGATCATGAAGTGGGCCGAACGCGGTGAGCTCAACGCCGACCTGGTCCGGATCATCCGGAACAACGTGCGGGAGGCCGATCAGGTCGTCGGTGACATCCACGGCCTCGCCGCGTCGAACGAGACCGGCCGCCGACGGTTGCTCGAGATGCTCGACGAGTTCGCCATCGACGACCTGGACGAAGTCGCCACCTTCGTCTTCGACCGAACCCACGACGCCGTGATGCAGGCACTCGCGGCCGTACCCGACGGCGTGTACGAGAACTCGATGGACGTCGACGGCTATGACCGACCGGTGCATCTCGCGGTCCGGCTGACCGTCAGTGACACGGGCATACACGCCGACTTCGACCGCACCTCGCCGATCAGTCCCTTCGGTATCAACGTGCCGATCGTCTACGCACAGGCCTACTTCACCTACGGGATGCTGGTCGCGCTCGCACCGGAGCTGCCGAACAACTTCGCCTCGCTCGCCCCGTTCACGGTCGGCGCACCCGAAGGTGTGATCCTCAACGCGGTCGAGCCCGATCCGGTGTCGGTCCGCCATGTTCTGGGGCACTTCGTGACCGACCTCTGTCTCGGGGCGCTGGCCGAGGCGATGCCGGGCACCGTTCCGGCCGAGGGCGCCGGCGCACTGTGGAACTTCCAGGCCAGCGCTCGGGCCGCCGATCCCGTCGGCGACCCCCGGCCGCCCGTCGAGCTCCTGATGTTCAACTCCGGGGGCACGGGCGCCCGGCCGACGCTCGACGGGCTCACGGCGACGGCGTTCCCGTCCGGCGTGCGGACGATGAGTGTCGAGGCGACCGAACAGGTCGGACCGATCGTGTTCTGGCGCAAGGAGATCCGTGCGGACTCGGGTGGCCCAGGCCGTCAGCGGGGTGGTCTCGGCCAGGTGATCGAGGTCGCACCAGCCGAGGGGTACCTCTTCGAGTTCCAGGCGATGTTCGACCGTGTCGACCATGCCGCCCGAGGTCGGGACGGCGGTGGCGATGGCGCCCCGGGCGCGCTTCGCCTCGACGACGGGTCGGCATTCCGGGCGAAGGGCAAGCAGGTCGTTCCCGCCGGACGTCGCCTCATCATGGAGCTTCCCGGCGGCGGCGGATTCGGCGACATCGACCAACGAGATCCGGCCGCCGTGGCCGACGATCGAGCACAGGGGTACGTGACATGACCCGAACACCGATCACCGACCGTCCGGCGCGATCGCACTACGACGTCGTCATCATCGGGGGCGCCATGATCGGCACCTCCACGGCGTGGTTCCTCGCCGATCATCTGGCGTTCGGGGGGTCGGTGCTCGTCGTCGAGCGTGACATGTCCCTTCAGAACTCCTCCACGTCGCACACGAACAGTTGCATGCGGCAGCAGTTCTCCAATCCTCTGAACGTGCAGATCAGCCGCTTCGCCGCCGACCACGTCCGCGAGTTCCGGGATCAGCTCGGTGGCGACCCGGAGATCCCCGCGATCTACACCAACCACTACGGCTACATGTACCTGGCCGGCGACGAAGCGTTCGCCGAGGTGCTCCGAGCGAATCAGGTGACGCAGGCCTCCCTCGGTGCAGGAACCGAGATCTGGTCGCCGGAGCGCATCGCCAGCCACTACCCGTTCTACAACGTCGAGGACATCGTCTGCGGCAGTCACAACACGATCGACGAGGGGTACTGGGATTCGTTCACGGTGTTCGACTGGTGGCGGCGAAAGGCCCGGGAGCACGGCGTCGAATACACGCGGGGCGAAGTGGTCGGGATCGACCGTGCCGGCGATCGGATCCGTTCGGTCCGCCTCGCGGACGGAAGCGTCGTGGGTTGTGATCAGCTCGTCAACGCGGCCGGCCCGCGAGGGGGCAGGGTCGCCGCGATGGCGGGCCTCGAGCTCCACATCGAACCTCGGAAGCGGTTCACCTTCATCTTCGACGCCGCGGCGCCGCTGTCGCGCGACCTGCCCCTCACGATCGACCCCAGCGGCATCCACGTCCGATCCGAGGGCGACGCCTACATGGCCGGCTGCACGCCGGAGATCGACCCGGCCGTCGAGCCCGACGACTTCGCCTTCGACGACGACATCTGGGAACAGAAGGTCTGGCCGACCCTGGCCCATCGCATTCCCGCATTCGAACGCATCCGGGTCACCCAGCGCTGGGCGGGGCACTACGCGCACAATCCGTTCGACCACAACGTGATCGTCGGGCCGCACAGCGACTGCGAGAACTTCATCCTCGCGAACGGCTTCTCCGGGCACGGGCTCCAACAGGCGCCGGCGATCGGTCGAGGCGTCGCGGAGTGGCTGGCCCACGGTGCGTACCGGTCCCTCGACCTCACGCCGCTCGGTCATGGACGGATCGTCGAGGGTGTGCCGTTCATCGAGACCGCGATCATCTGAGCCCCACGCACCGCCGACGGGTGCGGCCGGGTCGGATCAGTCGCCCGCGGCAAGCACGACACCGGCGATGGCGACGTCCTGCGCAGCGATGCCCGTGAGGTCGGCGATCGTGACCTGTGCGTCATCGTCGCGGCCGGGTTCGGTCCCGGCGAGCACCGCACCGAGTTCCCGGATCGGCGTGGCAGGAGAGAGCACCGAACACTCACCGTGATCGAGACACTGCGACCGTCGGTCGGCGACGACGACGTCGGCTCGATCGAGGAGTGCTTCGGTCAGCTCGTGCTTGCCCGGCGCATCGGCCCCGACCGCGGTGATGTGGGTGCCCGAGGTGATCATGGCCACGTCGATGAGCGGTTCGGTGGCCGATGTGACCGTGACGATCACATCGGCGGACGCACACGCGGCCGCGAGGTCGTCGACGACCGCGGCACCGTTCCGGTCGGCCACCGCGGCCGCACGCTCGGCCGAGCGTCCCCACACGGCCACGTCGACGAGACCGGGAAGCAGCGCGCGATGCCAATGGATCTGATGGTCGGCCTGGACCCCGGTCCCCACGATCAGCAGTCGGGTCGCATCGGAGCGGGCAAGCGTCCGGGAGGCGATGGCGGCACCGATGGCGGTGCGGACGTCGGTGAGGGTCATCTCGTCGTGCAGGACCGCCCGCACCTCGCCGGTCCGGGCCGACAGCACGATCGAGGCTCCGTTGTTCACCGGTACACCGGGGAACAACGTCGCATTGCCGGGGAAGCCGGTCGCGATCTTCACGACGAAGACGTCGTCACCTCGGCGATGCCCGATCTTCACGTGGCAGTCGCCACCGGCGTCGTCGAACGCGAGGTGACCGATGGTCGGGAGTTGTACCTCGCCCGCACTGGCGGCGATGTAGGCGGCTTCGATCGCCTCGGCGGCGAGGGCCGGATCGAGCCGTTCGGCGATCTGGTCCCGGTCGAGGACGATCACGCGAGACGCTCCAGGTGTTCGGTCATGGCGGCGATGCCGGCGTCGAGTCCTCGTCGTCCGTAGCCGAGGCGGAACCGGTCGGTGATGGTCGGGCCCACCTCGGACCGGTAGATCGACGATGGGAGCAGCAGCACACCCGCTTCTTCCACGAGCCGACGGCAGAACTCGTCGACGCCGTCCTGACCGAGATACTGCGGGAAGCCCATGCACGACCCGTCGGGCCGGGTCCAGGCGAAGCGGTCGGGGAACCGGTCGAAGAACGTGTCCCACTTCGGGAGGTTCTCGTCGATGATCCGGTTGTTCCTGGCGATGATCTCGTCCCTGTGTTGCAAGGCGATGATCGCCAGCCGCTCGCTCGGTCCGGAGTTGCAGATCGAGGTGTAGTGCTTCAGCTTCTCCATGCGCTCGAGCAGGCCCCGGTCCTTCGAGGCGATCCAGCCGATGCGCAGGCCGGGCAACCCCATCGACTTCGAGGTCACGCCGAGGGACAGGCCCCGTTCGTACACGTCCGCGGCGAACGGCAGATGCTCGGTGCCGGTCGGACCGAGCCCGTGGAAGATCTCGTCGTGGAGCAGATGGATGCCGTGATGCCGGCACAGCTCGATCAGGCCCTCGTAACGCTCGAGGGGCAGGATCGTGCCGGTCGGATTGTGCGGGAAGTTGATCGTCATCAACCGGGTGGACGGGCGGATCTCGGCCCCGACGCGGTCCAGGTCGAGCGACCAGCCATCGTCGGGGTCGAGCGGCACGCCACTCACCTCGCCCAACGCGCCCGGAAGGCTCTCGTGGCTCTGGTAGTTGGGGGTCACCACGATGGCGTGCGCCCCCGGGTCCATGAGTACGGCATTGGTGGCGAAGATGCCCTCGCTCGCGCCGGCGAAGCAGAGGACCTCCGACGGTTCGATGTCGTCGTAGGTGTTGGCGATCGCCTCACGGAGATCCGGGGCGCCCCACGTCTCGGTGTAGCCCAGCCACAGGTTCTGGAACGCCTCGCGCTGGCTCTCGGTGGCCATCGAGAGGAGATCCGCGAGGCTCATCGCCTCGGCGTCAGAGGCGGTGAGGTGGTACTCCGCGGCGAACTCCCAACGGGCGAAGTGCGTCTCCAGGCGGAACTCGGGCAGCTGCATGGCCGGCAGGGTAGATCCTCCTGCCGGTGACCGGAATGGCCGTTGCCCGCCATCGGCGGCGGATCTACGTTGCCGCGATGGCACAGCTCGATTGGCATCAGGGCACACCCGGCCGCGACGACCTCGTGATGCTCGATCGGGATCCCGCCGACGACGAGATCGACCAGGCGGCAGTGCGGAGGTACCGCCTCGGCCGGGTCCGCGCCGAGATGGAGCGGTACGGCGTCGACGCCTGTCTGCTGTTCGATCCGGTCAACATGCGCTACGCGACGGGCACCCGGAACATGCAGGTGTTCTCGTCGCGGAACCCGGCCCGGTACCTGTTCATCCCTCGGGACGGGCCAGTGGTGCTCTTCGAGTTCACCGGATGTGAGCATCTCTCGGCCGACCTCGAGACGATCGACGAGATCCGTCCGGCGATCACGGCGAGCTTCGTGGCGGCGGGTGATGCGATCGCCGGTCGGGAACGCCTGTGGGCTCGGGAGATCGCCGAGCTGATCCGGCAGCACTGTGGGCCGACGGCCACGGTCGGTGTCGAGCGGGTCAACGCCGGTGCCGCCATGGCCCTGGCCGGTGAGGGTTTCCGGATCGTCGACGCCCAGCAGCCCGTGGAGCGAGCCCGGGCCATCAAGTCCGACGAGGAGCTGAAGTGTGTCCGCTCGTCGCTGCGGGCCACGGAGATCGCCGTGGGTCACCTGCGCGACGCCATCCGCCCCGGGCGCACCGAGCAGCAGCTGTGGAGTGTGCTCCACCAGGCCGTGATCGCGCAGGGAGGCGATTACGTCGAGACCCGCCTCCTCAACTCGGGCGAACGCACGAATCCGTGGTTCCAGGAGACGAGCGATCGCGTGATCCGGCCGAACGAGCTGATCGCGCTCGACACCGACGTGGTCGGTTGCCACGGCTACTACTCGGACTTCTCCCGAACCTTCCACGCCGGCCCCGACGAACCGACGGCGGCCCAGCGGGAGCTCTACCGACTCGCCCACGAACAGGTCCATCACAACATGGAGATCATCCGGCCCGGTGTGACCTTCAAGGAGTACTCCGACCGTGCGTGGGACATCCCGGCTCGCTTCGAAGCACACCGCTACTACCTGTCGGCCCACGGCACCGGCATGACGGGGGAGTACCCGTACCTCTACCACCACCGTGACTACCCCCACGCCGGCTACGACGGGGTCTTCGAGCCCAACATGACGATCTGTGTCGAGAGCTTCATCGGCGCCGACGACGGCGGTGAGGGTGTGAAGCTCGAGCAGCACTGTCTCGTGACCGAGACCGGGCTCGAGGTGCTCTCCACGTTCCCGTTCGAGGATGCGTTGCTCGGCTCCTGTTCGTGACGGTTGCCAGGCACTGAACGATCGTCCAAGATGCGCTCTGTGGAGAACACGCGAACGCCGATGCAGCGGCCGAGGGGCTACGACCCCCAACCCTTCGACCTTCCGCCGATCTTCCAGTCGCCGCCGAAGCCGGTGGCGATGCTGCGGTGGATCGTCACCGAGTTCATGTGGCCGCAGTCCTTGCTGTGGATCGGCCTCGCCGCGGCCACGTATCACCTCGTCACGCCCGGCCTCGATCGCTTCGCCTCGCTCGGAGTCGACGACATCGCGATCCTCTGGGCTCGCAACGTCGGCCTCATGCTGCTGCTGATCGGCGGGCAGCACTGGTGGCTGCACATGCGGAAGGCGCAGGGCACGCAGTTCAAGTACGAGGGGCGTTGGCTGGCGAAGGGCCGGAAGAGCTTCACCTTCGACGATCAGACCCGCGACAACATGTTCTGGACCCTCGTCAGTGGTGGCCTGGTGGCTGCGTTCTACGAGGCGATCATGTTCCGCCTCTACGCCGGGGGTGCGCTCCCGCAGCTCGACGCCCTCTGGGCGATCGGGGCCATGACCTTCGCCGTGTTCTGGATCGAGGGGGTGCACTTCTACCTCAACCACCGGTTGCTGCACCTCGACCCGCTCTACGGCTGGTTCCACGCCCTGCACCACCGGAACGTCAACACGGGGCCGTGGTCGGGCATCTCGATGCATCCTGGCGAGCACCTGCTCTACTTCTCGCTGCCGTTCGTGTTCCTGCTGCTGCCGGGCTCGCCGTTCATCATCACGTTCTGCTGCGTGTACCTCATGATCTCGCCGTCGCCGTCACACTCGGGTTTCGATCGGTTCGTGGTCTCCGAGGGAACGAACGTGCACGGCGGCGACTACTTCCACAATCTCCATCACCGCTACTTCGAGGTGAACTACGGGATGCTGCTCGTGCCGCTCGACAAGTGGTTCGGCACCCTTCACGACGGCAGCCTCGAAGCCCACGAACGCATGAAGGACCGGCGTCGAGCCTCAGTGCATGCGGCGGACAGCGCCATGCCCGACACGAACGACAGGACCACGCCGTGAAGCGCATCTACGATTTCGGCCGCGCCCCGGCCACCCGCAACTACACCGTGCGGGACCTCCGGGACCTCAAGGGCTCCGGCACCACGCTGACGATGAGCAACCCGGCCAACGCCGCCGAGCTCGAGGTCTGCGTCGAGGCCGGCATCGACCTGCTGGTCGTCTGGGCCGAGCAGCTCGAGGAGTGCCGCCGGATCGCGCCGAGCCACTTCATGGGCATCGGCTCGACCTGGAAGGAGTTCGGCACCGCGGATGAGATCCTCGCCCACGCCGTCGACCTCATGGGCCGGGGTGGCGACATGTATTACACGCTCCGCAGCTACGAGGTCATCGAGAAGCTCGCCAACGAGGGCATTCCGGTGCAGAGCCACATCGGCCTGATCCCGACGTTCTCCCACCACGCCGGTGGCCTGCGGGCCTATGGCCGGACGGCGGCCGAGGCCATGGAGATCTGGCAGACGATCCGTCGTCTGGAAGATGCCGGCTGCTTCGCCGTCGAGGTCGAGTGCATCGCCGAGGAGTTCCTCACCGCGGTCAACGACAAGACGTCACTGGTGACGTTCTCACTCGGTTCGGGGCGCGGTGGTGACGCCGTGTTCTCGTTCGTCGCCGACGTCTGCGGCGAAGCGAGCGAGGAAGCCCGGCCGCCGAAACACGCCCACGCATTCGGCGACGTCGGACGTCTGCACGAACAGATCCACCGCGAACGGGTGGCGGCCATGAGCGAGTTCCACGACGAGACGCGAGCGGGCGCGTTCCCGTTCGACTCGTGCAACACCTCGATGCTCGAAGGCGAGCACGAGAAGTTCCTCGAGCTGCTCGACGCCGCGACCTGAGCCGCCGTCGTCGCCGTCGCCGTCGCTTCAGATCGTGTCGAGTTCGGACAGGAGCCAGTCCCGGAACACGATCGACTCCGTCGAAGCCCGTCCCTCCGACTGCGGAAGGGTCAGGTGGATCGCCTCCGCCGCCGCGACGTGGGTGTCGCTCATCCGGACCAGGACGCCACGATCGAGCATCGGTTGCACGAGGCGCTGCGGCAACAGCGCGAGTCGGTCCGAACTGAGCAGGTGGCCGATGGCGGCGACGGTCGTGTCGACCCGCAGGTCGGCGGCTTGTGGCGGGCGGGAGATCTCCGCCGTGCGGAACAACCGGGACCAGTGGTCGTCGCTGCCCATCAGGTGGACGAGCGAGCGCTCGGCGATCGACGAGATCGACGGGCGGACGCCGAGGTCCGACGCCGTGGAGGCCGACCCGACGACGATCGACGAGTCGAGGAACAGTCGATGATTCTCGAATCCGGGCCAGCGGCCGGAGCCCTGCCAGATCTCGACGTCGACGCCGTCGGTGCTCATCATCGCCGTGAAGACCGAGCTCGTCGTGGTGATCTCGATCGTGGGGTGGACGTGGCGGAACCGTTCGATCAACGGAGGGAGCCACAACGTGTTGTACGCAACCGGGGCGCGCAGGGTGAGATGTGCGTGGGTCGCGTGGCCGAACACCGCAGCCGTGGAGCCGACGACCTGTTCGAACGCGTCACGTACCGACGGCAGGTAGGCCCGACCCCGCTCCGTGAGTCGGACCCCTCGGGGGAGACGTTCGAACAGGGGATGGCCGAGGTGCCGCTCGAGGGCTCGGATGCGGTGGCTGACCGTGGCCTGCGAGACGGACAGCTCCGCAGCCGCGGCCGCGAAGTTCTCCGAGCGGGCGGCCGCTTCGAAGGCCTCGAGGCCGAGGAGCGGTGGGAGTGGGTCGGGGAGTGAGCGTTGCATCGGGCGTCGATCTCGTGTTCAGGATTTCGGGGTCTCTGGCATCAATGTCTTCACTTTTCAACGGACAGTGTTGTCCGTACGGTGATCGCATGCACGGCGCACCTCTCACCGACGCCCAGATCGACGCCTACTGGCGCGATGGCTACCTCTTCCTGCCGGATGCGGTCTCGACCGAGCAGCTCGCCTCGCTCCGGGCCGACTTCGAGCGATGGGAAGGCGAGAGCCGCGAGCACAGCGAGCCGTGGGGGGACACACTCGCGAACCGGCCCCGCTTCGACCTCGCTCCCGACCACACGCCGGAGCGACCGCGGCTGCGGCGTGTTGCGTCGCCCGTCGAGGTCTCGGACGATCATCTCGCGGTCATGCGGGACAACCGTGCCCTCGACGCCGTCACCCAGCTGATCGGGCCGAACATCGAGTTCAACAACTCGAAGATCAACGCCAAGCAGCCCGGCTCGTCGACCGAGATCAAGTACCACCAGGACTTCATGTTCCAACCCCACACGAACGAAGACCTGATCGCGTGCCTGGTCTTCCTCGACGACGTCACTCTCGAGAACGGGCCGCTCAACGTCGTGCCCGGAACTCATCGGGCCGAACTGTGGGACCACTGGCACGACGGGGTCTACACGGGTGCGGTCAGCCCCGAGGTGGAGGCAGCACATCTCGATCGTGCGGTGCCGATCCACGGCCCCGCCGGTTCGGCCTGCCTGATGCACACTCGACTGCTCCACGGGTCGGCCCCCAACGCATCCGACCGGCAGCGCACGCTGCTCATCCTCGAATACCGAGCGGAGGACGCCAAGCCGCTCCAGGTGAATCACCTGCCGAGCGTGTTCGACGGTGAGGTCGTGCGTGGCGAGCGGACCAATCGGGTGCGTTGCTCGAGCTACGAGATGGAGTACCCCGAAGTGCCCTCCGGCGCCTCGTTCTTCTCGCAGCAGGCCAAGGCCGGCGGAGCGATGGCGTGACCGCACCACTGCCTCGATCGCTCACCGACGACGAGCTCGACACCTTCGCCCGCGACGGCGTCGTGATGTTGCCCGGGATCTTCGATTCGTCGTGGCTGTCGCTGGCGGCGGCGGGGCTCGAGCGGCATCTGTCCGCCCCGACCGAACGTGCTCGGGTCTGGGATCGCGATGCCGAGGGGCGCACGATGTTCTGGGACAGCATGGCCTGGCAGGGCGTGCCGGAATACGAGGAGTTCGTCCGGAGCTCGCCCGCCGCCCGACTCGCCGCCGGACTCCTGCGATCCGAGCGGATCCGCTACTTCTTCGACGCCGTGTTCGTGCGGTCCGCCGGGTCGCAGTTCCAGACGCCGTGGCATCAGGACGAGCCGTACTGGTCGGTCGAGGGGCACCAGACGTGCACCGTCTGGATGCCGCTGGTGCCGGTTCGGGCGGAGAACGCATTGGCGTTCGTTCCCGGGTCCCACCTCGGCACGACGGTGTTCGAGCAGTACGACTTCGGAGCGCTCAACCCCGACGGGAAGCCCGACGTCGACCGTAGTGACTTCTCGGCGGTCGCCGAGGCCGACATCCCCGACATCTCCTCCGATCCCGACCGCTTCGGGGTCGTGAGCTGGGACATGGAGCCGGGCGACTGCGTCGTGTTCAACAGCCGCATCCTGCATGGTGGCTCCGGCCGGTTGCCCGAGGACCGCGACCTGCGGGTGTTCACGACGAAGTGGCTGGGTGACGACGTTCGGATCCGGTTCCGGGATGAGGGCATGGACCCGGACTTCAGCTCGATCATGCGGTCGTACGGGTTGGCGAGCGGCGACCGTCCGGGCACGGCGCTCCTGCCCGAGATTCCACTGAGCGCCGCTTGACCGAGCCCGCCCACGGTGGGCGGATCGATCCCGACGGTCGCGCCGCTCAGCCGGCGAATTCGGCGCGGATCGCCGCACCGTGTTCGTCGAGCGTCGGGACCCGTCGGGTCGGCGGAACTCCCGCGTCGATCCGTCGAACGGGGTGTGCGGGGAGGTCGGCGGCCGACCCGCCGCCGGTCTCGATCGTCCTCGTGCGCAGCGACGGATGGTTCGCCAGGTCATCGAGCGAGCTGACGGCACCGAAGGCGATGCCGGCGTCGTCGAGCCGCCCCCGGAACGTCGGCGAATCCAGGCCGCCGATGACGGTGCCGAGTTCGACCTCGAGGTCGTGTCGGTGACGCACGCGCTCGGTGTTGGTGACGAACCGTTCATCGACGGCGAGATCGGGCCGATCCAACGCTTCCGTGCAGAGGCGGACCCACTCCCGCTCGTTCTGCACCGAGATCAGCGTGAGCGCTCCGTCGCTGGTCTCGTACGCGCCATACGGCGCGATCGAGGGGTGACGCAGCCCGACCCGGGTCGGTGTCTGGCCACCGTGGACGTGTTGCGCGTACGGCACCGTCATCCACTCGGCGGCGACGTCGAACAGCGAGACCTTCAGGCCCGTTCCCCGACCGGTGGTCGCCCGGGCGATGAGGGCCTCCAGTACCGCGGTGTAGGCGGTCACGCCGGTGCCGATGTCGCAGATGCTGATCCCGATCCGGCCGAGTTCGCCGGGTCCTCCCGAGACGGCGACCATGCCGCTCTCGGCCTGGACCAGCAGGTCGTAGGCCTTCTTCCCGGCGAGCTCCGCCGACTCGCCGTAACCCGAGACGTCGCACGTGATGAGACGGGGATACTCGGCTCGGAGACGGTCGCCGCCGAACCCCAGCCGGCTGAGCGCGCCGGGCGCCAGATTCTGGACGACGACGTCGGCGGCGCCGACGAGGCGCTCCAGCACCGCGGCGTCGTCGGGCGACCGCAGATCGAGCGCGATCGACTCCTTCCCCGCATTGGCCCACGCGAAGTACGAGCTGTCGCCACGCACCGCGCGGTCGTAGCCCCGGGCGAAGTCGCCGTCCGGGCGCTCGACCTTGATGACCCGGGCGCCCGCGTCGACCATGCGCGCGGTCGCCAGAGGTGCGGCGACGGCTTGTTCGACGGCGACGACGAGAAGACCGTCGAGCGGTCCGTCGCTCATCGCATCACTTCTTGCGCGTGGCCTTGACCATGAGCTTCGAGTAGCCGTTGACGAACGACGAGAACACCCGCTCGGGTTCCTCGACGACCTCGATGTCCTCGAAACGCTCGAGGATCTCCTCCCACACCACCCGCAGCTGGAGCTCGGCGAGACGGGATCCCATGCAGAAATGCACCCCGTACCCGAACGAGAGATGCTCGGCGGCGTTCTCCCGTTCGATGTCGAGGACCTCGGCGTTCGGGAACTTCGTCTCGTCCCGGTTCGCCGAGATGTACCACATCAGCAGCTGATCGTCCTTCTTGATCTGCTTGCCGCCGAGCTCGATGTCGTGGTTGGCGGTGCGGCGCATGTACGACAGCGGCGTCTGCCACCGGATCACCTCGGGAACCATCTTCTCCACGAGCGATGGATCGGCCTTCAGCTTGGCGTACTGCTCGGGGTACTTGTTGAGTCCGTAGACCGAGCCGGTCATCGTGTTTCGGGTCGTGTCGTTGCCGCCGACGATCAACAGCAGCAGGTTGCCGAGGTGTTCGATCGAGTGCATGTCCTTCGTGGCCTCGCCGTGGGCGAGCATCGACACGAGGTCGAAACCGGGGTTCTCCCGGCGTTCGGCGAAGAGGCCCTCGAAGTACTGCGCACATTCGATCAGCTCGGCGCGCTTCTGCTCCTGGGACTCGACCACACCGCCGGGCTCCGGGATGGCGAACACGATGTCGGACCAGCGGGTGAGCTTGCGCCGATCGTCGAGTGGGAAGTCGAAGAGCGTGGCCAGGAGGAGCGTGGTGAGTTCGATCGACACCGTGTCGACCCAGTCGAAGACTTCACCCTCGGGAATGTCCTCGAGGACCTTCACGCTGCGCTCGCGGATCAGGCCCTCGAGTTCGCGGAGGTTCTTCGGTGCCGAGATGCTCCGCACGGTCTTGCGTTGCGCGGTCTGATCCGGTGGGTCCATGGCGATGAACGGCTGGATCGGCAGCGACGGCTCGGGTGGCAGGTCCTCGAGCTTGATGCCGAGGGTGATGCCGGCAGCGGAGGAGAAGTCCTGCCAGTTGCCGTCGACGGCGCGGACGTCGTCGTAGGTCGTGATCGACCAGAAGCGCCCGGCGGTCTCGATCTCGTTGAAGTGGATCGGATCCTCGGCGCGGAGTCGGGCGAAGTGGTCGTGCCACCGATGCTCACGGAACAGGTGGGCGTTGACCGGATTGATCTCCTCGATGGAGAGTTCGGACGCGGCGGGCACACCCTTGCCGATCTCGGCCATCTCCATCTCGGGTGTGCGGAGGACGATCGGGAGGAGATCTTCCTCGGCCGAGACGCTGGTGGAGGTGTTGTCGGGCATGGTGTCGGTCATCGAAGACTCCTGGTCGGTCCGGTCCCAGCGACCAGCATTACACAGTAAGGCTGCGGTTCGCCGCTTCGGGCCCTTCAGGCCCGGTTCGGGACGAGGCGAATGGTCGACGACGCCTTCGCCAGAACGTCCCCGTGCTCGTTCTCGAGGCGCCCTTCGGTGAAGACGGTCTGTCGGCCGGCCTTCTCGATCCAACCCTCGGCCACCACGGTGCCTGGCGGAGTGGGTTTGAAGAACGTGACCTTGATCTCGAGGGTCGCGATCCAGAAGTCGGTCGTGTAGCGAGCGATGCAGGCGTGCGCCATCGCCGAGTCGATCCAGCCGGTCACGAAGCCGCCCTGGGCGACACCCCCGGAGTGGCACATCTCGGGTCGGCACGTGAACCGGATGCGCGAGCGGCCGGCATCGCCGTCGAGCTCGAGCACGCGGCCGCCGCCGAGGGTGTCGAGCAGCTCGTGCTCCGGGTGGTCGGGTTGATCGTCCGGAGTGGTCATCGCGGAAGTGTGGGCGATGGTGGCGGACCGACGCCAGCGCGGTCGGATCGACCCCGCCGGTCCGAGGGGGAACGGCCGGCGATCAGAGGTTCGCCATCACCCAATCGCAGAACTGGACGCACCAGCGCTCGTCCTCGCCGAACGGGCCCGGGCGGTAGTGCCGTGACCGGGATCCCGCCGTCATCGAGCGGCACAACCCGACGTCCTCCGCGTTCGTCACGCGCCAGACCTCCGCCAGATGGTCGATGTCGTAGTCGACGCCCTCGACGGCGTCTTCGTGCACGAGCCAGGTCGTCGCGAGCACACAGCGACCCGCGTCGAGTGGGATGACCCAGTTCGTCGCGATGTGATCGGAGGTGTAGTGGATCCAGGCGTTCGGGTTGAGCCAGATCGACAGCGTGCTGGCGTCGTGTTCGGTCCACGGGCCGATCGTGCGGCGACAGGCGGGCCGTCCGTCGAACGTGATCGACGCGTGGCCCTCGCTCATCGGGTAGCGAGCGACGCGGACGGCGTCGTGGGGATCGAAGGCCTGCTCACGCCAGGCGAGGCCGGCCGCCTCCCAGCGGGCGGCGGCGTCGTCGAACCGGGCGGTGTAGGCCGGGGTCACGGCACCGTTGAAGCTCGACGGGTCGAACAGCTCGCACAGGCCCGGGTGGTTGGCCCGGCAGTGCACACACTCGCGGTTGTTGATCATGACCAGCAGCCAGTTCGCGTCCACCGTCTCCCGTTCGTGCAGTGCCACGCGGTAGCCGCCCCGGTCGAGGTGGAACGGGTCGGTGTACGGTCGGATCACGTCGTCGAGTCGGTCGAGGTCCGAGGCGTCGGGTTCGCCGAGGCAGGCGAAGAGCAGACCGGATCGCTCTTCGACCGCGACCGCGCGCAGCCCCGTGAAACCGTCGGCCGGATCATCGACGAACGCCCTCGGCATTCCCGTGGCGCCGCGCAGCTCGCCCGACGACGGGTCGTAGCTCCATTGGTGGTTCGGGCAGACGAGACGCCGGCCGCACGAACCGGTCGGGTCGTCGAGCAGGCGGGCGCTCTGGTGTAGGCAACGGTTCTCGAAACCGCGTACCCGTCCGTCATGGCCGTGGATCAGCATCACGTTCTCGTCGAAGAGGTCGAAGCCGAACATGTCGCCGGGACGGGGAAGGTCGCCGCGGGTCCCGACGAAGAACCAGCGGTTGGCGAGCAGTGCTTCGCTGTGGGCTCGATCGAGCAGGACGTCGCGAGGAAGGCTGAATCCGGTCGTGTAGTCCATCGCCGCAGACTACTGATCGTTCGTCCAGTGTGAGTGTCGAGTTCGGGCCGCCCGGTCGGTCAGGGGATGAGCACGAACTTGCCGACGTGGCGTTTCTCGAGGAACTCCTGCTGGGCGGCCACGATGTCGGTCAGGGGGAAGGTCTTCGCGACCAGAGGCCGGATCTCTCCACGTTCGATGTAGCCGACGAGCGCGGGGAAGACGGGTTCGTCCCACGCGGTCGTGCCGATGAGCCGGAGGTCCCGCAGATACATGGTGCGCATGTCGAGCTCGACGATCGGTCCGCCGATCGCGCCGGACGACGTGTAGCGCCCGCCCCGCTGCAGCGACGTGAGGACCTCGCCGAACGCCGGGCCCGCCACGTTGTCGACGGCGACGGTGAAGGTGTCGGTGGGCAACGGGCGGCCGCGTTCGATCATCTCGTCGGCGCCGAGTGCCCGAACGGCGTCGGCCTTCGCCGCCGATGCGATCGCCGTGACCCGCGCACCGCGTCGTTTCGCCAGTTGCACCGTCGCCGAGCCGACGCCGCCCGAGGCCCCGGTCACCAGCACGTGATCCTCCGGCCCCACGTCGGCTCGGTGCAGCATGTTCTCGGAGGTGCCGTAGGCGCAGGGGATCGAGCCGAGTTCGGCGTCGGACCAGTCGCAGTCGACGGGGAACACCTCCGACGCCGGCACCTTGACGTACTCGGCGAAGGCACCGTCGAAGTCCGACGCCATCCAGATGTGGTCGAAGGTCTCGTAGCCGCGGTGCCGGATGCTGCAGCGGACGATGACCCGTCGACCGAGCAACGATCGGTCGGCGTCGTGGCCGAGTGCCTCGACGATGCCACAACAGTCCGTTCCCTGGATCAGGGGCCACGGCGTCGGTGCACTCCAGCCGCCGTCCTCGCGTGCCTCGTCGGCGTCGCCGTCGTCGCCCCGCTCAGCGGAGCTGCTCGTGGCGTCGGTCGAGCTGGTGACCGACGAGGAGTACCAGCCGAGTCGGGTGTTGATCTCGGTGTTGTTCATGCCCGCCGCCAGCACGCGGATGAGAACCTCCGCCGGGCCGGGTCGGGGCACCGGCACCCGCTGGATCTCGAGCTTGTCGAACCCTCCGGTCCCGGTGGTGACGATGGCGGTCATGGTCGAAGGGGTCATGGGGCAACGGTGGCAGGCCGCCGGGTCCGGCACAACGCATCGGTCGGCTTCCCGGACATCGGGGGTGATCGTGCAGGCGCTCGGCTTCTGAGTACCGTCCACCGACGTGGCGGTGCATCAGCTCGAGGCGAACGTCGACGACATGGATCCCCGCCTGTGGCCCGGGGTGTTGGACGCGTTGTTGCACGCCGGCGCCCTCGACGCCTGGTTGGCGCCGATCATCATGAAGAAGGGTCGGCCCGCCTTCACGTTGTGTGCCCTGTGCGAGGACGAGACGTTCGAGGCGGTCGTCGACACCGTGTTCGCCGAGACCACGACGATCGGCCTCCGGCACCACGAGGTCGCCCGGCGGGTCCTCACCCGGTCGACCGGGTCGGTCGAGGTCGGTGGGGCGCGGATCGCGACCAAGACCTCACGCCAGGACGAGCACCGGTCGCACACGAGCGTCGAGTGGGACGACGTGCGATCGGCGGCGGAGTCGCTCGGGCTCAGCGCGCGCGACGTGCTCGACGCCGCCCAAGCCGCAGCCCGGAACGGAGCGGTGTCATGACCGCCGCCGACGATCTCCGAGCACTGGAGCGATGGTTCCTCACCCACGGACCGGTCGTCGTGGCCTGCAGCGGCGGGGTCGACAGCCTGTTGCTCGCGACGGTTGCGCACCGGGTGGATCGGCGCACGATCGTCGCCCACACCCTCACCGCCGCGGTCCCGACCGACGCAACGGCTCGTGTCCGTGCCCGGGCCGAGACCGAGGGCTGGGAGCTGCAGGTGGTCCGCTCCTCGGAGTTCGACGACGAGGCCTATCTCTCGAACCCGACCGACCGTTGCTACCACTGCAAGACGCATCTCTACGATGCGATCCAGGGTCTCACCGGCACCGACGTCGCTCGCGAGCGCACGATCGTCAGCGGTGCGAACGTCGATGATCTGGGGGAGTACCGCCCGGGTCTGGTCGCCGCGGAGGAGCACGAGGTCCGGCACCCGTACGTCGAGCTCGGTGTCACCAAGGAACGACTGCGTGCGGTGGCCCGCCTTCTCGGATCCGTCGACGCCGACCTTCCGGCCTCGCCGTGTCTGGCCAGCAGGCTCTACACCGGCACGAGAGTCACGCCGACGAGATTGCGTGCCGTCGAGGCCGGCGAGCGTGTGCTGCGTTCGGCCGGTCTGACCGTCGTTCGGTGCCGCCTCCGCGAGTCCGAGGTGTTGGTCGAGGTGCCGGCGCAGGACCGGGCAACGGTGACCGATGCGATGTTGGTCGAGGTCGCCGCGGTGATGCGTGGCGTCGAGCCGACGATCGGAACCGTCCGGCTGGACGAGGCCGACTACCACCCGGGCCGTGCGTTCACCGGTGCGGTGCGGGTGGAGCTCCAGGGAGTCCGACACTGATGCACGTGCCCGACCTCGATCGAGCAGAGCGCATCGGCATGCCCGAAGCCGTGCTCTGTGAACCGAAGACCGATGAGCAGTTGGCTGTCGTGCTGCGCGATCTGCTCTCCGCCGGCCGGCCGACGCTCTGCACCCGACTGCCGGCCGATCGGTTGGCGTCGCTGCCCGTCGACCTCGTCGAAGCCCTGGACCACGATCCCGCCTCGCGGACAGCGACGCTGCACGGACCCCTGGCGACGCGGGTCGGCTCGGTCGCCGTCGTCGCCGCCGGCACCAGCGACCACGGTGTTGCGGCCGAGGCCGCCGCCACCCTTCGCTTCTCCGGGGTCGACACCCAGCTGATCGTCGACGTCGGTGTCGCCGCACTCTGGCGACTCGAGGCACGACTCGACGAGATCCGTGCTGCCGATGTCGTGATCGTCGTCGCCGGGATGGACGCCGCTCTGGTCTCGGTGCTCGGTGGCATGATCGCCAACCCGGTCATCGCCGTGCCGACCTCGGTCGGCTACGGCGTCGCCGCTGACGGGATGTCGGCCCTGCACAGCTCGCTGGCGAGCTGTGCCCAGGGGATCGCCGTCATGAACATCGACAACGGCTTCGGCGCGGCCTGTGCCGCCCTTCGCATCCTCGCGCTCGCGCACCCGTCGTGACCCTCTGGCTCGACGTGGCCACCGGCGTCGCCGGTGATCTGCTGCTGGCTGCCTTCGTCGATGCGGGCGTGCCGATCGAGGTCCCGGGCGGGATCATCGATCGGCTGTTGTTGGACATCGAGTTGCGGGCCGAAACCGTCACCCGGTCCGGACTGGCGGCGACGCGGGTGCATGTGCACACTCCCGACGAGCACGTGCATCGGCACCTGTCGGACATCACCGGGCTGCTCGACGCCTTGCCACCAACGCTCGCCGCCGACGCCATGGCCGTGTTCGAGCGGCTCGCGATCGCGGAGGCAGCGGTGCACGCCTCGACGGTCGAGGAGGTCCACTTCCACGAAGTCGGCGCGCTCGACGCCATCGCCGACATCGTCGGGGTGATCAGCTGCTGGCATCACCTGGGGCGACCGGACGTCGTGGCCAGCCCGATCGGTGTCGGTCGTGGTCGGGCGCGGGCCGCGCACGGATCGCTACCGGTCCCGGTTCCCGCGGTGCTCGAGCTGACGAAGGGTGTCGCGCCGATCCACGCAGGGCCGTTGCCGTTCGAGGCGGCGACGCCGACCGGCGTCGCCCTCGTCTGTTCGCTCGCGACGAGCTTCGGGCCGATCCCGCCGCTCACGGTCCGCTCGATCGGGGTGGGCGCGGGAACCAAGGATCCCGAGGGCATCCCGAACGTCGTGCGTGTGGTCGTGGGCGACGACTGAAACTCGACCACACTCGCCGGTCAGCCGGGGTCGCGGTCCAGACGATGGTGCGCGCCGAACTGATCTGGGGCTCCGATCTCGAGGTGGACAACACGGTGCTGCTCCGC
>JAHDCV010000007.1:87741-91988 GCA_020629695.1 Acidimicrobiales bacterium | reverse complement strand
CGGTGCCGGTGCAGGCGCCGGCGACAACGGCGGCCACGAGCAGTGATGTCCACCGTCTGCGAGCCCACGACATGGAGGCCGAAGGTAGTCGACCGTGCCGATGTCACCCGGCCGCTGCGTCCTCGGTTCACCGCGGGGCGAGCAGGTCCCAACGGTTGCCCCACGGATCAGTGAACACGACCACCCGACCGTAGGGCTCGTCTCGTGGGGTCTCGGCGAGCCGACCTCCCGCCGTCTCGATCGAGGCGAGTGTGTCGTCGAATCGATCGGGATGGACATGGAGGAACAGACCGACGCGGCCGGCGAACTGCTCGCCGATCCCCTGGTGCTGCCGTTCGCCTCGAGCCCGTGCGATCAGGATCCCGGTCGAGGTCGCGACGGCCTCGGCCGGCTTCACGACGATCCAACGTTTGGGGTTCCCGTCGCCGTCGGTCGAGGGGGCGTCCTCGACGAGGACGAACCCGAGACCTTCGACGAAGAACCGGATCGCCTCGTCCTCGTCGGGCACGATGATCGTCACGAGACCGAGATGCGTCATCCCGGCATCCTGGCCTCCCGGCCCGCCGAACCGGCGGACCGCCCGGCATATTCCCGACCTACTGGGTCGGGAATCACATCGAGGGGATCTACGCTCGCTCCATGACCCTCCGTCTCGGCGACACCGCCCCCGACTTCACCGCCCCCACCACCGATGGCGAGATCCGCTTCCACGAGTGGAAGGCCGACTCGTGGGCGGTCCTGTTCAGTCATCCGAAGGACTTCACACCGGTGTGCACGACCGAGCTGGGCTACACGGCGAAGCTCGCCGACGAGTTCGCCGCCAGGAACGTGCGGGCGATCGGACTCTCGGTCGACGCCGTCGAGGAGCACGAGGCATGGAAGGTGGACATCGAGGCCACGCAGGGCGTGGCCGTGAACTTCCCGATGATCGGCGACCCCGATCGCGTGGTCGCCGAGCTCTACGACATGATTCATCCGAACGCCGACGCGACCCTGACGGTCCGTTCCGTGTTCGTGATCGACCCCGCGCACACGATCCGGCTGACGCTCACCTATCCGGCCTCCACGGGGCGGAACTTCGACGAGGTCCTGCGGGTGATCGATTCACTCCAGCTCACCGACGGTCACAAGGTGGCCACACCCGTCAACTGGACGCCCGGCGACGACGTCATCATCCTGCCGTCGCTCTCGAACGACGCCGCGGCCGAGCTGTTTCCGGACGGCTGGGACGAGCAGCGCCCATACCTCCGGGTGGTGCCGAGCCCGGTGTGATGTCGGGTCGGTCGTGGCGGTGACGGTCCGAGGTCGCGGTCAGGAACCGAACCCGGCGACGCGAGTGCCCGCGTCGGCGATCCGGTACGAGGTCGACGCCTCGTAGTCCAGTCCCCCGGTGAGTCCACGGTCGAGCGCTGCCGCGTAGAGGTCCTTGTAGGCCGCGATCGATCCGGGTGAGTTCGCCGCGATCGATGCAGCGAGCCCGGCGACATGTTCGTCGAGCTCGGCGAGCGGCACCGACGACGACGCCAGGCCGATCGTCGCGGCCTCGGCGCCCAGGAAGGTACGGGCGGTGTAGGACAGCTCACGAGCCCGTGCGATGCCGACCATGGCGATCAGCCGCTGCGACATACCCCAGGTCGGTCGGAGCCCGAACTTCGCATGGGTGTCGCCGAGTTTGGCCTCGTCGGCACAGACGACCAGGTCGCAGGCGAGGGCGAGCTCGAGGGCGCCCGTGAAGCAGAAGCCGTTGACCTTCGCGATCACGACCTTCGGTATCGTCGAGAGCAGGCCGGTGACGGCCCGGGCCGCGTCGTTGAGCTCGGCTGAGACATCGCCGTCGGACACGCCGGCGGCGGCGAGGGCCTTCAGGTCGACGCCGGCGGAGAAGGCACGACCCGCGCCGGTCAGGACGATGACCGACACCGTGTCGTCGGCGGCCACGCCTCGCAGCGCGGATTCCAACGCTCGGAGCATTGTTGTCGTGAGGGCGTTCAACGCTTCCGGACGATGCAGCGTGAGTGTGGCGACCGCCCCGTCGGTCGAACTGAGGATGGTTGCGTCGGTCATGGCCGGAGTCTCGTCATCAACCGGCGGATCCGCCAGTTCGGAACGGCAGACTGCTGGGTGTCCGATGTGAACCCACGACGGCTCGCGGGTCTGTCCGAGCGTGAGTTCATCCTCCTGCTCGCAGCGCTGTCGGCGACGACGGCGGTCGGGATCGACATCGTGCTTCCCGCCTACGACGCGATCGACGCCGGTCTCGACGGCGCGTCTCGCGGCGAGCTCAGCCGGCTCGTCACCGTGTACTTCCTCGGATTGAGCTTCGCCCAGGTCCTCTTCGGGCCCCTGAGCGACCGATTCGGTCGAAAGCCGATCCTCGTGATCACCGTCGGCGCCTACCTCGTCGGTGCACTCGTGTCGGCGCTCGCCCCGTCGTTCGGCTGGTTGCTGATCGGGCGGATCTTCTGGGGAGTCGGTGCCGCCGGTCCGCGGAGTCTCACCACGGCGATCTCCCGGGATGTGGCCGAGGGCGACGCACTGGCTCGCTTGATGACGGCGACGACGGCGGTGTTCATGGTGGCCCCCGCGCTCGGTCCACTCGTCGGCGAGGGCGTTCTGGCCATCGGTGACTGGCGGTGGGTGCTCGCGACCCCGGCGGTCTTCGCGGCGGCTCTGCTGGTCTGGAGCCGTCGTCTCGACGAGACCCTCGACGAGGGCGACCGCCGTCCGCTCGGCTTCGGGCCCACGATCGAAGGTGCCAAGGCCGTGTTCCGCACGAGGGCGACCCTCGGGCACGGCCTGGCTGCGGGGTTCGAGTTCGGGGCGTTCGCGGTCTTCCTCGGCTCGGGGGCGATCATCTTCGACGAGATCTACGGGCGAGACGGCTCGTTCGCCATCCTGTTCTCGGTCATGAGCATCCTCATGGGGGTCGCGAGTGCCCTGAGTGCCCGGTTCCTCCCCCGGGTCGGGGCCCGTCGCATGATCGACGGAGCATTCGTGACGGCGCTCATCGTGTCGTGTGCGCTGTTGGCCTGGGCGTTGGCCGCCGACGGCGTGCCGCCCTTCTGGGGTTGGTTCGCTCTCGTGGTCGCGGCGAACGTGATGTTCACGATCGTGAGTCCGCTGCTGCTGAGCCAGGCGATGACCCCGATGGGGGCGATGGCCGGAACGGCCGGTTCGGTGCTCGGCGTGCTGATGATGGGGGTCGGTTCCGTGCTCGCCTCGCTGATCGACGCCCGGATCGAGGACTCGATCACCCCGATGGTGACCGGCTACGTGATCTATTCGATCATCGGGATCGGCCTCGTCCGTTGGGCACGAGGGGGGCGGGTCAGCGCGAGTGTTCCGGAGCCGGTGCGGTCTTGACCCGGTAGAGGGCGCTGTCGGCCCGCATCAAGGCCTCCGAGACCGTCTCGGTCGAACCGACGATCGTCGCTCCGATCGAGATCGAGTACGTCACCCCCTGCATGTCGAAGTGGTGTCGGCGATCGCCGATGGAGGTGTCGAGGTGTCGGGTCACGCAGGCGAATTCGTCGCCGCCGAGGCGTCCGACCAGGGCGCCCTCGCCGATGGCGACGGTCAGCCACTCGGCCACCTCCTGGAGCACTCGGTCACCGAGGTCGTGGCCGAACGTGTCGTTGAGACGTTTGAAGTCGTCGAGATCCACCATGTACACGGCGTGGCCGGCGAACTCGTCGTCCCCGGCTCGTTCGAAGAAGCCGCGGCGGTTGTGGACGCTCGTGAGGGGATCGGTCTCGGCGGCGATGCGAAGGGCGTCGCTGAGCCGATCGAGACGGCGAAGTAGTCGCAGCACCCCGGCGAGCATCGGCGGCGCCACGAGGAGTGGGATCGTCGCGCCGAGTACCAGGGTCTCGCCGAGGCCGAGATCCCGGTTCCAGCCGGTGAACGCGAGAGCGCCGAGGAACGTGAGTGCGAATGAGTAGACGAGCGCCACTGCCGTGCCGAGCGCGATCGCTCGGACGGGATGCTCGGTGCCGAGCCGAGTCAACCACTGCAGCATCGCGCTGGTCTGGCGAGCATCGGACGCAACGACGGGTGCGAGCCCCGCCCGTGCGCTTCGGTCATAGCTGCTCACGGAGCTCGTATCGGCGAGATCGCACACGAGCTGCAGTGAAATGGGCCGATCGGTCCGAACACTGCCGGGGAACGGGATCTGGTCGGTCAGGCTTCCATCTGCGTGACGACCGACTGCGTCGCCCCGGTGTTGTTGCTCGGCGTCGCAGTCGGGA
>JAHDCV010000007.1:22099-87641 GCA_020629695.1 Acidimicrobiales bacterium | reverse complement strand
CTGGTCGGTCAGGCTTCCATCTGCGTGACGACCGACTGCGTCGCCGAGATGAACTCGTCGACCATGTCGAACACGACCTGCGTCGCCGATTTCGACTCGTTCATGTTCCCGACGATCTGCCCGACGAAGTAGTTCGCGAGCTTCTCCGCCCCGGAACCCTCGTGATGCGCCGAACGGTCGATCCGTCGGATCGCTTCGTCGATCAGGACCTGTTGGGCGGGCATGCCGAGCGGCATCGGCGTCTCGGGGTTCTCCCACTCGTCGGTCCACGCGGACTTCAGCTGGCGAGCGTGCTTGCCTGTCCGCGACCGGGAACGGATCGTGTCCGACGAGGACGCCCGCAGCATCTTCTCCTTCACGACCGGATGCGTCTCGGCCTCCTCGGTCGTCAGCCACACCGAGCCGCACCAGACACCCTGCGCACCGAGCGCCATGGCGGCCGCCATCTGGCGGCCACGGCCGATGCCGCCGGCACCCAGCACGGGCGTCGAACCGACCGCGTCGACGATCTCGGGGATGAGCACCATCGTGCCGATCTCACCGGTGTGTCCTCCGGCCTCCGAACCCTGGGCGATGATGAGGTCGACGCCGGCGTTCACGTGCCGCTCGGCGTGTTGGGGCTTGCCGGCCAGCGCACCGACCTTGCGTCCCTCCTCCTTGCAGCGCTCGATCATGTGCTGCGGTGGCGGTCCGAGTGCGTTGACGATGATGGCTGAGCGGTGGGCGAGGGCGATCTCGAGGTTCGGCGCCTGGGAGTCGGCCGACATCGGCGCAGCGGTGTCGTCGCTCCCGCTGGCGAGGCCCCGACGTTCGGTGTCGGCCGGGAGATCCGGCACCTCGTAGCGGGTCAGGATGTCATCCATGTACTCGACGTGCTCGGGCGGCAGCATGCCTCGCAGGTCGCCGAGCGTGAGACCCCCCTGGTCGGAGCCGGCGTACTTGGCCGGCACGATCAGGTCGACACCGAACGGCTTGTCGCCGACCTCGGCTTCGATCCACTCGAGGTCGATCTCGAGCTGGTTCGGTGAGTGTGCCACGGCGCCGAGGACACCGAGCCCGCCCGCCTTCGTGACGGCGGCGACCACGTCACGGCAGTGGCTGAAGGCGAAGATCGGGATGTCGATTCCGAACATCTCGGTCACGTCGTTGCGCATGGATCCCCCTGAGGTGTGGTCGACGCCGCCGAACCTAGGAGATGTCGGGCGCAGCGTCAGATTGGACGATGCGCGGGTTCAGCTGCCCACGAACGCGATCGACTCCTCGATCAGCTCCGCCCAGCGCTCGTCGGTGCCGTCGGCGATCGCCACCCATTCACGGAAGACCTTGCCGGCGGGAGCGAACGCCGCTCCTTCGCCTGCATCGATCAGATCGGTGACTCTCGCCTTCGGCAGTTTCACCACGAGGTCACCCGTCGCCCGGTGCACGGTGGCGACGAAGCCGCCGCCGGGTGCTCGGAGGCAGTGGTGGCCCATCATCGTGCCTTCGTCCACCCGGCCGCTCCCGAGGAACGGTTCCGCGACGTCCCAGAATCGAGCGTGGGCGGGATCTCGTTCGCCGACCTTGGCCATCAGTTCGTCTCCTCGTCGAGGGTGATGTGGGCGAGGGCGCCCAGGAAATGGGTCCAGCCGACGACGTGCCGCTCCGCGGCCTCGGCACCGAGTCCGTCATGGCGGACCTCGACACGGGTACGCCCCGCGGTCTCCCGGAATCGGACCTCGACCGTCGTCGACCCGGCGGGAACGCCGAACCGCCCCGTCTCCCAGCCGTAGGTGAACACGAGGCGGCTCGGGCGTTCGATCTCGAGGTAGGTGCCGCAGCAGGCCTCGCCGTCCTCGTGCACCCACCGCCAGGCGCCGCCCGTGCGGAGGTCGACCACCGCTTCCTCGGCCATCCATCGGGTCAACCCGTCGGCGGTCGTCCAGAGGTCGAAGACGTGGCCGACCGGTGCGTCGATCTCGATGACGGCCTCGGCGAGCGGAATCACGCGTTGCGCTCCCCACTCCCGCGCTCGGCGACGACCTTGAGCGCATCCAGCCGTCCGGCCCAGAACGAGTCGAGATAGGTCCGGACCTCGTCCAGTCGTGCCGTGTCGACTCGGTACAAGCGTCGTGTGCCGTCGGTTCGAGCTGTGACCAGTCGTGCGTCTCGCAAGGTCCGGAGGTGTTGACTCACAGCGGGTTGGGCCAGGCCGGTGCGCTCCACGAGCTCGCCCACGGCGGCTTCTCGTCGGCACAGGTCGAGGATCCGACGCCGTTCGGGATGGCCGAGGGCCTTGAAGGCGGCGTCGAGGTGCAAGGCGGCCGACATGGAGACAACCGTACGGCCCTCGACAAGAACATGCAAGAGATCGCATGTTGCCCGCTGGTGTCGGCTCCACAGGAGTGGAAGGGTCGGGCGATGACCGCCGTACGCATCCTCCCGCTCGTCACCGGCCGGCTCGAGGTCGACATGCGCTTCTTCACCGGTGGCGAGGGCCGCGGCGTGCTGCCGGTGCTCTGTCACCTCGTCGAGCATGCCGACGGCCTGGTGCTGTTCGACACCGGGATGCATCCGGACCTCGTGCGAGACACGAGCCGACTCGGTCGGCTGGAGCGGGGTTTCGGGGTCGACATGGCCGACGAGGACACCCTCGTGGCGAAACTCGAGGCGATCGGCGTCCGCCCGAGCGACATCTCACACGTCGTCGTCTCGCACCTGCATTTCGACCACGCAGGTGGGCTCGGGTGCTTGCCCGATTGCCGGGTCGTCGTCCAGGCCGCCGAGTGGGCGGCCGGCAAGGACGCCGACGCGATCGAGCAGGGCATCTACCTCCCGGCCGACTACGACCTCGGACACGATCGGCTCGAGGTGGACGGGGCACACGACCTGTTCGGAGATGGTGCGGTCCGGTGCCTCCCGACGCCGGGCCACACCGCCGGGCACCAGTCGCTCGTCGTGGAACTGGCGTCCGGGCCCGTGGTGCTGTGCGGCGATTGTGTCTACACCGAGCAACTGCTCGATGAGATGCGGACCCCGGCCTTCGGGCACGATCGGGACGAACAGCTCCGCTCGATGCAGGTGCTCGCCGATCTCCGGGCCGGCGGTCACCGACTCGTCTACGGCCACGACGCCGACCAGGTCGCGGCATTCCCCGCCGCCGGGCTGGTCTGATCAGGCCTCGGGCGAGGGTGGCGCCAGATCGGGCATGAACGGCGCGAGCAGCGGATCGATGTTCGGGCCACGCCGGAGGTGGTGGCCACCGTCGATCGGGAGCACCACACCGGTGACCCACGACGACTCGGGCCCGCACAGGAACCGGATGGCCGAGCCGATGTCGTCGGCGGTGCCCCGTCGACCGAGTGGCATGTTCTGCCGGTAGTCCTCGTTGACCTCGGGTGAGTCCTGCAACGCCTGCGAGATGTCGGTCTCCACGAGGCCAGGGGCCACGGCATTCACGCGCACCCCGAGTGCGCCGAGTTCGTCGGCGGCGTTGCGAACGAGCATGTTGAGCCCGGCCTTCGAGACCGTGTAGGCGGACATGAAGCGGTGGGTGTGCGAGCCGGCGATCGAGGAGACCGCGCAGATCGCTCCCCCGCCGTTGGCGGCGAGGGTCGCCCCACCGTGCTTGATCGTGAGGAAGGCGCCGGTGAGGTTGGTGTCGAGCACCTGCTGCCAGTTCTCGAGCGGCCAGCCGGTCACCGGACCGGCCCCGCCCATCCCGGCACTCGCCACGACGATCGACAGCGACCGGCGTTCGTTCGCCTCGGCGATCACCTCGGCCGTGCGGTCTTCGTCGGCGACGTCGAGCGTGCGGGCGTGGGCGCCGTCACCGAGTGCCGAGACGGCGGCCTCGAGGCGCTCTGCGGAACGTCCGCACAGGGTGACCTCGGCCCCGTCGGCCATCAGGGCCCGGGCGGCCCCGAGCCCGATGCCGGACCCTCCGCCGGTGATGAGGGCGTGCTGTCCGGCGAGGGGTCGGTCGGTGGAGGAAGTCGCAGCGCACATGCGGCGAACGTAGTCCGCTCGCCGCATCGGCTCGCCATTGGCACTGGTCCCGGCGTGGTGCCAACCTCGCGCCATGGCCATCGACTTCACGCTCACGCCCGAACTCGAGGAGATCCGTCAGCGGGTCCGCACCTTCGTCGACGAAGTGATCAAGCCCGAGTCGGAGCGCATCGAGGCCGAGAAGCTCGACGAGACCGACCGCAAGGCGTACATCACGGCCCTGTTGGGCATGCGGGAGAAGGCCCAGGAGGCCGGCATCTGGCTCCCTCACATGCCCGAGGAGTGGGGTGGCATGGGTCTCGGCCACGTCGAACTCGCCATGGTCCAGGCCGAAGCCGCCAAGACCCGGCTCGGGCCGTGGGTCTTCAACTGCCAGGCGCCCGACGAGGGCAACATGCACACGCTCCTGCACTGGGCGACCGACGAGCAGAAGGAGAAGTACCTCAAGCCGCTGCTGAAGGGGCACACGTGGTCGTGCTTCGCCATGACCGAACCGGAGGTCGCCGGTTCGGACCCGACGCTCATCCGCACCCACGGCTATCAGGACGGTGAGGAGTGGGTGCTCAACGGGCACAAGTGGTTCATCTCGAACGCCCACCGTGCGTCGTTCGCCATCCTCATCGCCCGCACCGAGGACGACCCCGACCTCCCGCAGGCCGCCAACACCGCCTTCATCATCGACCTCCCGCAGGAGGGATGGAACGAGGTCCGCCAGATCGAGACCATGCACGGCTCGACCGGCCACTCCGAGATCGTCATCGAAGACCTCCGGGTGCACGAGCGCCAGATGCTCGGTGGTCGGGGTCAGGGCCATCTGCTCGGGCAGTACCGCCTCGGCCCCGCCCGCCTCGCCCACTGCATGCGGTGGATCGCCCAGGCCGAGACCGCGCTCGATCTCATGGTCGCCCGGTCACTCGACCGCTACTCGCACGGGTCGATCCTCGCCGAGAAGCAGGGCGTGCAGTGGATGATCGCCGACTCGGCGATGGAGCTCTACCAGTCGAAGCTGATGGTGCTGCACGCGGCCTCGAAGATCGACGCCGCCCATCGGGGGGAGCCGGTCGACTTCAAGTCGGAGGTCTCGATGGCGAAGCACTTCGTGGCCAACTCGTTGAACCGGATCATCGACCGTTCGATCCAGGTGCACGGGGCACTCGGCTACTCGACCGACACGCCGCTCGCACACATGTACCAGCACGCTCGCTGGGCCCGGTTCGCCGACGGCGCGGACGAGATCCACCAGATGCGGATCGCCCAGCGCACGATCGCCGCCTACAAGGACTTCGGCACCACCGCCTCCGCCACCGGCGACCTCCCGATCTGACTCCCGAATCCCAGGTGCAGGCGACGGGTCCTGTCGCCTGGCGCGGGGAACTCGCGCAAGCGCGTGCTCGCGCTCAGTTCCACTCGACGTAGCGATAGCGATGTGACTCGATCGCGCCGAGATCGTCGTAGAGGCGGCGGGCAGCGGTGTTGTCAGCCTCCACGGCGATGACGAGCGCGTCGGCTCCGAGGGAGGCAGCAGCGTCGAGCCCTGCGAGCATCAGCCGTCGGGCGTGACCCTGTCGGCGGTACGACGGGTCGACACCGACGCACTGGACGACGGCGAGGCGATCGACGGCCACGACCTGGGCCACGCCGACGACGGACGAGCCGAGGTCGATCCGGAGATAGGCAGTCGGGCGCCCGGGGCGGAGCAGATGTGCCAGCGCACGTCGGGCGTCCGGAGTGTCGCCACGTCCGCCCAGGGCGAGATGGGTCTCGAACCACGCTTCGTCGAGCTCGTCCCTTCGGGCGACACCAGTTCCGGATGAGTCCGTCGGCGCCTCGACGACGATCGGCATCGAGAGCACGACGGTCGTGGAGATCTCCCGGCCCGAGTCGGCGGCTGCGATCTCCCGTACCGCATCCCCTCCCGGCGACTGGTCGCTGATCAGCGCCGTCGGGTTCGCCCCGGCCGACCGGAACCACGCGGAGGCCTCGGCCAGCGCAGCCGCCGGATCGTCGACCGTCGCCAAGAACCGCACGGAGTTCGCCCGCCTCGTCACGCCGAACGTCGAGCGCAGCTCCCACCCGGGGACCCGATCTCGATCGACGATCGCCGCCGGCCATGCCTCGGCGATGGCGGCGTCGAACTCGTGCTCGGCTGCGGCGGTCATCGGACGAGTCTGCCGAGCGTCACGGCGGCTGTCCCGTCGTTTCGGGCGGATGGTCCCGAGTGAGTGAGACGCCTCAAGGTCATGGGTCGTCTGGCCGATGCCTTGGGTCGCCATACCCATGGCCCGGGTCCGGGCCGAGAAAGGCGTCACCGTGCGTTTCATCCGACTGTTGTTCCCGCTCCTCACCGTCGCTCTGGCGGCCATCGTCGGACTGGCTCCGGCCGCGGCGCAGGTCGGCCGTGGGAGTCCGCCCGAGTGGGCGTTCGGTCAACGGGCCGTCGACGTGCTCGGCGACCGACTGCCCGACACGGCCCGGGCGTACGGGTTGAGCCCCGGCCAACTGAATCGGATGTTCCTCGACGACCCGACGCTCGCCGTCGACCGACGAGGTGAGCTGCTCTACGCCGACGAGCTCGCCCCCGGCGAAGAGGCCATCGAAGCGAGCGCCGGCGAACTCACCGCCGCCGCTCCCCCGACGACCGATCCGGTCTTCGCCCTGTCGAGTCGGCCCGGTGCCGATCACACGATCTACCTGGACTTCGACGGTCACACCGCGTCGGGCACGACGTGGAACAGCGGCGCGACGATCGTGTCACCGCCGTACGACATCGACAGCGCCCCGGAGACGTGGTCGACGACGGAGCTGAACCGCATCCGGGCGACCTTCCTGGCTGTCGCCGAGGACTTCGCCCCGTTCGACGTGAACGTCACGACCGCGGAGCCGTCCCAGGACGAACTGACCCGATCGGGGTCCGGCGACGCGACCTGGGGCGTGCGAGTGGTGTTCTCGAGGGACACGGCCTTCTCCTGCGGGTGCGGCGGGATCGCCTACATCGGGTCGTTCGACGACGTCGTCGATGAGCCGGTCTACGTCTTCAACACCAGCCTCACGGGCCTGATCGAGGCCGCCAGTCACGAGGTCGGCCACGCCATGGGTCTGTCGCACGACGGCACGTCCGAGCGTGGCTACTACGGCGGGCACGGGTCGGGCGAGACCTCCTGGGGGCCGATCATGGGCGCCGCCTACAACAAGAACGTGACGCAGTGGTCGCAGGGCGACTACTTCGACTCGAACAACGCCGGCTCCGGCGCCAACTACAACCGTGGCCCGGACGACCTCGCCGTCATCAGCTCGCTGACCAACGGCAACGGGTTCGGCTACCGCGTCGACGATCACGGCGACACCGCGATGGACGCCACGGTCGTGGCGACCTCGGGATCCCGCAGCGGGGTCATCGAGACCACCGATGACGTCGATGTCTTCGTCGTGACCACCTCGGGTGGGCTCGCCGTCGCCGCCGACCCGGTCGACGCCAATCCGAATCTCGACATCAAGCTCGAGATCACGACCGCCGGCGGTGACGTCGTCGTCGTCTCGTCGCCGTCCTCCTCCCTGCGGGCGGCGATCGACCGACCCGACCTCGCTGCCGGCACCTACCTGGTCCGGGTCGACGGGACCGGTTGGGGCGATCCCCTGACGTCGGGTCCCACCGGATGGGTCGAGTACGGCAGCCTCGGCCAGTACACCGTTGACATCACGCTGACGGATGCCCCGCCGGACACCGAACCACCCGCGGCGCCCACCGGCCTGACCGTCTCCGACGTGCGCGTCGACGGCATCGACCTCACCTGGGCGGCCAACACCGAGAGTGACCTCGCCGGCTACGACGTCGAGCGCTCGACCTCGGCCATCGGACCGTTCACCGTGATCGCCACGCCGGCGAACGTCGGACACAGCGACGCCACCGTGGCCGACGGCACGACCTATCACTACCGGGTCGTCGCCCGAGACCTCGCCGGCAATCGCTCGACCAGCTCGGACGTCGTGAGCGCAACGACGCCTGACGCGCCCGTCGTCCCGGACCTCGCCGTCAGCGTGAGCGGCCCGTACGGCGCCGTGTCGGGCGTCGTCGCCGACACCGCCGCCCTCGACGGAGCCGTGCAGACCCTCAGTGAGCAATCCTCCGGTGGACGGAAGTCGTCCCGCTTCGACCGGGCCGATCAGGTCTGGCGGATTCCCGTGAGCGACGGCAACCATCTGTTGCGTCTGGTCGCGCAGGTGACGGACGGCGGTGACGCCGATACGGGCTTCGAGTTGTCCTGGTCGTCGAACGCTTCCGGTCCGTGGGTGGCACTCGACACCCTCGTCGGCGGCGTCGACGCGGCCTACGATCTCGGCGCCCCGGTCGGCGACGTCTACGTCCGAGTGGTCGACACCGATCGCACGGCCCGCAACGTGTCGCTCGATCGGATCGCCATCGACCTGATGCACATCGAGGGCGGCGAGCCGCCGACCGAGCCGCCGGTCGCACCGAGCGGCCCGACCCCTGCCGATGGTGCGCACGGTGTCGCCGCCGACACGACCCTCGCCTGGGCGCCCGCCGCCGGTGCGTCCAGCTACGAGGTGAGCGTCTGGGTCGACGGTGTCGAAGTGGCGTCGGGCACGACGTCGATGACGAGCCTGCCGGTCACGGGCCTGGTCCCGGGCACGGTTCACACCTGGCAGGTCACGGCGGTGAACGCCCTCGGTGAGACGGCCGGGTCGCTGTGGAGCTTCACCACCGCCGAGCCGGCCACGACGATGACGGTGTCGTCCGTCGTCGAGACCACCCGCAACGCCGGCAAGGGTCGCCAGCAGGCGGTGGTCACGGTCACCGTCGTCGACGGCAACGGAGCACCCGTCGAGGGAGCGACCGTCGAGATCGCCGTCAGCGGCGGTCTGAACGAGACCCTGGCCGGTGTGACCGATCGCAACGGCGCGGTCGTGCTCGTGTCCGGCGGGGCGGTGAAGCGGCTGGCCTACGACGCCTGCGTGGTGTCCCTCGGGGGCACCGACCTCACCCCGGCGCCGTCGGTCTTCGACTGCTGAGCATCGGTCGGGACGGTCGCCGGTACGCCGGTGGCCGTCCCGGCGCCGTTCCCGAGCTCGTTCAGCGTGGTGCGCGGATCCGTTCGACCAGCAACTTCGCCGAGGAGAAGACGCCGAGCGCCGCGACGACCCAGATCACCCGTTCTCCGTCGGCCATCAGGCCGATGCCGATCGAGAGAGCGAAGCCGAGGGCGATGATCCACCACGCCGTGGGCTCGTTCGGCTCGGAGTCGCGATCAGTCACGGCGCCGACGGCCACCTCGGCGGCCCTCGCGTGGTTTGGCCACGAGCGTGGTGGTGGCGACCACCTCCTCGACCTCCGGCACGGGCTCGACCCCATCGAGGACGGCACGCATCAGAGCCAGATGCTCCGGAGTCGACCCGCAGCATGCCCCGATCAGGGTGAAGCCGTGTTCCTTGGCCCGGTGCGCATAGGCCGCCATGACCTCCGGTGAGCCCGAGTAATGGAGCTCGGTGCCGTGCCATTCGGGGATTCCGGCGTTGCCCTTGGAGATGACCGGGATGTGCGGAGCGGCGGCCTGCATCTGCAGCACGGCTGCTTCGGTGTCGGCGAGGTTGTTGCCGCAGTTGGCCCCGATCGCCGCCAGGTCGAGCCGAGTCGCCAGCTCGCCGGCAGCGGTACCGGTGACACCCATCATCGTGCGGCCCGCGGTGTCGAAACTCATGGTCGCGCACACCGGCAGGTCGCACGCCTGGCGGGCGCCGATGACCGCACACTCGAGTTCCTCCAGCGACGACATCGTCTCGATCCAGACGAGGTCCGCTCCCCCGGCAGCGAGCCCGGCGGCCTGCTCGGCGAACGCATCCACTGCGCCTTCCGGCGTGAGCTGACCCATCGGGACGAGCAACTCTCCGGTCGGCCCCATGGACCCGGCGACCAGCACGCGACGATCGGTCGCCGCGTCAGCGACCTCACGACCGAGTCGTGCCGCGGCTTCGTTGAGTTCGTGCACCCGGTCGTCGAGCTTGTGCAGCTTGAGCCGGTAGCGGGTGCCGCCGAACGAGTTGGTCAGGAACACGTCGGAGCCCGCATCCACGTAGGCCGCGTAGACGGCCTTCACCCGCTCGGGCTCGTCGACGTTCCACGCCTCCGGCGGATCGCCGGAGCCGAGGCCGCGGCGGAACAGCTCGGTGCCCATGGCCCCGTCGATCAGCATGACGGTGCGGCCGTCGAGGAGGGCGTCGAGTCCGGTCATGTCGGAAGACTAGAGCCGCCGCCAGGCCCCTCGGTTGCACGCTCGATCAAGACGTGTTCGCCCGAAGCTGCGCAACGACGACCCCCGGGCGTCGCCTGGGCCCAGGATGTCGCCGGGGTGATTTGGTGGCGGACTGTATGGAGTCGTACAGTCTGGCGGTGGCCGACCTGTCTCCCGTCCCGGACGACGCGCTGGCGCCGACGTCGGACCTCACGGGTCGTCCGCCGTGGCGTCGGGTCGAGACGTCCGTGCTCGACACCGGCCGGTTGATCCGGGCCGCCTACGACCACCGATTCGCCGTGCTCGGGCTCAACCTGACCTCGGCCAGCATCGTCGGCTACGTCCGCGACTACGGCCCGGTCACGCAGACCAACATCGCCGCCCATCTGCGGATGGGCAAGGCAGCGACTGGATCGGCGATCGACAAACTCGTCGACCGGGGTGTGTTGGAGCGTCAGTCCGACCCGGCCGATCGCCGGGTCTGGCGGATCGCCCTGACCGACGACGGCGAGCGGTTCGCCTCGGCCGCGGTCGACCTCGACGGCCAACTCGGTGCCGAACTCCGCCGGGACATGACCCGTGAGGAGCGCCAGCTCCTGTATCGGATGCTGTCGAAGCTCCAGGCCAACGCCCACTACGCACTCGGAGATCTCTCCGAGGCCGATCGTGCCGCTCGATGCGCCGACCTCTCCGAGGTTCCGGTCATCGAGGGCGCCGACACAAGTTCCTCCGGGAACACCCCCCGACAGAAAGCAGCATCATGAGAGAAGCAGTCATCGTCGATGCCGTGCGCACGCCAGGCGGCAAGCGCAACGGCATGTTGAGCGGGTGGCATCCCGCCGACCTCGCGGCCCACACGCTGAAGGCACTCGAGGAGCGCAACAACCTCGATCCGTCGCTCGTCGACGACGTCATCATGGGGTGCGTCATGCAGGTGGGCGAGCAGTCGCTCAACATCGGCCGCAACGCGGTGCTGACCGCCGGATGGCCCGAGTCGGTCCCCGCGACCACCGTCGACCGCCAGTGCGGCTCGTCCCAGCAGGCGCTGCACTTCGCGGCCCAGGGTGTGATCGCCGGTGCCTACGACGTCGTCGTCGCCGCCGGTGTGGAGGTCATGACCCGCACGCCGATGGGTGCCTCGATCGTCAAGGGCATGGGCTTCCCGTTCCCCGACGACATGCAGGCCCGCTACGAAGACACCGGCCTCCCCCCGCAGGGCATCGGCGCCGACATGATCGCCGACGAGTACGGCATCACCCGCGAGCAGCTCGATACCTTCGGTGCCGAGTCCCAGCGCCGGGCCGAGATCGCCACCGAGGAAGGCCGCTTCGAGAACGAGATCGTGCCCGTGCCGGTCGAGATCGACGGCGAGACCGTGATGATGACCCGCGACGAGGGCATCCGCCCGGGCACGACGGCCGAGAAGCTGGCCAATCTCAAGCCGGCATTCAAAGAGGACGGCAAGATCACCGCCGGCAACTCCTCCCAGATCTCCGATGGTGCCTCCGCCGTGCTCATCATGAGCCGCGAGAAGGCCGAGGAGCTCGGCTACAAGCCGCGCGCCGTGTTCCGTCACTTCGCCGTGGCCGGAACCGACCCCGTCACCATGTTGAAGGGTCCGATCCCCGCCACCGAGAAGATCCTCGAGCGCTCCGGGCTGACCATGGACGACATCGATCTGTTCGAGGTGAACGAGGCCTTCGCCTCGGTGGTGCTCGCCTGGCAGGCCGAGCACGACGCCGACCTGTCGAAGACGAACGTGAACGGCGGCGCCATCGCTCTCGGGCATCCCCTCGGTTCCTCCGGCACGAAGCTCATGACGACGCTGCTCAACGAGCTCGAGCGCACCGGTGGCCGCTACGGCCTCCAGACCATGTGTGAAGGTGGCGGTCTCGCGAACGCCACCGTGATCGAGCGGGTGGACGGCTGATGCCCAGGATGAATCTGGAGGGCTCGTCCTCCATCGTGACCGGTGGTGCCTCGGGTATCGGCGAGGCCTCGGCCCGTCAGCTCGCCGCCGCCGGCTCGCGTGTCGTGATCGCCGACCTCAACGAGGAGAAGGGCCAAGCCGTCGCCTCCGAGCTCGGCGGCCTGTTCGTGAAGTGCGACGTGTCGTCGGTGGAGGACGCCCAGGCCGCGGTGGCCGCGGCGTCGGAGATGGGCCCCCTCCGGGCGCTCGTCAACTCCGCCGGGCTCGGCTATGCCGGCCGCACCGTCGACCGCAATGGTGAGCCGTTCCCACTCGACAAGTTCGAGTTCGTGATCAAGGTGAACCTGCTCGGCACGTTCAACATGCTGGCGCAAGCCGCAGCGGCCATGGCCAAGACCGATCCGGTCGACGCCGACGGCGCCCGTGGTGCCATCGTCAACATGGCCTCGGCAGCTGCGTTCGACGGCCAGATCGGTCAGTGCGCCTACTCGGCGTCCAAGGGTGGTGTGGTCGGCATGACCTTGCCGATCGCCCGCGATCTGTCGGCCGTCGGGATCCGGGTCAACACCATCGCTCCCGGCCTCATCGACACCCCCATCTACGGCGAGGGTGAAGCATCGGAGCAGTTCAAGGCCCACCTCGGCCAGTCGGTGCTGTTCCCGAAGCGCCTCGGTTCCGGTGAAGAGCTCGCGTTCGGCGTGATGGAGTGCATCACGAACCCGTACATGAACGGAGAGACGATCCGGCTCGACGGCGGGATCCGTATGCCCCCGAAGTGACCGCGGCATGAGCCGGCTCCGGCGCCGGTCGGTCCGACCCATGGGCCTACCGTCTGTCGGAATCGAATCCGCAGCGATGCCCGCCGTCCCCCCGAGGGATGGCGGGCATCGTCGCGTTCAGGGATGGGTGGGGCTCCGGGGTGTTACGTTTTCGAACGGTTCCCATCGTCAAGCACACAAAGGGGCGAACCATGGGCGTGTTCGATTTCGTGAAGGAAGCGGGTGCCAAGATCGGCATCGGTGACTCGAAGGCGGAGAAGGAAGAGCAGGCAGCGGCTGAGGCCGCCGCCGAGGCAGCTCGTCGTGAGAAGGCCGTCGCGGCCACGAAGGAGCGAGTGGCCGAGCAGAAGAAGCGCATGAAGATGCGTGCGGCGGAGGAGGCCCGCGAGGAGCGTGCCGAGAAGCTCGAGGAGTCGAAGCGTTCGGCCCGCCTCGAGGCCTACGTCAACAAGCTCGACATCGAGATCAAGGATCTCGACATCCGCTTCGACGACGGCACCGCCACCATCACCGGTGAGGCCGCCACCCAGGAGATGAAGGAACGCTGCATCCTCGCCGTCGGCAACTGCCACGGCGTCGGCACCGTGAACGAGTCGATCACGGTCGCGGCCCCGAGCGCCGAGTCCCGCCTGCATGTCGTCGAAGCCGGCGACACCCTCTGGGCGATCGCGACGGAGTACCTGGGCAACGGCAATCGGTACCCGGAGGTCTTCGAGGCCAACACCCCGATGCTGTCCGATCCCGACCTGATCTTCCCCGGTCAGGTGCTGCGGATCCCCGCCACCTGATCCCGACGGCCGGCTCGGGGATCCCCCGAACCGGCTGATCCGACGTTTCCCCGACGACCTCGTCGTCACCCCGCCCGGTCTGCCGGACGGTTCCGTTCAGGAGCCGCCGGCGGCCGGGCGGTTGTCGTTCTCGGCCCCGCGGCGACCGCGACGGCGTCGCGCGACCTGCGAGGCGATTTCGATCACCGGGATCTCACCGGTCACGGCCGCGTCCTGCGGTGTGATGAGGTGACGTTGCCCCTCGGGGAGTTCGGCCGAACCGCCGTGGAGCACGTTGTCGATCTCGGCACCGAACAGGATGGCGATCGCCGTGAGGTAGAGCCAGGCGAGGAGCACCGCCACGGCGCCGAGGGTGCCGAAGGTCGCCTCGAGCTGATCCACGTTGGTGGCGAAGGTGCCCATCAGGATCGTGCCGCCCACCCACACGATCGTCGCGGTGAGCGTGCCGGCGGTGAGTGTGCGACGGGCTCCCACGCGGTGGCCGAGGACCGAGCCGTACAGCGCGGCGATCATCGTCGCCGAGAACAGGATCACGACCGGCCAACGCAACCAGCGGAGCACGTTCTGGATGGTCGAACCGAGCGGGGTCTCGGCGAGGAGCTCCGGCCCGGCGATGACCAACAGCAGCACCAGCGCAGTGGTGAGCACGGCGGCACCTGCGAGGGCCAGTGCGTAGAGCCGTCCTCGCAGCCAGCTGTGAGGACTCTTGCGCTCGTGCGCGATGCGAATGCCCATGACGAGGGCGTTGACGGCGCCGGACACGAGCCAGAGCACACCGGCGAAACCGACGGCGAGGCCGGCGCCGACCTGGGCGTCATCGGCCTGCGTGACGCTCTCGAGCTGCCGGACGATGAGGTCCCCCGCGGCGGTGGGGAGAACCTCGGTCAGCGGCTCGAGATTCTGCTGGACACCTTCGGGTGAGGCGACGAGGCCGTAGACCGCCACGACGGCGATGAGTGCCGGGACCAGCGCGAGCGCGCCGTAGAACGCGACGCCGGCGGCGACCAGCATCGTGTAGTGGGCCGTGACGTTGGCCTGGAAGGTTCGGACGAACCGGAGCGGGGCTTCGATCGGCACAGCTTCGCACTGATCCGCGTCGATGCCACCGGTCGCCCGTCATCGTCGCTGGTTGTGTTCGGTCGGCGAACGTGGTGGGGTGAAGAACGTGACCACCATCGCCATCACCGGAACCGGCCTCTTCACCCCCGGCCAGTCGATCTCCAACGCCGAACTCGTCGCTTCGTTGACCGCGCACGTGGAGGCGTTCAACGCCACACACGCCGATGCCATCGCCGCCGGCGAGATCGCCGCGAAGGACGCACCGGTGGAGGCCTTCATCGAGAAGGCGTCGGGCATCCTGTCCCGCCACGTCATGGAACGTGACGGGGTGCTCGACCCGGATCGGCTTCGCCCGAGGCTGCGCTTGCGTGGTGAGGACGAGCTCAGCATCCAGGCCGAGATCGCCCTGGCGGCGATCGAGCCGGCACTGGCCCAGGCCGGGCGCACGGGCGCCGAGGTCGACGCGGTCATCCTCGGCGCGTCGAACATCCAACGGGCCTATCCCGCCGTCGCCATCGAGGTCCAGCACGCCCTCGGCGCAGGTGGCTGGGCCTATGACATGAACGTGGCCTGCTCTTCGGCGACGTTCTCGATGCAGGCCGGCGTCGACGCCCTCCGCAACGGTTCGGCGTCGTGTGTGGTCGTGGTCAATCCCGAGATCACCAGCGCGCATCAGGCGTGGAATCAGCGCGATCACCACTTCATCTTCGGAGACGCCTGCACGGCCACCGTGCTGGAGCGAGCCGACGATGCCGTCGCCGCCGAGCGCTGGGAGGTGCTCGGGACCCGCCTCGCGACGCAGTTCTCGAACAACATCCGGAACGACTTCGGCTTCATCAACGTGGCCGAGGACGGCGAGCGCCACCCCGACGAGCTGCAGTTCCGGCAGAACGGCAACCGGGTCTTCAAAGACGTCTGCCCGCTCGTGTCGGCGCACATGACGGAGCACCTGGCCGACCTGGGCCTCGAGCCGACCGGCGTGCGCCGCTTCTGGCTGCACCAGGCCAACCTGAAGATGAACCAGCTCATCGCGAAGGGTGTGCTCGGACGGGTCCCCGACGCGACCGAGGCGCCCGTGATCCTCGACTCCTACGCGAACACGTCGTCGGCCGGGTCCGTCATCGCCTTCCACCTGCACCGCGATGGTCTGGAACCCGGCGATGTCGGCGTGATCTGTTCGTTCGGTGCCGGCTACTCGGTCGGCAGTGTGGTGGTGCGGCGCACCGTCAGCTGAGCGAACCCGAATGCCCCCGACACTTCCCTGGTCGCTCGATCACGTCCGACTTCCCGCCGGGCTGTCGGTGTCGTCGCGTCCGATCGACGAGGTCGACACGGGTGGCGCCGTCGTCTGGTCGATGGGCGTCGATGGGGCCTCCGGCATCCGCGTGCTGGCCGACGCCGCCACCGGGATGTTCGCGCACCCTGCGATCGGGATCCCGATCGAGGTGGACGTGTTCGGCGACGCGCCCGGGGTCGGGGTCGGCGGATGCGCATTCACGCAGTTCGGACTTCCCGTCTGGTCGGGCCCCGGACTCGAGATGGACTTCGAGCCCGCGTCGAACCTGCGCTCCCCCGCGGCGATGCAGCCGGTGTGGATCCGTGCTGCCGAACACGACTGGTGGTTGCTCGCACCGCGTGCTCGCTGGCACGACCAGATCATCACGATCGTGGAGGGTCCGGAGGGACGTCGATTGCGCTGGGGCCCACACGGCGACCTCCGCGAGGTCCCGGAGGGTTGGGCCATCGAGCTCGAGATCCGACGCGGGCCATCGCTGCGCCGACTCCTCCGCTCGTGGGGCGACGGTGTGCGACGACGGGCCGGCACGCTGGAGGTCGATCGGCGTGCCGACGTCGCGACGAGCCATCTCTCGTACTGGACCGACAACGGTGCCGCCTACTGGTATCGCAACGAATCCGGGCGGGATCTGGCCCAGACGGTCGTGGACGTCGTCGCCGATCTCCGGGAACGGCGGGTGCCGATCCGGGCCGTCGAGCTCGATTCGTGGTTCTACGACCACGAGATCGCACGAGCGGTCCGACCCGATGACTATCCCGACGAGGTCCCGCCGACCCCGATGCTGCGATGGGATGCACGCGCCGACACCGTGCCGGACGGCATGCCCGCGTTCGCGGACGCACTCGGTCGGCCGCCGTTGATCCTCCACAGCCGGCATCTGTCGCCGGAGGCGGATGGTGCGGACGCGACATGGTGGTTCGACCGGTGTGCGATGCCGTCCGACCCGGACTGGTTCCGAGGATGGTTCGAACGGGCGCGGGCCTGGGGCGCGAGCACCATCGAGCAGGACTGGATGTTGCTGTACTGGTTCGGTGTCCGGCAGCTCCGAGAAGGTTCGGGACGAGCGGCGCACTGGCTCGACACCCTCGATCGGCTCGCGGCGGAGCACGACCTGCACCTCTGGTTCTGCATGGCGACTCCGTCGGACCTGATCCACGCTGCGACGCTGCGCCGCGTCTCGGCGGTCCGCACGAGCGACGACTATCGGTTCGCCGAGGATCCAGCGAGTCTCTGGCGCTGGTTCCTCACCGTGAATCTGTTGGCCGACGGCCTCGGGCTCCCGCCGTTCAAGGACTGCTTCTTCTCGAGCGGTGTCGACGACCTCGCCGACCCGGGTCCGACCGACGGCGACCCGCACCATGAACTGGAGTCGGTGCTGTCCGCTCTGTCCGCCGGACCGGTGGGCATCGGCGACCGGGTCGGACGGACCGATGCCGCGATCGTGGCCCGCTGCTGCCGGGCCGATGGGGCGATCATCGGGCCGGACCGACCGGTCGCGATCCTCGGACGCTCGATGGACCCCACCGTGGCGATCACGTGGGCGGCGACGACGACGGGGCCGCAGGTGCACCTGCTCGCGATCCAGACGGGTCCCGTCGACGATGGTGCGCCCGATGCGGCCTGCTGGACGGACTCGATCGACCTGGGGGCACTCTTCGCCGAACTCGGCCTGAGTGGACCGGCCGGGACGTGGCTCGGCTACGACATGCGAGCCGGCACCGCGGACGTCCTCGGCCCGTCGGTCGAGGTCTCGCTCGGGCCGCGGGCATGGCGGCACCTGCTGCTGGTCCCGGTCGTCGACGGCGTCGCCCGGATCGGCGATGTCGACCGGCATGTGCCCCTCGGTCACCGACGGTACGACCACGCCGATGGACCGACCCTGATCGGCGCTCCCGGTGAACGGGTCGACGAGACCTGGTGGACGATCGGAGATGGACTCCGTGTCACGACCCACGTCGTCGACGCCGACGGCCTCGCCCGCCCCGTGTCGGCGGGGTGAACCCCACCCCGTCACCGGCTCGACCGCATCCGCGCTCTAGGGTCGCGTCCGTGACGACCGTCGTTGTTCCCGACACCCGCGAACGTGTCCGTCTCGGTGCGGCCTGGACGGTCTGGTTCGCCGGGGTCCTGGGGCTGGTCGGCTTCGCGTGGAGCTGGTACCGGACACTGGCCGGTCCCACCGAAGTGGTGTCGTGGGTTCTCATCCCCGCCGGTGTGATCGTCCTGATCCTGCTGTTGCTCCAGCTCGCAGCGACCTCCGAAGGCGCCCGCGTGCCGACCATCATGCTCGCCGGCCTCGTCTGGTTCACCGGCCGAGCGCAACAGCGTCGCGCCGAAGACGTGCTCGGCGAGGTGCCCGAGCTGCTCGGGTTCGTGCCGCTGACCGGTTGGACATCGATCCTCGCGATCGTGGCCTGCCTGGTCCTCCTGGCCGTCGTGCCGGCCGAGCGCCCGAACGCGGACGGTGTCAGCAACGTCGTCGTGACGGTCGCCTTCGCCTTCCTGGTGGTCATCGGCACCAACGCGCTGCTGGACCGGGACTGGACCGACGTGACCCCCGACGACGCCGACAGCCCGCTCGTCGACGACGGCTGAATCCAGACGGGCCCTCAGCCGAGCCGGCGCCGGTCGAGCCAGCCGAGCACCACCCGGGCCAGCTCGTCGGGTCGTTCCGGCAGCAGCGCGTGGCCGGCCCCGTCCACGGTGACCCGCTCTGCCCGATCGCCGAGCAGCTCGACGAGGAGTTCGGCATTGCGTTCGGGCGCGAGGCGATCCTGTCCGGGCTGCACGACCAGGACCGGCGCCTCGGTGCCCGCCGAGGCCCAGCTCTCGAGTGGGCTCGCCTCCGAGGCGTGGTTCTGCGCATCGATCACCTCGGAGAACCACCCGTCGGCCCAGACGGACGCGTCGTTGCCATCGGCGAAGAAGCAGTGCCGCACGGCGTCGAGCCGGTCCCGTGCCGAACGGCTCTCGTCGAACACGATGTCGAACGACGGCCACATCTCGGCGGGCATCGGGATCATGCCGCCGCACGCGAGCAGCACGACGCCGGAGATGACCTCGGGGTGACGGGCGGCGAGCATCCGGGCGACCCGGTTCCCGAAGGCGTGGCCGATCACCACCGCTCGTTCCACGCCGAGTGCCAGGAGTGCCGCCGCATGGTCGTCGGCCAGCTGTTCGAGGCGGAGATCTTCGACCAGTCCGGTCGACCGACCGATGCCACGTGGTTCCATCGCCACCACGCGGCGCCCGGAGCTCGTGAGGCGACGGGCGAGGTCGTCGAAGTCGGCGACGGCCCGTCCCGCCGACGGGATGACGAGCACGGTCTCGTCGAGGTCGTCCGCGCTCGGATCGGATCGGTCACGCGGCCACTCGACCAACTCGAGATCGATCGGCGGTGTCGAGCCGACGAGGTTCACGATCGTCCGGCGTGCGTCGTTCACGGTCGCTCCCCTAGGTTCGCTGCCATGCAGCTCAGCATGATGATCAGCTACTCCGACGACATCAAGACCTCGGCCGCCAAGGTACGGGATCTGGAGGCCGCTGGCCTCGACCTCGCCTGGGTGGCGGAGGCCTACAGCTTCGACTCGGTGTCGTTGATGGGGTACCTCGCCGCCATGACCGAGACCGTGAAGATCGGCTCGGGCATCCTCAACGTGTACAGCCGGACGGCATCGTGCATCGCTCAGACCGCCGCCGGCCTCGATCACGTCTCCGACGGTCGGTTCGTGTTGGGACTCGGCGCCTCGGGCCCACAGGTCGTCGAGGGCTTCCACGGCGTCGCATACGAAAAGCCCATGCCCCGCATCAAGGACTACATCGAGGTGACCCGCCAGGCGCTGCGCCGGGAGAAGATCCAGTACGAGGGCAAGGCGGTGCAGGTGCCGCTGCCCGAAGGTCAGGGCACCGGGCTCGGGAAACCCCTCAAGATCATCAACCATCCGGTGCGGAGCGAGATCCCGATCTTCTGGGCCTCCCTCCAGCCGCTGTCGGTTCGCAACACCGCACGCCACGCCGATGGCTGGCTGCCGGTGTTCTTCGACCCGGAGAAGTACCACCGGGTCTGGGGTGACGACATCAAGGCCGGCACGGCCACCCGCGCTCCCGAGCTCGGTCAGCTCCAGATCTCGGCCGGCGGCATGGTCGCCATCGACGAGTCGCTCACGGGCGACGCGCAGCAGAAGGTGCTGGACCACGCTCGACCCAACGTCGCGCTGTATGCCGGCGGCATGGGCGCGCGCGACAAGAACTTCTACAACGACATCGTGCGGAACTACGGCTACGAGTCCGAAGCGATCGAGATCCAGGACCTGTATCTCGATGGCAAGAAGGCCGAGGCGGCCGCGGCCGTGCCCTCGGAGCTGCTCGAGAACACCAACCTCGTCGGTCCCGCCGGCTACGTGAAGGAGCGCCTCGCCGCCTACGCGGAGGCCGGCGTCACCCATCTCCAGATCCAACCCGTGGGGAATCCGGTCGAGACGGTGGCGAAGCTCAGGGAGCTGATCGGCTGATCGTCGCCCGCCCTGGCGGGCCTCGGCACGATCCCGGCCCCGGTATCCCCGGGGCGTAGGCTCGCGACGTGACCGACCCGCTCGAACAGGAGCAACGTGCGCTCGAGCGGATCCGGACCGCGCATCGGCGTCATCTCGATCTCGCCCGTGCGCAGGCGGAGGCGTTGGCGGCCGAGGCGGCCGAGTCGACCGAGGACGGGATCCGCGACCTCGTCGACGAAGACGCCGAGGTCGACGCCGCCGTGGCCGCGGCCATGGTGCGACAGCTCTCGGCCCGAGCCATGCACGCGATCCGACGCGTCGACGAGCTCGAGTCGATGGGAGAAGCGCTCGCGTTCGGCCACACCACGACCGAGGATGCCGAGGTCATGCGGATCGGGCGGCTCACGGTGCTCGACGCCGACGGAGAGGAAGCGCTCTGCGTGGACTGGCGCGCCGACGCCGCGGTCCCCTTCTACCAGGCGACACCGGTGGAGCCGCTCGGGGTGGTCCGCCGACGGCACCTCCAGTACGGGGCTCGCCGGGGCGCCGGCGGACGCGGTGTCGGCGACAGCGCCGGCGACCTGGTCGACTACTCCGACGAGATCTTCGACATCGACGCCGTGATCGACGCCGAGGTGACCGATCGGACCTTGCGGGGCGAGGCTGCGTTGTTGTCCGCCGTCGATGCGCCCTCCGAGGATCAGATGCGTTCGGTCGTGGCCACCATCCAGGCCGAGCAGGATGCCGTGGTCCGCGCACCCGCAACCGGCGCCCTCGTCGTCCAGGGCGGTCCGGGCACGGGGAAGACGGTGGTGGCGCTCCATCGGGCCGCCTACCTGCTCTACAACCAGCGAGCCCGACTCGTCGACGCCGGCGTGCTCGTGATCGGCCCGTCGCCCCGTTTCCTCAACTACATCCGGGACGTTCTGCCGTCGCTCGGCGAGACCGGCGTCGTCTCGACCGTGGTGTCGAAGCTCTATCCCGGAATTCTCGTCGGTCGAACCGAGTCCGACGAGGCCGCCCGGATCAAGGGGCGGGCCGAGATGGCCGAGCTGCTGCAGCACGGGCTGCGGCTCCGGCGGCGACGGCCCTCGACCGATCTCGTCGCCTGGTACGGCTCTCGGCGAGTCGTGCTGCGGGCCGCCGACCTCGTGCAGATGTTCGAGCGAGCGGATCAGGAGGCCCGACACAACGACGGGGCAGCGGTGCTCCGCGAGGAGCTCGTGCGATCGCTCGTTCGTGAGGTCTACGACCCCGCCTTCGTCGAACTCGACGACGCCCGTCAGTCCTTCCACGAGTCGGAGGCCGTCGAGGAGTTCTGCCTCCGTCACTGGCCGTCGTTGCGGCCGGAGCAGGCGCTGAACGACCTCTACGGATCCGTGGCGATGTTGCGGGCGGCCGGCGCCGATGCCGAGGTCGTCGGGGCCCTGCACCGTGAGCGCAGCCGCGAACGCGAGCTCGGGGACCGTCGCTGGACCGACGCCGACGTACCGCTGCTCGACGAGCTCGAGGCGATGCTGGGCAAGGTGTCCGGCACGATCGAGACCGGTCGTGACGTCGAGCGGGACGCTGCGGACGAGTTCGAGCAGGCGGCGGCGCGTGATCGAGACACCAGGGACCGGGACCTCGCTCGGGGCACCACCGACGACCTCGACGACGAAGTCGCCGCGCTGTCGTTCGAGCAGTTGGCCGAGCTGGACACCGAGCTGACCGAAGAACTGCTGGCCGGTCTGGAAGCCGACCCGTACCCGGACGCCGAGCCGGATCCGGGACCGTGGCGTGGATGGGATGCCCATGACTCGGCGTGATGACGGTGCCTTCGACGACGAGCCGGTGCTCGACGCCGACGGGGAGATCCTGTCGGAGCTGGAGGTGGACCGCGTCGACGACGTCGCCGAACGACTGGCGGCGGTCGTCGATCAGGTGTCCGGCCGGCGACAGTGGCGGTTCGGTCACGTGATCGTCGACGAGGCGCAGGACCTGACGCCGATGCAGTGGCGGATGGTCACGCGTCGGACGACCGGTGGGTCGATGACCATCGTCGGCGATCTCGCCCAGCGCTCCGCCGGACCGGCCACGTCGTGGCGGGAGCTCCTCCCGGCCGAGATCTCCCACTTCACGCAGCAGGACCTGACCGTCAACTACCGCTCCCCCGCCGAGGTGAATGACCTCGCGGCGATCGTGCTCGCGTCGATGCCCACCGGCGCCACGCCGTCGGTCGCCATTCGGCGCAGCGGTGTTCCCGTGACCGTGCACAGCGTCGCCGACGGTTGGACGGCCTCGATCCGCACGGCGCTGGATCGCCTTCCGGACCGGCGTCGCACGGCGGTGATCCACGCCGACGGCTGGCTCGAGGCCGCCGCGCTCGTCGACGGGCTGGAAGCGGTCGACCTCCTCGGGGCGACGGAGTCGAAGGGACTCGAGTTCGACGACGTCGTGCTCGTGGAGCCGAGCGTGTTCGACCTCGGCTCGCTCTACGTCGGACTGACCCGGGCGACCCGATCACTCGCGATCGTGCACCGCGCCCCGCTTCCGTCGGTGCTCGCCGACGCGCCGGACCTCGTCCTCGGCGATGGTCAGTCGACGAGTGAACCGACGTAGGAGTCGACTCGAGCCATCGCCTCACGGAGACGGTCGTCGTCCACGCAGAGCGACAACCGCAACCAGCCGTCCGTGCTCGACCCGAACGCCGCGCCGTCCAACACCGAGACCCCGACGGATTCGAGCAGACCGTCGGCGAACTCGGCCGACGAGCCGAGACCGGCTCGGGCGCAGATCGACGAGACGTCGATCATCACGAACATGCCGGCTTCCGGTCGGACGGTCGCGAGCCCGTCGATGGCGCCGACCGCGTCGACGACCAGGTCCCGTCGCCGCCGATAGCGATCCCGCATCGCGGTCGGCACGTCGCTCGCCAGCCTGAGCGCCGAGGTCGCACCCTCCTGGACGAAGCCGGGCAGCCCGTAGAGCATGGCCAACCCGAGCAGGTCGAGCGCCTCGACGACCGGCTCGGGTGCCACGGCCCAACCCGCTCGCCAGCCGGTCATCGCGTGGGACTTCGACAGGCTCCCGGCCACGACCGTCCGGTCGACGAGACCCGGCACCGAGCGGATCGAGCGGTGCGCGCCGTCGAACACCAGCCCTGCGTACACCTCGTCGGCCAGCACCCAGAGGTCGTGGGCGATCGCGATCTTCCCGAGTGCGGCGAGCTCGTCGGCGTCGAAGGCGACCCCGGTCGGGTTGCCCGGCGAGGCGAACAACAGGCCACGAGTCCGGTCGGTGACAGCACGCTCGACACCTTCGGGATCCGGTCGGAACCCGTCGAGCGGTGCGACGGGCACGGGCACCGCACCGGCGGCGCCGAGTGTCGCCGCGTACGTGACGTAGGCCGGATCACAGACGATGACCTCGTCGCCGGGATCGAACAGCACCTGGGCCGAAGCGAACAGGGCGTTCTGGGTCCCCGCGAGCACCATGACCTGCGCCGCGGTCACCGGGCTCTCGGTCTGTCGGGCGACGGTCTCGGCGATCGCCCCACGGAGCGCCCGCCGGCCGGCCACCGGGGCGTAGTGGTGATCCCCGTCGAGCAGGGCACGAACGGCGGCGTCGACAGCGGCCGCGGGCGAGTCCTCCTCGGGATCGCCGACGCTGAGGACGATCACGTCCTCGCCCCGCGCCCTGGCCTCCATGCCGCGGCGATGGATGTCCCATGCGGCGGCGCCCGGACCGCCGAGCGTCGCCGCACGCTCGGCCAGCGGCGGGGTCACGGCGAACCCACGGGTTTCGGTGCCGAGACCCAGTCGAGGAAACGCTTCCGATCCCAGGTGTTGACGACCAGGTCGGCGGGGGCCCAGCCGCGTTGCGCGGTGCGCACGCCGTACTCGATCCGCCCGAGCTCGGAGGTGTGGTGACTGTCGGTGTTGATCACGAGCTTCACGCCCCGGTCCACGGCCCTGCGGACGACGTCGGATGCGGCATCCAGTCGTTGCAGCGCACCGTTCACCTCGAGCGCGACGTCGAAGAAGTGCAGTGCCTCCAGCACCACATCGACGTCGATCTCGATCCCGGGCCGGCGGCCGATGTACCGGCCGGTCAGGTGGCCGATCGAATGCACGGTCGGGTCGGCGATCGCCGCGACGAGGCGAGCCGTCTGGTCTCGTACCGACTGGTCGAAGTGGGAGTGCACCGAGGCGACCGTGTAGTCGAACAGTGCGCGGAAGTCCGGGTCGTAGTCGAGGCCTCCGGCTGCCCCGATGTTGAGTTCACATCCCCACAGCAGGGTCATGTCCGGGTGATCGGCCTGGACCCGGCCGATGTGGTCGCGATGCTCGAGCATCTCCTCCGCGGTCGAACCGTTGATCGCCAGGTCGACGCCGTGGTCGGTGATGGCCAGATAGTCATAGCCGCGCGCTGCGGCCACGGCGACCATCTCCTCGACCGTCGAACGTCCATCGCCGGATCGGTCGGTGTGATAGTGGAGGTCGCCGTTGATGTGCTCGACGGTGACCAGATCAGGCAGCGTGCGCGAGGCCGCGGCGGCGACTTCTCCGGCGCCCTCGCGCATCTCGGGACGAACGAAGTCGAGGTCGAGCGCGTCGTAGATGTCGGGTTCGGTGGCCCGGGCGACCAGCTCGGGTTCGGCCTCGGGGTCGTCGTCGGAGGGCTGCCGGAAGAGCCCGTACTCGTTGAGGGTCATGCCGCGATCGATGGCGCGCTGGCGGAGCTCGATGTTGTGGGCCTTGGAACCGGTGAAGTACAGCGTCGCCGCCCCGAACTGCTCGGGCTCGACGACCCGAACGTCGATCTGCAGTCCGGTGACCGTGAGGAACGACGTCTTGGTCGAGCCGGACAGGATCACCTCGGAGGCTTCGGGATGGGTTCGCACGGCCTCCATCACGGGCTCGGGCGTCAGGGACGCCACGGTGATGTCGATGTCACCGATCGTCTCCGACATGCGGCGGAGCGACCCACAGACCTCCACCTGCTCGACCCCGTCCAGCGCCGCGAGGTCATCACGTAGCCGGTCCGACAACGGCATGGCGTCTGCGATGGGGGTCCGCCTGTCCTTGCCCGACATCCCGAGGCGTTCGATGGCCTTCGCGATCTTCGCTTCGCTGGTGGCGCCGAGACCGGGCAGCGTCCGGAGCTTCTCGTCGGCGATGGCCTGCTTCAGCGCCTCGACGTCGTGGACACCGAGCTTGGCTCGCACGAGCTGCACCGTCTTCGGTCCCATCCCGGGGATCCGGCTCATCTCGACGACCGCCGGGGGGTACTCGACGCGGAGTTTCTCCAGCTTCTCGACCGTGCCGCCGTCCACGAGTTCGCGGATCTTCGACGCCGTTGCCTTGCCCACGCCGTCGAGGGCGACCATCTCCTTCAACGACAGCTCCGAGATCTCCAGGCCGGTGGCCATGAGCGACCGCTTGGCGTTGTCGTAGGCGCGCACCTTGAACGACTGCGGACTGCCTTCGTCGAGGGCGGTGAGGGCGGCGAGCTCGTCGAGCATCGCCCAGATGGCGGCATTCGTCGTCACCCGCCTGAACGTAGCCCGAGACACCCGGATGGCCGGTGCCCCGGGCGGCGGGAGCCGCTGGTGCGGCTCTAGGTTGCGATCGTGGCACTGCCTCACTCGATCGCCCGGTTCAACCGGCGCGTCACGAACCGGTGGATCGAACCATGCATGCGGCGGACCGACGGCTACCTCGTCGTGCGCCACCTCGGTCGTCGTACCGGGAACGCTCGGTCGACGCCGCTCTACGGGTTCGAATCCGACGGCGGCCTCCTGGTGGTCCTGACCTATGGCACCCGGGCCGACTGGTTGCGCAACGTGCGGGCCGGCGGCGGCTCGGTCGAGCGAGACGGCATCGTCCAGGCCATCATCGGCGTCGAGGTGATCGATCGAACGGTCGCACGGCCGTCGCTCCCGTGGATCGTCCGGCTCGCGCTCGGGGTGTTCGGGGTCCACGACCTGGCCCGGTTGACCCTCGAACACCCCTGAGACGACCACCGAACCCGGCCTCGCGGAGAAATCTCGGAATTTCTCCGCGATCGCGGTCGATCCCCCGTCCGTGCTGCGTCATCTCCGCAACGGGCCACCACGCAGGTGGTCACCGAACCGGAGGGACACCCCATGAACACCGCAGCCACCAACCTGATCGACGAGTCGATCTCGATCGAGATCGACGCCGCCGCCGAGATCGTGTTCGACCTCGTCACCGACATCACCCGCATGGGTGAGTGGAGCCCCGAGACGGTCTCGGCGACGTGGCTCGACGGCGTCGACCGCGCCGCCGTCGGCCATCGTTTCGAGGGCAGGAACGAACTCGGCTTCCTGCGCTGGGCGACCAAGCCGGAGATCACCGAGCTGGCCGAGGGCCGCACCTTCGCCTTCCGCGTGCCGGGCAAGGGCGGCCCCGAGTGGCGCTACGACCTCGAACCGACCGCCACCGGCGGCGTGCGGGTCACCGAGTCCGTCACGCAGGACACGCGCTCCCCGGCACCGCTCCGCCTCCTCCAGCGCCTCGGCGGCGCTGCCGACCGGGCGGCCAGTCTCCGGCTCGGCATGACCACCACGCTCGAGCGCCTCAAGGTCGCCGCCGAGGGCGTCGCCGCCGCACCCGGTCCCGACCGGGTGACGGCGTGACCGTCGCATCCGCGAAAGAATCACCAACCCGAAAGGAACCATTGAGATGACCGAGTACATGATCCTCGCCTATTCCGACGAGGACCGAGCCGGCCCCGAGCCGGGCACACCCGAGTTCGCCGAGTACATGGGCGGCTGGATGGCCTACAACCAGATGCTGATCGACGGCGGCCACTGGATCTCGGGAGCGTCTCTCGCCCCGACCGGCACCGCCACGACCGTCACGGTCGGGGTCGGCACCGCGGCCACGATCTCCGACGGGCCATATGCCGAGACGAAGGAACAGCTCGGCGGCTACTACCTGGTGCGCGCCGCCGACCTCGACGAGGCGATCGAGCTGGCCAAACGCCTGCCGATCACCGACGGTGCGTTCGAGGTCCGGCCGGTCGCCTTCCGGCCCGACGCCTGATCGATGCCCGACGACGCCCCGACCGACGTCGTGTCGCCTTCCCCGGGTGACCCCGTCGGTCGGGCGCTCGTCGAGCTCGCCCGCCACCACGCCGGACGGGTCATCGGCCTGCTCGCATCCCGTTTCGGTGACCTCGATCTCGCCGAGGACGCCGTCGCCCAGGGGTTGGCCGACGCCGCCCGGACCTGGCCGGAGCGGGGGGTGCCCGATTCGCCCCCGGCCTGGCTGATGACCGTGGCGAAGCGCAATGCGATCGATCTGCTCCGTCGAGCCGACGCCGAACGTCGCCGGCTCGAACGTGCCGCTCCCGACGTCCTCGAGCGAGGCCAGCCCGGCGACGCAGGAGGGCGCCACATGATCCACGACCACACGCCCGATCCCGATGGTCCGACGTCGGACGAACTCGACGACGGTCAGCTCCGCCTCATGCTGCTCTGTTGCCACCCAGCGCTGGATCGAGACACCCAGGTCGCGCTGACCCTCCGCCTCGTCGGTGGGCTGACCACCACGGAGGTCGCCCATGCCCTGCTCGTGGCCGAGCCGACCATGGCTCAACGGATCGTCCGGGCGAAGCGGAAGATCCGCGATGCCGCGATCCCGATGTCGATCCCGGCCGATCCCGGCGAACGCCTCGACGCCGTGTTGACGGTGCTCTATCTCGTCTTCAACGAGGGCTATCTGCGTCACTCCGACGGCCCGGCGATCCGAGCGGAGCTGACGGCGTCAGCGAGGCGGCTCGCGGTCGAGCTCGCCGAGATCGTGCCCGAGCACGCCGAGACCCACGGCCTCGTCGCCCTGACCTCGTTCCTCGAAGCCCGACGGTCGACGAGGCTCGACGGTGCCGGTGACCTCGTCCTCCTGGAGGACCAGGACCGCTCGGCATGGGACCTGGAGACGATCGGCGTCGGCAACGCGGCGCTCCATCGGGCGATGGAGCTCCGCCAACCGGGCCGATTCCAGGTGGAGGCGACGATCGCCGCACTGCATGCCAACGCCCGGACCGCGGCAGAGACCGACTGGCCGATGATCGCCTCGCTCTACGGCCAGCTCGTCGCCATGACGGGCTCGCCGGTGGTGGCCCTGAACGAGGCGGTGGCGCTGGCGATGGCCGACGGTCCCGACGCCGGGCTCCGTCGCCTCGCCGGTCTCGAGGGGCTCGACGACTACCACCTGCGATGGTCGGCCGAAGCCGAACTCCTGCTCCGCTCCGGCCGGTCGCATCAGGCGGTCGTGGCGTTCGACCGTGCGCTCGGCGTCGTCACCTCCGACACCGAGCGCCGCCATCTCGAGCGACGTCGGGCGATCGCAGCCAGCGGGTGATCCCGTCGGGTCACGACGGGCAGCAGCTCCCGGCGCTTCCGCCGTCGTGGCTGGCCATGACGACGTTGTCGAACTGCTCGTTGTCGCCGGTCTTGACGTACCACTCCCAGCGCTGGCCGTCCGGAGCGGTGATCCACGTCTCGGTCTTGTCGGCGAAGCAGCACATGGTGTCCTCGACCCCCGTGGTCTCGAGACCGGAGGCCGTCATCCGGGACTCGGCGGCGGTCACCTGCGGTGCCTGCTCCACCTCGACGCCGAGGTGATTGAGGGTGTTGCCGGTGCCGTCTTCCATGAGGACGAGCTTGAGGGGCGGCTGGTCGACCTCGAAGTTGGCGTACCCCGGCTTGATCTTGGCCGGGGCGGTGTCGAACATCTTCGAGTAGAAGTCGATGGCGGTGTCGAGGTCGTCGACGTTGAGGGCGAGTTGGAGACGCATGGCGGGGACCTCCGGGTCCGTGTCGTGGGGAACAACATATCGACGAACGTCGATGTGGAGACCCTATTGCGTCACATCGACGTTCGTCAATACAATCTTCCACGTGACATCGACGACCCCCGCCTCCGTGCCGTGCTGTACCCCGCTCTCGGGCGGACCTCTCGAGATCGGACAGGCCGAGGAGATGGCGGCGATTCTCAAGGCGCTCGCCGATCCGGTTCGGCTGCAGATCGTCTCGATCGTCGCGTGCCAGCCCAGCGGTGAGATCTGCGCCTGCGATCTGCCGGAAGTGCTCGGACGCGCGCAGCCCACCATCAGCCATCACCTGACCAAACTGGTGCAGGTCGGGTTGCTCGAGCGGGAGCAACGGGGCAAATGGGCGTGGTTCCGGCTCGCCGACGGCCGGATCTCGGAACTCGCGGACGCGCTCCGGCCGACGATCGCCGCCCAGACGGGCTGCTGCTGACCCCGGCCACCTCCGTCGGACTCAGCCGGCGGCCGCCTTCCGACGGCGCCAACCGCGCTTCGGGGTGTCGGCCGGCGGGTCGGCGACGGTCACCGTCCCGGTTCGGAGATCGAGTGATGGCGTCACGAGCTGAGCGGTGAGGTGTTCGATCCGGGCCCGCAACACGTCGAGGCCGGGCTGAGTCGGGCACGGCTCCGGGCCTGATCGCGGGCGATCGAACACCATGTGCACGGGGTCCGATTCGTCGAAGGCCGGCCATGCCGGTCGACCGGGATGGTCGGGTGTGCCCGTGGCGGCGAAGGCGAACCAGTGATCCCCCATCGCCCGGGTGAGCAGGTGACCGTCGTCGGCCACTGGCATGAGCGGCACGGTCGAGCCGAAGACGTGCACGATCTCGGCCGCGTGGTAGGCGCCGGCGGTCTGGCCGGGAAGCGGGGAGGTCGAGCGGAAGTGGTAGCGGTAGCACGGTGCCCCGACCCGATGATGCGTGCGGCTCGCGTGGTCCACGTGCACGCCGAACAGGTGGTCCGCTGCGTGGTTCTCGACCGCCGAAGCCTCACCACGCTCCAGCCCCGGATACGCCGCGGTGAGCGCCGCCACTGCGTCCTCGGAGCCGTGCGACACGACGAGCGCCCGTCGGACCGCGTCGCCGTCGAGTGGCGGCGCTCCCACGAGCTCCGGTGCGGGCCCGAACTCCGGACCCGCCGGGTGCAGGTAGCCGGTGAACAGTGATGCCTCGTCGGCGTTGTACCCGATCAGCAGCGGTACCGGGGCCTGCGAGCCGGTGCTGAACGCCGACATCGGCTCCATGGGCAGGTGGTGACCATCGACGACCGGGTAGAAGAAGCGGGCGGCGTGGGCGTCGGCGCGATAGGCCGCCGAGAGTTCCTCGGCGGTCATGGCACGGAGCCGCTCGATCTGGCCGGCCTCCGGCCCCACGAGTGAGGTCGCGAACGCCACGCCGGCATCGGCCGATGCCGGGAGCTCCATCACCGGGCGGTTCAGGTGGAGCCACCGTCCGGTGTCGGCCGGGCTCTGGGCGATCGCTTTGTGGAACAGCCCCCGCGCGGTCGGCGAGGTCATGAGGTTGAGCACCGCCATGCCACCGGCGGATTCGCCGAAGACGGTGACGTTGTCCGGGTCGCCTCCGAAGCCGGCGATGTTGTCACGCACCCATTCCAGGGCGGCGATCTGATCGAGGAGCCCGTAGTTGCCCGAGATGCCGTCCGGTGAGGCGGCGGACAGCTCGGGATGGCTGAGGAATCCGAACATGCCGAGTCGGTAGTTGATGGTGACGAGCACACAGCCTCGTTCTGGCAGTGCGTTCGACTGATACATGGGTTCGTTCGCCGAGCCGTCGGTGTGATCGCCGCCGTGGATCCAGACCATGACGGGCAGATCGGCGGCCGCCGCAGGCGCCCGGACATTGAGGTACAGGCAGTCCTCGTCCTCGTTGGAGGGCAACATCGTGATGGCCTTGGCCATGGCGGCCGACTTGATCGCCGACATACCGAGGCCCTGGGCGAGACGCCCGACGAATTCCTGCATGCCCGTGCCGAGCTGCCAGGCGGTCGGTGGTGCCTTGGTGCAGCTCCGCACGTCCTCCCAGGGTTCGACCGGCGCAGGAGGGGCCCATCGGCGTTCGCCCACCGGCGCGGCGCCGTAGGGGATGCCCTTGAAGACGTGCATCCGGCCCTTGTCGGATCGGCGGCCCCGCACCCGGCCGGCCATCGTGTCGACCTCCGGTCCGGATCGTGTGGTGAGTCGGCTCGGGAGCGCCATCGTGGGCCTTTCGTCGTCGGCCATCGACGGATGGCCATCCACGGCCCAGGGTCTCACATCCCGGGATGTCGACGCCACGAGGACTACGGTCGCTTCGGTCATGCGGCAGTCGGTCGACATCGATCTCGCGTTCATCCGGCTCGGGTTGACCGAACGCGCCACCGAGGCCGATGTGCGAGCCAGGGCCGACCAGCTCCGACGTTCGGCCGCCCGCCAGCAGGCGGACCGCTTCCTCTTCGATGCCATCGACGAGGTCGAGCGAGCCGGCCTCGGCCGCCTCGAGCCGTCGCGGGGTCCGGCGCGCCTCGTCGGTCCCGGCGGTCTGCCCCGGTTGCTCGGTGTGATGGGGGCCTGTTTCGGTTTGTTCCTCATGGCTGCGCTCGTCGTGGGTGCCGCCGCCGGCGCGGTTGGTGCGCCCGACGCCATCACGCGGTGGCTCGTGGGGCTCGTCCCGCTCCTCGCGGTGCCCGTTGCGGTGGCGATCGTCGTCGCCATCCGGCCGGGTTCGTCGGTCCCGTCGGGCAGCATGGAGGCGTGAGCCACTACGACACGTTGGGCTTGTCCCGAACGGCCAGCCCGGACGAGATCGTGGCGGCCGTCGCGTCGCTGCGCGCCGCCGTCGTCCTCGACCATGACACCGACCGGTTCCTGATGACGGAACTCGACGAGGCGGAGTTCGTGCTCGGCGATCCCCAGCGTCGAGCGGTCTATGACCGCACACTGGCGGCCGACCCGTCCGTGGGCCGGCGACGCCTCGTGTCGGCGATCATCTGGTCCGTCCCGGCGGCCTTCATCGTCGCCCTGGTCGTGTGGACCGTGACCGGCAGCGCGTTGTTCGGGCGCCTCGCGTTGTTCGCCACGCTGACCGCCGTGCCCCTGCTCGCCCTGGTCGCGGCTCGCAGATGACGGTTTGGTGCCGATGGGTATCACGCACCGTGACACCGCAGGTGACCGGCCAGTACGGTCTCGCCTTCGCCCGAATTCCGACCCCGACCCACGAGGACCCGTCGTGCGACGTCCCCGAATGTTCGCTCGTGAGATCACCGCCTTCGGCGAGTTCGGCGCCTACCTGACCTTCGTGCCCGGGCTGCTCGCGGCAGCGCCTCGTGGGCACGGCAGCCACGTGCTCGTGTTGCCCGGCTTCGTCAGTGGCGACGTCGCCACGATCCCGTTGCGACGCACCCTGCAGCTGCTCGGGCATCGACCGCACGGTTGGGGTCTCGGCACCAACATCGGGCCCGACGACATCACCCTCGCGGCGTTGCTGCGCAAGGTCGACCGCCTGGTCGATCTCCAGGGTGGGCCGATCGACATCGTCGGTTGGTCGCTCGGCGGGATCTTCGGTCGACTCATCGCCCAGCACCGCCCCGAAGACGTGCGCCAGGTGATCTCCATGGGCTCCCCGCTTCGGATCTCCGATCCCCACGACGAGGTGTCGAACCCGATCCGGATCATCGGGAAGCTCGTGGGCCTGGAAGCGCAGCGCCGTCGGCACGACATCCGTCGGATCCCGGTGCCGTCGACCTCGATCTACTCCCGCCACGACGGCGTGGTCGCACCGGCGGCCTGCCTCCAGACACCGGGCCCGCAGTCGGAGAACATCGAGGTCTACGGTGCCCACACGGGCCTCGGGCACAACCTGGCCGCGGTGTGGACGGTGGCCGATCGGCTGGCCCAGCCCGACGGGGTCTGGGAGCCCTTCGTCGTGCCCGACCGCCTCGCCGCGCTGTTCCCCGAACCGAGCGTGGCCGCTCCGCCGACCCTGCGCATCGTGCGTTCGGCCGCCGGTTGACCACGATGCCCGGCACACAGCTCCAGCCGGCGACGTCGCGCCTGCTCTCCGTCGAGTCGGCGACGGCGTTCGGTCACACGACGAACGTGACCGTGCTCGAGCCCGTCGACGGCGGTCCGAAGCTCGACAATCGGACGCTCCGGGCCGAGGTGACCGCACGGCTCGCGGCGCTCCCGATGCTGCGCAAGGTGCTGGTCGAGGTGCCCCTCGGCCTGGATCGCCCGTGGTGGGCCGACGACGCCCATTTCGATCTCCGGTATCACCTGCGCTACATCGCCGTCCCGAACGACGACGATCCGGCGGCGCTCGAGGACCTCATCGCCCGCATCCACTCTCGCCCGCTCGATCGGAACCGCCCCCTGTGGGAGCTGTATCTGATCACCGGTCTGGAGGACGGCCGGGTCGCGCTGCTGTCCAAGGTGCACATGGCGCTGATCGACGAGTCGTCGAGTTCGATCCTCGACATCGGCCTCATCGGCCCGGAACCCGAGCTGCTCGGCGGTGCCGAGCCGACGCGATGGCGCCCGAAGCCGCAGCCGTCCATGGTCGATCTCTGCACCCGAGCGGGACTGAACGCCGTGTTCGAGCCCGCCCGCAGTCTCGGGTCGATCCCCCGGCAGCTCGCCTCGCTCCCCGGGCTCCGACCCTTCCTGAATCCGGCACTGGCACTGTTGAATCAGCGCAACGCCGAGCCCTACATCGCAACGGCCTCCGACACGATCACGCCGAGGACGTCGTTCAACGGCCGGGTCGGGCCGCATCGGCGATGGGCCCGGATCGAGCTCGACATGGATCGGATCGCCGCCATCCGCCGCCATCGCGGGGTGTCGAACATCGACGTGCTCGCGACGGTCGCCGGCGGGGTGCTCCGGTGGTGGCTGCTCGAACACGATGAGCTGCCGCGCGAGACGCTGAAGGCGCTCGTGCCGTTGTCGGTCACGGATCCGGACGCCGTCGATGGCATCGCCGGAGCACTGATCGACCTCCAGACCGAGAAACACCGACCGGAGGTCCGCCTGGACGAGATCCATCGCCAGATCGGCCTCGCCGTCGTCGAGCGCGGCGCCCGATCGGCGGCGGAGATCTCGATGCTGTCGGGCGGCACACCTCTGGTCGGCATGCTCGCGTCCCGGCTCTTGGACAGCACCCCGCTGGCCGACCGGTTGCTGCCCCCGTTCAACACGGCCATCACCTCCGTGCCGGGGCCGACCGAACAGCTCTATGCCCTCGGGGCCCGTGTGGTCGGCAGCTACCCGATCTTCGGGGTCATCGACGGGATGGGCCTGCACATCGGCGCCATGTCGCTCGGTGACCGTCTGTGCCTGAGTCTCGTCGCCGACCGGCAGCTCGTCCCCGATCTCCGGGCGGTGGCCGCCCGGTTCGAGACCGAGCTCGCCCGACTCGAGATGGCGGTCGGTCTCGGCGACTGAGTCCCCCGGGAGCGGTGGCCGCCTCGGTACCCTGACCGGGCCCACCGACGCACTCGCGAGGTCCCCGATGTCGACGATCATCTACACCCACACCGACGAAGCCCCGGCGCTGGCGACGAAGTCGTTCCTGCCGATCGTCGAAGCGTTCGCCAGCGCCGCCGGCGTCTCGATCGAGACCCGTGACATCTCCCTCGCCGGGCGCATCATCGCCTCGTTTCCCGAGCGACTCACCGACGCCCAGCGGATCGGTGACCATCTCGCTGAGCTGGGAGACCTCGCGAAGACACCCGAAGCGAACATCATCAAGCTGCCGAACATCTCGGCGTCGGTGCCGCAGATGAAGGCATGCATCGCCGAGCTCCGGTCCCAGGGATACGACCTGCCGGACTACCCGGACGATCCCGAGACCGACGAGGAACGCGACGTCCGAGCGAAGTACGACAAGGTCAAGGGCTCGGCGGTCAACCCGGTGCTCCGGGAGGGCAACTCCGATCGCCGCGCCCCCAAGGCCGTGAAGGCGTTCGCCCGGGCGTTCCCCCACTCGATGGGCGCGTGGTCGGCGGACTCGAAGACGAACGTCGCGACGATGTCCAGCGGCGACTTCCGCTCGAACGAGCAGTCCGTGACCGCCACGGCGGACACCACCTATCGGATCGAGTTCGTCGCCGGCGACGGTCCGGCCACGGTGTTGAAAGAGGTCCCGGTCCTCGCCGGGGAGGTCGTCGACTCGACCTTCATGTCGGTGGCCGCTCTCCGCTCGTTCCTCGAGGCCCAGGTCGCACGTGCGGCAGCGGACGACATCCTGTTCAGCCTCCACATGAAGGCCACGATGATGAAGGTCTCCGACCCGATCATCTTCGGGCACGGGGTGCGCGCCTATTTCGCCGACGTCTTCGCGGAGTACGGCCAGGCCCTCGACGCGGCGGGAGCCGATCCGAACAACGGTCTCGGCAACGTGCTGGCGGCGGTGGCGTCGATGGGATCCGAGGGTGAACCGATCGCCGCGGCGTTCGCTGCAGCGCTCCAGGCCGGCGCCGACATGGCGATGGTCGATTCCGATCGTGGCATCACCAACCTCCACGTGCCGTCCGACGTGATCATCGATGCGTCGATGCCGGCGATGATCCGGACTTCGGGACAGATGTGGAACGCCCAGGGCGAGCAGCAGGACTGTCTCGCCGTCATCCCGGATTCGTCGTATGCCGGGCTCTATCAGGTCGTCATCGACGACTGCCGGGCCAACGGCGCCTACGACCCCACCACCATGGGCTCGGTCCCGAACGTCGGCCTGATGGCGCAGAAGGCCGAGGAGTACGGCTCGCACGACAAGACCTTCGAACTCGACACGGCCGGGACGATGCGGGTCGTGGACACCGCCGACGACTCGGTCGTCATGTCGCACGCCGTGGACGCGGGCGACATCTGGCGGATGTGCACGGTGAAGCACGCCCCGATCCTCGATTGGGTGAAGCTCGCCGTCGGCCGCGCTCGGGCGACCGGTGCACCGGTCGTGTTCTGGCTCGACGCCGATCGCGCTCACGACGCCCAGATCATCGCCAAGCTCGAGGCCGCGCTGGCGTCGCACGACACCGATGGTCTGACCGTCGAGATCATGTCGCCCGTCGAGGCGACGGCCTACTCACTCGACCGGATCCGTCGCGGCGAGGACACCATCTCGGCGACGGGCAACGTGCTGCGGGACTACCTGACCGACCTGTTCCCCATCCTCGAGCTGGGCACGAGTGCGAAGATGCTCTCGATCGTTCCGTTGATGAACGGCGGTGGCCTGTTCGAGACCGGCGCCGGTGGATCGGCCCCGAAGCACGTCCAGCAGTTCGAGAAGGAGAACCACCTCCGGTGGGACTCGCTGGGTGAGTTCCTCGCCCTGGCGGTGTCGTTCGACCACCTCGCCGACGTCACGGGCAACGAGGGTGCCCGCATTCTCGGCGCGGCGCTGGACGATGCGACCGGCGTCCTGCTCCAGAACGGCAACGGCCCGTCCCGTCGAGTCGGTGAACCCGACAACCGGACCTCCCACGTCCACCTCGCCCGCTACTGGGCCCGGGCGATGGCGAGCCAGTCGGCCGATGCCGAACTGGCGGCGCGGTTCGCGCCGCTGGCCGATGCGCTCGATGCCGCGATCGACGAGCTGGTGACCGAGCTGAACGAGATCCAGGGTGAACCGCAGGACATCGGCGGCTACTTCAACCCGGACCACGATCGGGCATCAGCGGCGATGCGACCGTCGAGCCGGTTCAACGACCTGATCGCCTCGCTCTGAGGCGAGCGTCGACGGTGACGGTGTGGGCGGCCGTCGACGTCGGCGGTACCTCGATCAAGACCGGCACGGTGCATGGCCTCGACGTGGCCCCCGGGCCGACGTTTCCCGCGTTGGCCGACGGCGACCGGACGACGGTGCTCGGCGCCCTCGCCGATGCCGTGCGTTCGGCCGTCGACCGGTCCGGGGTTCCGGATCTGGCCGTGTCGGTGCCGGGCCCGTTCGACCACACCGCCGGGATGTCCCGAATGTCCCACAAGTTCGCCGCCATCTCCGGCGTGGAGCTCCGTCCCTGGTTCGCCCGAGCTGGTGCGATCGGTCGCATCCACTTCGTCGACGATGCCGAGGCGATGGCGCTGGGTGCGGTTCATCACGCCCGCCCGGCCCGTCGACGGGTCCTGGTGATCGCACTCGGGACGGGGTTCGGCTCGGCGCTCGTCGTCGACGGACGACCGGTGCGGGCCGTCGACGACGTCGTCGTGGGACGGCTCTGGGAGCGCGTCGCCGACGACGGCCGTGCCCTCGATCGGATCATCTCGGCGACCGGGCTCGCTGCCGCCCTCGGCGTGCCGCCCGACGAACTGGCGGCTCGGGTCGGTCGGAGCCGCGGGGACGATGCGACGATCGACGCCTGGGCTCGCCTCGCCGGCCGGGAGTTGGCCCGGTGTGTGCACGACGTGCGGGCTGAGCAGGTGCTCGTCGCCGGTGGCGCCTCACCCGTGGTCGATCTGGTGCGCGACGTGTGGACCTCCGAGCTCGGCGTCGAGATCGAACGAGTCGACCGGCCCGGCCTCGCGCTCCTGGGTGCCGCCCTGGACGCTCAGGCCGCGAACACCTGAGGACGGCGTTCGGCGCGATCCAGGAGCCCGCGCAGGACCTCGCGTCGATCGAAACGTCGGCCCTGCCGGCGGGCCAGCTCGATGCGTTCGTCGCACGTGCCGTCGGCGAGGGCACGCACCGCATCGTCGAGGGCCACGGCCAGTCCGTCGACATCACCGGGTCGGACGCTCACCGCGGCCCGGCCGACGGCTTCGGGAATACCCCCGGTCGGTGTCGTGATCACGGTCGGAGCACCGCTCAGCATGGCCTCGACGAGGGAGATGCCGAAGGTCTCCACGAACTCGGTGCGCGGCTTCGACGGCAGGACGTAGGCCGCACATCCCGCCATCAGTCCCAGCTTCTGGTCGTCGTCGGCGGTGTGTTCTGCCGCCGTTTCGCCGATGTGACGCATCGATGAGTGTCGGCTGTCGGGGTTCCTACCGAAGCTGTCGTGGAACTGGCGCGGAGGTGATTCGGAGCTGACGGCCGGGTCAGCCCGACGACACCGTCCGCCCCCGACGCCAGGTCTCCACCACGTCGATGTGTTCGAGATCCTCGGCCCCGGCCGCTGCCGGATCGCGGTCGCAGATCGTCAGGTCGGCGACCTTGCCGACCTCGAGCGAGCCGACCGATTCCTCGACCCCGAGCTGCCAGGCGGCATCGATCGTGACGGCGCGGAGGGCCTCGATGACCGACACCCGTTCGGCCGGCCCGAGCGTGGTGCCCAGCCGGGTCCGTCGGGTGGCCGCCGTGCCGGCGAGGCGGAGCGGTCCGGGCGGGTACATCGGTGTGTCCGCATGGAGGCTCGGTCGGTGGCCGCACGCGAGGGATGTCTGCACCGGCATGAGACGGGCCGCCCGTTCCGGGCCGATGATGTGGTCGGCCAGCTCGGGGCCGTACCACCGGATGTGGTCGACATGGAACGAGGGGCTCACCCCCAGACTCGCGGCGTCGGCGAGTGTGTCGGCCGTGATGAGGGCACAGTGCTCGAGGCGCCAACGGTGGTCCGGCGGCGGCGTCGGACCCAGGACCCGTGCGTAGAGCTCCATCATCTCCCGGCACGCCCGGTCTCCCTGGGCGTGGGTCATGACCTGCCAACGCGCGTCACGGAGACGAGTCAGGATGTCGATCAGTTCGTCCGGTTCGAAGTTCGCCCGTCCGACGGTGTCGGGAGCGATCCCGAGCGTGCAGCAGCACAGGTCGGACTCGAGATAGGCCTCGTCGAGCAACATCGAGCCGGTGTAGGGGGAGCCGTCGTACCAGAGCTTCACCCCGGCGATGGTGAAACCGTCGTTGACCCGGCCGGGGCGAGTCCGACCCGACAGGGCCGGGCCGTGACGGAGATAGGCCACGACACCGACCTCGGTGTCGTCCCGGGCGCCGAGTCGCTCGAAGACGCCGAAGTCCCGGCCCGCCGTGAACGATCCCGCCATGCCGACCGTCGTGATGCCGACGTCGGCGTATCGCCGGTACTGCTCCCGGAGGGCGACGTCGAGCTGCTCGGGAGGCACGCCGGCGACCTCGATGAACGGCCCGGTGGCCGCCGCCTCCTCCATCTGGCCGGTGAGGCGACCGTCGGGACCGATCACCCGGTGCCCGCCGTGGCCCGGTTGCGGGGTCGACTCGTCGATTCCGACACGCTCGAGTGCGAGCGAGTTGACGAACACGGTGTGCATGGACTGGATCATCACCACGAGCGGGTGATGCGGGGCGAGCGCATCGAGTCGATCACGATGCCACACACCGAGCCCCTCGGTCAGCATGAAGTCGAGTCCGAACGCGTGGATCCACTCCCCTGCCGGGGTGGTCTCGATGGCCGCTCGCAGCGCCGTTTCGACACCGGTCACGGAGGGGTGGGTGAAGCCGGACACGTCCACCCACCGGCCCATCTGGGCGGCGAGATCCGGATGGGTGTGAGGTTCGACCAGACCGGCGATCGCCGCCCGGCCGACCAGATCGACGACCTCGGTGGAACGGGTGCGGGTCGCCACGATCTCGTCGCGGCGACCGAGGCCGATGATGCGCCCGTCTCGGACGGCCATGGCACCGTCACCGGCGGCGAACATCGCGGCGAGGGTGGGATGCGACGGCGCCATGGTCGTGATCGGGCCGCCGAGCAGGATCCGGTCGGGGCCGGTGGTCGGATCGACGTCGTTCGAGCTGCGCACGAGTCGAGACCCTACGACGCTCGGGGTCCGGGAATGGCGGACGGCTCGTGGTGGTTCGGGGGAAGGTGCTCGCCCAGCTCATCCGTCTCGACCGCACGACGTGGTGGCGGCTGCCGGTGTTCGCCGTGATCGCTGCGGTGCTGATCGGGGTGCCGTCCGACATCATCGACACCCCGATCTTCGGTCGGCCCGTGCCGGTCCGGACGCTCGACGTCGTGATCTGGATCGTCACGTCGACGCTCATCGGCCTCGTGTTCGCCATCCGGGCCCCGATGTCGGATCGTGAGCAGACCCGAACCGTGTGGACGGGGTTCGTCTCGTTCCTCGCGGTGGGTTGCCCGGTGTGCAACCAGGTGGTGGTCGCCGTGGTCGGCGTGTCCGGGGCGTTGAGCTGGTGGGCGCCGCTTCAGCCCGTCGTCGGCCTGCTGGCGATCGGCGCTGCGCTGTGGGCGCTGCGTCGACGGCTGTCGACGTTCGAGTTGCAGGCGTGCCCGGTCGAACCCGTGCCCGCTTGAGGCGCGCGCCCCAGCCGTCTCAACGGCATTCGCCGCACCGTCCGTGCACGACCACGTCGAACCAGGTCGCCTCGAAACCGTGATCGGAGCCGAGATGCGACCGGAGGTGATCGATCTGATCGCCGTGGTGGTGTTGGACCTCCCCGCAGGACTCACAGACGAGGTGGATGACGTCGTCGGCATGGGCCGCCTCCCAATGCGAACCCTCCGGGGAACCGAGACGGGACTCGCGAGCCAGCCGGAGATCAGCGAACAGCGACAGCGCCCGGTAGACGCTCGACAGGTTCACCGAGCCGTCCCGCCGGTGGACTTCCGCGGCGATGTCGGCGGCCGTCAGATGATGGTCTCCGCTCGTGAGCACGTCCCACACGAGTTGGCGGGGGCGGGTGAGGCGGAGGTCCCGTGTCTGTAGTGCTTCGGCCAGATCCACGGCCGGGAACCTAGTGGCTGCCGGTCCTCGGGACCCCGGAAGCGAGGTCGGACCTTTGCGGACTGCACTCGTTGCGTGCCGCACGGTTCGAGTGGCTGCGAATCACTTGCAATAAGGTCCGGGAGACCCCGGGCGAATCCCCCGCTCCGCCCCGATCTCCAAGGAGTGCGCCATGCACGCACCAGACGGATTCCTGACCGCCGCCACCGCCGTGTCCACCGGTGTGCTGTCCGCCGGCCTGCTCGGCCTGGCCGCTCGCAAGGCGAGCGACGAGCTCGACGACAAGCAGATTCCCCTCGCCGGCCTCGCGGCCGCCTTCGTGTTCGCCGGTCAGATGGTGAACTTCCCGGTCGCCGCAGGAACATCGGGGCATCTCCTGGGAGGTGCGCTCGCGGCGATCCTGCTGGGTCCCGGGGTCGGTGCGCTCGTGGTGGCCATCGTCGTGGTCGTGCAGGCGCTCGTCTTCGCCGACGGCGGACTCACCGCGCTCGGCTACAACACCCTCAACATGGCGATCGTGCCCGCGTTCGGCGGCTACGCGGTGTTCACCTTCGCCCGCAAGTTCCTCCCGTCGACGGCCGGCGGCGTGGTCGGCGCCACGGGGATCGCCGCACTCGCGAGTGTCGTGCTGTCGGCCACCGCCTTCTCGATCGAGTGGCTGTTCGGGGCGGCGGCACCGGTGCCGTTCGACACCGTGTTCGGCGCGATGGTGAGCGTGCATCTGCTGATCGGGATCGGTGAGGCCGTGATCAGCGCGATGGTCGTCTCGGCCGTGCTCGCCGCTCGTCCCGACCTGGTGGCCGGCGCCCGTGACCTCGATCGGGTGGCGCTGTCGTCGGCTCGCAAGATCCCGATGCGGGCCTTCGTGGTGGGCGCACTCGTCGTGAGCCTCGGCGTGGCCACCGTCGTGAGTCAGTTCGCCAGTGGGGATCCCGACGGACTCGAGCGGGTGGCGGAGGACGAGGGCTTCGTCGACACCGCCGAAGATCACGCACTGGGCAACTCGGTGTTCGCCGACTACGCGACCTCCGGGGTCGGCAACGAGAGTCTCAGCCTCGCGATCGCCGGCGCCGGCGGCACCCTCCTCACCCTCGCGGTCGGCTACGGCGTGTTCCGCACGGTGAGTGGCGTGCCCGGTCGACGTGCGGCGCACGAACTGGCCGGCTGATGGGTGCCGGCCACGCACATCGACTGCACGTCCCCGGGGACACGATCGTCCATCGCATGGCGCCGGAGGCGAAGATCGTCGCGGCGTTCGCCTTCGTCCTCGCCGTCGCGGTCACGCCGCGCCGAGCCGTGTGGGTCTTCGTGCTGCATGGTCTGTTGCTGGCGTGCTGGATCGCCCGAGCTGGTTTGCGTCCGTCGCTCGTGGTGAAACGGCTGGCCGTGATCGCGCCGTTCGTGACCTTCGCCTTCTTCCTCCCCTTCCTCGCGGGTGGTGCCACGACCGAGGTGTTGGGCGTGTCCCTGTCGACGGAAGGGCTGTGGGGCACGTGGAACGTGTTGACGAAGTCCGTGCTGGGCGCGACGACGTCGATCGTGCTCGCATCGACCACTCCGGTGGCCGACATCGTGCGCGGGCTCGAACGACTCCGGGTGCCGGCGTTGGTGACGTCGGTGATCTCGTTCATGTTCCGCTACCTCGATCTGATCACCGCCGATCTCGGCCGGATGCGCACCGCCATGGTCGCCCGGGGGCATGACGCCCGTTGGCTCTGGCAGGTCAAACCGATCGCATCCTCCGCTGGTGCGATGTTCGTGCGGTCCTATGAGCGGGGCGAGCGCGTCCACGCCGCCATGCTCGCTCGTGGATTCGACGGCACCATGCCGACACTGGACGACCGCCGGGCCAGCCCGGCGGAGTGGCGCATGGCCGCCATCGTTCCGATGCTCGCTGCGGTTGCAGCGCTGGGAGGACTGCTCACATGACCGTGCCCGCACTCGAGGTCGCCGGCCTCACCTTCTGCTACCCGAACGGCCATCCGGCCCTGGAGGATCTCTCGTTCACCGTGGATGTCGGTGAGCGGGTCGCCCTGCTCGGACCGAACGGCGCCGGAAAGACGACCCTCGCCCTCCACCTGAACGGCATCCATCGCGCCGAGGCCGGCTCGATCGCCGTCGCGGGCACCGAGCTGACCGACACCACCTTGCCCGAGATCCGACGCCGGGTCGGCATGGTCTTCCAGGACGCCGACGACCAACTCTTCATGCCCACCGTCGGCGAGGACGTGGCGTTCGGTCCGAGCAACCTCGGATTGAAGGGCACCGAACGCGACGAACGCGTGGCCGAGGCGCTCGCGATGGTGCAGGCGGCGGAGTTCATCGAGCGGAGCCCCCATCATCTCTCCGGTGGGGAGAAGCGTCGCATCGCGTTGGCGACGGTGCTGGCGATGCGGCCCGACGTGATCGTCATGGACGAGCCGACCTCCGGGCTGGACCCGGCCGGTCGTCGGGAACTCGCCGATCTGCTCCAGACCCTCGATCACACCCAGCTGTTGATCACCCACGATCTGCCGTTCGCGCTCGAGGTCTGTCCCCGGTCGATCATCGTGTCGGACGGACGGGTGGTGGCCGATGGTCCGACCCCGGCGATCCTCGCGGACACCGCCTTGCTCGAGGCACATCGTCTCGAGCTGCCGTTCGGCTTCGACCCCGAGTTCCTGACCCGCCGTCATCGGCCGGCTGCCTGAGTCGCCGAACGCCGCGCCGTCAGCGCGGCACGAGCCTCCGTGCGTTGCCCGACGTGATCGCGTCGATCTCCGGGGCGTCGAGGCCGAGGTCGACCAACGCCGTCACGATCTCGCTCGGAAGCCGACCGGTGTTCGGCGCATCCGAACCGAGGAGGAGTCGGTCCGTGATCGGGCGGATCACGTCCAGGCGCAGTTCCGGCAGTTCATCGAGCACCGGAGTCAGGTCGGCCCACAGGTTCGGTGTCACGGCGACGAGCCCGGCGGCACGGACCGCGGCGCGGTGACCGAGATGGGCGAGGACGATCACCGTCGACGGGTGCCGTCCCGCTGCGTTGACGACGGGAGCGAGTTCGTCCGGTTCGGTGTGGCCACTCACGCCGTGCCCGGCATGGACGACGACCGGCAGGCCTCGGTCGCCGGCGACGGCGTAGACCGCATCGAGTCGACGGTCGTCGGCCTCGAAGTCGCCGACGGAACAGTGCAGCTTCACGACCGAGGCTCCGGCGTCGGCCGACCGCTCGATCTCGCCGCCAGGGTCGGGGTCGCCCGGGTGTGCGGTGCAGCCGGTCACGATCCGCACGTCGTGGGACGAGAGGCCGGCAGCCACCTCGAGCATCGCGTCGTTCAGCGCACGCGCCCGACCGGGGAGGCGGACATACGGGAGATTCCAGATCTCGCCGACGCCGTCGGCGGCGAGCGCGTCCAGCACGGCGAGCGGCTCGATCGGGTGGATCAGCCGATCACCGATGTGGTCGGTGAAGAACTGTCGGATCGCTCGGGCGAGGCCGTCGGGAAAGAGGTGGGTGTGGCTGTCGACCCACGGCCGGGAGGCACTGGTCATGCGTCAGCGTGACCGTTCCTCGACTGCGCCGCCGGCCTCGGACCACGCCGCGAATCCCCCGCCGAGGTGGGCGACCCGGGCCAGGCCCATGTCCTGCACGGTCTTGGTGGCGAGCGCCGAACGCCAACCGGATTGGCAGAAGAAGACGAACCGCTTGTCCTCCGCGAAGATCGGTCGGTGGTAGGGACTGTCGGGGTCGACCCAGAACTCGAGCATTCCCCGGGGAGCGTGTTCCGCTCCCGGGATCGTGCCGCTGCGTTGCAGCTCCCGTACGTCGCGGATGTCGACCACGACGGTCTCCGGATCGTCGAGTGCCGCCCGCATCTCGTCGACGTCGAGCGTCGAGATCTCGGCTTCCGCCGCATCGATGAGGTCCCGGTAGCCGCGCTGCATCGCGCCGAACCTAGGCGCGTCGTGCGCTCGGAATCGACCTAGCGTCGCCGTCATGTCGAAACGTGCACTGGTGGCGGAGTTCCTCGGTACGGCGTTCCTGCTGGCCGGCGTCGTCGGTTCCGGGATCATGGCCGAGCAGTTGACCGACGACGTCGGGCTCCAGCTCTTCCAGAACGCGTTCGCGACGGCGCTGTTGCTCGGGGCGTTGATCATCACGTTCGGTCCGATCTCGGGCGCACACTTCAACCCGGTGGTCAGCCTCGTCGATCGACTGCATGGCCGCTCGACGACGTCGGAGCTCGGCGCGTACGTCGTGATGCAGGTGGCCGGCGGTGTCGTCGGGGTGGTCGCGGCGAACATGATGTTCGGTCTGGCGGCCATCAGCTGGTCGACGACCGATCGCTCCCGACCCGCCCTGTTGTTCGCCGAGTTCGTGGCGACGGTCGGGTTGCTCGGTGTCATCCACGGCACGGCCCGTCGACAGTCGATCGGCGCGGTGGCGGCGACGGTCGGGGCCTACATCGGCGCGGCCTACTACTTCACGGCCTCGACCTCGTTCGCCAACCCGGCGGTCACGGTCGCCCGCATGTTCTCCGACAGCTTCGCCGGGATCGCTCCGGGTTCGGCACCGGGCTTCGTGATCGCCCAGATCGCGGCCGCCGCGGCCGCCGCGCACGGGCTGCGCTGGTTGTTCCGGGTGTCGGCCCCGCCGACCGACGGGGCCGACACCTGATCGGCTTCACCCGGAGCGCACGGTCGCCCACGCCTCGAGCGTGGCGTCGCTCATGACGCGATGTTCCTTCGCGAGTGCTCGAGCCGCGGGATCCTCGATGCGGTTTCCGATCGCCAGGGCGCCGAACTTGTTCCCGCGGAAGTAGGCGCCGAGGTCCGAAGGCCGGAAGAAGCCGCGCAGGTCTTCCGGGATCTCCACCTCGCCGACCCAGTCGACGGGTTCGACCGGTTCGAGTCCGAGGGCCTCGAGGGCCGAGAGCACGTCGTCGTCGGTGGTCCGGTCCGCGAAGTCGCGACCGCGGTATCGGTAGACCTCGATTCCGTCCGGCGCGATCACGAGCATGCCGGGCAGCGCGATGCCGCCGCGCTCGTCGGGGTCGAACAGATCGAGGGGGCCGAGCAGTTCCGCTCCCCCGGGGTCCGACACGTACCGGACCATCGGTGTCGGCCATCGGTCGGCCATGCCGGCCTGACGGATCTCGTCGTCGACGCTGACGGCGAGGACCTCACCGCCCGCGGCGTGGATGCGTTCGGACACGGCGGCCAACCGCACGAGCTGGCCACAGCAATACGGTCACCAATCGCCTCGGTAGGTGAGCAGGATGATCGCTCCGCCGGTGCGGCGCAGTTCGAGGAGTTGATCGTGGACCGGTGCCATGTGGGCTCCTTGGTGTTGAGACGTGGGTTCCCGACGGTGGTCAGGTGAGATCGAGGGCGCAGACGGGCGAGACGCCGGCGGCGGCGTCGTCGGCAGCCGCCAGGGCGGGGGCGATGGCACCGGCGACGCCGAGGGTGAGGCCCGCCGCAGCGATGCCCGCTGCCGGCCGCAGCCTCACCGGACCGACCTCCGGTGGATCGGGTGCGGGGCCCTCGTCCAGTCCGATGTGGAACAACATGGCCACGACACCGAGTGCGACACCGATCCACCAGGCGATGTCGTAGCTGCCGGTGGCATCGGCCAGCTCGCCGCCGAGCCACGCGCCGGCGAACGCACCGAACTGGTGGGAGAGGAAGACGATGCCGAACAACGTGCCGGCATGGGTGGTTCCGAACTGCGCGGCGACGATGCCGGACGTCAGCGGGACGGTCGACAGCCAGAGGACGCCCATCGCCGCGCCGAACACGACCACGCTGCCCGCGGATGCCGGGACGACGAGGAACGCCGCGATGACGACGGCCCGCAGGCCGTAGATCGCTGCGAGCAACATCGTGTTCGAGTGACGGCTGCCGAGCCAGCCCGCCGCCAGGGAGCCGACGACGTTGAAGAGGCCGATGAGCATGAGCGCGAGGTCGGCGGCCTCGGGGCGGATGCGCAGATCGCCGACGTAGGAGACGAGATGGGTGCCGATGAAGGTCACGTGGAAACCGCACACGAAGAACGCCGCGTTGAGGCGCCGGTATCCGGGTGCGTGGGCGGCGCGGCGGAGTTCCGCCCGAAGGGGCCTCGCCTCGGGTGCAGCGACACCCGAGTCGGCGAAATCAGCCGAACGGCCGAGGAGGAACCGCGCCGCCACGACCACGAGCAACACGATCAGACCGAGGACGCGGGCCGTTCGTTCCCAGCCGCCGTTGTCGATGAGTTGCCGAGCGACGGGGATCAGGACGAACTGGCCGAGCGATCCGATGGCACTGACGACACCCAGGGCGAGCGCACGACGCTCCGGGCGCACCATCCGCCCGACCGATGCCAACACCACGGAGAACCCGGCTGCCCCGACGGCGATGCCGGTCAACACCCCGGCGGAGAGCGTGAGCAGCACACCGTCGCTTGCGCTCGACATGGCGATCATCCCGGCGGCGTAGAGCAGGCCACCGGTGGCCAGGACACGCCCCGATCCGTACCGGTCGGCCAGAGCACCGGCGATCGGTTGGGAGAGACCCCAGAAGAGCTGTTGCACGGCGACGGCCAGAGCGAACGTGCCGCGGTCGATCGAGAGGCCGTCGACGACGGGATCGAGGAACACCCCGAAGGTCGAACGCACACCGAGTGACAGCGCGGCGATCGATCCACCGGCGATGACGGCGATTCGGACCCGGTGGTTCGCGGACAGCACCCGGGCAGTCTGGTCGGGTCGTCGGGCGTCGTCGAACCGTCGAGTGGTGCAACCTCGGCCGGGCGTTCAGGTCGCGACGATGAGTGCGACGCCGGCGAGCGTGGCGAGCACACCCACCCCTTGTCGGGCCGAGACCTCGTCGCCCAGCACGAGTCGCCCGCCGATCACGCTCGCCGCGGGAAACGTCGACGCCATGACCACGGTCGGTTGGGCGTCGATCTGCACACCGAACAGGTAGGACAGCGACGCCACGCCCGAGACCGTGCCGGAGACGATGGCGAGCCCGAACGATCGTCGGGTCGCACTCGGGAAGAGTGGGAGCCCGAGTCGCGCCGCGAGCACGAAGGTGAAGACGGCGGCCGACAGCCGCTGGGCGAACGACGGCCAGGCGCCGGAAACCGCCGCCGTCTCGATCACGAAGGTGAGCCCGGATCCGTAGCCGAGGCCGGAGACCGATCCCCACAGCAGGCCGTGTCGGATCTGCGTGGCGGTCGTCGTTGCGCCGTTGGATCGGGACGACAGGACCGCGAGCCCGCCGAGAGCGAGCACCGCTCCCCCGATGGCGACGGGGGGAACCGACGAGCCGGTGCCGACGGTGTAGGCGAACGGGAGCACGGCGACGAGGGTTCCGACCAGTGGCGCCACGACGGTCGAGGTCGATCCCCCCAGCGCGTGGAAGTAGGCCGCCAGTCCGACGCCCAGCCCGAGCCCCGAAGCGAGCCCGAGGGCGACGTCACCGCCGATCCAGGTCGAGGGCACCACGACGACAGCGATCGCAGCCGTCGCTGCGGCCACGATCTGGAGGAGGCCGCTGAGCGAGATCGCGTTGTTGGTCTCGGCCACGCGTCGACCCAGGACGTCGGCGATGCCGATACAGATCGCGCTGACGGCGCCCAGCAGCGCTCCCATGTGTCTCCTCGAGGCGACGGAGCATCGGTCGTGACGCTCGGTCGGCGCACGAGTATGCAGCGACTGGACGAACGTCCGGTGCACGGTCGTCGACCGGGCGTCAGTTGCTTGCGGTCTGCAAGCAACTGTTACGGCTTCGTCAAAGGTCGTTCGCTCGTCGGATCACGAACGGTGATGTGCACTAACGTCGACGTGTCGGAGTTCACATCGTGGGAGTCAGTTGCGCGAGCGCTGCCCTGCGTCCATGGTCTCCGACGTCCAACGATGAGGGGAACACACGTGTCAGAAGCGAATGACGAGATCATTCGGCTCGAGAGCGTCTACAAGATCTTCGGCCCACAGCCGAAGGGACGAGCGTTTGAGCTCTGCGAGGCCGGTTACGGCAAGAACGACGTGCAGCGCATGTCCGGCCACGTGGTCGGTATGAACAACGTCAACTTCGGGATCAAGAAGGGCGAGATCTTCGTGATCATGGGCCTGTCGGGGTCCGGGAAGTCCACCGCCTTGCGCACCATCAACAAGCTGCACGGCATCACCCACGGTCGGGTGATGGTCGACGGGGTCGACGTCCAGCAGATGGAGGGCACCGAACTCCAGGCCTTCCGCCGCGAGAAGATGGGCATGGTGTTCCAGCACTTCGCTCTGTTCCCCCACCGCTCGGTGATCGACAACTGTGGCTATGGCCTCAAGGTCCAGGGCAAGCCGAAGGCCGAGCGGGACGAAGCGTCGCTCCGGGCCCTCGCGCTGGTCGGCCTCGACGCCTATGCCCAGAACATGCCATCGGAGCTCTCCGGCGGCATGCAGCAGCGCGTGGGTCTCGCCCGGGCGCTGGCCACGGATCCCGACATCCTTCTGATGGACGAGGCCTTCTCGGCGCTCGACCCGCTCATCCGGCGCCAGATGCAGGACGAGATGATGGAGATCCAGAATGAACTGAAGAAGACGATCGTCTTCATCACCCACGATCTGAACGAGGCCCTCCGCATCGGCGACCGAGTCTGCATCATGAAGGACGGCGCCGTCGTCCAGATCGGCACTCCCGAAGAGATCCTCACCCAGCCTGCGACGGGTTACGTCGCGGAGTTCGTGCAGGACGTCGACCAGGGTCGCGTGATCCAGGTGCACGAGGTCATGGCCGAGCCCCACCCCGTCGACCGCTCCCTCGCTCTCGGCGACGCGCTCACGCACATCGGTGACCGCGCCGGCGTGTTCGTCCTCGACGACGATCGCCGGCCGATCGCCGTGCTCACCGCCGGCGACGGCATCAGGGCACAGAGTGTCGGCTCGAGCTCGATCGACCAGGCGATGCGCTCGGATTTCGAGTCGTGCACGCCTGAAACGACCCTCAACGACGTCTACGCGGCCGCCGGTCGCGGCCTGCCGATCGCCGTGGTGGACGCCGATGGCCGCTTGGTCGGGAACCTCGACCCGCAGGACATCATGAAGGAAATGGGACGTGTGGAGTCCCTCATCGACGGATTCGAGCGAGAGGTGTTCATGTGATGGAACTCGCACAGGCAACAGACGAAGGCAAGTCCCTCAACGACAACGGCGTGCTCGATGAGTTCCTCATCCCGTTCGGTGAGTGGATGGACCAGGCGGTCGACTGGATCGCCACCCGGGCCACCGGCGCACTCAGCGTCATCGAGTGGCCGTTCCAGTTCCTGCTCGACCTCATCGTGGACGACATCCTCGTCAAGGTCCCGTGGTGGACCGTCGTCGTGGCGATGATGCTCGTCGCGTGGCTCGCCCAGAACGGCAAGGTCGCGATCTTCACCGGCGTGGCATTGACGACCTGTGGTCTGCTCGGCACCGAGTACTGGATCGAGACCGCGAAGACGATCGGGTTCATCGGCGTCGCCGTGATCCTCTGTGTGATCGTCGGTATCCCCATCGGCATCGCCTGCGGGCGGATCGACGGGATATGGCAGGTGGTCAGACCGGTGCTCGACGCCATGCAGGTCGTGCACTCGTTCGTCTACATGCTCCCGTTCATCTACTTCTGGGGCATCGGCACGGTCTCCGCGACCATGGTGACGATGATCTTCGCGGTCCCGCCGCTCATCCGCCTCACGAACCTCGGTATCCGTCAGGTGCCGGAGGACGTCGTCGAAGCGGCTCGTGCCTACGGCGCCCCGGAACGCCGGGTGCTCACCGACGTGCAGCTCCCGCTCGCCCGACCAGCGATCATGACCGGGATCAACCAGACGCTGCTGCTCTCGATCTCGATGCTCGGCATCGCCGCGATCATGGGCGCCGGCGGTCTCGGGCGTCTGCTCTTCCAGGCGCTGTCGACCCAGTCCGTGGTACGTGGCACCTCGGCCGGTCTCGCGTTCTTCCTGGTGGCGGTCGTGCTCGACCGGATCTCCCAGCGTGACGGCGAGTCGACCGGCGGGCTGTTCCGCCGCATCAAGATGGCGTGGGCGCACCGCTCCGATCCGGAGACCCTGCTCGATGAGGCCGAGGCGGCGAAGGCCGCAGCGGTCGAGGAGTCGAAGAAGCAGGAGTCCTCCTACTTCGCCCCGGTCATGGCCGCCGAGCGGCCCGGGATCATGGTCGCCGGCGTCGGCGCGTTGGCGATGGTCGTGTCGGTCTTCCTCACCTGGACGTCCAATGCGGGCAAGATCAGCGGCTACAGCCGCCGCGTCGATCAGCTCGAGCTGGAAGGCCAGTCGTTCTCGGGTCTGTCCGCCTCGGGTGGATCCTGGTTCGGCTATCTCGTGCTCGTCGCCGGCCTCATCATCCTGGGGTCGATCGCCAAGGTCATGCTCCGCCCCGGTCGCGGGCTGCGTTGGCTCACCACCGACGGCGCCGCCATCGCCGCATTCATCGGCTTCCTCGTGGCCTTCGGCCACTTCATCGCTGCGCCGTCGGATGCGGCTGTCGATCCTGGTCAGGGCATCGGCGTCTACCTCGCCCTGCTCGGCGGACTCGTCGCCGTCATCGGCACGATGATGTGGATCCGGGTCGCCCCCCACTCGCCGCTGCACCCGCTGCCGTCGGGCGTGGCCTGGGGTCGGGTCATCTCCGGTGTCATCGCCGTGGTCTTCCTGACGATCGGGATGTTCTCGGCGTGGTCGTTCGACACCCGGTCCGACACCGTGCTCTCAGCCGATGATCTCGCTCGCATCGACGAGCTGAAGGCGCAGGCGGTTGCCGACCCGGCGAACGCCGCGGTCTACGCCGCCGAGATCACCACGCTGCAGACCACGCAACAGACGAACGCCAAGATCATCCTCGACGGACGGACGTCCGAAGGGGCGGGCCTCGGTATCTGGGCGCTCGTTCTGGGTGTGATCTCACTGGGCGTCGCGGTGTTGAGCTCCGGCTTGGCGGGGCTCGACGATCGCTTCCGATGGGTCGGCTCGACCGTGCTCGCCGGCATGGGTGGTGGCATCTTCGCCATCTGCGCCGCTTGGATCGGCACGCTCGCACGAGCAACCGATCCGAATTTCGTGTCGGGTGTCGGCTCCTTCATCGCCCTGTGCGCCGGCTTCTTCGTCCTGGCCTCGGCCCGTCCGGTGCTCAACGAGTTCCGACGCACCCGGGTCTACGCCGATGAACCCGCTCGGACGGACGCTGCGCTCGCAGCGACCGTCGACCTGACCGTCGACGAGACCGAGCCCGCTCCGGTCGGCTGATCATCTCGTCACGCTCCGACAGCCCCCCTCAAATGGGGGGCTGTCCCGGTCTGCCCGCAAGGGTGGACTATCGTTGTAGCGCTCAACGTGTGCTGGGTTGCTGCAACTCGCTCACAACCAAAACCCTTGGAGGGGAACCAATGAGGAAACTCAACAAAACAGCGCTGTTCGCGCTGCTCGCAGCGCTGGGGCTCATCGCCGCAGCCTGCGGTTCGGACAGCGTGACCGACGCCGCCACCGAGGTGGTCGAGGACGCTGCCGACGCCGCTGAAGAGGCCGTCGAAGAGGTCGCTGAAGAGGCCGAAGAAGCCATGGAAGAAGGCGAAGAGGCCATGGAAGAGGCCATGTCGGAGCTTCCGGGCGAAGGCATCACCGTGACCATGGCTCGCGCCGACTGGTCGACCGGCTACTTCCAGGCCTACGTGTACCAGCAGCTGATGCAGGAACTCGGCTACGAGGTCACCGACCCCGCCGAGCTCGAGCTCGGCCCGTCCCTCGCCTACCTGTCGATGGCACAGGGCGAGTTCGACTTCTGGGTCAACTCCTGGTACCCCGGTCACTTCTCGTGGCACGAGGCCGAGATGCCCGACGGCAGCAAGGTCGGCGATCACGTGTCGATCGTCGGTGAGGAGATGATCGCCGGTGGCCTCCAGGGCTTCCTGATCACGAAGGCGTTCGCTGATGAGTTCGGCGTCTACACCCTCGACGAGCTCAACAACAACGCTGACGCCCTCGCCGCCTTCGACGCCGGGGACCCCGTCCCCGGGAACGGCTTCGCCGACATCTACGGCTGCCAGGAGTCCTGGACCTGCGACAACATCATCACCAACATGATCGCGTTCTCGGGCTGGGAGAACATCCAGCAGACCATCGCCGGTTACGACGCCATGATCGCCGAGGCGGTCGCCAAGGCCGATGCCGGTGAGCCCATGGTCATCTACACCTGGACGCCGTCCGCCTACATCACGCAGCTGGTCCCCGGCCAGAACGTGTACTGGGCAGGCGTGGAGACGGTCCTCGACGACTCGAACCCCACGGGTGACGAGGGCGGCGAGGCCCACGACCAGCGTCCCGGCACGGCCGCCATCGGCACCGACGTGTGCCCGGCTGCCACCGACACCTGCCAGACCGGTTGGGCTGCCGCCGACATCCTGGCGACCGCCAACAACGACTTCCTCGCTGCCAACCCGGCTGCCGAGGCGCTCCTCGAGCAGATCACCCTGTCGGTCATCGATGTCTCGCTCGCCAACGTCGAGCAGGGCAACGGTTGCGACACCTCCGAGTGCATCCAGGGCCTCGCGGCCACCTGGATCGAGAACAACCGCGACCTCGTCGACGGTTGGCTCGCCGCCGCAAAGGGCTGATCCTTCCCAGATCTTCTGATCTGACTCAGATCTGCTGATCTGCATCGAGCCGGGGTCCACGGACCCCGGCTCGTTCGCGTTCCGGCGGGGAAGTTCTGACCTGCCCGTCCGGTTGACCGGGCATGCGAACTCCTCGCCGGCTCGCCGAGTCCGAGCGCCAGCTCGCGGTCGCCGGCCTCGCCCTCGTGTTGACGATGGCGCCCTGGTTCTCCACGGCTGCGGTGATCGCCGACCTCCGCGTCCGCCTGGACCTCGGTGCGATCGCTGCGTCGTGGCTGACGATCGGCGTGCAGCTCGGGTTCGTCCTCGGTGCCGTGGCATCGGCCGTGACGGGATGGGCGGACCGCCTGGCCGCGGGCCGACTCATGCTTGTGGGTGCGGTCGCCGCCGCCGTGGCGAACGCCGCGGTCATCGTGGCCCCGGATGTGGCGACGACCCTCCTCGCTCGGGTGCTCACCGGCGCCGCACTCGCCACGGTGTATCCGGCGGGCCTGCGGGCGGCATCGGGCTGGTTTCGGCAGGGTCGAGGCCGAGCGCTGGGTTGGATGGTCGGCGGGTTGACCCTCGGGTCGGCCCTCCCCCACCTCGTGGCCGGCGTCGGCGGCCTCGACTGGCGGGTCACGATCGCTGTGACCTCGGCGCTCACGCTGCTCGGTGGGATCGTGGCCGATCGGGGTCTCGTCGAGGGTCCGTACCAGGCTCGACCGACTCGGTTCGCCGTGCGTCAGATCCGGGCGGTACTTCGTCGACGGGAGTTCCGGTTCGCCACGCTCGGGTACCTGGGGCACATGTGGGAGCTGTATGCCATGTGGGCCTGGATCGGGGTGTTCTACGCCGAGCGGTGGCCCGGCCGCTCGGCGTCGCTCGCCGCGTTCGGGACGATCGCGGCCGGGGCGCTGGGTGCGGTGTACGCCGGCCGCCTCTCCGACCGGCTCGGCCGGGTCCGCGCCGCTTCCGAGTCGTTGCGGTGGTCGGGCTCGGCGGCACTCGTGGTGGGGTTTCTGCTCGACGCGCCCTGGCCGATCCTGCTCGGCGTCGGCGCGACCTGGGGTTTCTGGGTGGTGGCCGACTCGGCCCAGTTCTCGGTGATCGTCTCCGAGCACGCCGATCCCCGTACGGTCGGCACGGCGCTCACGCTCCAGTTGGGAAGTGGCTTCGTCCTGAGCGTCGTGACGATCTTCCTCATCCCGGTGATCGTGGCGTCGCACGGGTGGGGATGGGCGTTCGTCTTCCTGGTCCCCGGCCCGCTGATTGGTGTCTGGGCGATGCGTCGGGTTCGGCCCGCACGGCCCGCGATGGCCTTCGCGAGTCCGTACGTCTAGCGTCCTCCGACGGCGGTGCCGTCCTCTACCGGCGTCGTCGGAGGCTCGAATGTCGACAGCTGATGCACCCGTCACCCGCGTGTCCGTGACCGAGGACCTGCTCGCCGAACAGGCGGCGCTCGATGCGATCGTCGCGCCCCTGGCACCCGACGGATGGCACTCCCCGACCGCCAGTCCGCGCTGGACGGTCACCGATCAGATCGCCCATCTCGCCTACTTCGATCGCACCGCCGCACTGGCGATCATCGATCCCGACGGGTTCCGATCGCATGCCACGGAGATGATGTCGGGGTTCTCGCTCGAGCCCGAGGAACTCGACGAACGAACACTCGGCCCCTTCCGTTCGCTCGACCGCGACGGACGCATGGCGGAGTGGCGAGCCGCCCGGACCGACCTCGCCGCTGCCGCCGAACGTCTCGGAGACCGTGATCGCGTGATCTGGTACGGGCCGTCGATGGGAGCGAAGTCGTTTCTCACCGCGCGGCTCATGGAGTGTTGGGCGCACGGCCAGGACGTCGCGGATGCGGTCGGCGTCACTCGGCCCGCGACCGATCGCCTCGCCCACATCGTGCGCCTCGGCGTGAACACGCGGGGATGGACGTACATGAACCGGGGCGAGGACGTCCCCGACGGTGAGGTCGCCGTGACGCTCCAGGCACCGTCTGGGGCCGAGTGGAACTTCGGCGAGCCGGAGTGTGCGGACCGGGTCAGCGGGTCCGCCGAGGACTTCTGCCTCGTCGTGACGCAGCGGCGCCACGTCGATGCGACGAAACTCGTGATCGACGGCCCCCTGGCCCGCGACTGGATGGAGAAGGCACAGGCCTTCGCCGGCCCGGCGACGGACGGCCCGACCGTCTGAGGATCAGCCGAGCAGTGCCTCGAGGCGTGCGCGGCTGGCCTCGTCGGTCGGGAAGAACGTCTCGAGGCGCAGCTCCGCCGCGGTGATGTCGATCGGTCCGAGGAGCACGGACAGGCAGGTGAACAGCGAGATCGGCCCGACCGGCGTGCGGAGACGCATGGAGACGACCGAACCGGCCGACGTGCTGTCCGGACGTTGTGGCAGGCTCGCGGCGAAGCGCCGCACCAGGTCGGCGAGCACGGGATCGTCCGGCTGACGGGCCGACTCGTCCGCCACGGCTCGTCCGAGGGTGGGCCCGCACTCGGACCAGTTCTCGATCATCGGGCGCAGGCCGGCCGGGTCGAGCAGCAGGTGCATGAGGTTGAGAGTGCCGTCAAGCAGCGGTGGGTTCGGCACGAGCGCCGCGATCAGACCGGTGGCCGCGTCGTTGGCGTCGACGAGGGTCCAGCGGTGATCGACGACCACGGCCGGGTGGGGGTCGTGCGCCTCGAGCATGAAGGTCAGCGCCATCCGCACGTCGTCGAGCTCGTCGAGCGGTGTCTCGACTCGGCGGGGAGCGTGGCCGGCGGCGAGCAGCAGATCGTTCTCGTCCCGAGGTGGGATGTCGAGTGTGCGGGCGAGATGACCGATGAGCTCGGCACTCGGCACGGCCCGCCCGTTCTCGATCGCCGACAGGTGCCGCTGGGAGACCTCCGCCCGATGGGCCAGGCGCTCCTGGGTGTGGCCCCGATGGAGTCGCCAGGTCCGGAGGCGGGGCCCGAACGCGCTCATCGTCGATCGAGCCGCCGCAGACCGAGCCACTGGGCGATGGCCACGGCCCCCACCACCACGGCGATCGCGGCCGCCCACAGGCGGCCCTCGGAGGAGAGCCAACCCAGGCCGACGACCGCAGCGGTCGCGAGGACCCAGCCGCCGTCGGCGGCGATGACGCCCGGCACGTGTCGTCGCAACGTCTCCGTGTCCTGAGCGGCGAGCCACAGCAGGCCGCCGGCGAAGCCGAGTAGTCCGACCGCCCCGAGCGGCACGAGCCAGACCGGGTCGATGCCGGCGACCTCGGCGACCCGGGATCCGGCGAGCAGCCCGAGCAGGCCGGTGACCACCGAGAACCCGGCGTTGGCCCGCAGCGCTCGACGGAGAACTGTTGACCGGCCGGCGGCGTCGGCGGCCTCGATGGTGGGCTGGTCGGATGGGATCGTGGTCATGGTGCCATCATCGGGCGGCGAGGTCGTCGTGACCATGACCTCGGAGGTCATGTCGTCCACACGTGACAGACGCTGATGGCGTCGTCGGTGAACAACGGCCGCCGCTCCCCCGGCTGCCCCGCCTCGATCGGCTCCAGCTCGTGGGCGACGATCCGTACCCCCGGACCGACCCGACGCCGGACCGCGTCGACCTGCTCGGCCGCTGCCCACGCGGCGATGAACATCACGATGACCGTGGCGTCGGACAGATCGTGGCGCGCCGCGTCGGTCGTGTGCACCCGGATGGTCTCGGCGTGGCCGGCCTCCTCGATCCGACGTCGGGCGAGCCCAGCGACGTCGGGATCCATCTCGAGCCCGACCGCCGACCCGGCGCCGGCGTCGACCGCGGCGACCAGCAGTCGTCCGTCCCCGCACCCGAGATCGACGACGACGTCGGTGGATGTGAGCCCGAGCGAACGCATGAGGGCCTCGGCCAGCGGCACGGGCGTCACCAGCAACGGACCGAGGTCGGGGGCAGCCGGAGCCCGGCCCAGCCGGGTCAGGCCGACCCTGGCCACGCGTCGGAGGAGATGGACGGGCCACAACCCGGCGGGCAGCTCCCGACCGGTCAGATCCGGGATCCGTGGTGCGAGAGGTGCGAGACGTGGCGGTGTCTCGGCCCAACGAATGGTGACTCGTTCGGGAACGTCGGCCACCGAGGCGAGCATCAGCCGATCGGTGGTCCGCCGGACGGCCTCGGCCGCCGACCCACCGGATGGCGTCCAGCGCCGAAGACCGCGCCGCTCGACCTCTGCCAGGGCGGCGTCGACGTCCTCCGGCGCCACGATCAACTCGGGCACCGAGATCAGCGAACCGGGCTCCGGCTCGGCCAGCCGATGCTCGAGCCCGGCCTCGGCGAACCGCTGCGACCATCGCGAGCGATCCTGGTCCTGACGACGGTCCAGTGCGGCGATCGCGCGCTCGGCCTCGGCGAGCAGCGGGTCCTCCAGACCGGAGGCTCGCAGCGTGGTGATCGTCGACCGCAGCGTGCCGGCGTGGATCGCCTCGACGAGTCGGGTGGCGAGGGCAGGCGTCGGCGACATCCCCCGGACGGTAGAGCCCGCGAGGGGGGGACGTCGTGCCGTATGGCGACGGACCCGCTCCCGCCCTAGCGTCGCACGCGTCCCTCGCTCGCCAGGAGTCGCCCGTGTCCGATCTCATCCTCTTCGACCTGACCGACCAGGTCGCCACGATCACCTTCAACCGCCCGGATGCGGCGAACGCGATGAACCGGGACTTCATGTACGAGTTGATGCACGTCGCGATCCGATGCGACGAGGACGCCGACGTCCGTGCGGTCGTGGCGACGGGCGCGGGCAAGTTCTTCTGTGCCGGCGGCGACCTCGGCGCCTTCGCCGACGCCGGTGACGGGGCCGGCGGGCTCCTGAAGGAGATGACGACCTACTACCACGCGGCGATCTCGCGCTTCGCCCGGATGGATGCACCCCTGATCTCCGCGGTGAACGGTGCCGCGGCCGGCGCGGGGTTCTCGTTCGTCGCAGCGTCCGATCTCGCCATCGCCTCCGACCAGGCGACCTTCACCTCGGCCTACACGGCCGCGGCGCTCACGCCGGATGGTTCGTCCACGTACTTCGTGCCCCGCCTGGTCGGACTGCGACGGGCTGCGGAGCTCATGCTCACCAACCGACGCCTGTCCGCAGCCGAGGCGCTCGAGTGGGGACTGATCACCCAGGTCGTCCCGGCCGAGGAGCTGCTGGCGACGGCGCAGGCGACGGCGGCCAGGCTGGCGGCCGGGCCGACGCTCGCCTTCGGTCGGGTCAAAGCGATGCTCCACGAGAGTTTCTCGGGCACGCTCGAGACCCAGATGGAGCTCGAGGCTCGGAACATCGCGGCGATGAGCGGCACGGGCGATGGCAAGGAAGGCATCGACGCCTTCCTGAACAAGCGCCGACCGGGCTTCCGCGGAAACTGACGGGCTGCACATGCGGCGATTCCGTCATCTGCTCCTCCTCGTCGCGCTCATCGCCGGGGTCGTGATGTTGATCATGCTCGCGCCGATGACACTCGCCATACGGGCGCTCGACGGCGAGATCGGCACACCCTCGGGCTTCGAGCGTTCGTCGAGCGACTGGGTCGTGGGGCTCGATGGGCCGCAGCTCGAGCTCACCCTCGTGCCGCTCGGCACCGTCGACGGTGACCTCGGCGACGCGCGTGGCCGACTGGTCGCCCATCTCGTCGAGCTCGAGTTCGACGCCGGACCGAGTCCGCTGAGCCGAGACCGGGGGGATGATCTCGAGGCCGACGTGGTCGAGCTCGTCGCCTCGCCCGACGGCAACGGGGTCGACCTCGTGCTCGGCGTGGCCGACACCGACGGCGCCCTCCTCGCGCTCGGTCCGGCCGCCATGGTCGTCCTCGCGGCCCTCGCCTGGACGGCGACACATCTGGTCGGGCGCGACGACGAGCAGGGAGTCGTCTCGGGCACGGCCGAGCCCGGCACCGCTGCGTCAGATGTTCCGCCGGCCGGATCGGCGGAAGGGTGAGCGAACCTCGTCGGTCGTGAGCCACACCTCGGGATCGACCGGTTCGAACACCTCGTTGGGGTCGAGTTCGCCGACCACGCGCCAGGCCTCGTCGGCCCGGGCCCGGGCGTCGAGGTAGCGGCGTTGCGCCGCGGCCGACCGGGCCACGGCGACTTCGACGTCGGGGTCGGTGCTGCCGCGTTCGATGCGGAGCATCTCGGCATCGACCATCAGGCGGCCGGCCTCCGCATCCAGTTCCTCGGCCCGCGTGGCCGCCTGCTTCGCCCGGTCACGGGCATCGGCGGCGAGGGCGAGGAGCGAGTCGTCGGGCTGGATGTCGAGGGCGACCTCGTCCGCCGCGTGCACGAAGACGACAAGACCGAGCCCGGCGGAGAGTTCGGCGAGCGGGCGATCACCCGGGCCGAGCAGTTCCGTGCTGCGGACCCGCAGTGGTGCGAACACGAGTGCGGCGTCGCCGGTCCGCGCGAGGAATGCATCCGAACTGACGCCGCCACGCACTCGGACGGGGAGCCGGGCCTCGTCGAGTGCGGCCGAAACCGCATCGACGGCGGCGAGGTCGCCATCGACGACGAACACCTCGATCGCTCGGCCCGACCAGGCATCGGTCCGGGTGCACATCCACGCGAGCAGCGTGAGCAGCCGACCGACCCGTTCATCGGTCCACCAGACGACGATCGGACGGGAGTCACGCGTGGCCCGCGACTCCCACGCCTCCGCCGACGCCGACATGACCGCGACGTTCATGCCGTACCGGAGGGCGGTCTGGACCATGCTTCCCCGCTGACCCTCCTCGTCGCTCCGGGCGAGTCGTACATCGGCGCCGCTGAAGAGCGCGAGATTCGGCGTGATGGGTCCGATGCCGTGGCTCTGGATCAACGACGCGACGCCATTGTCCAGCGTGTCGGCGACGACGACCCGGCGATAGGCGCCGGAACCCGTCCACGACAGCTCACGAGCCAGCTCGCGGTCGACCGAGGCCGCATGTCGCCGCACGAGTGGTCCTCGGCCCACCACGATCCTGGCCATCGTGGTGAATCCGGCACCTCCTTCGAGCCAGCCCGCGACCTCGCAGAGTCGGGTGCGGCGCTCGGGATCTCGGGGGACGAAGCCGATCGTGACCGGCCGCCAGTCCCGGCCGGCATCGACGGTGTCGGCCATCAGGAGGAGGTGGTTGCGGACTCGACCCGCATGGTGTGCGCGGGTGGAGTCCGCCCAGCGTGACTCGGTCACCGAACGGGCGAGCCAGGTGTAGAGGGCGAACACGGCGACGAACGCGAGTGCCCCGGCGAGCGCGTCGATCGCGAGGATGGCGCCCAGGCACACGACCGTGCCCAACAGCGACAGACGCCAGTCGAAGAACCGGAAGGTCGGCCGGAACGAGGTGCTCGCGGCGCGAGCCTCGTTGTAGGTGGCGAAGTTGATGAGTCCGTAGCTGGCGAGGAAGAACATCGAGATGACGGGGGCGACGAGATCGAGATCTCCGAGTGCGACGGTCACGAGGGCGATTCCCGTCGTGAGCAGCACGGCTCGACGGGGATTGTCGTCGGGTCCGGCGCCGACGCCCAGCGGCTCGAGCCGGGCGATCAGCCGGTCGGCGGCGAGGCGTTGGAGCGTGCGCGGCCCACCCAGCATCGAGGCGATCGCCGAGGAGAGCGTGGCGGCGATGACCCCGACGTCGACGAACGCGGGGGCGACCGCGAGCCGCCGCATGATGGCGGTGTCGGCCCGGAGTTCGTCGAGTGGGACGGCGGCCGCGAAGGTGACGATGACGAACAGATAGACGAGGGTCGACAGTCCGATCGCGGCGAACGTGCCCCGGGTGATGGAGCGGCCCGGTGACCGCAGGTCGCCCGACATCGCCACACCCTGGGTGAAGCCGGTGATGGCCGGGAAGAACAGGGCGAAGGCGATCCAGAAGTCATCACCGTCCGAGGGTGCGCCGAACGAATCGCTCAGGCGCCCGACCTCCATGTCGGGCACCACGCCGATCAGATAGCCCGCGATGGCCACGACGAGGCAGACCATGACGATGTACTGGAACCGGGTGGCGATGTCGGCACCGAGCCAGGCCAGCCCGAGCAGGAGGATGATCGTGCCCGCGGCGACGAACCGCGGCAAGACCTCACTGTCCGAGCCCAGCACGCTCGTCACGGCCTCGCCGAGACCGATGGCGTAGAAGGCGACCGACACCGACATGGCGAGGTACAGCACGAGACCGATCGCGCCCCCGAAGGCCGGTCCGAGCGTCCGGGAGATCAGGTAGTAGACGCCCCCGCCGCCCACGCGGAGGTTCGTGGCGATCGCCGCCAGGGAGATCGTGGTCAACAACGACACGGATGTCGCTGCCACCAGGATCAGCAGCATCTGGCCGAGACCGACGTTGCCGGTCACGAAGCCCAGCCGCAGGAACAGAACCAGACCGAGGATCGTCAGCAGGCTCGGCGTGAACACCCCGCCGAAGGTGCCGAGCCCGGATCCCGAGGCGTCCTCGGACGTCGTGCGAGCGGCCGTCGCCGGAAGGGCTCCCATGCCGGCTCATGTGTAGCGCACCGACCGGAGCTCTGCCGCATGGGGCGGACGAAGATGCCATGATCGGTTCATGACCATCATCGCCGTGCACGGTGTTCCCGAGACCGACGCCGTCTGGGACGACCTCGCCGGGGCTCTCCGCCCGTTCGGGCACGACCTCGTCCGATGCTCACCACCCGGTTTCGGCACGCAGCTGCCGGACGAGTTCGAACCGAGCCCCGCTGCCTACGCCCGATGGTTGATCGACCGGATCGAGGATGTCGGTTCCGGCCCCGTCGACCTGCTCGGCCACGACTGGGGTGCCGCTCACGTCGCCCGACTGGTCGCCGATCGCCCCGACCTCGTCCGTTCCTGGGCCATCGACTGCGGCGGCCTCCTGGCAGCCGACTACGTCTGGCACGACACCGCACAGGTCTGGCAGACGCCCGGTGCCGGTGAGGAGGCACTCGCCGGCATGCTGGCCGTGCCGTCGGAGGATCTCGTCGCCGTCTACGTCGGGCTCGGGCTGTCGGAATCGATCGCCGTGTCGTTCGCCGATGCCCTCGACGAGGACATGACATCGGCCATCCTCGGGTTGTACCGCGGCGGAGCGCAGCCGTACCTCAGCGAGCTCGGCGATCGACTGGCCGAGCTCGACCCGCTGCCGCCCGGGTTGTTGCTCACGGCCGAGGACGACGCCTACGTTCCGGCGGCGTCGGCCGGCAGGGTCGCACGCCGGCTCGGACTCGATGAACACGTGCTCGGAGGCGCCGGGCACTGGTGGGCCACGAGTCATGCATCCGACGCGGCAACCGCCCTGGACCGCTTCTGGACGGGTCTGGGTTGACCGTACGGCGTTGACCGTACGCTCCGCCGTCAGCGGGGCTCGCGGGGCAGTCCGAGCGTCCGCTCGCCGAGGATGTTCCGCATGATGTCGGACGTGCCGCCCATGATGGTGTAGGCGGGTCCGTAGGCCAGCCCCTTCGCCACGTCGTCCCAGAGCATCGCGTCGGCACCGAGCACCCCGGCCACGAAGTCGGCAACCCGTGCTTCGTGTTCGGTACAGAACGCCTTGGTGGCTGCGCTGAACCCCGTCGGCGCCTGCTGCAGCACCTCGCGGTAGACCAGGAGCCGGCCGACTCGGTAGTCGGATTCGATGCGGGCGATCTCCTGGCGGACGACCGGGTTGGCCGTGTCGGCCCGTGCCAGTGCCAGGTCGTACAACGCCCGGTTGGAGACGAGCCGATCGATGCCGCCGCGCTCGTGTTGGAGCTGCACCATGGTCTGTTTGAAGGCGTCGCCTTCGACGCCGACGAGGTTCTCGACCGGAACACGCACGTCGGTGAAGTAGACCTCGCAGAAATGGCGATTCGTCGTCATGTCCGTGATCGGGCGGACCTCGATGCCGGGAAGATCCATGGGCACGATGAGCTCCGAGATGCCCTTGTGCGGTGGGCCGTCGGACAACGTGCGACAGATGAGGTAGCAGTAGTCGGCGACCTCACCGAAGCTCGTCCAGATCTTCTGACCGTTCACGACGAACTCGTTGCCGTCGCGCACGGCGGACGTCTTCAGTCCGGCCAGATCCGAGCCGGCATCGGGTTCGGACATGCCGATACACCACGTGGTGTCCCCCGAGAGCATGGCCGGCAGGAACTCCGCCTTCTGATCCTCGGTCCCGTACGCGATGAGCGTCGGGCCCATCTGTCGATCGGAGAACCACATCGCGGCGATGGGTGCGCCGGCACCGATCATCTCCTCGGCGACGATGACCCGTTCGATCGGAGGACGCTCCCGGCCTCCGTACTGCGTCGGCCAGCCCATCCCGATCCAGCCCTCCGACGCCATGACCTTCGCGAACTCCTTCGAGAACCCGTTGATCCAGGAGTCGTTGTGACGTCCGAAGTCACGGACACCCTGGGCCGCGACGGTGCGGGCACGATCACGAAGGGCGACCAGATCGGCAGAGAGTTCGAAGTCCACGAGGCGTTCTTTCACGTCGGAGGCGACCAGTGTCCATCATCGTGCCCGAACGCGCCGAATCTCGCTCGGTGGCGAGCCCAGCCGGCGACGGAGTGCTCAGGCTGCGGACAGCTCGACGCCGGCCACCGTGACCCGGTGCATCACCCGACGGTGGCCGTGATAGTCGTTGTGGGCCTTGTGCCAGGTGTTGCGGTTGTCCCACATGGCGACCATGCCGGGCTCCCAACGGAGGCGGACGGTCGTGGAGCGATCGACGATCGTCTGCAGGAGCTGTTCGAACAGCGGTTTGGACTCGGCGACGGTCCACCCCTCGAAGTGCGTCGTGAACGCCGTGTTGACATAGAGGCTCTCCGCCCCGGTGTCGGGGTGTCGGAGCACGACCGGGTGCACGGCCTCGCCGGTCTGATCGTGGTTGTTGAACTGGATGTCGGTGTTGTCGTCGTAGCCCGCACCGACGCCGAAGACGTGGTGATTGCTGTGCACCGCACGCATCCCGCGTAAATGATCGACGAACGCGTCCGACAGCGACGACAGCACCTCGCCGGTGTGGAGGAACTCGGTGTCGCCGCCTTCGGGTGGGAGCTCGCGTGCGACCAGGATCGAACCGCGGGCGGGGGCCGGGTCGTAGCTGTGATCGGTGTGCCAGCCGCCGCCGATGTTGGTGATCTGGTCCGGCTCCTTGCGGACCTCGGCGACCTCGGGATGGCCCGGCACGGGCGTGAAGAACCGGTTGACGTCGACCTCGGCGAACCGACGCGCGAACGCCAGGTGGTCGTCCGGCGACAGCTCTTGGCCGGGCACGACCAGGAGGCCCCGCTCGGCCCACGTCCGGTCGAGCAGCTGGAGCTCGGCCTCGTCGATCGTTCGCAGGTCGACGTCGCGCACGATCGAGCCGACGACGTCGCTGAGAGGTTCGAGACGCACGAGGGTCCTTCCGTCGGCGGTGCCGATGTGAGCCGCCGTGATGAGCGTGGCAGGCTCGCCCGCATGCAGCAAGAGACAGGGCGGGACGACGGTGACCGTTCCGTGCGGGACCGGCTCGAGACCCATCCCGGCTACTGGCCGTCGCCATGGCCCGTCGAGTGCGGCGGGAATCGTCGGCAGAAGGCCCGCACCGGGGTACTCGGCGCCCGGGACGGTGCGGCGCAGGTCGTGACCCGTATCGACGACCGCTGGCACGTCATGGCCGTCCGTCGCGATCCCGGCGAGTGGTATCTCGGGGGCACGATGCCCGCATTCGCCGGACCGGCGCCGTTCGGCTGGGTCGAACGTGTCGATCCGGACACCCTCCAGCCGGTCGTCCGCTCCCCCGAACTCCCGTGTGGGGAGCACGTCTGGTGTGGCTCGATCGCGGTCCACGCCAACGGGTCGATCCTGTCGGTGAACGGCTCGTTCCTCCATCGGCTCGACCCCGAGACCCTGGAGATCGTGGCCGAACGCC
>JAHDCV010000007.1:0-21999 GCA_020629695.1 Acidimicrobiales bacterium | reverse complement strand
GGCTCGTTCCTCCATCGGCTCGACCCCGAGACCCTGGAGATCGTGGCCGAACGCCGGCTGCCGGTCGAGCGGGCCCACAACGGCATGCTCGTGCTCGCCGATGGCACCATCGTCACCAAGGACCTGCGTCTCGAGGGCCAGGGCGGCACGACCATCAGCCGCTTCGAGCCCGAGGCATTGCAGCCGGTGGGTGAACCCCTCGTCCTCCCGGAGGGTTCGATGGGTCGGATCGCCGCCGAGGTCGGCGTCGACGGTGTCGAGCGGATCTACGTCCCCGGCACCGAACACCTCTGGCGGCTGGTCGTGGCATCCGGTCGATTGGTGATCGACGACGGGTGGCGGCCGCGCTACCGCGACCCCGGGCGTTCCGATGCCGGACTCGCCTGGGACTCGTGCCTGAGCGACGACGCGTGCTGGCTGATGGACTGCGGCGACATCGCCCCGGTCCGCCACATCCACACCACCGTGCCCAACGGTCGCTTCGAGGCACCGCCGGACCTGTCCTGGCGACAGGACGCGCCGTGGGCCGCTCCGCAACGCCTGCTCCGTGTCGGCATCACGGATGGTTCACTGCAGGAGATCGCACCCTTCGGCACCCCGGGTGGCGGGATCATCGCCCCGCCCGTGGCGGTGCCCGAATGGAATCGCTGCATCGCGTGGGACTCGGTCAACGGCGGTCTCGCCGGGGTGGAGCTCGGTCCCGACGGCGACCTCGGCGCGGCGTGGCACCTGGACGTCCGGCCCTCGATGCAGCCCGTCGTCTTTCCCGACAGCGGTGAGCTCGTGATCAACGACTACACCGACGCCCGATCCGACGACCTGGTCGTCGTGGACATCGGAACCGGTGAGCTGATCGATCGGGTCCCCACCGGGTCCCGGATCGCGAACGGCATGTTCCTGACTGCAGGCGACGACCGGGACGTCTGGTACTGCTCCACCACGACCGTCGCCCGGGTGACCTGGGCGTGACCCGGGATCGTCGACGAGCATCCGGCGTGGCAGGGCGAGCCGTGCTCCTGGCCACGATCGCGCTGGTGGTCGGCGTTGCCGGCTGTGCCACCGACCGCGACGCCGCATCGGACCCGACGACCGGCGCGACGATGGCGGCGCCGGCGCGATTGGAAGGGGCGACCACGGGTAATCCCCGGCTCGGCGGGACACTGGATCTGTCGGTGGTCACCGAGCTCGGCACCGTCGCGGGACCGGCCGGCCGGGTGATCGCCCTCGATGATCGGGGTGCGACGTGGTCGATCGGGCACGGCGACGGCGAGTCGTCGGTGGGCGACGGTTCCGCGCCGGGGGTGCTGCTCGGCCACATCGCGGTCGATCCGCTCCGGATGGTGTCCGATGCCCTCCCCGACGGGCGTCCGGTGTGGTGGGGCACGACGATGGTCGTGCTCGTCCAGCCGACCGAGCGGTACGGCCACGGCGTGCTCGGCGACGCCGTCGAGGCGGGTGGGTTCGAGATCCTCGATCTCGCCGCCGAGCCGTCCCCGACCGTGCCACATCCGGATGTCGTCGAACGGACACGGGTCGTCACCCGGGCGCCGGCGGTGATCGAGGGCGTGGCCGCGCTGCTCGTCGATCTGGACGGTGACGGCCGGCCCGAGATCGTCACGACCGAATCGGACGCCGAGGTGGGCGCCCGGCTGGTCGTGCACGACCTCGACGGTGCACTCCTGGCCCGGGGCGAGCCGGTCGGCCGGGGCAACCGGTGGCGGAACCAGCTGGGTGCCGGGCCGCTCGGCCCCGACGATGAGATCGAACTGGTGGATGTCGAGACACCCCACATCGGCGGCGTGGTGCAGTGGTTCGGTCTGCAGGACGGCGAGCTGCGGCACCGCAGCGGGACCGACTCCTACTCGACCCATCGCATCGGATCCCGAATCCTCGATCAGGGACTGATCGTCGACGTCACCGGCGACGGCCGGCCGGAGGTGCTCGTGCCGACCCAGGATCAACGCCGATTGGTCGCATTGTCTCGCACCTCGGCCGGCGTCAGCGAGGTGGCCGGGGTCGACCTCCCGGCCCGCCTGAGCTCGAATCTCGCCGGGCTCACCACCGCCGACGGCGGCGTGGTGGTGGCGGTCGGGCTGGAGGACGGCACCATCCTCCGACTGGGCACGCCCACCCCGGGCTGACGAGCGCTTCGGCGGGGTCCGGGTCGCTGTCACCGGGCGGCCCTAGGTTCAACGGGGTGAGTGATCTCCCGCCCATCGAGGCCTACGACGATCCCGGTGCCGGTGACGCCTGGGGGGAACCCGCCTGGGAGGACGGGCCCGGCGACGAGCTCGACCGTTCGGCGCCGCTGCTGCGCGAGCGGCCCGTGGATGCCGCCGGTATCGCCGAGCCGACACGGCCGACCGCAGCCGAGGTCGAGATCGAGTTGGCCGAACACGTCCGGGCGTTGGCCGGCCCGGACGCGGTGCCGCGTCCTGAGCAGCTGGCGGCCGTCCGATCGGTCGTCGCCGAGCGCCGCCGGACGTTGCTGGTCGCACGGACCGGGTTCGGCAAGTCGGCGGTGTACTTCTCGGCCACGGCCATGCTGCGTCGTCGGGGCTGGGGTCCGACGGTCGTTGTGTCCCCGCTGCTGGCGCTGATGCGGGATCAGGTGGCGGCAGCGGAGAAGCTCGGACTCCGGGCCGTGACGATCAACTCGTCCAACGTCGATGCCTGGGACGAGATCGAGACCAGGACCAACGCAGACGAGGTCGACCTGCTGCTCATCGCCCCCGAGCGGCTGGCCAACCCCGGATTCCGGCGTCGGGTGTTCGCCTCCCTCAGGGAGCGGGCCTTCCTGCTCGTCTGCGACGAAGCGCACTGCATCTCCGACTGGGGCCACGACTTCCGCCCCGACTACCGCCGGCTCCGTCGTCTGCTCGCTGAACTCCCGGCGTGGACGCCCGTCCTGGCCACGACCGCGACCGCGAACCAGCGCGTCACCGACGATGTCGCGTCGCAGCTCGGTGACGAGACCCTCGTGTTGCGGACCACACTCGATCGGGCCTCGTTGCATCTGTCGGTGGTGGACCTGCCCGATGACGCCCATCGGCTCGCCTGGCTCGCCGGCCACCTCGACGAACTGCCGGGGTCCGGGATCGTCTACGCACTCACGGTCGAGCAGGCGGAGACGGCGGCGTCGTTCCTCGCGGCCGAAGGACACGCCGCGGCGGCCTATTCCGGCGCACTCGAACCGGAACGCCGGATGGAGCTCGAGGAGCGCCTGAAGGACAACGATCTCAAGGCGCTCGTCGCGACCTCGGCCCTGGGGATGGGGTTCGACAAGGGTGACCTGGCGTTCTGCGTGCACCTCGGACTGCCGCCGTCCCCGGTCGCCTACTACCAACAGATCGGTCGAGCGGGCCGCAACCTCGATCGTGCCGAGGTCGTCGCGCTCCCCCGTCCCACCGAGGACGCCTCGGTCTGGCGGTGGTTCGAGTCGGTCTCGATGCCGTCCGAACAGGTCTGCCTCGACGCACTGGCTCAGCTGAACACCGTCGAGCCGACCTCCATCGCCTCCCTCGAGCGCACCGTGAATCTCGGCCGAACACGGCTCCAGACCCTCATGAACATCCTCGAAGTCGACGGTGCGGTGGATCGGGTCGGGTCCGGCTGGGTCCGACTCGACGCCGGGTGGCGCTACGACCACACCCTCGTCGACACCCTGCGACGTCTCCGCCGTGACGAGGGTGAGCAGATGCGGGCCTGGGCCGCACTCGAGACCTGTCGCCTGCGCTACCTGCGTGAAGCGCTGGACGACACCGAGGCCGTGGACTGTGGTCGATGCGATCGCTGCCTGGGCCGACCGAGAGACCACGGTGTCGACAGCGACCGTGTCGGACGCGCCCACACGATGCTGCGGAGCGGCGATGTGGTGGTCGAGCCTCGCCGGCAGTGGCCGAGCGGCCTGGGCTCGCCGAAGGGACGCATCAAACCCGAACGACAGGCCCGCCCGGGTCGAGCGCTCGCCCGGGTCGGTGACGGCGGCTGGAACCCGGTGGTCGAGCAGTTGCTGGCGGGCGATCGGGACGTCGACGACGAGTTGCTGCGTGCGGTGGCGGCGGTCCTCAAGCGTTGGGGCTGGGACGAGCGGCCGACCTGGATCTGCCCGGTGCCGTCACGCCGTCGCAGCGCCCTGCTCGACGGCCTGGCCGACGGCCTCGGGGCGCTCGGCAAGCTGGATGTCCACCGGGTGTTGTCGGTTGATGACGACGGTCGTTTCCAGGCCGACCAGCAGAACTCGGCCCATCAGGTCGAGCACGTCTGGGCCCGTCTCCGGGCCGACGCCACCGCCGGGCCCGGAGGCCGCCTCCCGGCCGGGCCGGTGCTCCTCATCGACGACGAGGCCGACAGCCGGTGGACGCTCACCGTCGCGGCCCACCGCCTCCAGGAGGCGGGGGCCGGTCCGGTGTTGCCGTTCGTGTTGCGGGCCCGCTGATCACGGGCACCGGAGGTTCAGACGCCGACCGGTTCCCGGTCCGGGGCGTCGAGGATGGGGCCCTCGTGGGCCGGAATGAGCGTGCCCTTGCGGTCCTCGTGCGCCCGGCGCCAGATGGCGAAGCCGGTGAAGGCCAACACCACGGCGGCGGTGACCGGCGGCTCGACCAGCGGATCGATGAGTGCGCTGACCTTCAGGTCGATCTCGAACACACGCTCTGCCGCCCAGATCATGGCCACGATCGCCAGCAGCGCGGACAGCACCTTGAACGCCACGGCGTAGAAGCGGGTCTGGCGGAGCAGGTAGAGGCCGGGGAAGAAGAGCAGGATCACGACGACCTGCCCGATCTCGACACCGAGGTTGAAGGCGAACAGCGACCAGACCCGGTTGCTCCGGTCGAGGCCGAGACCAGACAGGAGACCGGCGAACCCGAGTCCGTGGAAGAGACCGAAGGCGAACGCGAGCCAGTACTCGCGGTTGGCGAAGACGGGTTTGAAGTTGTGGATCGCCGCCAGTGCGATCGAGATGGCGATGATCGACTCCACGAGCTTCGAATCGAGCTCGACGACACCGAAGCCGGCGAGGCTGAGGGTGATGGAGTGGGCGATCGTGAAGAACGTGGCGATCTTCAGCACCCGCCACAGCGAGCTCTTGAAGTCCTCGGCTGGCTCCCAGCGGCCGGCCGAGACCACGAGGACGGCCGGAAGGAGCAGGGCGATGATGAACAGGATGTGGTCGGTGCCGATCCGGATGTGATCGATGCCGAGCCAGACCACACCACCGAGCCCACGGAGGAAGCTCGAGTCGCCGAACGTGTACGAGCCGGACTGGTTGCTCTGGGTGAAGAACAGGAGCTGGTCTTCGGAGGCGAAGACACCGCCCTCCCAGTAGTTCCCGATGTGGAAGATGCCGGTGTGGTTCCCGATCTCGTCGACGAACGCCGCGTAGTCCAGCTCGACCGATTCGGGCAGCGTCGGGAACGAACCGACGACGTCGTAGTGCATGACGACCCAGTTGGCCTCGTCGTCGATGATGATCGCGTCGAGCGGGGTCTCCCAGTCGAGCGTCCAGCGCTCACCTTCGGTGCCGATCGCGAAGTTCTGTTGGACGTAGGCGAGGATCGCGTCGCTCTCCGCGTTGATCTCGGCCTTCAGCTGGTCGATCTCCTCGGGTCCCGGGGACACCTCGGTGATCTCGGTTCCGAGGATCTCGTTGATGTCGGCCGTGGTGAACTCGACCCGACCCTCGAGGTCGTCCTCGTAGACGTCGAGGAAGATGTAGCTCTGGTCGATCTCGTGGGCCGAGGCCGCCGACGGCAGTCCCAGGACGAGCAACAGCGCTGCCGAAGCCAGCACGAGCAGTCGTGCGGCCACGGGGCGTCCACTCCGCCGGGAGCGTGGTTGATCCGTGGTTGTTGGTTGCATGGGTGGTCTCCTCAGCTCACGCGGAGCAGTCGGGCGATCAGGTTCTTCTGGATGTCGGAGGTGCCGCTGTAGACGAGGCCGCCGAGTGCGTCGCGGACGTCGCGTTCGACGTCGTGGTCGGTCAGGTAGCCGCGCGCACCGTGCACGCGGGCGGCGGCGAGGCCGATGTCGGCAACCGCTTCGGAGGCGACGAGCTTCGAGATCGCTGCATCCATCGTCGCGGTGTCGCCTCGGCCGATCAGGGCGGCGGTCTTGATCATCTGGACACGGGCGAGCTCGTGGGCGACCTTCATGTCGGCGATCCGGTGCGAGACGGCCTGGAATCCCCCGATGGGCTGGCCGAAGGCCTGGCGGGATCGCGCTCGATCGATCGCCTCGCCGATGATCCGCTCGGCGGCACCGAGTTGGGTCGCGAAGATCAGTCCGCGCTCGGATTCCATACACGTCGTGAAGATCGAGACGCCGGCACCTTCGGGCCCGAGGCGATCGGCCTCGGGCGCGCGGTAGCCGTCGAGGATCAGGTCGCCGAACGGTGTGGTACGCAGGCCCATCTTCTCGATCACACCGCTTCTCGTGACACCCGGTCGATCCGTGTGCACGAGGAACGCCGAGATGCCCCAGGCCCCGGCCGCAGGATTGGTCTTCGCGAACACGATGGCGACATCGGCCGCCGGGGCCAGAGTGATGTGGGCCTTGTGGCCGTGGAGGACGTAGTCGTCGCCGTCACGTTCGGCGGTGGCCGTCATGGCGTAGGCGTCCGAGCCCGTCTCGTGTTCGGTGATGCAGAACGCGCCGATCGTGTGGCCGGCGCACACACCCGGCAGCAGTGCCGCCTGTTGTTCTTCGGAACCGAAACGCAGGATGGCGTCGGTGAACGACAGGATCTGACTCGCAAGGGCGAAGCCGAGTCCGGTGTCCCGGCAGCCGAGTCCGAGACCTTCGAGCTCCAGTGTCGCGGTGACCACGTCGACGCCGCGACCGCCGAAGCGTTCCGGTACCAGCGCCCCGGTCAGACCGCGGTCCGCACAGGCGAGCCAGCCCTTCTCGAAGAAGGTCGAGTTCTTGTCCCGCTCGATGAGATCATCGCCGGGGAGCTGGTCGGCCGCCCAGTCGGCAACCGCCATCTTGATCGGGTGATCCGCACGCACGAGTGCGTCGACGACCAGCGCATCGTCGGGTCGGGGAGGCAGAAGACCTCGGTCGTCGTGCTGCATGCTCACGATTCGTTCGCCGGTGTGCCATTGGATGCATCACGCACGTCGAGGACGAGGCGTCCGCGCTCGTCGACGTATTTCCACTCGTCCTGGAAGTCGGCATTCGCCCACGACCCGAGGCCCGGGTAGAAGACTCGCTCGCCTCCATGAGGAGCGAGGTCCTCCCCGTTCCAACGTGGATCGGGGGTCTCGCCGAGGGCGTAGTAGCGGCTGTCGGTCGAGAGCCGGCATCGATCACCGGTGGCGCGATTGTCGAATGCCCCGTGCAAGGTCGACATCGAGAACACGAGCACGTCGCCCGGTTCATAGGTGGTGGTGAGCCAGCGTTCGCCGTACTTGGAGCGGACGAGTTCGGGATCTGCGTCGAGCCACTCGAGGCCGTCGATGTCGGCGTCCTTCGTGAGGTAGCCCTCGGCCAACCGCTCGTTGCGATGAGAACCGTCCAGGACGACCAGTCCGCCCTCGTGCGGCTCGATCCGCCCGAGCGGAATCCAGCACGACAGGTGCCGAGTCGTGGCCCGGCTCATGTAGGGACCGTCGCAATGGAAGCCACAGCCCTCGCCGGGACGGACGAGGCGGGGCCAGCGAAAGCTGAACGGCACGGACTCGGCGCCGAGCAGGATGCCGGTCGTGTCGAGGAGCCGCTCGTGCAGGATGACGGCTTCGTAGTTCGCGCCGGTGCGCACCGACTCGGTGAACGCTCGGAGGTTCGCCGTGCCCAGTCCGCCGCGGTCGCCCGCGACACCGTCCATGATCGGCCAGCGATCGTCGATCTCGCCGAGGACGGCGTACTTCGACAGCAACTCCTGCCGGGCGGCCAGCACGGTGTCTGCCGGCAACAGGCCACGGAAGAATGCGTGGCCGCGACGCTCGAACTCGGACGCGAGCGCTCCGGGCCGATCGAGCAGTTCGGAGACGTCGTCGAGCTGGCCGAACCGCTCAGGAGACGTGTCGAGCGGCAGGCCGCCCGTGGTGAGAAGGGGGTCCACGACGGATGATGATGGCAGGCGACCTGCCGGTGAGCCATGGTCGCGGGCGAATCGTCTCACCACACCGCGGGAGGCCTACCCACGGCCGGTTGTCGCTTCCGGGTCAAACTGGTGTCGGCCGCATCCGTGAGACGCGTGTCGGCCGAAGACCCTCCGCATGGACACGATCGCCACACTCCCGAACGCGCTGAGACGCGCCGCTGCCGTACACGGCGAGCGGCCCGCGCTCGTGGACGGCGATCATCGTTGGCGCTGGTCGGAGCTCGAGGCCGTCGTGGCCCGCTTCGCCGGCGAGCTGGCCGGCCTGGGTGTCGGCCGTGGCGATCACGTCGTCATCCACCGTGCGAAGTCCGCCGCATCGATCGTCAGCGTGTACGCGACACAGTGGCTCGGAGCGGTGGCCGTGCCGGTCGATGCGATGGCGCCCGCGGGCTTCGTCGACGGGGTGATCGAGAGCTGCCACCCGAAGGTGATCGTGATCGATGATCTCACGGACGCCCGCCTGGCCGACCGGTATCGCGGGGTCGCTCGACTGCGTCCCGATGTCTCGCCATCGCCGGAACGGGTGGATGTCGCGCCGGCGGCTCCCCTCGACGATCTCGACGGAGACGACGCCGCATACGTCATCTACACCTCGGGGTCCACGGGCACGCCGAAGGGCATCATCCACACCCACGCCTCAGCCCTCGCCTATGCGACCCGCGCCCGGGCGACCTACGGCCTCGACGAGCACGACGTCTGCGCCAACATCGCACCGCTGCACTTCGATCAGTCCACGTTCGAGCTCTATGCAGCCCCGCTGGCCGGGGCGTGTGTCGTCGTGGTGCCGGACGTCATGCTGCGATTTCCGGCCGAACTGGTGCGCCTCGTCGCCGGCGAACGGTGCACGATCTGGTACTCCGTGCCGACCATCATCGCCCAGGCCGTCGAGCGCGGCGGCGCCGCTGACGCCGACCTCTCGGCACTTCGTTGGGTGAAGTTCGGCGGCGAAGCCGTCGCACCTGTCTCGATCCGTCGGGCCATGGCCGCGATGCCCTCCGCTCGCTTCAGCAACGTGTACGGCCCGGCCGAGGTCAACCAGTGCGCCCATCACCATCTCGACGGACCACCGGTCGATGGCACCACGATCCCCATCGGGCGGGCCTGGGAGGGAACCGAGCTGCGCCTACGTGCCGCCGACGGATCGATTCTCGAAGGACCCGGACAGGGCACACTCGAAGTCCTGGCACCCACGGCCATGCTCGGGTATCTCGGTGATCCCGGCCGTACCGTCGGCTCGTTCGCCGATGACGGTCGCTGGTATCTCACCGGCGACGTGGTGGACCGGGATGACGCGGGGCTGCTCCGGTTCGTCGGTCGACGTGACCGTCAGGCCAAGGTACGAGGTGTGCGAGTCGAGCTGGAGGCCGTCGAGACGGCGCTGACGTCCCTCGAAGGGGTCGAGCACGCTGCCGTGGTCGTCATGGGCGCCGGACCGGATGCTCGTCTGATCGCCGTCGTCGAAGCCAACGAAATCGACCGCCGGCGAGCGATCGGCGCGTTGCGCCGCGTCCTGCCCATCGCGGCCATTCCCGACGAGATCCTGACCCGACCGGAGCTTCCGCGCACCGGATCGGGCAAAATCGACGCTCGAGCTGTGCAGCGGCTCCTCGAGTCCGACGAATCGCCCCGTAGCGACCGAGGTCAATCCTGATGAGTTTCGCCACCGATCTTCTCGCCTTCGTCAACGACGAGATCAGTCTCGACCCCGACCATGTCGCCGAGGGATCGACCGACCTTCTCCTGACCGGTCTGGTCGACTCGCTCGGTGTCGTCCAGATCGTCGGCTGGATCGAGGACGAGACCGGCATCTCCATCGACCCCGCCGACGTCGTGCTCGACAACTTCCAGACCGTCGATCAGATGATCGCGTACGTGCAACGCCGGCAGGTCGCGTGAGCCTCGGGTCCGTCGACGACCTGACCACCGCAGACTGGCGCCGACCTTGTTCGCCGATGCAACGATCGTTGCTCGCTGCGCATCGTCGTGCCGGCGACCCATCGCACCTCACGATGGTGCACCTGGCGGCCGTCGACCGAGCTGACGCCAGGGCCCTCGCTGCCGCCGTCGACGACGTGGTCCGGCACGATCCGGTCCTGTCGGCACGCGTGAGTGGAACCGACCTCGTCCCGGCCACGGCCGACCTCTCGACCGAGATCGTCGACGTCTCGGACGAAGTCGAGGCCCATGCGAGGGCGATGTCGATCGCTGCTCGTCCGATCGACATCGATGAACGGTTGATCCTGACCGAGGTCCTCCGTCATCCCGACGGTCGCGTCGGTGTCATCGTGGCGATCCATCACATCGCCACCGACGCGACCTCCCACCAGCTCGTCTTGGAGCGGGTGCGGAGACGGGTGCTCGGCCTGCCGGCCGACAGCGCGCCGTCGTACCACGAGGTGGTGGAGGCGCTCTGTCGCTCGGGTCGCGCTCGGGCGCGCTCGGAGTCCCACTGGTCAGAGCATGTTCCGGCGACCCGGCTGGAGTGGGCGCGGCGTCGTGCACCCGGGCGGCGATCGGGTTCGTCGACCCGACACGAAGGCCTGCTCGACGACCTCATGGCGGCGGCCGTGCGGCGTTCGTTCGAGGGTCATCTGCGGGCGCTCACCGACGAACTCGCGTGGAGCGGGCTCCTCGGTGCCGCACTCGCCGCCACGGCCTGGCATCAGACGGGGATGTCGGAGGTCGAGTTCGGTCTGCCCGTCCACCATCGCCGCACCGCCGACTCGACCCGCGTGGTCGGGCCGCTGCTCGAGGTCTTCCCCGTCACCGTCACGATCGACCCGTCGATGACGTTCGGCGAACTGGCGACCGCCGCCGGGGCATCGGTCATGCGCACGCTCCGCTTCGCTCAACCCGGTACGTCGCCCGGGTCGCCGTCGGGGCTGCTGGTGAACGTGCTCCCCCGACCGTCGGTCGTGGACGACCAGGTGCGTTCGCGACGCGTCGCCGGCCCCACGATCGACCCGGATCACGTCATCGAACTCCAGCTCAGCCAGTACGACGGTGCTGTCGAGCTCGCCGTCGAGATCAACGACGCCGATGCGGGACCATCGAGCCAACGGCGCACCCTCGAACGGTTGCGCACCGCGCTCCGTTCGCTCGTGACCGACCCGGAGCAGCGCCTCGAGGAATGGGCGGCGCTCGACAGCGCCGAGCGAGAGGTCGTCGAACGGTGGGGCGACGGTGGCGATGCGATGACCGGCCCCGGGCTGTCCGCCTGGCTCGTCGACCGACTCGACCACGACGAGGTCGTGCTCGTCGACGGCGACCGTCGATGGACAGGTCGCCAGCTCCTGGAGGCAGCGGGTCGATTCGCCGAGCGGCTGCGAACCGACACGGCCGATGGGGCCAGGGTCGGTTTGGAACTCGGGCGCTCCGGGGAGGCCGTGATCGCGATCGCCGGCTCCGTGCTCGCCGGACGTTCCTACGTCCCGCTCGATCCCACGCAGCCGCGTGACCGTCGTGATCGGCTCGCGGGTCGAGCCGGTGTCGTCGCTCGCTTCGACGAGCACGGCGTCGCTCGGGCCGCTGATGCGGGTGAGGATGCGTCGGCATCGACGCCGACGGTGACCGCGGATCCCGACGATGATGCGGACGAGGCCTACCTGCTCTTCACGAGCGGCTCGACCGGAGAGCCCAAGGGCGTGCCGATCTCGCGGCGTGGCCTCGCCGCCTATCTCCGGATCGCGGTCGCCCGCTACGTCGCGCCCGGAGCCCGGCCGGTCGTGCCCCTGTTCACGAACCTGACGTTCGATCTCACCGTGACCAGCCTCTTCGTTCCGCTGCTGACCCGGGGACGCGTCGTCGTGGTTCGAACGGATGGCGCCGATGCCGTCGCCGAGGTCGCACGCATGGCCGACGTGACCTGGCTCAAGGCGACACCGAGCCATGCGGAGCTGCTGGTGCGGCGGCTGGGTTCCGACCACGCCGTGCGGACCATGATCCTCGGGGGGGAGCATCTCTCGAGCGATCTCGTGGCCCGGCTCCACGCGGTGATCCCCGAGCTGCGGGTCGTCAACGAGTACGGCCCGACCGAAGCGGTCGTCGGCTGCATGATCCACGAGGCCGCACGCACCGAGGTCGGATCGCTCGGCGCCGACGTCCCGATCGGCCACCCGATGCCCGGCGTCCGTCTGCGGCTCGCGGACACCGACGGGCAGATGGTGACGCCGGGGCGGGTCGGCGAGCTCTGGATCTCGTCCGACGGTCTCACCGCCGGGTACCTCGGCGGAAACGGCGACGCAGCCTTCGTCACCCACGACGGTCGTCGGTGGTATCGCAGCGGCGATCTCGTGCGCCTGGACGACGGCGGACCGGCCGTCTACCTGGGACGCATCGACCGCCAATTGAAAGTCGGGGGCATCCGTCTCGATCCGGCCGAGGTCGAGGCGGTGCTCGGCAACGAACCCGGTGTGGCCCGCGCGGTTGTCGACCTCACCGGGAACGACGGTGCGCGGCGGTTGACGGCGTGGGTCGAGCGAGCCGACGGCTCGACCATCGACCCCGAACACCTACGTGCCGCGGCGGCTCGATGGCTGCCGTCCCACGCCGTGCCCCGATCGGTCGTCGTGCTGGACGCGTTGCCACTCACGAGCAACGGGAAGGTCGATGTGGGTGCGTTGCCGGCACCCGCCGACGAGGTCGCGATCACACCCTCCGCCGACGGCGACGCCGACGGCGATCTCGTCGGTCGTGTCCGCTCGACCTGGGCCACCGTGCTCGGGCACCTGCCCGGTCCGGACGACGACGTGGTCGCGGCCGGTGCGGACTCGCTTGCGCTGCTCGAATTCTGTCTCGCACTCGGCGCCGCGCTCGACGTCGACGTGCCGGAGTCACTCCCCCGGCTCCATCCGACGAGTCGCGCCCTGGCCGCCGCGATCGAGTTCGATGCCCCCCGGTCGCGTGCGGAACCGACACGGGTCGAGTCGCACGGCGCCCCGGAGCTGACCGACGGCGAGCGGGCGCTGCTCTTCGAACACGACGGAGGCGGCACCGATGCCCGCTATCACGTCGGACGACACTTCGTGCTTCCGGCCGGCGTCTCGCTCGATCGCCAGCGATTCGAATCGGCCCTCCATGCGGTCGTCGCTCGTCACGAGCCGCTCATCTGGACCTACGGCACGCCACGTCGTCGACTGGAGCCGAGCGATGCGGTCGAGGTCACGTGGCTGGTGTCGGCCGATCCGACCGCGTTCGATCGGGCGCACACCACACCGTTCGATCTCGCCGCGGGACCCAGCGTCCGGGTCGTGATCGCCCCGGGGTCCGATCGGGTCGAGCTGCTGTTCGTCGTGCACCACCTGCGCGCCGATGCACCTTCGTTCGGCGTCATCTGGCGCGATCTGATGGCCGCCTATGAGGGCGACGCACCCACGCCACTCGGCCCGGGCGTCGCCGACCTCGGACGTTGGCACGCCGAGCACCGCCCCGACCCGGCCGATTGGCCGACGGAGATCGCCGAGGCACCAGCAACCCTGACATCGGCGGCACAGAGCCCCGATGGGCTGGTCCGGCGGCCGGGCGCCCTCACCGCGGCCGAACTGGACGCGGTCGGGCGCGGTGGGTTGGCCGCCGTGCTGGGTGCGCTCGCGATCGTGCTGCGGCGCAGATCCGACGGTGACCGCATCGAGATGGATCTGATCACGTCGTCGAGAACCCACCCGGCCGCGGACGCCCTTGCCGGGTACTTCCTCACCACACTGCCGCTCGAGCTCGAGGTCGGCCCCGAGGCCACCATGCACTCGTTGTCGAACGACGCCGACGCCGCGCTCGCCGCCGTCGTCGACTTCCGCGAGGTGCCCCGCAGTCTGTTGAACGCCGAACGGCGACGTCGCGGCCGCCCCGCGGGGCAGACTCAGGTCCTGGTCGCCTACGACCGCATCGAAGAGCTGCGGATCGAGGGCGAGCTCGTCGAGCATGGACCCCGCTTCAACGGGACCGCCGTTGGTGACCTCACGCTGTTCGTGGAGCGACGTGGAGATGGCGTCGATCTGCTCCTCGAGCATCGTGGGACCCGTTTCGACGAGGCGTCAGCGGAGGTGGTGCTCGACGAAGTCATCGATCTCCTGCGTGACACGGACCGAGTGCATGCTGCGCGTTCGGAACGCCCGGGACGAACACCGGCGGTGTTGGAGGGAGCGAACCTCATCGAGACCGCGCCGCTGACCTCCCGGTTGGCCGACCTGATCGGAAGTGATGGGCCGTCGGTCGCGGTCGTGGACGGTGACCGCGTCGGCGGCGACGGGTTCTGGGCGCGGGTCGCCGGTCTGGCCGCAGCGCTGCGCACCGCGGGAGTCGACCACGGTGCTCGAGTGCTCGTCGTCCAGGGCCGCACCCCCGACGCGGTGGCCTCGATGCTGGCGTGTTGGTGTGTCGGCGCGGGCTACGTGCCGGTCGATCCCGACTACCCGCCCGGCAGGATCGAGCGCATCGTCGCCACAGCGGGCGCGGAGGTGGCACTCGTCGACGCGGCCACGGCCGGACTGGCGCTCGTGGCGACATCGATCCGGGTCGACGAGGTCGCGTCCGAAGCCGATCTCGAGCCGATCAACCAGGCGCTGCGAGCGGTCTCGCCCGACGCCGAGGCCTATGTGTTGTTCACCTCCGGGTCGACCGGCGAACCCCGCGGGGTCCCCGTCCCCCACCGGACACTCGCGGCGTCGACCGCAGCCCGGTCCCAGTTCTACCCGGAGCCGGTCGAGCGGTTCCTCGTCGTCTCGAGCCTCGCGTTCGACTCCTCGGTCGCCGGCATCCACGGCACGCTCGTCGACGGAGGCGAGATCGTCTTCCCCGCGCCCGGCCGAGCCACCGACCCCGGCTTCCTGGCGCATGCACTCGCCGACGTCACCCACACGCTGATGGTCCCGACGCTGTACGCCGCCGTGCTGTCGGCCATGACCGGCGAGGTGACCTCGCCGCCACGACGCGTGATCGTCGCCGGCGAGGCCTGCCCACCGTCGCTGGTCGAGACCCACAGCGCCCGGTTGCCCGCCACCACGCTGACGAACGAATACGGTCCGACCGAGGCGACGGTCTGGGCCACGGCGACCGATCTCGTGGCGGGCGAGGACGTGACGATCGGCGGCCCGATTCCCGGCACGTGGATCAGCGTGGTCGACGACCACGACCTCCCGGTCGCGATGGGCGCTGTCGGCCAGCTCGTCGTCGGCGGCGCCGGCGTGGTCGACGGCTATCTCGATGCGCCGGACCAGACAGCCGCTCGCTTCGCCGACTCCGCCGACGGACGGGTGTTCCGCACCGGGGACCTGGTTCGAGTGAGTCCGGACGGAAGACTGCAGTTCCTCGGCCGCCAGGACGATCAGCTGAGCGTCGGTGGTGTCCGGATCGAGCCTGCGGAGCTCGAGGCCGTGATCGAGCGGGTCGACGGCGTCGACGCCGCCATCGTCTGCCTGGCGGACCCACGTCCCCTCGAGTCGTTGCTCGCCGATGCGGAGCCCGAGTGGCGACGACGGTCGCTGCACCTCGCCGCGACCGCGGAGGACCCGGCGATGGCGCTGCGCTCGTCGTTGCGGGACCAGGACCGGAGTGGGCTGCTGCTCGTCGCCCACATCGAAGCCGACGACGACGCCGTGCTCGGTGACGTCGAGGCAGCCATCGCCGATGGTCTCGCGCCGGGATCACGTCCTCGCCGGGTCCTCCGTCACGACGCCCTGCCGAGATCGGCCAACGGCAAGGTCGACCGAGCCGCCGTGGCGGCACTCCCGGTCACGCCGAAGGCGACCGACCTCGGCGACTCCGTCGATCCCGCTGTCGCGGCGTCGGTCTGTGCGTTGATGGGGGCGGCATTGGGCGTCGAGCTCGGCCTGGACGACGACGCGTTCGAACACGGCGCTCATTCGCTGATGGCCGTCGGACTCATGGCCGATCTCGACGCCGAGTTCGGCGTCGATCTCCCGGGCAACGCGCTCTACGACGCCCCCACACCCCGCCGCCTCGCGGCGCTCGTCGTCGCCGAGCTCCGCCGTGACAGCGAGGCGCCGTACCGCTACGTCGTCCCGATCCAGACCTCGGGCGATCGTCCGCCGATCTATGCCGTGCACGTGCTGGGCACCAATGCGATGTTCTATCGACCGCTCTCGGCCCGACTCGGCGCGACGCAGCCGATGTTCGGGTTGTCCGTGCCCTACAAGGGGCCGGGGGCCGGCACACGATCGCTCGCCCAACTCGTCTCGGACTACGCCGAGGAGGTCACCCGTCGCCACCCCGAGGGACCACTCGTTCTCACGGCAGTCTCGGCGGGATCGATCGTCGCGATGGAACTGGCCCGGCATCTGCTCGCCGGTGGTCGGGTCGTTCGACTGGTCCTGTTCGATGCGTCCGGCCCGGACAGCGCCGCCATCACACCCGATCGCTCCACCCGGTGGTCGGTCCACACCCAGAGGCTCCGCCACGACGGGCTCGACTACCTGACGCCTCGACTCGTGTGGCAGACCCAGAAGTTGAAGCGCCGCTGGGAGCAGCTCCAGCTCCGTCTGCGAAGCGGCGACGCCGACGAACTCCCGGACGTTCTGGTGAATCGCCAATACGTCGAGAACAACCTGCAGTTCCTGGCCCAGTTCGATGCGTCGCCGTACCCCGACGACGTCCTCATCCTCAAAGCGGCCGACGATGCCTTCGCCGAGATCTCGGTGGCAGCCGGCCTCGGGTGGCGTGGCTTCGTCGATGGGGATCTCCGGATCGAGATCGTCCCGGGTGGCCATCTCTCGATGCTCACCGAGCCGCACGTCGCCGTGGTGGCCGAGCAGGTCCGGGAGACGGTCGACACGCTCACACCCGGCGGCTGAGCGCCGTCGCTCACCCCGAGCTCACCGTCGCCTGGAACTTCTCCATCAGCCAAGGCCCGGCCAGTACGGGGTCGTGCCTCGGTGGATCGTCGTCGGACACACACGTCGGAAGCGGCTCGATCCGAGCGTCCCAGTTCGCCATGTGGAAGAACGCCATCGATCGACGCCGTCGCCCGTCTCCCGGCACGACCCGATGGAGAGTCGAGCGCCAGCGATCGTTGGTCCACTGCGCGATGGAGTCGCCGAGGTTCACGATGAAGGTGTCGGGTTCGGGGTCGATGCCGACCCAGGTTCCCCGTGCATCGCGGATCTCGAGCCCGGGGACCTCGTCGGTACGCAGGATCGTGAGGGTGCCGTAGTCGGTGTGGGCACCGGCCCGGAGCGATCCCGGCGGCGGCTGGTCGTCGAGTGCGGGATAGTCGAGCGCGCGCATCGCACTGATCGGTCGATCGATCGAGGTCTCGAAGTGGTCCGCCGGCAGATCGAGCGCAACGGCCATGAGGCCGAGCAGGTGTTCACACAACACGGACTGGGCGCGGAAAACCGCCTCCCAGGCCGGGCGGAGATCCGGCAGCGCCGCCGGCCAGCGACTGGGCGAGCGGATCCACGCCTCCTCCGGTCTGGTGCCCGACACCGGTCCGAGGCAATCCGGGCCGACGGAGAAGCTCGCCTTGAGATCCGGCGGGGTCGCCTCACCGAGCGACGACGCCAGCCGTTCGAGCCCGAAGGGTGAGAAGCCGTAGGGGTAGCCGGGTTCGGGAAACGTGATGTCGTCGTGTTCGGACGCATCGAGGTCGAACAATGCCCCTGCGGCGTCCCAGGCCCGGTCGGCGACCGCTCGGTCGATCACATCGGCAGGCAACCGGAAGAAGCCATTGGCCCGGCAGGCACGATCGATGCGCTCCGGCGCCTCGGCATGGAACGGGTCGATCACGTCGAGGAACACGACTCGGGTCTAGCGCATCGCCGTCACCGCCGTCCGCCATGGCCCCGCTCCTGGCCGTCTTCCCCCGTCCTCTCGTTCCGTGACCCCTTGGTGACCCCTTGTCGCAATGTTGCGGTTGTGTTACGTTCCGGGCCGGCGCAGGCATGACGAGGGGTTCTTCTCATGCAGTCGCCGACACACGTGGCCATCCGACCACCCGAGGACCCGCGCCATCGAGTGCCGGTCCGCCAAGCCGATGTCGCCCGCTCGGAGTCGCCCGACGCGTTCGACGTGGAGGCTGCCGCAACGTGGTGGGAGTCCGCCGTGCCACGGTCGCTCCGACTGCTCTGGTTCCACGATGGCGGCGAGCTCACCGACGATGATCGGGCCCGGATCCTGGGTGAGCTGTTCCCGGTCGGGCGACGCGCCGCACATCACACCCGCCGGTTCGCCGTCCTGATGATCGCCGCCGTGCTCATCGCGGTCATGGGCCTGTTGGCCGACTCCACGGCCGTGGTGATCGGCGCCATGCTCGTCGCGCCGCTGATGCGCCCCGTTCTGGCCGGCGCCGCGGCCGTCGTCATGGGTTGGCCGGGCAGGGTGGCCCGCTCGATCACGACCACGGCCCTGGCCAGTGCCGGCGCCGTCGCCCTGGCGGCGGTGACGGCATGGATCTTTCCGGGCGATCTCGATCCCCTGCCGGCCGAGGTCGTCGCCCGGACCTCACCCAATCTGCTCGACCTCGGCGTCGCGATCGCCGCCGGCGCGGTCGGGGCCTATTCGAGACTCCGGCGCTCGGCCAGTGATGCCATCACGGGTGTGGCGGTGGCCGTGGCGCTCGTCCCACCGCTCGCCGTGATCGGGATCACGATCCGGCTGTTCGCATGGGACCTGGCGCTCGGGGCGACGATGCTGTTCCTGGCGAACGTCGTCGGCATCATGTGTGCGGCCGCCCTCACCTTCCTGGTCTGTGGACTCCCCCGGCGAAGCGATCTCGTCCGCCGGTCCGTACCCATCGTCGGGGGCCTTCGCTGGACGTTCATGGCCGCGCTGATGATGTTGCTCCCGCTCCATCTCATGCGATCGTCATTGCTTCCCGCCGTCGACGCCACCGAGGACGTCACGGCGGTCGTGACCGAGATGCTCGGTGATGCGGAGTCCGAGGTCATGTCGGTCGCCGTCGATCAGTCCGGTCGACGGATGGTGATCGATGTGGTCGCGACCCCATCGGCCCGGCTGCCCGATGCCGACACGATCGCCGATCGACTCGCCGAGGAGTTGGACGGCGACGTGTCGGTCGACCTGCAGGTGGTGGACGTCGAGCGTGAGACGGGCTCCGCCGACGCAGACGGCGACGGTGTCGGTGAACCCGGCGGCGAGTGAGGGCACCTCAGAAGTCTCCGGCCGCCTGGCGCAGCGGTCGAAGCGTGGACTCGATGGCCCGGAGATCGGGTCCCCCGACTCCTCGGAGCCCGAAGTCGATCGCTCCGAGATCGGCGGCAGCCTGTCCCACGGTGTCTCGACCTGCCGCCGTGATCGACGCGAGCGTGGTCCGACCGTCGGTCGGGTGGGGTGACCGCACCACGAACCCGTCCCGTTCGAGCCGGTCGATGGTGTTGGTCACGCTGGCGGCGTGGACTTGGAGACGCTCGCCGATCTTGCCCATCGGCAGGGACCCGGTCGTCGTCGAGTGGAGCAGGACCAGCGCCTCGAAACGCGAGAAGTTCAGCCCGAACGGAGCCAGGGCGCGATTGATCTCGGCGAGCAGCAGCTGATGCGCCCTGGTGATCGACGTCGCCGCGGCCATGGCGTCGGCTGCCGGCCAGCCGTGCCGGTCCCAGTTGCGGCGGGCCTCACGGATCGGGTCGAAGGGAAGCGGCATGAACTACAGTCTGGCGCAGATACTTGAACGTCCAACGATCTCGCTGAATCGCCCGACGGAGTGCACTGATGAACTCGAATCCCGCTGAACACGACGCCGGCGCTGCCGCGTGGCAGGCCGCCTTCTCGGCCACCCCGGAGCGTGACGTCGACTTCGAGACCATGTCGGGTGTGCCCATCGAGCCGCTCTACGGTGACGGGCCCTACCCGGGCCAGTATCCCTTCACCCGGGGTGTGTATCCCTCGATGTACCGGGGACGGCTCTGGACGATGCGCATGTTCGCCGGCTTCGGCACGGCGGAAGACACGAACGCGCGGTTCAAGGAGTTGCTCCGTGCCGGCGGGACCGGCTTGTCGACGGCGTTCGACATGCCGACCCTCATGGGTCGCGACTCCGACTCGGAATGGGCCGAGGGCGAGGTGGGACGCGCCGGGGTCGCGATCGACACACTGGCCGACATGCGCGACCTGTTCGCCGACATCGACCTCGGCGGCGTGTCCACGTCGATGACGATCAACGGCCCGGCGGCGATCATCATGGCGATGTACATCGCCGTCGGTGAGGAGGGTGGCGTCGAGCGGAGCCGCCTCGCCGGCACGATCCAGAACGACATCTTCAAGGAGTACCAGGCGCAGAAGGAGTACATCTATCCCCCGCGTCCGTCGGTTCGTTTGATCACCGACATGATGCGCTTCTGCTCGGCCGAGATGCCGAAATGGCACCCGCTCTCCATCTCCGGATACCACATTCGTGAGGCCGGTTCGACGGCCGCCCAGGAGCTCGCCTTCACCCTCGCCAACGGCTTCGCCTACGTCGAGGCCGCGATGGCGGCGGGCCTGGATGTCGACGACTTCGCTCCACGTCTCTCGTTCTTCTTCAACTCGCACCTCGACTTCTTCGAAGAGATCGGCAAGTTCCGGGCCGCTCGTCGGATCTGGGCCCGGTGGATGAAGGAGCGTTACGGAGCGACCAACGAGAAGTCGATGCTCTGCCGCTTCCACACCCAGACCGCCGGAGTGTCCCTGACTGCGCAGCAGCCCGAGATCAACATCGCCCGCGTGGCCATCCAGGCGCTCGCCGGCGCCCTCGGTGGGACCCAGAGCCTGCACACCGACGCCTATGACGAAGCCATGGCCCTCCCGACGGAAGACTCCGCCCGGATCGCGCTGCGTACCCAGCAGATCGTGGCCCACGAGACCGGCGTGACCAACACGATCGACCCGCTCGGCGGGGCACCGTTCGTCGAATGGATGACCGACGAGATGGAGCGGCAGGCGGAGGCGATCTTCGCTCACCTCGACGAGATCGGGAACGGTTCGATCCTCGAGGGTGTCTATGCGGGGATCGACAACAACTACTTCACCGGTGAGATCGCGGACGCCGCCTACACCTTCGAGCGCAAGGTCAACGCCGGCCGCCGCATCGTGGTCGGCGTGAACGAGTTCACCGAGGGCGACGACGGTGACCCGAATCTTCTCCGTATCTCACACGAGGTGGAGGAGTATCAGCGGAAGCGACTCGACACCGTCAAGCAGGACCGTGATTCCGACGCCGTCGCCGCCGCACTGGCCAAGGTGTCGGCGGACGCCGCCGATCCGACGGTCAACATGATGCCGACACTCATCGACGCAGTGAAGGTCATGGCGACCGAGGAGGAGATCGTGATGGCGATGGAGTCAGAGTTCGGGACCTACGTCGAGACGGCGATCGTCTGATGGCCGACAGCGACACCACCGAACTGCCGCCGCTGCGGATCGTGCTCGCCAAGCTCGGACTCGACGGTCACGACCGGGGCCTCAAGGTGGTCGCCCGGATGCTCCGCGACGCGGGTGCCGAGGTGATCTATCTCGGTCTGCGCCAGACGACCGCGACCATCGTCGCGGCCGCCGAGCAGGAGGACGCCGATGCGATCGGGCTGTCGATGCACAATGCCGGCCACCTGACGCTCGCCCCGAAGATGGTGGTTGCGGTCGAGGAGGCCGGTCTCGACGTGCCGGTCATCGTCGGCGGCATCATCCCGGACGACGACGTCACGGTGCTGCTCGAGGCGGGTGTCGCTGCGGTGTTGGGCCCGGGTGCATCGGCCGACGACGTCGTCGCCGCCGTCCGGGCCGCAGCGGTCGACTGATCGGGAACCAACGCCGCCCCACTTTCGAGCACCTCCACCAGATCGGGAGTCAGGGCCTCGTTCGCTCAGGATGGCCGAATGCGCAGGAGCGTCAGCGGGCGAGCGCCATGGCGGCGTACAGGCCGACGCCGTGGAACAACTTGTTCTCGCTGA
>JAHDCV010000062.1 GCA_020629695.1 Acidimicrobiales bacterium | reverse complement strand
GGTGCCGGCATCGACGCCACCGACTACGACTTCGCCGAGACCACCGGCACCATCAGCGGCCAGGTCGTGGATGACGAGGGCAACCCGGTCGCCGGCGTCACCATCACCCTCAGCGGCGACGCCGACGCGACCACGACGACCGGACCGGACGGCACGTACACCTTCGATGGCCTGCTCGCCGGTAGCTACACCGTCACCGAAACCCAGCCCGAGGATCTCCTCGATGGTGGAGAGACCGCCGGCACGGCCGGTGGTGACGACGCCACCGACGACGTGATCTCCGGCATCACGATCACCGGCGGCGCGACCTCGGCGGCGAACGACTTCGACGAACTCCGGCCCGCCGGCATCAGCGGCGTCGTGCTCGACGACCTCGGTCGGCCGATTCCCGGCGTCACCGTCACGGTCACCGGCACCGACGACCTCGGACCGGTCACGCTGACCACCGTCACCGGCTTCGACGGCTCCTACAGCTTCGACGAACTGCGCCCCGGCACCTACGCCGTGACCGAGACCCAGCCCGCGGGCTACGGCGACGGTGAGGAATCGACGAGCAGTCCGGACGCCACCGTGACCGACGACTTCATCGACGGCATCGTCTTGGGCCCCGCCGAGCTGGTGCCCGGCAACGATTTCCGGGAGACCACATCGTCGATCCAGGGATCGGTGGTCGATCAGGCCGATGCCGGCATCGCCGGCGTCGAGATCACCCTCACCGGCACCGACGTCAACGGACAGCCCGTGACACGGACCACCATCACCGCCGCCGACGGCAGCTACTCGTTCGAGGGTCTGCTCGAGGGCACCTACACCTTGGTCGAAGCGCAACCCGATGGCTATGTGGACGGCGGCGAAAACGCCGGCACCACCGGCGGCACCGTCACCAACGACCGCATCACCGGCATCACCCTCGGCGCCGGCGTGCTCTCCCAAGAGAACGACTTCGACGAACAAGCCGACGACGACGCCGGCGCCACCGGCGCCGGGGGCACGCTCGCCTTCACGGGCACCAGCACGGCGACCCTCGCGTCGATCGGTGCGCTGATGGCGCTGATGGGGCTCGTCCTCGTCCTGCTCGACCGTCGACGCCCCGCACCCGTCGCCGCCCGAGTGCGCCGCGACGAACGAGGCGACTGAGGATCGCACGCGGCGCCGTGTGCGCCTCGTGCACGATGCACTGATCGGGCCCGGGACAGACCGGAGCGGACAAGGGAGACGTCGATGCCATCGATTGCCCAACTCATCGACGAGATTCGGGCCTTGAACGACGAAGACGTCAGCAGTGCGGCCGACGTCTCGCCGCTCGCGCCGGTGCTCCACCGCCTCGGATCGAGGCCGACCAGGGAGCTCGACGAGTACCTGCGACGCTGCGTGCCGCAGTTCCCGATGGGCCGCCTCGTCGAGTTCCACGACCTCGAGGCACTCATTGACGAGCACACGGCGCTCGAACCGGGTCTCGCGCTGATCGACCAGGGTTTCCTGTGCATCGCGAAGGAGGGCGACGGCTCGCAGTTCGCGATCGAGGTCGCAACCGGTCGCGTCTTTCACCTCGAGGTCCATGGCGACGACGCCGACCAGACGCGGGAGGAGGCCTGGAACGAGTGGGCGTCGCTCAGGGACTTCCTCATCTGGTGTCGAGACGCAGTGGCCGCGCTCGTCGCCGACGAGACGGGTTCGTGATCTGACCACCCGATAGGACGCAACAGCGCAGGCGCGGAGGCCTGCGTTGCTCGGAATTCTGGAGCGGACGACGAGATTCGAACCCGCGACCCTCACCTTGGCAAGGTCGCGCCACCCGTCCCGATAGCTGCATCAGGTGCTGGACGGTCCACCAAGAACAACGACGATGATCGCCGGCAGGATTCTCCGACCACGGTCACGGCAGCTGTCGCCGCACGCCCCGTGCCGCCCTCACCCTCGTTCTTCGTCAACTCGAGTCTGATGCAGCCCGGTCCAGGTCCGAGGCCGGGGCGACGATCGGCGCGCACCGGACGCTCGCCCACACCACCCCATGGGACTCCAACGAGCTGATCTCATACGGAGCTCGTCACCAGCCCATAAAGGCCCGCTAGCAGCAACATCGACAGAACCACGACGCCCGCAGTCAGCTCGCCTCTGATCAGCAACGCGCCGACACCTGCCAGACCCAAGTAGGCAATCACGAAGCCTGTGTGTGGCACGCCGAGACCACCCACAAGCCAAAGGGCGATCGCGATTGCGAGGATCAGCAGTGCGAGCCGGACGAGCGAGAAGCGAGACACGAACAACTCGCGAATGGCTTCCGCCGATCGGCCAACCTGGGAGACGAGATTCAAGAAACCCTCCGTTGGCGCCATGATCCGCAGCTCCCGCTTGTCCGACCTCGGGCTACTCGTCGCTGCGGAACCTCCTCAACCTGCATTCGCAACGGTGTAGCGCGAAGCGAGCCATGCAGACCAGACTCGATCATCGCCCCATCACGGCCGCAGCAAATGAGCCGGACATCGCGACCGGCGAAAGGCTGCTGTGCCTAGGGCCAACCGCCCCTGGATCAAGAGACCCTGAGCGCAGGATCGTCGCAAACAGCACGCTCCGCGGCATCAACCGAGATGGTCGCTCAATCGGCCGCCGATCGAAACCGACCGCGCAACAGCGACCGACTCGAGTCCGCAACGAACGCTGAGCGTTCGTCGGCGCCGCCTCCGGCGTCACCGCAGAGGGCTCACTGCGCCGAGTGCGCTACGCACGCCAGGACGCATCTCTCGCCGCCGATCCAAGGGATACAACAACTGCACCTCCCGTTGGGAGGCGCCGGGTGCGTCGCTCGGCGGGGCCCGAGATCCCACATCAGCGCCTCGCTATCTGGCCGATACTGGATGCATGTCGATATCCCGAAGCCAGTCGCTGGACGAAGTCGACGCGGCCTCGAACGCCGGTCCTCCTGTCGGCGACAGGTTCATCGTGCGGTTCCGCGCCCTGGCGGATCCCCGGTGAACGAGCGAGCGAGGGCCGGAGACAAGGTCACGATCGTTTATACGGAAGGCGGAATGCTCCTGACGAAGAAGCACTACGCCGACTGGCGGGCGGTCCAAGACTTCTTCGACGACTACGTGACTTCGCTCGGCCCGCGCGCGGGAGAAGATCTCATGCGGTACTTGGATGTCCTCTACCCGGTGGACCCGCCCTTTCCCAGGGGAGCGGTTCTCGACTTCCTTGAGTCCGACGAGATCGATCTCTGGTGGGAACCGGCAATGGAAGCTGTCCGCCGGTTCGAGGACGCGGCGATCAAGTGGGCCGGGACCGGCAATGGGAAGCCATTGGTCGATGCTGCCGTCACCGCACTTCTCGACGGGTTGGACACGCCCTCCCTGCGAGTCCTCGCTGGTGCGCCTGCACGGTTCGCTGACGAGGAAGCGAACGATATTGCGGCCAATGTCTTCGATGAGCTCGGGCTCTTCGTCCCCGAGAAGCACTCCGAAGACGCGTATGTTGCGCTCGCCCGCCTCAAGGCGCAGCGATACCTGATCAATGGTGGATCAGCTCGGACACTCGCGTCTGAGCTGTGGAATCTCTACCTGAGCTCGAACTACCGGGAAGAGCTCGCCGACTTCTCCGGGCTCGACGACTGGTTTGCGATGCTCGACGAGGGAATCGTGGAGAGCGACCTCGCCACCGTCGAAGATGCCGTGGCGGAGTCGGCACGACGGCTGATTGATGGCGAGCCGAGCCGTGGGTCGAGACTGGGGAGTGCTTTCATGGATGGCATCGAAGTCGATCAGACCTCCTGGTCGAGCAAGGTCAAGACGGCAATCCGCCAACTGGGGGAGTCATGGCGTCGATAGCTCACCCACTGCCTGCCCTCCGCACTCGCCGATGACCTGCTTAGGTAGTTGGATTCATCGCTTGAGAGGGAACGGGGGCCCTCACCTGGCACTCGCTGCCGCCGTCACCCTCTCTGCTTGCGGGGGCTCGGTAGAGCCTTCCAATCGGGCGATCAGCCTCTCGACGAGACATTCCCGAGCGTGGGTCTCCAAGTCGTCACGCGGACCAGTGCCTACTCTCCGCCCGACAGTTCGGTGACCGGGGCGCGGTATCTCCGCCGGCATCAACGGGCGGTAGGCATCGAGCCCCGCCGAATCGATCGCCGCGTCGGCCACGGAGGACAGCAACCCCAGCGACCCGAACGTCTCCGCGCTCCAGGCGGTCAGTCACATTCCAAGCCTTCCCGGCAACGATCGCTAGAGAACAGAGATGGTGTCCACCACAATGGCCCCGGGTGCGAGTTCGACACCCCGGAAGCGGTACGCCGTCGACGCTGATGCCAGGAAGAGGAACCGCGTCGCTGGCCGTTCTCCATCCCGCCCAAGCACCGGCCACGCCCCGGCAAACGTGTACAGGACCTCTCTGGCCTGATCATGCGTGAACCACTCGACCGCCTCAGCGCCCGCGTCGGCGAGCTGCGCAGGAAACGCCTCAGCGAAGATTGCTCCCCGATCGTTCACACTCACACGAAGCGAACGCCACTCCGGCGCCGACACCGTGGCTACGACGCTTCGTCAAGCGCCGACGATGTCTGGCGAAGCGACTCCGCGAGCGCCTCCGCCCGAGCACGGTCCCGAGCACTGACCCGTAGGGGCTCGGCCGCCTCGGCACGCCGCTCAGCCTCCTGCAACCGCTCCGGGCTCCAGCCCAGACGTTGCGCAATCTGCTCGAGCGACTCAGCCTGCATGGAGACACCATAGAACGACCGACTGACAGCAACGGCTTCGCCGAACGTCCGGCCAAAACCGCCCTGTCCGTCCAGGTAGTAGCGCGCTCTACTCGCCTCGACAGGCGACCGAGGGTCGACCGCTGGTCGCCCCTCTCCCCCACCCGCGGTGTCGGCGTCAATCTGACGGTGCTCGCCGGAGGGGTTGTTCGGTTCGGTGTCAGGGCGGGCGAGTACTCTCACGACATGGACCGAAAGGTGTGGACTGCGGCAGAACTCGAGGCGATGACGCCGGCCGAGGTCGACGCGGTCTTCGAGGGCGGCATCGTCTGGGACCCTGCGGACGCAGCGCCGGAGCTTCTCGCCCAGACGCGTGAGCGAATTCTCCGTCGGATCGAGAACACCGAACCGACCCAGCGGTCTTGACCGAACGGCGACAGGTCCGGGCGACGTACGAGTTCTTCGACGACCTCGACCGCCAGCTCGGACCTGAGCGAGGCCCGAACGGCGAACCCTCGACAACAGACTTCCAGACCATCGAGCTGCTGCCGTCGATCGGTTCGCCAAGCAGTTCGACGATCTCCCAGCGTTGATCCCGGGACGCAGCGACTATCGAGTGCTGCTCACGAGCGGCGTGTTGGTCAAGTCACTCAACGTCGTCGGGCAGCTGGCGGCCGACGACGCTGTCGAACTCGTGTCGATCGACATCGACCTGGCGTGGCCCTAGCCGCACCTGGCACCAGAACGAAACAACGCAGGCCCGGAGGCCTGCGTTGCTCGGAATTCTGGAGCGGACGACGAGATTCGAACCCGCGACCCTCACCTTGGCAAGGTGATGCTCTACCAGCTGAGCTACGTCCGCATGTTGGGTTGGTGAGGATAGCGAGCCGAAGCTCTGCCACCCACCCGGTTCACTCCGCTTTCGGGTTCAGATCGACCGTGAGCGTCAGCACACCGTCGACGAGCTCGGCCGTCGCGTCGCCGATGATGGCGAAGTCCATGAAGTCCTGCTCGGCCTGTTTGATGAACATCTGCCGCTCGTCACCGCCCACGGGCGGGAGCTGGCGGCGCCGCACGGCCGCCGCACGCTCGCGGTAGCGCTGGAGCATGTCCTGGGGATCGAAGTCAGCCACGACCGAAACCTACCCCTGCGGTGTGATCGGTCGCCCACCCCGGCTCGATGGCGACGTCATCCGGGCCCAGTCGGAGTCCGACAAGCCCTGGTCGTCGGCCTGGAAGTTCGACACCGGTGCCTCGGTCTTCCAGACCCCGTCGGTCGTCTCGGTCACCCGGACCTCGATCGGTTGCACGTCGCGGAGCTGGCCACGCTGACGGCGGGGATCGGTGTGACGCCAGAACCACACCGTCGACACAGCGAGGAGGGCCGCCACGATCAGCAGCCCGAGGATCACGGCTTGGATGATGTCTCCGGTGCGTCCGGTGTCTGCGGCGATCAGCAACAACATCGGCGCTGAACCTACCGCAGCAGATCACCCCTGGTGGTGCGGACACGAGAAGGTCGTGCGTCCACCGATGGTTCGCCGGTCGAGCGGTGCCCCGTCCATCGGACAGAGCCCTCCTCGCACTCTCGATTCGTGGAGTCGCCCGGTGTGGCTCCCGCCGTCACGATCGAAGTCCGTCAGCACCGAACGGAGATGGCGTAGCAGTCGACGTCGTTCCGGCTCGGACAACGCGCCTGCCGGGCGTGCCGGGTCGAGACCGGCCCGCCACAACGTCTCGTCGGCGATGAGGTTGCCGATACCGGCCACCCGCTTCTGGTCGAGCAACCGGGCCTTGATCGCCACCGATCCGATCGCCACACGATCCCGCAACTCGCCGGCGGTCAGTGCGAAGGCATCCACGCCGAGTGCGTCCTCGTCGGGATCGATCGACACACCGCCGAGACGGCGGGGGTCGCGGATGCGCGCCGACCCGCCGTCGGTGAAGCCGAGCGCGAACCGATCCCACGCGGGATCGTCGCGCATCGAGGAGTACTCGAGCTGATCGATCGCCGCATCACCATCGACGATGAGCCGCCCGGTCATGCCGAACCGCCAGCCGAGGGTCGACCCGCTCGAGAGGTCGACGAGCATCAGCTTGCCCCGTCGACGGACCGCATCGACCGTCGAGCCCTCGGCGACCGCAGCGACGGCCTCCGCCGTGGCGCCGTCTTTCAGGAACCAGTCGTCGTCGGCGACGACGGTCTCGATCCGGCGCCCCACCATCGCTTCACCCCACCGGCGATAGATCTCGATCTCGATGATCTCGGGCATCTGCCCGACGTCAGGCCTTGGCCTGATCGGCGACGAACCGTTCGATGGTGGGGGCGAGCTTCCCGAACTCCATCAGGAAGCCGTCGTGGCCGTGGATCGACTCGACGACCTCGTAGCTCACGGTGGCGCCAGCCCGCTCGAGCCCGGCGACGAGCGCCTGCTGCTGGCGTGGTGTGTAGAGGATGTCGGACGACACCGACGCGACGAGCATCGGGCACGAGACCCGGGACAACGCGGCATCGACGCCACCACGGTCGCGCCCGATGTCGTGGAGGTCCATGGTCTTGTTCAGCACGAGGTAGGAGTTCGCATCGAACCGGCGAACGAGCTTGGCACCCTGGTAGTCGAGGTAGCCCTCGACCTGGAAGCGATCCCACAGGTTGAACCGGTCGAGCTTGTCGACGGTCTCTCGCCCGAACCGCTGATCGAACGACTCGTCCGAGCGGTAGTGGATGTGTGCGATCGCCCGGGCCAACTCGAGACCGTTGTGGGGACCTTCACCGGGTTCGGCGTCGTAGTACCAGCCGCCCCGCCAGCCCGGATCATTGATGATCGCCCGTCGGCCCATCTGGCTCCAGCCGATCTGGAACGGCGAGGCGGCGGTCGCCGAGGCGATGTTGATCGACGACCGCACCCGGTCGGGGAACATCACGGTCCACTCCAGGGCCTGCATGCCGCCCATCGAGCCACCGATCACGCACAACCACTCGTCGATGCCCAGCGCGTCGGCCAGGCATGCCTGCGAGCGGACGATGTCGCGGATCGAGATCACCGGGAACCGCGGACCCCACGGACGACCGTCGTCCGGGTGGGGGCTCGCCGGGCCCGTCGAGCCCTGACAACCACCGAGCACGTTGGCACAGACGACGAAGTACCGGTCGGTGTCGAGCGGGCGGCCGGGGCCGATCAACTCGTCCCACCAACCGGCCGTCTTGTGGGCCGGTCCGGACGGACCGGCTGCATGGGAATCGCCCGTCAACGCATGACACAGCAGCACGGCGTTGCCGGCGTCGGCATCGAGCGTGCCCCACGTCTCGAACGCCACGGTGGCCTCGGGAAGCCAGCCACCCCCCTCGAGGGCGAACGGCCGTCCGTCCTTGATCAGGTGGAACTGACGATCACCCGGTGCATCGCCCTCGCGCCACGCACCCGTCACCGGCTGCGGCGGCCCAGCGGACGCCGGCGGTTGGAGCGGGAGCTCGGGACCGGTCATACCGCAGAGGTTATCCCTGATTCCCGACCGTCTCACTAAGGATTACGGCGCACCGTCGGCCGGCGCATCGATCTGGCCGAGTCGTTCCCGCCACCACGCAAGGACCTCGGGGGTCGACCGATACGCCACTGTCATCGCCTCACCGACCGCTGCGAGATCGCCGGCTCGAACAGCCGACGCACCCCGCTCCCATGCCTCGGCATCGATGGGGAGCGGCACCGCGGCGATGTCGGCGGCTCGAGCGGTGATCGCCCGGGTCGACAAGGCCGTGCCGAGCCGGCGTTCCCACAGCCAGCGGCTGATCGCCGGGGCCAGCAGGACCGCGGCGAGGCGATCGAGATCGCCGGGATCGTCCGGCACGACAGCGATCAACGGTGTGACGGGCACGAGCTGTCCGGTCGTGTCCACCACCGGCTCGATGATCCGGGACTGTGTCGCCACGACCAGCTTCGGTCGGGCCAGGCCCTCCCACCACCGACGCACCGCGGTCGGCAGCGCGTCGACATCGAGCACCGGACGATCGTGATCGGCGCGCCGCAGACGAATCGCCTCGTGCGACCACGTGGTCACGAGCGGATCGACCGCGCCGACCGTGACGATGCGCGGACGAGGGTCGTCGACCCCGCCGGGTCTCGCCGCGTCGGCGATCGCGTAGTACTCATCGCGGAACCCGGCGGTCGCACGAGCCGACGCCCCGACGGTCGCGTCCCCGTGCTCCCAACGCAGTGCGGGGGCACCGAGGGCGACCGCGGCGAGCCGCCCCCACGCCGCGTCGCCGCGGGGCGCGGCCTCCGTCCGAGCGACGATGCGGACCTCGGGCCGATCGGCAACGGCCACGAACGACGTCCGTGTCCGCTCGGCGTCGAGACGACGCAGCACGACCGCACCGACCCGAGCACCGGCGGCGAAGGCCGGCTCGGCCGAGATCCAGAGCGCTTCGGTGTCGGTGTGATCCGCGAGCCATCGACGGAGCCCCTCGGTGCCGCGGGAGGTGAACACGGACTGCGGGAGCACATAGGCCACACGCCCGCCGGGGCGCAGTCGTTCGACGGTCGCGAGCAGATGGGCCGCCGCGACATCGGCGTACGGGCCGAGGAGATCCGGGTGTCGGGCCCGGAGCGCGTCGAGACGCTCCCTGCCACCGGCTCCGGCGCCGGCGGCTCCGAGCCGGAGTGGCGATCCGAACGGCGGATTTCCGAGCACGAGGTCGGACCGCAGCGGTGTCGTGTCGCCGAGGGCATCGGCCTGCTCCACCATCGCAGCGTCGACGTCCACACCGTGCGCTGCGGCCCACCACCACTGCCCGAGGTTGGCGGCCTCGACGGCACCGGCGTCGATGTCGGTCCCGGAGACGGCCGCCAGCGCGGCTGCCGGCGACCGGCCGCCCGCCACGAATCGGTCGGCCGCGGCCAGGAGCATCGCTCCGCCCCCGGCGCAGGGATCGTGCACGGAGGCCGGCCCACCACCACTCGCCCACACGAGATCGATCAACCCGTCGACGACGCTCCGCGGGGTGTACCAGGCGCCGCGGGTCCGACGATCCGATGCTCCGACGACCACCTCGTGCACAGCGCCCGCCAGGTAGGGGTTCGCCAGACGATCAGGGGCAACCGCGTGATCGCCGACGAGCGGCGACCACGGGAACGGCGGTTCGAGCCCTCGGGCGGCGGCCGCCGCGCCGACCACGTCGCGCACCACGCGGTCGGGGTCCCGACCCCCGATCGCCGCAGGCAGCGATCGGAGCCAGGGGTCGGGGCGGCTGCTCAGTCGTCCCAGTGGAACACGTCCGACAGACGCTCGTCGTTGGAGAACACCTCGACCAGGGGCACGTCGAGACCGAGACGGCGCTGGAGCCGCTTGATCTCGAGTTCCTGGTTCCAGAGTGCGAACGTCACGGCCACACCGGTGCCACCGGCACGAGCGGTTCGACCCGAGCGGTGCAGATACGTCTTGTGATCGTCCGGCGGATCGAAGTGGATCACGACATCGACGTCGTCGACGTGGATGCCGCGAGCGGCCACGTCGGTCGCGACGAGTGCCTGCACCTTGCCGTCGCTGAACGCACCGAGTGCCTTCTCGCGTTGGCGCTGTCGGAGGTCACCGTGGATCGGCTGGGCGGTCACACCGAGCTTCTCGAGACCCTCGGCCACCCGATCGCACATGCGCTTGGTGTTGCAGAAGACCATGGTCTTCTCGTTGGCCTCGATGATCTTCGACGCAACACGGTCCCGGTCCATCTGGTGAACGGTGAAGAAGCGGTGCGCCATCTCGGCGACCGTCACCTCCTTCGCAGCGACTTCGTGGGTCACGGGATCCGTCTGGTAGCGACGCACCAGCGAGTCGACGACACCATCGAGCGTCGCGGAGAACAGCAAGGTCTGATGCGACGACTCCACCCGGCGCAGGATCCACTCCACCTGCGGCAGGAACCCCATGTCGGCCATGCGGTCGGCTTCGTCGACGACGACGTTGGTCACGCCGGTCACGTCGATCTCGCCGCGCTCGATGAGATCGATCATCCGACCCGGCGTGGCGACGACGATGTCGATGCCCTTCTTGATCGCGTTGATCTGGACATCGATGTCGGTGCCGCCGTAGATGGCCAGCGAGGTGAGTCCGACGGCCGCACCCAACGGCTCGACCTCGGTCAGCACCTGGGTCGCGAGCTCTCGGGTCGGCACGAGCATGAGGCCACGGATGTCACCGTGGACCTCACCGTTGGCGGCGATCCGCTGGACCGTCGGGATGGAGAAGGCGAGAGTCTTGCCGGAGCCCGTCTTGGCCTTCCCGCACACGTCGTGGCCGGCGATTGCGTCGGGGAGCGCGAGCTCCTGGATGGCGAAGGCGTTGGTGAGCCCCCGGTCGGACAGGGCGGCCACCAGCTCCGGGGCAACGCCGAGTTCGGCGAACGTCTTGGTCATACGTCCTCTTTCAGTCGAACTGAGCGTAGCGACGGCACCACCCGGCGAGGCCGACGGTCCCGAGACGCCCCGTCGAGGCGTCGATCCGGCCGACCTCAGAGGTTCAGGGCCTCGATGAGATGCGGCACCTTGGCGACGTCGGCCAGCTCGACCGGATCGTCGAAGCCCTGGATGTGCGCCGAACCGACGACGGCGTCGGACGACGCCACACCCGGGAACAGCGCCGCTGGCGCGAGGATCTGGCCCGACTCGGCGAGATCGGCGAGGCGTGCGGCCCGATTGACCGACGCCCCGATGTAGTCGTCGCCCTCGAAGAGGATGACGAGCCCCTCGTCCACCCCGCCGTGCATCGCCAGCACCATCTCGCGATCGCGCATCCTCCGTCCGATCTCGAGCACGGCCGACACGACGAGTGCGGCGTCGGTCGCGACGAGCATCGCGCCGTCACCCAACCACTTCGAGACGCGGACGCCGGTGGCCGAACCCACCGCCCGCACGATGGCTCGGAAGATCGAGAGTTCCCGCACGGCAGCGTCGTCGCCGGCTTCGTTCGAGAACCGCGTGAACCCCGAGAGGTCCACGAACCCGAAGGTGCGCCGCACGCGGTACGCCTCGACGGCAGGGGGCAGACCGGGATCCTCGGACATCCGGGTCAGGATACGGGCGCTCGCATCCCCCGCCGAGGACGGTACGTTCTGCCTGGATGGACGCACTGGAGTTGGTGACGACCTGGCCGGTCACGACCGCGACCGCCGCCGTGATCGCCCCCGATGGCTCGGTGGCGTCGATCGGCCCGACCGAGCAGGCCTTCGTGCTGGCCTCGGTCACCAAGCCCCTGTTCGCCTACGCCTGCCTGGTCGCCGTGGAGGAAGGGTCGTTGATCCTCGACGAGCCCGACCACGAGGGTGTGACCGTGCGCCATCTGCTCGCACACACCGCCGGCTGGCCGTTCGACGGCGAGACCCCGCGAGCGCCGATCGGCACGCGGAGGATCTATTCGAACACCGGCTTCGAGCGCCTCGGGCGCCGCCTGGTCGCCGCGACGGGGTTCGAGCCGGCCGAGTACCTCTCCGCCGCCGTGTTCGAACCCCTGGGCATGCGGTCGTCGTCGTTGGAGGGCTCGCCGGCCCACGCCGGCGTGTCGTCGGTGTCGGATCTGGTCCGGTTCGCGGCCGAGCTCCGATCACCGACGCTGCTCGCTCCGACCACCGTGGCGGAGGCGATCGCACCGGTCGAGCCGGAGTTGACCGGGGTCGTCCCCGGGTTCGGCCACCACGACCCCTGCCCGTGGGGTCTCGGCTTCGAGATCCGGGGCGAGAAGACACCGCACTGGACGGGCCGGTCGAACAGCCCGCGCACCTTCGGCCACTTCGGCGCAGCCGGCACGTTTCTCTGGGTCGACCCGGTCGCCGAGGTCGCGGCCATCGCCTTGACCGATCGACGATTCGGCCCGTGGGCGGCCACGAATTGGCCCCTCTTCGCCGACGCCGTGCTCGACGAGATCCGCTGACCACGCCCCCGCTGCGGGATCTCGTCGTACGGATCGTCAACTCGGCGGAATCCGGGCCGATCGGGACTGCGGAGGTTCTTGTGACGCTTCGGTCTCGCCACGCCGACATCATGGCGGAGGATCGGGCTCGACGCGCCCTGCAACAGTCGGGCTTCGACGGGACCGGCATCCTCGAGCGGGCCGACTCGACGCGCAACGAGGTGTTCCTCTCCGAGCGTCACGTCGTCCGGGTCAATCAGTCCCTGGACCGCCGACTCCGTCGCGAAGCGGCGATCTACCAGATGCTCCCGCAGGAGCACTGGGCCCCACGGCTGCTGGCGACCGGTGGGGACAGTGGCCGGGACTACATCGTGCTCCACCGTCACCCCGGCGCGCCGCTGAGTCGTTGGTGGCCCGAGCTCGGCGAACGCCAGCGTCGCCACTGTGTCGAGGGCCTGGCGGCTGCCATGGAGGCGATTCACCACAGCCCTGTCGGTGGCGACTTCCCGCCACCCCACAACCCCCCGCACAGCATCGAGCCGGGGAAGGACCGTCCGCTCGACATCCTCAGGTCGCGGCTCTCCGAGCTCTCCGAGCTCGACAACGTCGACGGACTCATGCTCATCACGGTCGCCGACGCGTTGCAAGGGGCGGACTCCATGCTCACTCCGGCGGCCGTCCCGCACGGGCTGGTGCACGGTGATCTCACGCTCGAGAACGTCATCGCCTCGAACGACGGCCTCGAAGCGGTGATCGACTTCGAGTGGGCGCGCTTCGGGCCGGTCGACCTCGACCTCGACATCATCTTCCGGTTCGCCTGCTACCCCCACCTCCACGTGCCTCCCCATGTCGGCACGCGCTACTCCCCGACCGACTTCTGGCCCGCGATGGACTGGCTCCTGGCCCGGCTGCCCCACATCACCTCGATTCCTCATCTGCGGCCGCGGCTCGAGCTCTACGCCTTGAGTTTCGAGGTCGCCCGGGTGCTCGAGATGCCACCGACCGACACGGTGCACAACCTCGATCACGACCACCCCTACCGACGCCTCGTCTCGCTGGTCGACGGGGTCAGTCGACTGCATCGGCTGCTCGACGCCCTGCAGATCTGACCGCCCGCAGCCGGGCAGGCGTGCCCGGTAGCCTGGCCCGGTGACTCAGACCAACGCACCCACGGCTTGGATCGTCGATCCCGTCGGCCCACTCCGAGGCGACGTCGAGGTCCGGGGCTCGAAAAACGCCGTGACCAAGCACCTGGTCGCCGCCATGCTCGGCAACGCGCCGTCGACGATCACCAACGTGCCCGACATCGGCGACGTCGCCATCACGAATTCGATGTTGACCGCGCTCGGCATGGAGGTCGAGGCCAGCCCCGGCGGCACGACCGTCACGGTCGACCCTCGCACGATCAGCTCGTCACGGGTCCCGGTCCGGTTCTCGGGGCTCAACCGGATCCCGATCCTCATGATCGGGCCATTGCTGCACAAGGTGGGTGAGGCGTTCGTCCCACTCGTCGGCGGCGACGACATCGGCGCTCGGCCGGTCGACTTCCACGTCGAGGCCCTCACGATGATGGGCGCCCAGGTCGAGGTGACCTCCGAAGGCCTCGAGGCCAAGGCCGCCCGCCTCCGCGGTGCCCACATCACCCTGCCCTACCCGTCGGTCGGCGCGACCGAGACGGTGCTGCTCACCGCGTGCCTCGCCGAGGGACGCACCGTGCTCGACAACGCCGCACTCGAACCGGAGGTCATCGAGCTCGCCCTGTTCCTGCAGCGCATGGGTGCCCGCATCGAGATGCGCCCCAATCGTCGCTACATCATCGACGGGGTCGAGGAGCTCAGCGGGGCGAGCCATCACCTGAAGGGCGACCGCCTCGAGACGTTCTCCTACCTCGTCGCCGGCCTCGTGACCGGTGGCAAGGTCCGCGTGCACGGCTGCTCGCAGGACCGCCTGGTCACCGCCATCTCGACCCTCGCCGGCATGGGCGCGAAGTTCGAGATCACCGATTCGAGCGTGGCTGCCTGGGCCGACGAACCGCTCCGCCCGACGGCGATCGAAACCGACACCCACCCGGGCTTCATGACCGACTGGCAGTCCCCCATGGTGGCGCTGATGACCCAGTGCGACGGTCTGTCGGTCATGTACGAGACGGTGTACGAGAACCGCTTCACCTACGTGCCCGCGCTCAACAAGATGGGCGCGCAGATCGAGATGTTCAATCAGCCGCTGGGCTCCATCGACTCCCGCTACGTGGGTTCGAACTATCCGTGCTCGGTGGTCGTGAGGGGCGGCGCCCCCCTCACGGGGACCCGGGTGGACGTCCCCGACATCCGCGGCGGGTTCGCCTATGTGCTCGCCGCAGCGGCTGCCGAAGGGCGCACGGAGATCACCGGAACCCACCACCTGGACCGGGGCTACAACCGTCCGATCGAGAACTTCGCCGGGCTCGGGCTGGACATCACCCGGGTGGAGCTCGACGAGCTCGACGCCTGAGTTCGTCCGGGCACCGTCACCTCCGCTGATGGACGTCGACGAACCAGAGATCCTCGACACCGGTCCACCCGGGGCCGAGCGGATCCCGTCGTTCGGCACGGCGGCCGAGGTCACGAACGGACGCAGTTGGGCGAAGCCTCTGATGCTCCTGGCGGGCGCCGTCGCGACGTTCGTCGTCGTGGCGAACGTCGGCGGCGACACACCGGCGCCGGACGACCGGCGCCCCGCAGCCGAGGCCGAGACCGAGGCCGAGAGCGAGGACGCCGAGCCGCTCAGTGCCACGGAGGTGGCCGCGGCGGTTCGACGTGGCGCCTCGGGAGTCGACGAGTGGTATCGCCTGCGTCTCCCCGAAGAACTGCGCGTCGAGTCGGTCACGACCGGCCACGACGACGACCTGCTCCTGCTCGTGACCGACGGGGCCAGACCCCCCACCAGGACGCTGCTCAGCAGCACCGATGGGGAGACGTGGACGGGGAACGCGGTCAGCGCCCCGACGGCGACGACCAGCGAGAACGTCGTCATGTCGCTCGACAGCGGCGGACTGCTCCTGGCCGAGAGCGACGGCGCCGGATTCGTGAGCCTCGATGGCGGTGCGAGTTGGACCGTTCACGAGACCTTCCAGCGGAGCCAGGTCCGGTCACTCGAACGGTTCGGGGGTGCGCGGGTCGGTGACGTGGCCGTGATCGCCCGGCTCGAGGACGACGCCCGGCTCGTCCGGATCGACGGCACCGCCGTCGACGACGTCGAGCTGGCGGGACCGGTGCTCGCGATCGCGTCCGACGCCGGAGGGTTCACCGCGACGATCCGGGTCGACGAGCTGACCACGGGGATCTTCGCGTCCGCCGATGGGCTCGACTGGGCGCAGATCGACGTCGTCGAGAACCCCGTCGGCGTCCTGCTCGCCGACAACGGCGTCATCACCCGGCCGAGCGGCACGCTCGGTCTGCTGTTGGAGATCGGCCGTGTCGATGGAGCGGGCATCGCCGAGATCCCGAACACCTTCGCGGGAACCTCGCTCGCCGCTGCGGCGGCCAGCGGAGACCGCATCATCGTGCTGGGCTCGGGCATCGAGCTGACGGCGACGCAACGAGCGACGCTGCAGCAGCCGATCGTCATCCCGGAGAACGATGGCCGGGACGCGACGCTGGCCGTCGGCGGCGGCGCCGACGGTTCGTTCCTGTTCGACGGCACGGCCATCGGCGCCGGGACACGAACGATCCTCGCCGAGACCGGCGACGAACCCGGCGTCCGGTTCACCGACACCGAGGAGGACTCCTTCCTCGAGATCCTCGACCTCGAGACCGGCGACCTGATCGCCCGGTTCTCGGCGATGGACTTCGAGCGGGCCTTCGAGGCCGCCTTCGGTGATCTGGACCGGGTGTTCGGTGCGCAACGCAGTGTTCTGCAGACGAGCGACGACGCCGGTGTGTCGTGGCGTTCCATCGAACTCGCCGATCCCGGCTTCATGACCGGCACGCAGCCTCCGACGCTGCTCACCACCCCCGACGTGTCGGCCATCGTGGGATCGGATGGGGTGTTGTTCCGTCCGATCAACGGCTGAGGCGGCACGATCCGACCACCTCCGCGAGACTGGTCGGTCTGATGGACGATCCGATCCTGCTCGACGACGTCGCCCACGACGCCCACGTGGAGACCTCCGCGGTCGTCACGTCGAATCGCCGCAACGTCGTCGCCGTGCTCCTCGCAGCCGGCTTCACCGTCGTCGCCGTCGCCGCGCTGATGCGACCGAGCCCCCAGTCGAACCCGATCGCACTCCCCTCCACCACGATCGACGAGACCGTCGGCGACGCCGAAGGCACACCGGTCGCACCTCCGGAGTGGTTCGACCTGATCGCCGCATCGCTCGACGTCGAACCGGTCGCCATCGAGATCAGCTCCGAAGCGGGATCGCTGGCGTGGGGGCGTCTCCGGGCCGAGGCCGGTCTGCTCGTCCAGAGTGCCGGCCTCAACGACGGTCAGCCGAGCCTGCTCGTCCAGGACAGTGAAGGTCGCCACCTCACGGCGACACTCGCTGACGACGGCACCTGGGTCGGCGTGCCCGTCGATCGACCGGCCGGATCACGCCTCCAGATGGTCGGCAACGGCCTGCTGGTCGCCGTGAACCGCGATCGAGCCGCGTCCGTCTCGCTCGACGGCGCCACGTGGACCGGGCTCAAGGCCATCGACGGCGCGGCGTGGACCGGAGAACGGCTCGGCGGAGTCGCCGTGGTCGGTTACGAGACGCTCAGCCGCCGAGGTCTCTTCTTCGTCGACCCGGACGCCGAGGACGTCGTGACCGAGCTGGACGTGAGCCTCCCGAGCGGTCGGGGGATGCGGATCGCACACGACGGCAGCCAGTGGCTGGTCGCGGCACCGTCCGACGACGGACCGCAGTTCTTCCGTTCGCAGGACGGCAGGACCTTCGAGCCCGTCACACCGTTCACACAGGCCCCGGCGATGGGAGCCGACGGGACCTTCGCCTCGGCGAACCCACCCGTGCTCGCCCAGGGCGTCGACCTGTTCCGACTGATCACGACGGGCCAGGCCATCGAGATCGCCAACTACCCGGGGCTCACCCTCACCGAAGCTGCGAGTCGCGGCCGGCTGACCGCGGTGGTCGGGGTGCCGGTCGACGACGCCGAGGTCGCACCCGACCTGCCCGAGGTGATCACGGTCCGAGACACCGAAGGTGTGGGCGCCCGGCTCGAGTTCGTGTTGGACACCTCCGAGTGGCGCTTCTACACACCGACGGCGATCGCGCCGTCGCTGGAGTTCTACGTGAGCGGGCCGAGCTCGCTCCGAGATGCCGGCGTCACCCTGAACGAACGGGAGGACGGAACCACCGAGATCCAGGTCGTCCATCTCGCTTCCGGCGTGGCGTTGTTCCGGTTCTCGCTCGACGAGGTCAACGCCCAACTCGACGGGCTGAACCTGCTCGACGGGTCGGTGACACCCGAGCTCGGTATGCCGAGCCTGTCGTGGAGCCTGGACGACGGGCAGTCCTGGATCCATCTGCCACTGTCGACGTTCCCGATCGACTCGGTCGTGCCGTCGGTGCTCATCGGTCGCCAGCACCTGATGCTCGTACCCAACGACCCCCGCCGGCCGATCCTTCTCGGGACTCGCCCGACCTGATCAGGCCGGCTCGTCGGTCAGTTCTGCGGTGGCAGCCGTGCCCATCGCGGGAGCCGGGCTGTCGTCCCAGTTCCGATTGGTCCACCACAGCCCGATCACACCGGCGAGCACGGCGACCCCGGACATCCAGATGTTGACCCGGAGGCCGAGCACCAACGACGCCGGATCGATCCGGACCCGCTCCACGAGGAACCGGCCCACGCCGTAGCCGATGATCCACACCGGCAGGATCTGACCGCGCTTCAACACCTTCTTCCGTTCCAACCAGAGCAGGAAGCCGGCGAGGAGCAGGTTCCACACCGCTTCGTAGGCGAAGGTCGGATGGAAGGTCGGTTCATCCGCGAACTCCGCCGGCCGGTGCTGCTCGTCGATCTCGACCGCCCAGGGGAGGTCGCTCGGGCGACCGAACAGCTCCTGGTTGAACCAGTTGCCGAGCCGGCCGATGGCCTGCGCGATCGGGATGCCGGGAATGAGGGCGTCGAACCCGGTGCGCAGGTCCATCCCCTGACGCTTGGCCACCCAGACGCCGACACCGACACCGGCGAGGAGGCCGCCGGGGATACCGAGGCCGCCGTTCCAGATCTCGAGGGAGTCGAGCCATCGCCCCTGGTACGACTTCCAGTCGGTGGCGACGTGGTACACCCGCGAACCGATGAGTCCGGCGGGCACGGCGTACCAGGCGATCCGCATGATGTCCTCGCCGTCACCACCACGGGCCTCCCAGCGTCGGCGACCGAGCTCGACCGCGACGTAGACGCCGATCGCGATCATCAGACCGTAGGCCCGAAGCGTCAGGGGGCCGAGCGAGATGCTCGACGTGCCGGGTGAAGGAATGGAGGCGAGCAGATCGACCACACCGGACAAACTACCGACCCGTCCGATTCCTTCCCGATCGGGGCAGCACACCTACGCTCGCGGGATGCGGCGGCTCCCACTTCTGCTGGCGCTCTTCCTGGCCGCCTGTTCGACCGGTGGCGGGGCCGACACCGAATCGATGGTCGTCGTCGAAACGTCGAGTTGGGCGTGGACGCGGCTCGACTCCCCGCCGGATGTCCTCGGATCCGGCTTCACGGCCGACGGCCGCTGGGTCATGACCAACGGACCCGAGACCAACCCGACCGTGTTCGTCGACGACGGCGACGGTTGGCGGGCCTCGCTACCCACGGGAGCCCGCTGGGGCTGGCTCGCCTCGACCGCCGACGACCTGCTCAGCCTCACGACATCCGAGGGCGGGTGGCTGACCGTCGACGGCGGCGCGACCTGGACCGGGATCCGACACGGTCGAGCCGAGCAACCCTTCGGCCGTTGGTTCGTCGACGTCCAGCAGATCGCCGACGCCGGCGACGGCACCGCCGTCGCCCGGGGCGAGGTGTGGGCCGAGTTCGACCTGCCGGCCTACGTCGCCGAGCGCCACCCCGAGCTGGTCGACCAGCTCGACACCCTCGTCATCGTCGACGGCGCGATCCAGACGAGCGGCGGCGATCGCTTCCCCATCGACGAATCGGTGATCGGCGAGGCCCTGCTCACCGGCGTCCTGAGGCAGAACAACGGCGACCTCGACGACGCACCCACGTTCGGATCGTTCCGGGTGTCGCTCGCCGACGGTCGGATTCTCGAGTCGTACCGGGCGTCGACGTGGTTCGTGCGGATCGAAGTGCGTGACGGCGAGATCATCGCCCAGGGCGCCGACGGGAACCGCTGGGTGCTCGACGGCGACACCTGGCGGGACTCCGGCGGCATCTGGACCGAGATGGTGCAGGGCGTCGAGTTCGCGCCGCGGACGCCGGCCATGACCGACGACCTGGACGACCTCGTGCGTCCCGAACTCGGCACGTGGGCCGCCTGGCACGTCGGCGAGACGGCGGCGGTCGCCGGCACGCTCGTGGAGGCCGGCAGCGCCGACCTGCTCGCGACGACCGATGGTCGACGCTGGGTCCGGACATCCGTCGAAGCGGCGTTCGGCGGCGGCGCCCGGGTGGTGAGCGTCGAGACCAACGGCAGTGAGGCCATCGCCGTCGTCACCCGGCTGGACGGTGGCGACACCGGCGGCGGCTACGAGGTCTGGGTGTCCGAACTGCCCCGGACCCTCGGACTCTGAGCCGAGCAGACCTCACGGGTGCCACCGGCCGGTGACATACCCGGTTCTAGTGTGAGGCCGTGGATGAGGTGGAGTGGACCGAGCCGACGTCGACCGGATCATCGGGCACAACCGAGACGAGCGACACCGTGGCTCGTCGATCGCGATGGCCCCTTGCGTTCCTCGCCGCGGCCGCCGCCGCGATCGCCATCACCGTCGCGGCGACCAGGGGCGATGGCCGATCGTCTGTCGACGACGTGGCGTCGGCCGCCGTCGACGAGGACGGAACGACGATGGCCGAGAGCCGTCCGCCCATCGACCCGGCAGCCGACTTCACCGTCGTCGATGACGCCTGGGCCTGGCGGCGAGTCGAGGTCCCCGAACGAGCGATCCAGGTCGGGCTGATCGACGGTCGTCCCTGGGCACTCACCGTTGACGGCCCGTTGCAGGTCGGCGAGGCGCCGACCGAGTTCCACCTGCTCGACGAGGACGGCGACTGGCAACTGATCTCGGCGTTCGACGGATTCGGTCGGCTGTACGTCGCCGAGGGAGCCGTGCTCCGCTCCGACGGCGCCGGTCTCTCGGTGACCTTCGGTCTCGGCGAGCGGTGGCACGAGATCCAGCAGCCGGGTGAAGTGGGGCGCTACGTCCACCGAATGGTGTCGGTCTCGGCGGCCCTCCGCCGCGACGACGGCAACCTGCTCGCCCACGTGGTGAGCGCCGACGGCTTCGACGCCGGGTCCTATTTGGCCGATCACCACCCTGAGATCGATCCGGACGAGTTCGACTGGGCCGAGGGGTTCGGTCGGCAGATCCATCTCCGGCGTGCCACCGGTGACGGCTCCGAGCCCACGGTGATCCTGATCGATGACGCACTCCTCGATGCCGAGTCGCTCGCCATGCTCGATGGCGGCCCTCCCGAGTGGACCAGCCGGGTGCTCGAGATCGACCAGGACGGCACCGTCGTGCGTGACGACGAGCTGGAGCTCATGGATGGGCCGGTCAGGCTGCTCGACACCGACGGTGCGGTGGTCGTCGAGAGCGGCGCAAGCGCCTGGCGTCGGACGGCGTCGGGCTGGGTCGAGGAGGCGAGATCATTCGACGGTCGCCGGATCGGCGACGTCGAGATCGTGGCCGAGGGTCTCGTGCGGGTCCGGTGGGCATCGACGACGGACTGGGCGGCATGGGACGACGTCGTGGGTTCGCACGGCACGATCGCACCGGACGCCGCCGTGCTGGTGACCCGCCCTGATGAGGCCGCCTTCGAGCTCGAGTTCGCCGACGACGACCACGTGCTCACCGTCCGGTCGTTCGACGACTGGGCGCTCGCGCGGGTCGACGGCGGCATCGTCGGCCAGTGGTACCAGCCACCGCTGGAGCGCGTCGACGACTCGACCTGGCGGATCGAGGACCCGTCCGGGTCGGTGTTCACGTTCACGGACCGCGAGTGGGAGACCGCGGTGCGGGCGGCGACGTCGGAGATAGACGGGCCGATGGTGCTGGCCTCCGTCGACGGCACGACCTGGGCCCGCACGCGCCTCGGGCCGGTGCAGCCGTGGGTCGAGACCGAGGTGGAGGGTGGCACGGCGATGGTCGTCGGTCATCGCCTGCCCCAGACGGTCGACGAACTGCTCGACGGCTGGTCGACCATGGTCGCCTGGGTGGCCGACATCCCGTCGTGAGCCGAGGGTCGGCCAGTGCCCCGGCCGACGAGATCGGCCGTCCCTGATCAGGACCGGTCGGCGGCGTCGTCGACCCAGGTGATGTGTTGCCGCTCGTGCAGACCGTTGGCGCCGAGCACGCCGGCGATCGTGCCGTCGCCCCACGGGGCACCGGGCATCGGGGTGTCGAGCTGCTCGTCGGTGATCGAGTCGATGAACTCGAGGGTGGCCGCCCGTGCGTCGGCGAGGTCGCGGAGCACGTCGTCCAGCGTTCGGCCCCGTTGCTCGGCGAGATGGGCCTCGTTGGCCGCGTGCACGGCGGCGAGCTTCTCCTCGAACGTCCGCCCCGGGATCTTCACCGGCGCCTCGTCCCCGGCGAGCGTCGATTGCGCCATCGTCAGGAACGCCCGCTCGATCCGGAGCAGGTGGGCGAGGTGGTCGAACGCCGACCACGCGGCACCATCGTCGGTCTCACTCGGCGTCACCGGCCGGACGAGCTCGTCAGTGTCGAGCGCTCGAGCCCATTCGATGGTGCGTACCCGTTGCCGGGCGAGTCGATCGAGAAGGAGCGTGCGGTCGGCCATGGCCGAGCTTCGCACAGCAGCAGCCGACGGCAACAGCCGGCGGCGTTCACCTAACGTCGCGACGGTGGTGGACGGACGAGGTGAGCGAGGACCGGTCGTCGACGTACTCGACGACGCCCGGATCGAGACGTCGGAAGTGGTCCGGCGCTCGCGGACCGGCGTCGGACTGGTCGTGCTCGGTGCACTCGCGGCGGTCGGGCTCGGCGTGGTCGCACTCCGTGGCGGCGACGAGGTCGCGACGCCCGTGACCGAACCGTCCGCAGCGGACTCGGACCTGGCCGACACCACCGCGCCCGACGCACAACCGGTCGATCTCGCCAAAGGTGTCGACGTGTTCGTCACCGACCAACCGTGGGACTGGCAACCGTTCGAGCTGCCGGATGGTGTCAACGACGTCCACCTCGACGGCGAAGTCGTGGTGGCGTACGACGCACTCGGCGACCGACTGTGGCTTCACGACGGCGAGTGGGTCGAGAGGACCCTGCCGCCGGCGGCTCGGCAGATCACGACGCCCCGTGAGGGCGTCATCGCAGCCACCACCGACAACGGCAACCTCGCCCTCACCAGCGATCACGGCCTGGCGTGGCGAGCAGTCCTCCTCGATCCGGTCGTCTCCTCGTCCGAACTCGTCGGGCACGTCCGCCTCGCACTCGATGCCGTGCGGCACGGTGACTCGGTCGTCGTGACCATCGAGGAGTGGCCGCAGTTCGACGCCGACGCCTACCTCGAGCTCGTCGGCGAGGAGCTCATGGGCGACGAGATCGCGGCCGTCCTCGATCCGTCCAACCGCCGCATCGACCTCGTCACCTTCAGCGGAATGGCCACGCGCCGTATCGAGTTGGACGATTCGCTCCTCGACGCCGAGGCCGAAGCCGCCATCGAACGCATGTCGTCGGCGCCGACGACCCGGATCCTGCGCGTCGATCCGTCGAACGGCGGCGTCCTCGAAGAGGTAGCGCCACCCGAGCTGCGGGTCCCAATCAACGAGATCGAGGTGGTCGACGGTCAGCTCCGGTTCCGCCTCTGGAACGGCGACCTCTTCGTGCGGGACGCATCCGACTGGGAGCGTGTCGACGACGACGAACCGACCCACGGCACGATCGGCGGGGTCGACATCGACCTCCTCAACGGTCTGCTGCGACTGTCCGCCGACGGGGAGCGCATCGACTGGCCCGGGACCGGGCTCGGCTTCATCCAGGGCGTCGCCAACGACGAGGGTGCCGTGTTCGTCACCGAGCCTCCCGGCTTCCCGAGTCCGGCGGCGGTCGTCGATGTGCCGGAGGGCAGCATCGAGTTCGTCCTCCACTGTTGCGTCACGCTCACCACCGAGCTCGGCTCTCGGAGGTACGAACTCCGGGAGGGGCCCTTCCCCGGCGAGATCACCGAAACGGACTCCGGATGGACCATCTCCACTGACGACGTCGGCGACCTGACGCTCAGCCGAGAAGCCTGGGAGGGCGTGCGTACGACCTGGACCTCGGCCATCGCCGAACTCGGCGGGAACGATCTGCTCACGACGTCAACCGGCACCGAGTGGTCGTTGACGCCGCTTCGCGAAACGCTCGGGTCGCTGCCGAGCTTCGCCATGCCTCAGATCAGCGCTGGCCGAGTGATGCTGACGGGCCGGACCGGGCCCGACTCGCCGCAGGATTCCTTCGACGGCCTCAGCGGCCGCACCCTCGCCTGGATCGCGGAGATCCCCGGATGACCGCTCGGCACGACCGAGCCAGGATCGCCGACATCCCCTCCTGAACAGCGGGATCTACGATGACCCGTATGGCTGC
>JAHDCV010000006.1 GCA_020629695.1 Acidimicrobiales bacterium | reverse complement strand
CAGCGGAGCTGTCGAGTTCGGCACGGACCCCGCTCCTCGTGGCCGTGCCGAGGCGGGCGTACCAGTGGCGGGCGTACTCCTGCCACAACAGTTCGTCGCGGAACTTGCTGCGATCCTTCGGCGGACCGTCGGCGACGTGGCGCCACAACTCGGCCAGCGTCACGAGGCCGTACCGGACATACGGCGACAGGGCCGAGGCCCCCCGTCGGGACTGGGGTGCGACCTCGTTGCGCCGGCCGGCGTAGCCGGCGACGTCGTAGGACTGGACCGCCGCATCGGCCGCCATCTGACCCCCGCGGAATCGATCGGATCCACGCACCTCGTCACGGACGAGATGAGCGAGATGCTCGGCGACGAAGGCCTCGGCGGCGGGGCGGCCCGGATCGGGGGTGGGGAGCGATGGCATCGGACCTCAGCGGCGCAGTCGGAGACGGATGGGACCTCTGGCCGTCGACGGGTCGACCACGTGGCCCCGTTGGGTGATCTCGATCTCGCCCGCGACGACCAGACGCCGAGCGGCGGCACGAGCCGGCTCCATGAGCGGCCGCCAGTCGTCGGGGTCGACCCGGCGAGCGGCTTCCGACGGGCAGATCGACGCACCCGTCGCCCGGGCGGCGAGCAGGTCGGTGATGGCGGCTTCGAGTTCGGTGTCGACCGGCCGGACCCTGCGCCGACGGCACGTGTCGGAGCAATAGCGGACCTCGCCCCAGCTGCGCTCCCACTTCTTCCGCCACTCGATCAGCCGGCCGCAGGACGCGCAGTCCTTCGTCGGCACCGTGCCGAGACGTTGCCGGGCCCGACGATCGGCTCGATCCGGCATCAGAGTGTTCCGGCGTCGAGCCGCTCGAGGACCTCGCCGGCCCGCTCGCGGGTGGCGTCCAGATCCTTCAGCCGACGCATACCCGCGAGCTGCTGGCCCATCCGGTGGTTGCCCGTGAAGGCGGCCTCGTTGCGTGCGAGGAAGTCCCAGTAGAGCGTCGTGAAGGGGCAGGCGGTCGGCCCCGTTCGCTTCTTCGGGTCGTAGCGGCAGCCCTTGCAGGAATCCGACATCCTGTTGATGTAGGCGCCGCCGGACGCGTACGGCTTCGTCGCCATGCGGCCGCCATCGGCGTGCAGCGCCATGCCGATCACGTTCGGCAGCATCACCCACTCGGCCCCGTCGACGAAGCTCGCCCACATCCACTCGACCATGGCCGCCGGATCGACCCCTGCCGTGAGGGCGAGGTTGCCGAACACCATCAGGCGTTCGATGTGGTGGGTGTACCCGTGGGCGCGGAGGTGACCGTGGGCCGAAGCCACGCAGGCCATCTCGGTGCGGCCCTCGGTGAAGGCGACCGGGACCGACCGGGTCGCATCGAGCTGGTTCTCGGTGCGGTACCCCGGCATCCACAGCCAGAACACCCCCCACACGTACTCCCGCCAGCCGATGACCTGTCGGATGAACCCCTCGGCGGAGGCGATCGGGACCCGACCCTCCCGATAGGCGGCTTCGGCGGCCTCGGCGATCTCACCGGGATGGAGCAGGCCGAGGTTCATCGACGAGGCGAGCACGGAGTGGGCGAGCTTCCACTCGGCCGTCAACATCGCGTCCTCATGGGGCCCGAAGACCGGGAGGGCGTGGGTGATGACGTCGTCGAGCCGCTGCAGCGCCTGGGTCCGCGTGACGGGCCACGTGCCGTCGGGTGCGTCTCCCCACACGTCGAGTCCCTCGACCAACTCCAGGACCTCGTCGTCGACCGCCGATCGCTCGAACCGGGTGATCGCAGGCCAGCTCCGGCCGTCCTCGGGAGGCGGTTCGCGGTTGTCCTTGTCGAAGTTCCATCCGCCGCCCGCCGGGCTGCCGTCGGCCTCCATGAGGATGCCGAGCCGAGTCCGCTGCCAGCGGTAGAAGTCCTCCATCACGAACCGCTTGCGGTCGGCCTGCCAGTCGGCGAACTCGCGCCAATGGCAGAGGAACTGGTCGTTGGCGACGGTCTCGACGCCGAGGCGTTCGAACATGGCGAGCCCGTCCCACGACATCGGCTCCATGGCGATCACGCGGTCCGGTTCGAACTCGGCCACATGGGCGCGCACACCGTCCGCCATCGTCGGGGCCGTCCGGAGGTCGACGAGGTGGCCGGCGTCGCGGAGTTCGGCAGCGAAGTGGTGCATCGCCGAGACGACGAGGTGCAGGCGTTGCACGTGCCAACGCTTCGAGGCGAGCTTCGTGTCGGACACGACGAGCAACACTCGACAGCGACCGGGTTCGCGCCCGGCGAGGGCGCCCGTGTCGGCTCGGAGTTGATCGCCGAGCACCCAGATCGTGTCCATGCCGTCGATGGTCGCCGAGAGCGGCCATCGACGACACATCCGGCGACTGAACACGTGTTCGGGCGGTGTCGGGGGCCGGTCGTAGACTGGGCACGTGTCGGCGGACCCCTCTCCACTCGGTGATGCCGGCCTCGGCGTCTCGGTCCTCCACGATCGGCGCATCGCCGATCCCGACCTCGCGATCGAGGGCCTCGCTGCGGACGGACGCCTGGTGCACGTGCAGCGGCTGCCGGCACGCGAGGGTCGCGTCTCGACATTGGCCGAGCCGTGGCCCGGCACGCTCGCCGGTGTCGGCCCCTCGTCGTTGTGGAGCCACCAAGCCGAAGCGATCGACCACATCCGGGCGGGCAGGCACACCGTCATCGCGACCGGCACGGCCTCGGGCAAGTCGCTCTGCTACCAGCTGCCGATCGCCGAGTCGATCGTGGACGGGCTCCGTCCGTCGACCTCACTGCTCATCTATCCCACCAAGGCGCTCGCACAGGATCAGCTCCGGGCCTTCGGCGAGCTCGGCGTCGACCGCCTCACCGCCGTCACCTATGACGGAGACGCCTCGCGCAACGAACGGACGTGGGCCCGATCGAACGCCAACGTGTTGTTGACCAACCCCGAGATGGTCCACCACGCCCTGCTCCCCCACCACACGAAATGGGCCACGTTCTTCAAGCGCCTCCGCTACGTCGTCATCGACGAGCTCCACGTGCTCCGGGGCATCTTCGGCACCAACCTCGCCCACGTCATGCGCCGGCTCCAACGGATCGCCGGGTTGTACGGCGCCGAGCCGACGTTCGTGCTCTGTTCGGCCACCATCGGCGATCCGGCCACCCTCGCGTCCGAGATCGTCGGCCGACCGGTCGAGGCGGTCACCACCGACGGCTCACCGCAGGCGGCGAAGGCCGTCGCGCTCGTCCAACCGGCGCTGCGAGCGGGCGCCGACGATTCCACCGACGTGTCCCGCCAGCGCCGAGTCGCCCCCGCCACCGAAGCGATCCGGGTCGTGAGCGAACTGGTGTCGAGCGGCCTCCGGGTGATCACCTTCTGTTCGAGCCGAGCGCAGACCGAACGGGTGGCCGCCGGGGTGCAACGAGCGCTGCCTCCGGAACTCGCCGACACCGTTCGTCCCTACCGGGCCGGCTACCTGGCGGCCGAACGTCGCGAGATCGAGGCGGAGGTGGCGGCCGGGTCCGTCCGTGCGGTGATCGCGACCTCCGCGCTCGAGCTCGGCATCGACATCGGCGGCCTCGACGCCACCGTGCTCGTCGGTTTCCCCGGCACGATCGCCTCGTTCTGGCAGCAGGTCGGGCGGGCCGGTCGGCGTGACCGATCATCGCTCGCCGTGCTCGTCGCCGGCGAGGACCAACTCGACCAGTGGTTCATGAGCAACCCGCAGGACCTCTTCGAACGTCCACCGGAACCAGCCGTGGTCAACGTCGCCAACCCGCACATTCTCGACCCGCACCTCGGCTGTGCGGCCTACGAGTACCCGCTCACCCCGATCGACGAACGGTGGTGGCCGGACGTACTCGACGACGGCGTCCGTCGCGCCGTCGTCGGAGACGACCTGAAGCTCCGTCCCGATCGCTCGATGATCCCGCGGGCGGTGTGGAGCGGTCGGGGCATGCCGTTCCATCGGATCGGGCTTCGTTCCACCTCGGTGGGAGAGGTGCGGATCGTCACCGAAGACGGCCGATTGATCGGAACGGTCGAAGCCGGACGGGCTCCGAACATCGTCCATCCGGGCGCGGTCTACCTGCACCGGGGCCAGCCATGGAAGGTCGAGACCCTCGACCTGCACAGCCGGGAGGCGATCGTGTCGGAACACGACGGCTCGACATGGACCTCGGTGCGGTCCGACATCGCGATCGAGGTCCTCGACGACGACGAACGGAAGCAGGTGGGCAGGTCGACGCTGCACATCGGTTCGGTCCGGGTCACGACGACCGTCACGGGATACCGCGTCCACCAGCAGGGATCCTCCGGCCCCGCCGAGACCCACGACCTCGACCTTCCTCCTTCCGAGCTCGAGACACGCTCGATCCGGTACGAGTGGGACCCCGACGTCGTCGCGGCCGCCGGTGTCCGACCGTTCGCCGTGCCCGGCGCGCTCCATGCCGCCGAGCACGCGGGCATCGGCATCCTGCCTCTGTTCACGATCTGCGATCGCTGGGACGTCGGTGGGGTCTCGATCGCCGAGGCACCTCAGACCGGCCTGCCGTCGATCTTCATCTACGACGGCCATCCCGGTGGCGCCGGCATCGCGGAGTTGGCCTTCGGCGCCGCCGATCGCCATCTCGCCGCGACCATCGACGTGCTCCGGAACTGCACCTGCACCAGCGGTTGCCCCTCGTGTGTGCAGTCGCCGAAGTGCGGCAACGGCAACGAGCCGCTCGACAAACACGCCGCGCTCGCCCTGCTCACCACGACACTCGGGGCCGCCGACGACCCGTTCTGAGCAACGGTCATCAGCCGACCACGGTGGCCGGAACCGTGGGGAGCGTGGCATTGACGCCATCGAGGTCGGCGTCGATGCTCAGGGCGTGAGGAGTGAGCACACCATCTGGTTCGCCGTCTACGACGACATCCAGACGCTGGACCTGGCGGGGCCGATGGAGATGTTCTCGACGGCGACGCGGCTGATCGAGTCGACGGGTCGAGCCGGAGCGGGATACCGGCTCCGGGTCGTGCATCCGTCTGCCACGTCGATCCGGACCGAGGCGGGCATCCGGATCATCCCGGACCAGATCTCCGACGACGAGACGACACCCGACACCGTCGTCTTCGTCGGTGGCGACGGCGTCCACGACGCGGTCCACGATCCGGCGTATCGGTCCTGGGCCACCGACCTCGCCGGCCGCACACCTCGCGTCGCGTCCGTGTGCACCGGGACGTTCCTGCTCGCCGCGACCGGACGGGCGAGCGGACGCCAGGTGACCACCCACTGGGCCCGGTCGAGGAAGCTGGCCACGGCCTTTCCCGACATCATCGTGGAAGACGATCGTCTCCACATCCACGACGGCCCGGTCTGGTCCTCCGCGGGCGTGGTCGCGGGCATCGACCTCGCGCTCGCGATGATCGAGCACGACCATGACGCCGCACTCGCTCAGGACGTCGCCCGATGGATGGTCGTGTTCCTCCGCCGCACGGGCGGGCAGTCGCAGTTCGCGGCGCCGGTCTGGTCCGAAGCGGCCGAGACCGAGCCGATCAGCGAGGCGAAGCAGCTCATGCATCGAGACCCGTCCGCGTCGTGGTCGGTCGACCGCTTGGCCACCGAAGTGGGCATGTCCGAGCGGAACTTCAGCCGCCGCTTCCGCGCCGAGGTCGGCGAATCTCCGGCTCGCTATCTCGAACACATCCGGATCTCGGTCGCCAGGAACCAACTCGAACGAACACCAGCCGGCGTGGAGGCGATCGCTCGCCATGCCGGCTTCGGAACGGCCGAGACCATGCGGCGGGCATTCGTCCGGCGCCTCGGCGTCAGCCCCGACCACTACCGCAATCGCTTCCGACTCCAGGAGACCTCGTCATGACCGACACGCCCGCACCGCTCCGCATCGCCATCCCGCTCTTCGAACACATGACGGCCCTCGACGCCATCGGGCCCTACGAGGTGCTGCAACGCCTGCCCGGCTCGAGCGTCACCTTCGTCGGGGTCGAGACCGGCGAGGTCCGGACCGACAACGGCTTCCTCGGGCTGATGGTCGATGCGACCCTCGACGACCTCCCCGACCCCGATGTGATCGTCGTGCCCGGAGGATTCGGCACCCGCACACTGACCGCCCAGGCCAGCCCGATCATCGACTGGGTCCGGTCCGCCCACGACACGACGAGATTCACCACCTCGGTCTGCACGGGGTCGGAGGTGCTCGGTGCGGCCGGGTTGCTCGATGGCCTCGAGGCGACCACGCACTGGTCCGCCTACGACCGCATCGCGGCCTTCGGCGCAACACCGACCGGAACACGTGTGGTCGAGCATCTCGCTGCCAGGGTGATCACGGCCGCGGGCGTCTCGAGCGGGATCGACATGGCGCTCCGCCTGAGCGAGCTCCTCGTGGACGAGGTCGCGGCGAAGGCGATGCAACTCATGATCGAGTACGACCCGCAGCCGCCATTCGACGCCGGCAACGTCGCCGCGGCCGGCGACGACGTGATGGAGCGACTGATCATCTACGCGGCCGACCGCCGGTAGTCGTCACTCGACCCGCATCGCCGCCGACGCCTCCAACGACACGTCATCGACCATCCAGCCCACCAGAGGCACCTCCGTCGGCGAGCGGTATCGCCCGACCACCAGGAGGGTGTCACCCTCACGGCGCCCGCCACCGAGCTCGATCGACAGCCGGCCCACATCGAGTGACGAAGCCCCCCGACCGGCCGCCGAGGCGACCCCCGGGTCGGGGTCGACCGCGGCGGCGCGGGCTGCCTCACGGACCGCGTGGTGGAGCAGAAGGGCATCGAGGGTGACCAGACCGAGTTGGGCCACGACGAGCCCGAGCATCACCACGATCGGTAGCACGAGGACCACCTCGACGGTCGCCTGCCCGGGCTCGCCGCGACCCCACCGCATCAGCCGACCTGCCCGATGACCGCGTCGATGACCGCGTTCAGCAGGTCGCCGATCCGACCGGTCCCGGCCGCCCAGGCGATGAAGAGACCGGCGACGGCCGCGGCGCCGAGGACGACGAGGGCGTACTCCGCCGTGGCCTGACCGGCTTCGTGCACTCGCCGCAACGCCGTGTTTGATGTGGGTTCGTCCATGTGGACTCCTTTGGAACGGGTGGGCCCTCGCGGGCGGCAGCGGGATGCTGCGAGAACGGGTTCAGAGACCGAGGACGGTGAGGTGGGCGAGCACCACCGGGACCACCGCTCCGATGAGGACCGCTGGAAGGAAACACAGCGTGAGCGGGGCGAGCAGCAGCACCGGCAGCCGCTGCATACGGGCGCGCATACGGGCGGCACGCGCCGCCCTGGCGCTGTCGGCGAGCCGGGCGACGACGACGCCGAGCGGCGCGCCGTCACGCTCGGCGGAGACCAGACCCGCGAGCAGCGGCCGGAACGAGCTGGGCAGCTCGGCGCGCTGGAGCGACGACACGAGACCCAAGCCGTGCTCGGCATCAGCGAGAACGGCCAGGAACGCCGGGCGGATCGACTCGGGCCCGCGGTCGGCCACCAGAGCGAGCGCCTCCGCCACACTCCCGCCGGCGCCGACGACGACACCCAGCAGATCGGCCACCTCCACGACACTGTCCGCCCGCTCGGCATCGGCCCGCTCGGCCGAGGCCAGACGACGTCGCCGAAGCGCGACCCATCCGACGACGGCGACGATCGATGCCGGTATCGGCGCGAGCGCGGCACCGGCGATGGATCCCGCCACGATCGACACGACCCTGCCTCGCACTCGTGGCCGACCGCCGACCACGAGACCGACCCGAACCGGCCGCCCGAGCGGTGCCACCCACAGCGCAACCACCAGCATCAACGTGACGACCACGTTCATGCGGCCACCAACCGCCGCGTCCATCGCCACCCGAGCAGATCCAACCCGCCGGCGACCGCAACACAGAGCGCACCGATCGGACGGTCGAGGAACACCGACCGGATCTCCGCGTCGACCGAGGCGCCGAGAGCGGCGAAGGCGACCGGGAGGCAGACCAGCACGAGGGCCGATGCACGCACCTGCGCCGAGGCCGCCCGCTCATCGGCTGCGGCGGCGTCGAGCGCGTCGATCACGTCGAGGAGGCGGCTCAACGCAGCGGTCGCCGGCCCACCGCGCCCGGCCAGGACCGACAGCGTGACCAGCACGAGGTCGAGCGACTCGTCCCGGTCGGTCGACTCGATGTCGAGCGCTTGCGCGAGTGGGAAACCTCGCTCGAGCCGGGTGCCGACGGCCAGGAGGTGTGGATGCTCGGTCGCCGGGCCGGCACACGCCGCCTGCACCGCCGGCCCGAGCGCAGTGCCCGCCCGGGCCGAGGCATCGATCCGGGAGAGCGTCGACCGGATCGCCTCGCGCCGGGCCCGGCCGCGTCGTTCGATGGCGTGGTCTCGACGAGCCAGCCCGATGATCACCGCGGCCAGGACGCCGAGCACCGACGGAAGCCACGACCCGATCGCCAGCGAAACGACCAGGCCAGCGCCACCGGCCGCGACGGTGACGCCGTCGAGCCCCGAGCGGATCACGAGGCTCCGTCGAACGATCGGACTCGGCCCCCGACGCCGGAAACGCGGAGCTGCGAGGTTCCCACGCAACCACGGCCCACTCATCCGGCCCACACCACCTCGGCCACCGGGAGGCCCCCGTCGTCCACGACATCGGCGAGTTCCACGAGTCGGCGCCCCTCGGCCGTTCGTCGGACCACCGCGACGCTGTCGATCCCGGTGGCCACCTGGTGGCGAACGAGGGCGGGATCGAGTCCGGGCCGCCCCATCGTCGCCAGCAGAGCGAGCCGCTCCAGGCCGGTGGCGGCCGACACGGCATGGCATGTCGCCATCGACCCGTCGTGACCCGTGTTCAGCGCCAGCAGCAGGTCGAACGCCTCGGCGCCGCGCACCTCACCGACCACGAGGCGGTCGGGCCGCATCCGGAGCGCATTGCGGAGCAACGCACCCAACGGCACCGCGCCGACGCCCTCGGCGTTGGCAGGTCGGGCTTCGAGACGGACGACATGCGGGAGCCGCAGGCGGAGTTCGGCGGTGTCCTCCACCGTGATCACCCGTTCTCCGGGATCGATCGACCCCGCCAGCGCGTTGAGCAGCGTCGTCTTGCCGGCACCGGTGCCGCCCACCACGAGGATCGAGGATCGGCGCCGCACACGGTCCACCACGAACGCCTCGACCTCCGGGTCGGGACAGAACTCGACGAGGCGAACTCGACGGTCGGCGAACCGCCGGATGGTCACGACCGGCCCGTCCGGACAGAGGGGCGGGACGACCACGTTGACGCGGCTTCCGTCGGGCAGTCGCGCATCGATCATCGGCGATGACGGATCGACCCGGAGGCCCAGCGGCTTCAGGATGCGCTCGACCACGACGTCCACTTCGACCCGGCTCAGATCGAGTCGGAGCCGCTCGACCACACCGGCACGCTCGACCCAGACGCCGTCTGCCGACACCATCACCTCGTCGACATCAGGAGCATCGAGCGCGGGTGCGAGGGCGGCGAGCCCGTCGGCGCGGCGCCGGACCGTGGTGACGATCTGCTCCACCTCGCTCAGCGGACGGAGCGGATCCAACCGGCGTGCCCGCTCCAGCAACGCCCCGGCTCCGATCCCGGGCCGGGCGACGGCTTCATCGAGCAGCTCCGCCGTGAGGTCGATGCCCGTCATGCCACACGCAGCGCTCGGGCCAGGCGTCGGGGAACACCGGCCCGGGAGAGCCCGACGTCGGTGGCGCCGGCCATCGCAGGAACGAAGGGGACCTCGACCGCGGGCACATCGAGTGCCCGCTCCACATCGCGACCGCGCAGCGCACGACCCGGCTCCACGATCACGAACACCTCGTCCGCCACGATCGGGCAGCGCACCGCCATCGCGACGGCGGCACCGCAGTTCCGGAGCACCATCGTGGATCGATCCGCCGCAGCCACGAGAGCTGACGTGACCGGATGGGTACCGGCATCCACGATGACCGTCGGCCCGACGGCGAGGGTCTCCGACCGCAGCCGTCGGACGTCGAGCTCACCTCCGATCGAGGCGGTTCCGGGGCCGAGCAGTCCCACACCGGGTGCCACCTCACGGGTCAACCGAGCGAGCGCGTCGTCCGGTGCATCCGTTGCGTCGGCCCAGTCGGCCAGACCCAACGTGGCCGACTCGACCCCCAACACGGCGGCAACGCCACCGTGCACATCGATCAGCCACGACGGAGCGACCTCGGCCCGGCGCCACGCCAGACCGATCGCGATCGACGTCGATCCGACGCCGCCCTTGGGAGACCACACCACTCGCATCCGCGCACCTTCGCCGGCCCGTCATCGGCAGCGGTGGCTGCAAGTGAACGCAGCTTAACTGCTGTCGATCTCGGTGACACGCGCTCGATGACACTCGATCACCGGAGGCGCTCGAGTCCGCCGGTATCCGCCGCTCGCCCAGGCGCGAACCGTCGCTACGCTCGCTGGTGGAGGTGTCCGAGCGCCTGGTGGGCTCCCCCGCCTTCAAAGCGGGTGGGACGGGTGATCCCCGTCCGGCGGGTTCGATTCCCGTCCACCTCCGCCATCAGGCTCGGACCCGGCACGACGGATCGCGCGGTTCGCTCCCCGTGCTCACACTCCCGGACGGTCCGGCCAGACGATGTCGGCGAGCACACCACGGTGATCGCTGGCGACGACGCCGGTCTTCGGCTCGTGACACACGACCTCCGCGTGCACCACCCGACCGCCACCGCCGCGGCGGAGGAACGGATCCCCGACGAAGACGTAGTCGATCCGCTTCCGGTGCACGTTGAGTGCCGCGGCGAGTTCGTTGTCTCGCCAGTCCTGCGTGAGCCCCGCCGTCCCGTCACCCGCGACCCTCCACGCGTCCTGCCAGAAGGTCGTGTGCCCGTCCAAGGCGGTGTAGCCACAGAGATAGCGGATCTCGTCCGACTCGGGTTCGGCGTTGAAGTCGCCGCAGAGGATCGGCGGCATGGCCGAGCGGGCCGGGGAGATCAGTGGATCGAGATCCTGCCGGACCACGTTGACCAGCCGATCGATCTCGACGACTTGGAGACGTCGATGCTGACCCTCGAACGGAGCGGCCGCCAGATGGGTCGAGAAGATGTCGAGGCCGGCGGTGTGGGCATGGAACAGCTCCCAACCGACCCCGCGCGCACCGGGGAGATCCTCTCGAATCGGAAGCCGATGCAACCCGGTCCGATCGATCGGCCACCGACTGAGCACCGCCGAGCCGAACAGCAGGCTCGACTCGTCGAGGCCGGCGAAGAACGGCGACGTCGGTTCGAACCCACCGAACGCCCATTCGTAGGCCGGGCCGCCCGCAGCGGCGACCAGGTCGGCGACGTCACCCGCACGGTTCGGCCGGCTGGGCGACTCCGAAGACTCCTGCAGACACACCACGTCGGGTTCGAGGTCGAGCAGCCAGGCCGCGATCTCGTGCTGACGCTCTTCCCACCTCGCCTCCAGGACGGAGCCGATGTTCAGGGTCAGCACGCGCAGATTCGCCATGCGCCTGAGTCTCTCCCATCCACCAGCCCGGGTCGATCGACGCGGCCGCCGAGACGCTTCGGGCGCTCGCGGGGCGGACGTCAGACAGCGAGCAGGTCGCGGGCGCCGGTGTCGGACGACGGGTGACGCAGCTTCGACATCGCCCGGGCTTCGATCTGGCGGATCCGCTCACGGGTGAGGTTGAAGTGCTCGCCGACCTCTTCGAGGGTGCGGGGCTCGCCACGGTCGAGACCGAACCGCAGTTTCAGGATCTCGCGCTCGCGCTCGTCGAGCGGAGCGAGCAGGCGGCTGATCTCGTCGGGCAGCAACGCCGTGGCGGCGACCTCGAACGGTGAGTCGGCGCCACGATCCTCGACGACATCGCCGAGTTCGGCGTCGCCGTCTTCGCGGAGGGGCTCGGAGAGCGACAACGGCTCGGCAGCGAAGCGCAGCGCTTCGGTCACCTTGTCCTCCGGCATCTCGACCTCGGCCGAGAGTTCGGACAACGTGGCCGGACGACCGAGCTTCAGCTCCAGGCGGGAACGTGCCTTCTGGAGCCGGGCGAGGGTGTCTCCGGCGTGCACGGGCAGACGGATGGTCCGCCCCGTGTTGGCGATGCCACGGGTGATGGCCTGACGGATCCACCAGGTGGCGTACGTCGAGAACTTGAAGCCCTTGCGCCAGTCGAACTTCTCGACGGCGTGCATCAGACCGAGGTTGCCCTCCTGGATGAGGTCGAGCAGCGGCAGGCCGGAGGCCTGGTACTTCTTCGCGATCGACACGACCAACCGGAGGTTGGACTGGACGAACGTCATCTCGGCTTCGTTGCCCCGGCGGATCTCCCGGCGGAGTTCGCGCTTGCGCGCAGGCGTGAGTTCCGTGGCCGTCGACATCTCCTCCGACGCGGCCTTGCCCGCTTCGATCGCCTGGGCGAGGCGGACCTCGTCCTCCTTGGTCAGGAGGGGGTACTGGCCGATGTCGGTGAGATACAGCCGGACGAGATCTTCTTCGTCACGCTCTGCTCGTTCCTTCGCCAAGGGTGCGAACCTCTCACTACGGAAGACCGCCAGGAAGGCGACCAGACTGTTTCGAGCCTACCGATCACGGCAACGGTTGCCGTGTCGCGATGTTACTGACGACGCCCCGGGCTCCGAGAAGCCAGGCGGAGTGTCGGTGCCATGGCATCGGCGGGTCGGGCCCTCGCCTTGAGTGACCCGACCCAGCTGGACCACATGACGTGTGGCACGCAGACTCGGGGCCATGGCCCCGAACTCCACCAACGACGAGGTGCAGCTGACCAACGACGACGTCGGTGATCCCGACCTCGAACCGGTCATGGTCACCATGGTCTTCGACACCGAGGACCCGGAGGCGCTCCTCGCGGTCCTCAGCCACTACGTCGTCGTGAGCCGCACGCAGGACGGCTGTCGGAACATCGACATGGTCGCCTCGACCATCATCCCGGGTCGGCTGACCCTCGTCCAGAAGTGGGACTCGGTCGACCACCAGCGAACGCACTTCGACTCGCCGGCGATGGTCACCATGGCGGATGCCTGCTCGGGCCTGTTGAGCCGCGCCCCCGAGATCGATCTGCACGAACCCGTCACGATGCACGACATGCGCTGAGCCGACGGGTTCGGCCCGGCGAGGATCCTCGGCTCAGTCGGTGAGACCGTGGCTGACCGCCATGATGTCGCCGAACGTCGGCGTGGCCAGATCGAGCAGCCGGTCGAACGCCGCGTCGACGGCGTCGCTGAAGCCATGGCGGTTGCGGAAGTCGTAGCGGTACTTGGGCAGGTAGAGGCGGACACCGGCGGCCTTCACCCGTCCGATCAACTGCACATCCCATGCGATTCGTTCGGCGTGGGTGAGCTCGGCGTCGAGATCCGGTGCGCCGAATGCCGCGTCCCTCCGCTGCGCGATCTCGAAGCACAGCTTCGTGAACGTGATCGCCGCCACGTCGGCCGAATAGGTCCGGGGCCGCTTGGTGTTCTCGAGCGTCCCCGATTCGAGGTGGATCGTCGCCGGGTCGAGCCCCGTGACCCGCATCCGGGTCGTCGGCTTCATCTCGTCGACGGTCACACCGAGCGAATCGAGTCGGAGGCCGGCCACCCGATCGATGGCCGCCCCGGCGTCGGCCACGATGATGTCCGGGTCGAACAGCACCATCTCGAACGACGACGGGTCCAGCGTGATCTCGGTCATCGGTTCAGCCCTCGTCGAGTTCGAACGACCCGATCGAATCGGGTCCGATCACACCACCGGCTGCGGCGAGCAGGGACTCGAGTTCCTGCTGCCGGGCTGCCGCTCGTTGCACGGCCTCGTCGTTGGTGAGCATCGACTGGAGGATCATCTCGCCCTCGCGCCACTCCTCGAGGTCGTCCTGGAGGCAGAAGCCGAGCGAGCGGATCGTCGGCGCGTCGGTGATCGTCGAGGTGTTGTTGCGGTGGTAGGTGTAGGTCGCGATGAGCCGTGGGATGAGCACGCGATACATCCCGACGAGCTTCTCGATCGTCTCGCCGGCCTGCTCGGGCGCACCGACGGCGTCCATGAACGCCTCGACCTCGGGGCTCGGTGGCAGCGTGAGGCGCTCTGGATTCATCTCCCGCAGTTCCGGCAGCCGCTTGTGCCACAACTCGGCGTGGAAGGCGTGGTGATAGCAGTGGGTGCCGAGTCGGAGCTTCACGTCGAGCTCCGGCACGGTGGCGACCCATCCGCCCATCAGCTCGAAGATCCGCATCTCGATCCACTTGTAGTGGCCGACCCGCTTGGCCGTCTCGTCGACGCTGAACCTGCCGGGCAGTTCTCGACGATCCCACGGCGCGAAGGGCGCCCGCGGTGTGGATCCGTCGTTCTTGGCGTCGGTCATCGGTCCCCCCGAAGCTCGTGCGTGTCGGGACGAACGTAGCCGACCACCCACCGGGGCTCGAATGCGGCGGAGATCAGTCCGGGAGCGCCCCGGCCAGGACGAGGAGCTCGCGCGCCAGATCGAGCCGCACGGCGGGGTCCACACCGCTGACGAGGTCGACGTTGAGTGCGAAGACGTGCTCGTCGCCGTCGAACTCGGTCCAGCCGACGAGCCAGCCGAGCTCGGGCTCGGGAGCGACGGCCCAACCGGTCTTGTGGGCCCAGATCCACCCGTCGCCCGTCTCACGGACGAGGATCTCCCGCACGGCCGCCTGATGACGGGCCTCGAAGGGCAGGTCGTCGGCGAGCAACCGTTCGAGCATCACGACCTGCTCCTCCGGCGAGATCCGCAACCCGCCGTCGAGCCAGAACCGATCGACGCCACCGCCGACGTCCGCATTGCCGTAGCCCGACTCGGCGAGGGCGGCCGCCATCGCCTCCAAGCCGACCTGCCGGGCGAGCTCCTGGAACATCCACAACGCACTCACCTCGATGCCGGTCCGCAGCGAGTGGTCTCGGTTCCACTCCGAAAGCCGCCGGGTGACGCCGTCCCACGGCACCGTCTCGTCGACGTCGGCGACCACACCGGCCTCGAGGATGATCAGCGAGTTCATGACCTTGAAGGTCGAGGCGGGCAGGCGCGCCTCGACCGCCCGCTCGGGGTCGTGTGTGAGGGTCCGGGCGTCGGACGACCGACGGACGATGAACGTGCCGTCCACCCCGGCGGCGGCGAACCGCGCGGCGAACTCGTCGACGAGGACCTCCTCGGCGGACGGCACGGTGATCGTGGCCTCCGTTGTCGAGACGGCGGTCGACGGAGGCGCCGTCGACGGCACCGTGGTCGGCGCCGTCGTGATCGGACCCGGCTCGGCGACGGGCTCGTCCGAGCTGCATGCCGCCGCGAGGATGGCGACCACGAGCAGGGGGCGGCGCCACCGCCGGGGCCGGGCGCTCACCGGCGGAGCACGTTCCAGACGAAGCTCGAGAGCCGACTCCCCGGCAGTCCACGGAACTCGAGGCGATCGGCGGCGAGGAAGAACTCGGCACCGAGGCGGTACCCCGTGTAGCGGAAGGGCTCGACCGGCCAGTTCCGGCTCCATGGCCGCACCCACGGCAACCGGAGACATTCGTCATCGATCCCCGTGATCGCGTGGGCCAGGGTTCGCCCGGCCAGATGGGTCGCGGCGACCCCGTCGCCGACGTAACCACCGGCCCGGTGGATCCTCCGCGCCGGGTCGATCGAGACCGCCGGCTTCCAGTTGCGGGGCACGCCGAGCACCCCGCCCCACCGGTGGGTGATCCGGGTTCCCTCGAGCTGCGGGAAGAGCTCGAACAGCACGGTCGAGGCCAGATTCGAGTTCGTCGGATCGTTCTCCGCTTCGGTCGAGATGGCCGACCGGAATCGGTAGTCGGCGCTCCGACCGCCGAAGGCCAGGCGGCCATCGGCGGTGCGCTGCCCGTAGATGATGCGGAAGCGGGCGTCGGCGAACAACTCACGACCCGCGAGCCCGATGTCGTCCCACTGCTCGTCGCTCAGCGGCTCGGTGGCGACCATGAGCGAGTAGAGCGGGATGAGCGAACGCTCGTGGCCCGGCAGATCGACGGTGTAGGCCTCGGTGGCGATCACGACCTGCTCGCAACGCACGGTGCCGTGCTCGGTCGTGACCCGACCCTCGTCGATCTCGGTGACCCGGGTCCCCTCGTGGATGACGCCGCCCGCGGCCTCGACGACGCGGGCGACCTCCTGCGCGAGCTTGGCCGGGTGCACCACGGCGGTGTGCGGCACGTGGACCGCACCACGGATGTCGGTGGCGTTGATGCGGGCCCGGGCCTCGTCGGCATCGAGCCAGATGTCCTCCGGACCCAAGCCCGCCTTCAGCCGACGCTCCTGACCCGCATTCCGGGCCATCATCAGCTCGCCGCTGCGGGCGAAGTCGCAGTCGAGCCCCTGGTCGGCCACGGCTGCCTCGATGTCGTCGACGTTGCGCACGAGGGCGGTGTGCATGTCGTCGCCGTAGTCGTGAGCCAGCTCGGCCATGGCCCAGCCGCCGTTGCGACCCGAGGCGCCGAAGCCGACATGCTCGGCTTCGAGCAGCATCACGCGGGTGTTCGGAGCGAGGCGCAGGATGTGCCAGGCCGTCCACAGGCCGGTGTAGCCCGCCCCGACGATGACCACGTCGACATCGGCATCTCCCGGCAGCGGTGGGCGGGGGGTGTGGACGACTCCGTCGGCCCAGAGTGAGGTCCCGTACGACATGGGCTCAAGTATGGCGGGTCGGAGCCCTCACCTTCCGGCCCGAACCGGAGGCCCGGTCCAGCTCGCCGATCCTCATCCGCCGGCGTCCACGCCGACCAGCAGCTCGATCACCTCTCGGCCGCCGGCGCTCGACGAGGTGATGTGGAGCTCGATCGCGCCGGCGGCGGCGCGCAGCTCGAAGGAGAGGAAGCCGCAGCAGGCGCGTTCGCTCTCGACGAGGTCCTCGACGGTCGCGGCGAGCGGGGCGGGAAACGTCAGCACGGTGCCATCGGGGACGGATCGCCGGCGGATCGAGTCCGCCGCGAGCGCCCACCACGCTGCCAGTCGATCCTCGACCGACGACGGCTGGAGCGTGCAGGTGACCGGCATTCCGGGGTTGTCCGCCATGGTGAGGAACGTAGGACCTCGAGTCGACTCGAGGTCAAGGGTTCACTTGCCGTTGGTGCTCCAGTGCCACGGCTCCGACGGCAGGTTGAAGAAGCCGTAGTTCGCCGCGTTGGCGGCGAGCCAGCGGTAGCCGTCGTTGTTGCGGCTCCCGATGATCCGACCCCCGTAGGTCAGGTCGAGGGCGAGGCCACGCTCGTGCATCGACGCACCCGGACGGGCCGTCGGCGGCCGACACTGCGACGAGGGCATCTCCCAGATGGCGTACTCGCTCGTGCCGCAGTGCGCCTTGCGGAGCGCGATCTGCGACGCCGACGAGCGCCATCCACCTCCGCCGAAGGTGATGCCGTCGGCGGCAGCGGCGTCGATCATCGCGGCGACGTTCGACTCGATCGACTGATGCACCCAGAACCCGCGGACCTTGATGATCTCGGACGAGTCGGGAATCGGCCCGCGATCACCGCCGCTTCCGCCGGCGGCCTGGCGGGCCTCGAGTTCCTTGCGGATCCGCTCCTCCTCGGCCGAGATCTGGTTCGCCAGGTTCGCGTCCTGCGTGGCGAGCTCGCGCTGGCGCTCCTCCTCTTCGAGCAGGCGGAGGGTCAGCTCCTGACCGAGGGCCTCCTGCTGCTCACGCACGACAGCGAGCGAGGCGACGTCTTCGGCCAGCGCTTCTTCGAGCAGCACGGCCTCCTGGCGGGCGGCGGCGGCGCGGGCTTCGTCGGCCTCCAGCTCGTCGCGGGCCTGGCGGAGCGCCTCGACGAGGTCGACGTCACCTCGGGCGATCGCGTTGTCGAACCCCTGCCGTCGCACGATGTCGATCGGATCCGACCCGGTCAGCACGCTCTCGGTGCGTTCGCCGAACGACTGGAAGGACTCGATCGCTCGAGTCTCGAGCTGGAGCTGGAGCTCCTCGATCGCCGAGGACGTCTCGGCGCGGGACGTCTCGGCTGCGGTGAGCTCGGACTGGGCGACCACGAGCGCGGCCTCGGCCTCGGCGACGCTCAACTCCAACGCGTTCACCGAGACGGTGAGCGTCCGCAGGGCGATCTGAACCTCTTCGAGATCATCGGACAAGCCGTCGACGACGGCGGCCTGTGCGGCGGCCTCGGCCTGGACCTGCTTGCGCTGCTCCCGGAGGTCGGACAACTCGTCCGCAGGTGCGACCGCCGGGGCCACGAACACGAGCGCGGGGACGATCAGGGCCAGGGCGGCAGCGCGGCCGCGGCGGCTCTTCAACCGATCACGCATCGACATCCTCAAGGTTCTCCCGGAACCGCCCGCGCCGAAGACTACCGCACGTGTGGTGGTTGGCTGTGCGCGGGCCGTGGTCGACGGGTGCCTTCGCCCACCGGAACGGTCAGGGTCGGTAGCGATTCGTGATCGGCATGCGCCGATCTCTACCGAACGCCTTCGACGAGATCCGGATCCCGAGCGGAGTCTGGCGACGCTTGTATTCGGCGATGTCGACGAGGCGCACGATCCGGCGCACGATGGCCTCGTCATGGCCGGCCTGGATCAGTTCGGCCGCCGTCCGGTCCTGTTCGACGTAGCCCTCGAGGATCGGATCGAGCACCTCGTAGGGCGGCAGGCTCTGATCGTCACGCTGGTCGGGGCGCAGTTCGGCCGAGGGCGCCTTGGTGAGCACGCCGTCCGGGATCCAAGGGCCCTCGGTCTGGTCGTTCCGCCACCGGCACAGGTCGTAGCAGTCGACCTTCCACACGTCGGAGATCACGGCGAAGCCACCAGCGGTGTCGCCGTAGAGCGTCGAGTACCCGACGGACATCTCCGACTTGTTGCCCGTGGTGAGGATGAGCCAGCCGAGCTTGTTCGAGAGCCCCATCATCGTGACGCCCCGCACCCGCGACTGGACGTTCTCCTCGGTGACATCGGCCGGCCGGTCACCGAAGGACGGTGCGAACATCTCTTCGAACGCAGCGTGCGCCGGTTCGATCGGCACCGTCCGGTGTTCGACCCCGAGGTTCTCGCAGAGGGCGATCGCGTCGGTCACGGAGTGGTCGGAGGAGTACCTCGACGGCATGAGCACCGCGTGGACCTTGTCCGCACCGAGGGCGTCGGTCGCGATGGCCACGACGAGGGTCGAGTCGATGCCGCCCGACAGTGCCACGCCCACATGGGAGAAGCCGTTCTTCGTGACGTAGTCACGGGTGCCGACCACCAGCGCCTGCCAGATCTCGTTCCAGCGATCGGGCAGCTCCGCCAGCTCGGGACGGAGCAGCGGACCCTCGGCGGCGGCGCGGGTCTCCAGCGCTCGGCTCGGCAACGCCGGCACGGACTGCTGCTGGCCACGGGGATCGAGGCGGCGCTTCCGATAGCGGGGCATCACGTTCAGGTCCACGACCATCTGGTCCTCGACGAACAGCGGGGCCCGGGCGATCAGCTCACCCTCGTGGCCGAACACGACCGAGCCACCGTCGAAGACCAGCTCGTCCTGCCCGCCGACCTGGTTGACGTAGACGACCGTGCACGAGGCGTCGGCCGCCCGGGTCGACAGCATCACCTCACGGTCGGCGGCCTTGCCCTCGCGGTAGGGCGAGGCATTGAGGTTCAGGACGACTTCGGCACCGCCGGCGGCGAGCTCGTGGGTGGGCCCGGTGGGCGACCAGATGTCCTCGCAGATCGTCATGGCGACCTCGACCCCACGGAACGACACCGTGGAGAGCGGCTCGTCGCCCGGCGTGAAGTAGCGGCGTTCGTCGAACACCGCATAGTTCGGCAGCAGCCGCTTGCGGTACGACAGCACGATCTCGCCGCGGTGGATCAGTACCGAGGCGTTGTAGAGGTCGCGGTCGCCTTCGACCGTGCCGACGGCGACGGCACAGTCGCCGACCCGAGCGGCCAACCGGTCGATGACGTCGGCGCAGTCCTCGACGAACGCCGGCTTGAGGAGCAGGTCCTCGGGCGGATAGCCACACACCGTCAGCTCGGGGAACACCGCGATGTCGACACCGGCGGCCTCGGCGGCTTCGAGCTCCGCGAGGATCTTGGTGAGGTTGCCCTCCAGATCCCCGACGACGGTGTTGATCTGGCAGGCGGCGATCCGCAGGCGGCGCATGACCACCAAACTACCGGCACCGCCGCCCCAGCTCCCCTGGGATAACGCACCGATGCCCCGACCGGGGGTCGGGGCAGCGGGGGACGACGAGAGCCCACCGGCGGGGGAGGAACCGGGGCATCGTCGGGGTGGAGGGGATCCGCAGCTCCATCGGCTGCGGTCGGGCTCAGCCGATCAAGCGTCGAGTCCGGTGTCGGTGGCGCCGTCGGCGGGGGCGTCGCTCGGGCGGGTGCGGTCGTTGCGGCCGATGCGCTCCTTGATGCGCTCACGGACCGGGCGCTCACCCGGCTCGGCGTTCACGGCCTCGGCGATGCGCTCCTCGGCCTCGACCAACTTCTCGGCCGCCTCGTCGGCGTCGAGACGACCGGCCTCGACGGCTGCATCGACCTTCTCGGTCAGTCCGGCGACGAGGGAGTCGACCAGGGTCGCCTCGGAGATGCCCTGGGCGGCGGCGATCTCGGCGAGGGTCTGACCCTCGGCCGAAGCCGCTCGCAGCTCCTCGACGCTCAGCCCGAGCGTGTCGGCGAGCCCCTGGATGCGCTCGCCGCCGCCTGCCCGGCGATCACCGGGCTCGGCGTCGACCCGCGCATCGATCTTGTCGGCGAGCCCCGCCAGCTTCTCCGCTGCCTCGTCCTCGGTGAGGTTGCCGTCGGCCACCGCGGCGGCCAGACGCTCCTCGGCGGCGTCGACCAGTCCGTCGACGAGGTCGGCGCGGCCGACGCCTTCGGCTTCGGCGATCTGAGCGAGGGTCTGACCCGCCTGCCGACCGGTCTCGACGGCATCGCTCGAGATGCCGAGGCCTTCGAGGGTGGCGACGAAGGCGGCCCGACGCTCGGCCCGACGCTCCTGGCGACCCTCAGGGGTGGGGCTCTCGGTGGCGTCGGATCCGTCGGTCTCCTGCGCACCGGCGACCGAGGGGAGGAAGAGTGCGCCGGTGAGCATGGCGCCGCCGAGGATGGCGGCCGTGCCGGCCTTGCGGAAGGACTTGGTGGGGGTGGGGTTCATCGGATTGTGCTCCTGTTGATGTCGGGGGACACCGAAACCATCGACGGGTTCTGTTAGGAGCCCGTGAGGGGACGAGGAGCGATCCGGAAAGAAATCCTGGCGAAAACGGCACGAGCCGGACCCACGACGACGTGGACCCGGCTCGGTTGCAACCGCTTGGAGGGCGATCAGGCCAGTGCGCTGCAGATCGTGTTGGTGAGCAGCGTGGCGACCACATACGGGTCGGCGTTGGCGTTCGGGCGACGGTCCTCGATGTAGCCCTTGCCATCCTGGGCCACCTGCCACGGGATCCGGATCGAGGCGCCGCGATCGGACACGCCGTAGCTGAACTGGTCGAAGCGCTGGGTCTCGTGGGCGCCGGTGAGGCGATCCTCGATGCCGACGCCATAACCCTTGAGGTGCTTCTCGGGCACGCCCTCGGCACCCATCGCCTCGCAGGCGGCGGTGATGGCGTCGTAGCCCTCACGCATGGCGGTGGTCGAGAAGTTGGTGTGCATGCCGGCGCCGTTCCAGTCGCCCTTCATCGGCTTGGCCTCGATCGAGACCTCCACGCCGTAGTTCTCGGCGAGGCGGAACAGCAGGTAGCGGGCCATCCAGAGGTGGTCGCCCACCTCGACGGTGTCGGCGGGGCCGATCTGGAACTCCCACTGACCCGGCATGACCTCGGCGTTGGTGCCGGAGATCTTCAGGCCGGCCTGCATGCAGGCGGTGGTGTGGGCCTCGATGAGCTCACGACCGTGGATCTTCACGGCGCCGACGCCGCAGTAGTACGGACCCTGCGGGGCGGGGAACCCACCGGCGGGGAAGCCGGCGGGCCAACCGGTGATCGGGTCGAGAAGGGTGTACTCCTGCTCGAGACCGAACCACGGCTCCTGATCGCCGTACTTCTCGAGCGCCTCACGGGCAGCGGCACGGGTGTTGGTCGGGTGCGGGCTGAGGTCCGCGGTGAGTGCCGTCTCGCACAACACGAGGATGTCGTCGCCACCACGGATCGGGTCCGGGCACTGGAAGACGGGCTGGAGGACGACATCGGAGTTGTCGCCGGTGGCCTGGTTGGTGGACGAACCGTCGAAGCCCCAGAGTCCGGGTTCGGCTCCGTCGGCCAGGATCTTCGTCTTCGAGCGGACCTCACGGGTCGGCTCGGTGCCGTCGATCCAGATGTATTCGGCCCTGTACGCCATGGGGGGACTCCTTCATGAATGGTGTGCTCATACCAGCAAACCGGTTCGGGACCCGATCCCACACGCTCTGTGTGTGAACGGAATGTGAAACGGGCAATTGCCCTTGTGAGCCGGGCGGAAGCCCTGACACCCTCGGAGCCGTGGAACGACAACACGAATACGTCCTGCGGGCCGTCGAAGAACGCCAGGTCAAGCTGGTGCGTCTGTGGTTCACCGACGTTCTCGGCCAGCTCAAGTCGGTGGCGATCTCCCCGATCGAACTCGAGACCGCCTTCGAGGAAGGGCTGCACTTCGACGGTTCGGCCGTCGACGGTTTCTCCCGCGTGCAGGAGAACGACGTCCTCGCGATCCCGGATCCCTCGACGTTCGAGTTGCTTCCCTGGGCCGACGGCGGAAGCTCGGCCCGGATGTTCTGTGACATCCACCAGCCCGACGGGGCCCCCTTCGACGGAGACCCGCGGCAGATCCTCCGCCGCAACCTCGACGTCGCCCGGGCGGCGGGACACGAGTTCATGGTCGCCCCCGAGATGGAGTTCTTCTACTTCGCCGACGGTGATCCGACCGACGGCCCGAAGTTGCTCGACTCCGGCTCCTACTTCGACCTGACCACCTCCGACGTCGCGTCGGATCTGCGCCGACAGACCCTCTCGGTGCTCGAGCAGATGGGCATCCCGGTCGAGTACTCGTTCCACGAGGACGCCCCGTCGCAGCACGAGATCGACCTTCGCTACACCGACGCGCTCACGATGGCCGACCAGATCATGACGTTCCGGCTCATCGTCAGGGAGCTGGCCATGGAGCGGGGCACCTACGCCTCGTTCATGCCGAAGCCGTTGGCGGACGTGCAGGGATCCGGCATGCACCTGCACCTCTCGCTGTTCGACGACGACGTCAACGCCTTCCATGACGCCGGGAGCCCCTACGGCCTCGGGCCGATCGGCCGACAGTTCACCGCCGGCCTGCTGCGCCATGCACGCGAGATCACGGCCGTCACCAACCAGCTCGTCAATTCGTACAAGCGTCTCGTGGTCGGCTTCGAGGCGCCCACGTGGATCTCGTGGGCGCAGAACAACCGCTCGGCACTCGTCCGGGTGCCCGTGACGAAGGCGGAGAAGACCTCGTCCACCCGCATCGAGTACCGATCGCCGGACCCCGCCTGCAACCCGTACCTGGCGTTCTCGGTGATCCTGGCCGCCGGTCTGAAGGGAATCAGCGAGGGCTACGACCTGCCCGATGAAGCGACCGAGAACCTGTACGACCTCTCGCCTCGACAGATCACGGATCTCGGCTACGAACCGCTGCCGCAATCACTGGCCGAGGCGCTGGAGGTCATGGAGGGCTCGGAGCTCGTCCACGACGCCCTCGGAGATCACGTCTTCGAGTGGTTCCTGCGCAACAAGCGCGCCGAGTGGTGGGACTACAAGTCCAACGTCACCCGATGGGAGCTGGAGCGGTATCTGCCGTCATGGTGACCACACCGCTCCTCCTGTACCCCGATCCCGCGGGACCGGAACTCGTTCGCACGCTCGACCTGTCCGGCCATGCCTGGGTCGCCGCGGAATCGGTCAGTGCCGTCGCCGACGCCGAACCCGACGCGGGGTTCGCCGGGGCCATCATCGACGTGAGCGAGCACGGCGAGACCGCCTGGCTGCTGTGCCGGGAGCTGCGCCGACGGGATGTACCGGTCGAGCCGCTGCTCGTGCTCGTCTCCGGTTCACAACTCGACGACCTCGAGACCCGACACGAGCTCTTCGACGACTTCATGATCGCCCCGTTCCACCCGCGCGAACTGGAAGCCCGGCTCCGACATCTGATGTGGCGTGCCGGCAAAGGTGTCCGACCGGAGTTGGTCGAGTACGGACCGTTGCAACTCAACCTCGAGACGTATCAGGCCGCCGTGAACGGAAACCCGCTCGACCTGACCTACATGGAGTACGAGCTCCTGAAGTTCCTGGCGTCGCACCCCGGGAAGGTCTTCACCCGCGAGACGCTCCTCAACCGGGTCTGGGGTTATGAGTACTACGGCGGGGCGCGCACGGTCGACGTCCATGTGCGACGCCTCAGAGCGAAGCTCGGCCATGAACACGCGCATCTGATCCAGACCGTGCGATCGGTCGGGTACAAGCTCGGCCAGTCCCGTTGGGCGACCGAGTAGATCCCTAGGGGAAGATGCCGCGACGGTCGTAGGTGTCGGCGAGACGCCGGAGCGCCACGGCGTAGGCGGCGTCCCGATAGCTGACACCGTGCTCCGCGGCGGCGCATGACACGGCATCGGCCGCTGCCCACATGATGGACCGCTGCCGCTCGTCGACGTCCTCGGCCGACCAGGCGCGAGCCGACCGGTTCTGCAGCCACTCGAAGTAGCTGACGATCACGCCGCCGGCGTTGGCGAGCACATCCGGCACGACCTGGATCCCGCGGTCGGCGAGGATCGCATCGGCGTCGGGTGTGGTCGGACCGTTCGCGCCTTCGACGATCACGTCGCAGGAGAGCGTGCGGGCGACATCGGCGGTGATCTGGTTCTCGAGCGCGCAGGGCGCCACGACGTCGGCCTTCACCGAGAACAGGTCGTCGATGTGGTCGGCCGCCCCGAACCCGGCGACACCGCGGTGTTCGTCGACGTACATCCCGAGCTTCAGCACATCGAGCCCGGACGGATCGCCGATCGCGCCGGTGTGGTCACCGACGGCGATGATCCGAGCGCCGGACTCCGCGGCCAGACGGGCGAAGTGGCGACCCACGTTGCCGAAGCCCTGGACCACGATCTCCATGCCGTCGAGCACCCGATCGTGTTCGCCGCACCAGTGGCGGAGCGCGTAGAGCACGCCGCGGCCGGTCGCTTCGACCCGGCCGACCGAGCCACCACAGATGAGCGACTTGCCCGTGACGACACCCTTGACCGAGTTCCGTCGCTCCGGACCGCTCATGTTCGCATAGGTGTCCATCATCCAGTCCATGACGCGGGCGTCGGTGCCCATGTCCGGTGCCGGGATGTCGTGCTCGGGTCCGATGTTGGATCCGAGTGCGGCGGTGAAACGACGCACGACCCGACGGAGTTCGTCCTCGGAGAGCGCAAAGGGATCGATCGCGACTCCGCCCTTGGCCCCGCCGAGGGGCAGGTCGACGAGGGCGCACTTGATCGTCATCCAGGCGGCCAGGGCCTTGACCTCGTCGAGATCGACGCCCGGGTCGAACCGCATCCCGCCCTTGAAGGGTCCGAGGATGTTGTTGTGCTGGATCCGATATCCCCGGACCGACTGCCACGAACCGTCGTCCATCTGGACCGGGAAGTTGACGATGACCTCGTTCTTGGGTTCACCGAGGATCGCCCGGTATTGGGGTGCGAGCCCGATCAGGTCGGCACCGCGAGCGATCTGGGTGACCGCCTGGCGGTGCAGGGACGACCCGGCATGGGTCGAGGCATTGCTGGACATGGATGCTCCGATCGGCGTCGTTGACGATCTCGCAGGGATGGGTTCAGTGATGCGGTGGGCTCAGCGGACCGGGCGAAGCTGCTCCAGGCCCCCGCAGTACGGCCGGAGAACCTCCGGTACCGCGACCATTCCATCGGCATCCTGCGCGTTCTCCATGAGAAACAACATCGTGCGGCCGATCGCGCAGGCCGTGCCGTTCAGCGTGTGCAGCACCTCGGTGCCGTGTTCACCCTTCACACGTGACCCCATTCGTCGGGCCGAGTAGTCGGTGTAGTTCGAGCACGAGGTGATCTCGCGATACCGCTGTTCAGAGGGCAACCAGACCTCGAGGTCGTACTTCTTCGCCGCCGCGGCGCCCAGGTCGCCGGACGCCACGGTGATCACGCGATACGGCAGACCGAGCGACCCGACGATCTGCTCCTGACGGGCGCGAAGAAGTTCGAGTTCGTCCCACGAATTCTCGGGATCCGAGTAGACGAACATCTCGACCTTGTCGAACTGGTGGACGCGGAACAACCCGCTGGTGTCCTTGCCGTAGGTCCCGGCCTCGCGACGGAAGCACGACGAGTAGCCGACGTAGCGCGCCGGCAACGACTCGGCATCGAGCCGCTCTCCCCGGTGCAGTCCGGCGAGCCCGACCTCCGCGGTGCCGACGAGGAACAGCTCGTCCTGTTCGAGCTCGTAGACCTGATTCCGGTCGGTCGGGAAGAAGCCGGCGTCCACCATCATGTCCTCACGCACGAGCACGGGTGTCACGACGGGTACGAAGCCGTCCTCGGCAAGCAATGCCATCGTCCACTGCACGAGCGCGAACTGCAGTCGGACGGCGTCGCCGAGCACGTACGCGAAACGGCTGCCCGACATCCGGACCGCCCGCTCGGTGTCGACGATGCCGAGGCGTTCACCGAGCTCCCCGTGGGAGAACAACGGTGCAGGGCCGGCCTCACCGACGACGGTCTCGACCCGGAAGTCGTCCTCACCACCGACGGGCACCGACGGGTGTGCCGGGTTCGGGATGGTCAGGATCAGCTCCGCCACCGAGGCGTCGGCGGCTTCGAGTGCGTCCTCCGCGGTCTTCAGACCGGTCTTCAACCCCTGTGCGGCTTCGATCGCCGCGGGGCGCTCGGCCGGATCGGCCTTGCCGATCGCCTTGGAAGCGGCATTGGCCTCCGCCCGGAGCTGCTCGGTCGTGGTCCGCTGGGCCCTCGCTGCCTCGTCGGCTGCGAGCAGCTCGTCGATCGAGGAGGCGGATGCCCCCTTGGCCTCCGCCCCATGGCGGTAGTCAGCGTCTTCCCGGAGTCTCTTGAGGTCGATCACGCGCGGTCCTTTGAGCGTCTGGACGGATCGACGCTAGCTCTGCGGATCGCCGAAGCCATCGAGAATATTGACGACGTTGGTACCGAGTTGCTCGGTCGCGTAACCCCCCTCGAGCACGAACACCGTCGGCAGCTGCGCCGTCGCGATCGCGGCGCCGACGCGAAAGAAGTCGTCACTCTGGAGGCGGAAGTGGGAGATCGGATCGCCCTCATAGGTGTCCACGCCGGTCGAGACCACCAGGGCATCGAGCTCCGCACCCTCGAGGGCCACGAGCGCCAGCTCGAGGACGTCGAGCCAACGATCCGCTCCGGTTCCGTCCGGCAACGGGAAGTTGCGATTCCAGCCCTCGCCCGCCCCGGCGCCGAGCTCGTCGTCATGCCCGGAGAACCACGGGAAGGCCTGGACCGGATCGGCGTGGATCGAGATCACCGGCACGTCGGCGCGGTGATAGAAGATCGCCTGCGTGCCGTTCCCGTGGTGGTAGTCGATGTCCAGGACACCAACCCGGTCCGCACCGCCGCGGCGGAGCACCTCGACGGCGACCGCGGCGTTGTTCAGATAGCAGTAGCCGCCGAACTGATCAGCGGTGGCGTGGTGACCCGGCGGTCGACACAGGGCGAATGCACTGGCTTCGCCGTCCACGACCGCTCGGGCCGCCGTGGCCGCCACGGAGGCCGAGGCCCGGGCCGCGAGCCACGTGTGCTCGGTGATCGAACAGTCGGCGGCGAACGAGTGGAACCCCAGCTGGCCTTCGAGGTCCTCCGGGCGGCGGGAGCGGAATCCCCGCGCTGGCCAGGCGAACCCCATGGCCGCGGGTCCGTCGTGGGTCTCGGCCCAGCGGGTCCAACAGGTCACGAGGAACTCGAGATAGGCCGGGCTGTGCACGGACGCGAGAACCTCGGCCGAAACCGGCAGCGCATGCCGGGTCCGCCGGTACCCACGTTCGGCCAGGGCCGACTCGACCCGCTCGGCTCGGTCGGGTCCCTCCCAGGAAGGGATGAGACGCCCGCCGTCGAGCTCCAGGCTGTGGTGGGCGCGGTGGTCGTCGGATCGGACGACCAGCACGTCAGCGGTTCGTTTCGAGCAGCTCGGAATCGGCGTGGCGGTCCTCGGCGTCGCTCTTGAGGAGGAAGCCGAGCACGCCGGCCGCGATGGAGGTCGACATCAGGAATCCCACGGGAATCAGGACCACGACGACGACGGCGATGATGGCGGCTTCGATCACCCGGCAAGTGTGCCAGACCACGCCGCTCCCGGCGACCCCCGGCCGGACAGCAGGGCCGGAATCAGTCGGCGATGTGTGCGACGGCCTCGATCTCGATCCGAGCCCCCAGGGGGAGCTGGTGCACGGCAACGGCCGATCGGGCCGGCCGATGCTCACCGAAGGCCGCGAGGTAGCGCTCGTTCATCTCGGCGTAGTCGTCCATCGTGGTCAGGAAGACCGTCGTCTTGACGACGTCGTCGAGCGTCGCTCCCTCGGAGTCGAGCACCGCTCGGAGGTTGGCGAGGGCCTGGTCGGCCTGGGCGGCGAGGCCGCCGTCGACCAGTGCGCCGTCGACGATGCCGACCTGGCCGGCGGTGAACAGCAGCGCTCCGGCGCGGAGGACGGGTGAGTAGGGACCGACGGGCTTGCTCATGTCCGCGGACACTACAAGCTGGGTTCCCGACGGGCCGACACTCGCCCGAGTTCGTCCTGGCTGATCGGCCACCGTCCCGGCCGTCCGGCGGCGCTCCAGACGGCCTCGGCGACCGCGACCATCACGGCCAGCTGCGAGGAGACCGATGGCCGGTCCGAGGGCACGAGCACGACGTCGAACTCCGGGGTGTCGACCGCACGGCTGAGGCCGAAGCTCCGAACCGTCAGGTCGAGCACGTCGCCGTGTTCGTCCACCGTCAGGGCCTCGGAGGTGACGAGCGACCACGCTGCGTGCGCGGCGCCGATCACGTAGGACCGCAGCACCGTCTCGTCGAGCGGGTCACCCGCATCGACCTCGATGCGCAGCCCGCCGTCGAGGACCATCGCCGTGGCACGAGCTCCGCCGGGCTGGTCCACCCGGCGGCCGGCCGCGGAGGCGAGCGCCAGGAGCTCGACCGCGATCGCCCCGCGGAGTTCGACCGATGTCGGCGGGCCGGCGACGTCGACCTCGTCGATGTCCCAGTCCGGGAGGAGATCGGCGACGAGGTCCCGAGCACCGGCGGTCCGGACGAGTCGCACGATGCCGGACCCGTCGGCCCGGACACCCGCCGCCAGTGGTGGCCGCTTCGGGCCCTGCGTGACGGCGTCCTCCCGGCTCCAGATCGCGAGCACGGCCCGGCCGTGTTCATCGGCGAGCCGTCGGGCGGCATCTGCCACCGGCGAGTCGACCTTGGCGCCGAACGCTCCCCCGTTGACGATCGGACCGACCGGCGTCGCTCCCGGCCGGCACCAGGCGGCATCGGTCTCGAGCGCCGCCGGCTCGGTCCACGTGGTCTGGAGCGTGGCGACGAAGGACCCTTCGGGGAGCTCGAGCGGCCACCGGTGCCCCTGGGTCGTCCGCCGGCCCTGCACCTTGCCCGAGGCCAGCCGTGCGGCCGCGACGGTCTCGGCGACGACCCATCCACCGTCGGCCGACGGCACCGCCACCAGCGCGTCGTCGGGTGCGGTGTCGGCCGGGAAGCCACCTCCGCCGGCGGCGACATCCGGACCCACCGACTGTGCGGCACCACCTTCGAGGGCCGCCCGCCGAGCCGCAGCACCCAGGTCTCGACCGCCGAGGTCGACCGGTTGCCCGACCGCCACACGTTCGGCCGCTTCCCGGATCGTCTGCCATCCGGTGCAACGGCACAGGTGGGCGAGGAGTTGCCGATCGACCGTGGCCCGGTCCGCCAGATCCGCGCCGCCCGCAGCCGCCGCCTCGAGCCGGACGGCGATGCCCGGGGTGCAGAAACCGCACTGGGTGCCGCCCGTCGCCACGAGTGCGTCACACCATGCCGCTCGGCGGTCGGCGGCCAGACCCTCGAACGTCGTCACGTCCCGCCCGGCCACACGACGCGCCGGGGTGACGCAGGCGACACGCGCCGCGCCGTCGACCAGCACGGTGCAGCAGCCGCACTGACCCTGGGGACTGCAGCCGTCCTTCGCCGATCGCACCCCCGCGACGTCCCGGACGAGGTCGAGCAGGCTCATCGGTTCGTCCGGGATCTCGACGATGCGACCGTCGACGGTCGCCGTGCGACGCGGTGGTGTGGGGTGACCTTCGACGACCATCCGGCCGAGGATAGGTTCGCGCCCGTGACCCTCGACCGTCGTACGTTCCTCCTCGGGGCCGGGGCGCTGGTGCTCGGCGCCTGCACCGGCTCCGACTCGCCCGGCACGAGCGGCTCCACGACGGAGCTGCAGGCGCTGTTCTCATCCAACCGGGCCGTGGCCGCGGGGCGCCGGGAGCGACTGCCGATCGGGCTGCTCAGCAACGGCACGACGAGCGTGTCCGGCCCGCCCGAGCTGACCTTCGAGATCCGTGACGGCTCCGGGGCGACCATCGAGACGGTCACCGTCGCCGCCTACGGCGACGCGCCGCGCCTCTATTACCCGGTGCGGACGACCCTGCCCGAACCCGGGATCTTCGAACTCGTCACCGACATCGACGGCACCGAGATCGTGCAGTTCGTCCAGGCCTTCGACCGGTCCGAGGTGCTGGGCCTCGGAGCCGGGGACTCGCTCCCCGCGATCGCGTCACCGACGCCGTCGAACACGCTCGGGGTCGAGCGGATCTGCACCCGGTTCGAGGGCTGCGGATTCCACGAGACCGATCTGGCGACGGTCGTGGGGTCCGGTCAGAAGCTCGCCGTGTTGGTGGCGACCCCGGCGTTCTGCCAGACCTTCTGGTGCGGACCGATCCTCGAAGACCTCATCGACGCCGTCCCGGATCATCCCGACGTGCTCCCGATCCACGTGGAGGTCTACGCCAACACCGACACCGTCAACGGCAACATCGCCGATCCGGCCATCGAACTCGCGCCGACGGTGCTCGATCTCGGGCTCGACTTCGAGCCGTCGCTCTATCTCGTCGACGGCGACGGCTCGATCATCGATCGCTACGACCACACGCTGGCCGCGGGCGAACTCGCCGAAGCGCTCGCCCGGTTGTCGGCCGCCTGAACGACCGCCGTGTTCAGCTGAAGGACTGGCCGCAGCCGCAGGTGCGCTGGGCGTTCGGGTTGTCGATGGCGAAACCGGCCTGGTTCAGGCCGTCCTTGTAGTCGAGCGTGGCGCCGGTCAGCAGCTGCGCGCTGGTCTGGTCGACGACCACGGCGACCCCCTCGGCGAACTCCTTGCGGACGTCATCGTCCGCAGCCTCGGCGTCGAAGAACATCTCGTAGCTGAACCCGGAGCATCCACCGGGGCGCACGGCGACCCGCAGTGCGAGACGCTCGTCGCCCTCCTGTTCGAGGAGTTGGCCGACCTTCGTCGTCGCGGCGTCGGTGAGTGTGATCATGATGCGTCCCTCTCGGTCCAGGGCACGGCAACCAGCCGGCCCGATCATTGTACGGCCCGACGAACCCCCGGGCACAGCCGGGGTGCGGACCATCTCACCGATCCGGGCCACGCGACCACGGGGCGTTAGCCTCCACTCGTGGCCGACGGACCCCCCCTTCCCTCTGCCGACGACGTCATGCAGACGTTGCGCGGCGTGATCGATCCCGAGCTGGGCGCCGACATCGTCGAGCTCGGTATGGCCCGCTCGGCCTCCGTCGGCGACGACGGCACCGTCACCCTCCAGGTCTCGTTGACCACCGCCGGCTGCCCGCTCCGAGCCCAGATCGCGGCCGACGCCAAGGTCCGTGTCGGGGGTCTCCCCGGTGTCGAGAAGGTCACGATCGACTGGGGTGTGCTGTCGGCCGAGGAGAAGGCCGAGACGATGAAGCGAGCCCGCTGGAACGCCCGGGCCGACGACGACGCGACGGCGATCCCGCCGACGGCGAAGGTACTCGGCATCGCGTCGGGCAAGGGCGGGGTCGGCAAGTCGTCGGTCACCGCCAACCTCGCCGTCGCCCTGGCGGCACGTGGTCATGTGGTCGGGGTCATCGATGCCGACATCTGGGGCTTCTCGCTGCCGCGGATGTTCGGGATCTCCGGTCGGCTCGAAGCCCGCACCGAAGGGGACCGCAAGGTCATCGTGCCCCACCGTCGAGACATCGGGCCCGGCCGCCTCGAGGTCGTCTCGATGGGCTTCCTCGTGGAGGACGAGGCCTCGGCCCTCATGTGGCGCGGGCTCATGCTCAACCGCGCCGTCCAGCACTTCCTCGACGACGTCGCCTGGCCGTCCGATCTCGACTACGTCGTGATCGACCTGCCGCCGGGCACGGGTGATGTGGCGATGGGGCTCGCCACGATGCTGCCCCGCACCGAGCTCCTCGTCGTCACGACACCGGCCGGAGGCGCACAGAAGGTCGCCGAACGAGCGGTCACGATGGCCCGGAAGTCGTTCCTCCGGGTCGTGGGTGTGGTCGAGAACATGTCGGTCTACATCGCGCCCGACGGGTCGGAGCATCACATCTTCGGCACGGGCGGGGGCGCCGCACTGGCCGAGTCGGCCGACGTCGAACTCGTGGCCCGGATCCCGATCGAACCCGAGGTGTCGACCGGCGGCGACGTCGGTGAACCGATCGCGCTCGGCGAAGGTCCGGCAGCCGAGGCGTTCCGGGCACTCGCCGCCGACATCGCCGACCGACTCGCGCCGCCGGTCGAGATCGCGAGCTGCTCGGCCCGGCTGCTCTCGGCCGTCACCGAGGCCCTCGACGAGGCCGGCATCACCGCACCGGACTGAAGCGTGGCACCGGGCCGGCCCGGTCAGTCGCCCCGGCGCATCCTGAGCCCGCCGTTCAACAGCGTCGACGGAGCGATCATCTCCACCCGTCCGTCGGTGTCGGCCAGCTCGACCAGTGTCGGATGCATCGCGGTGACCACACCACTGACGTTTCCGGCTTCGATCTCGTCACCGATCTTCACGATGCGTTTCACCGCGCGTCCGGCCGCGACCTCGGCGGCCACGCCGCGACCGCCCAGCCCGACGAGCAGAGCGAAGCTGAGCGCGAGGCTGAACAGGAACGCTGCCACGGCGATGTTGACGATCGTCGTGTCGATGCCGAGCTGGTTCACGGCGAGCAGCACACCGACGCCGAGGATCACGACGTCGATCGCGTTCAGCACCTGACGCTGCACGTGCGTCGGCATTCGACCCATGGTCGGCCCGACCGTCGACTTGACGAACTCGGCGATGACACGGGCGGCGATCACCAGGACCGCCGCGGCGATCACCCGGGGCACGAAGTCGACGATGTCGGCCGACATCTGATCGAGCGTGTCGGGCTGGATGACACCGAGTGCGCCGAGCAGGCCGGCCACGACGAAGCCCCAGAACACGGTGCTCGAGATCGGCGACGCGGCATTCGACACCGTGCTCGGACGGCCCTCGGCGGACAACACCCGGTAGACGATGCGCGACACGATCGCCCCGAGCAGCAACGAACCGACGATCAGGCCGGCGACGACGAGCCAATCGGTCGTGGTCATTCTTCACCTTCGATCAACAACATCTTGGACGTCTCCCATCCGGTGGCGTAGAGATCGGCGAGAACACCGAAGACCACCCGTGAAGCCAATCGCGTCTTGACCCCGTCTTCCAACCGCAGGGCGAGATCCTCCGGCGGCGCGAGCACCTCATCCAGTGCGGCCTTGATCGAGCGGCCGGCGTCGACCGACTCGAGATCCATCAGTCGCGTGGCGCACACCTCGCAGGTGTCGAGGTGCGGGTCCAGGCGATCGGAGCCGTCGGCGCCGTCGAGCCATTCGAGCAGCAGCCGCCTGGGTGGATGTCGTCGGAGCCTCATCACGCCCACTCCCGCAGAGACAAGCCGAGGCGACGGCGGGCCCGGAGCAGCCTGGTCTTCACCGTCGGCAACGCCAGGTCGAGCGTGCGAGCGATCTCGTCGTACGCCATGCCTTCCACCTCCCGCAGCACCACGATGGTTCTCGACAACTCGTCGAGCTCACCGAGGGCGGCTTCGAATTCCTCTCGTACGAAGCGGCTCTCCACCTGTGTCTCGACCGACCGGTTCACGTGCTCGATGCGCTCGGGCATCTCGTCGGGGTCGGTGACGACAGCTCGGCGGGTCCGCAGGGTCGAGATGGCGTGATTGTGGGTGATACGGAGCAACCAGCTCCGCAGTGCAGAGTCACCGCGGAAGGTCGGAAGCGCGAGCCATGCCTTCATGAGCGCCTCTTGCGAGACGTCTTCGGCAAGGGCAGCGTCACGCACGACCGACATCGCCACGCGGAACACGGCGTCACCGTGCTCGACCACGAGGTCGTGCAGCTGTTGCGGATCCGGCTCAGCCACGGCTGGAGCGTCGACACCCGCGCGCGGATCCGCGGCGAAGCGGATCCAGTGCATCAGCGTGTGGACGGACAACAACATCGTGCGGAAGACGCCCCAGCGCGACGAGAAGTCGCGATTCGGGGGCATCGAAAAGATTTTCGTCGAATCTCGCGACACCAGGCGTCCTGCGATCGTCATGTACCTCGGCGAACCGTACCGAAAGAGGGAAACCACATGCTGCTAGCCCAAGAATCCGTTGACTGGCGAGGTGCCATCTCCGATGGCCTGAGCTCCATCGGCACCTTCGTGCCGAAACTTGCCATCTTCATCCTGGTCCTGATCATCGGCCGTCTCGTGGCCGGCTTCGTCAAGAAGCTGATCGAGCGAGGCCTCCGCATGATCAAGTTCGACGACATGGTCGACCGTGCCGGCATCGGCGGTCCGCTCGAGCGGGCCGGCTACGCCGACAGCGGCCGCTTCGTCGCCAAGCTGGTCTACTACCTCATCATGCTGCTGGTCCTCCAGCTCGCGCTGCAGCCGTTCGGCGACAACGCGATCTCGGATGCCCTCAGCGACATGGTGAACTTCATCCCGAAGGCCATCGTGGCCATCGCGATCGTGATCATCACCGGACTCGTCGCCAACGCCGTGCGGGACATCGTCTCGCCGATGCTGACCGACCTGAGCTTCGGCGGCACGCTCTCGAAGATCATCGTGGGTGCGATCTGGGTCATCGGTGGCTTCGCCGCCCTCGACCAGCTCGGCTTCGCCCAGGACATCGTCGACACGCTCTTCACGGCGATCGTGAGCTCGCTGAGCCTCATCCTCATCCTGAAGTTCGGTATCGGCGGCATCTGGTCCGCTCGGGACCGCTTCTGGCCGGCGGTCTACAACTCCGTCGCCGGCGAGGTCGACGAAGCACAGCGCTGATTCGGCGCCGGCTCCCCCCGGGGAGCCGGCCAACATCGCCCGCTCTCGAGCGGGTTGAAGAGGATGGGGCCGGGGGGCGATCCGGCCCCATCCTTCTTTTTGCCCCGGGCTCGACCGGGGAGGACACGACGAACGGGCCACCTCCTGAGGGAGGTGGCCCGTCGGTGTTGGTCTGGTTGTCCGCCACCGGGGTCCGGCGGCGGCGCGGCTCAGCGGTTGAGGAACGCCTTGGCGTCGTCGATGTACTGGCCCTCGCCCGGGGCGATCGCCTTGAGCCGGAAGGTCCGGACCCGAGCGGGCAGGTCTTCCGGAATCGACTCCTCGAGGTGGCGGCCCGACAGCATCGTCCGCTCCTGCTCGATCACGAAGACGAAGCGGTTCTCGCCGGGCACCGCCATGGTGTGGATCCGGAATTCGGTCGCATCGATCTTCTCACCGTCACCGAGCACGCGATCGGCGCCGTCGAACCCGGGAGGGGCGAGCAGCTCGGCCCCGGTGCGCTCCTTCATCGCCAGCGCGCCGGCGGTGGTCTCGGGCGAGACCTCGGTCATCACGATCCACCGGATGCGGTCACCGCCGCACCCGCAGACGACATCGAGATGATCGGCGTCCTCGGGGCCCGGGTCGACGATCACGATCTCGTCGATGCCGACCAGATAGGTGTTCGTCCCGGGCTCGCCGCCCGGTCCCTTCGCAGCGATCCGCCGCAGCAAAGGGCTGAGGGCGCGGGCCACGCCGGGCGTGATCGGTGGTGGTGGCGTCGGTTCTTCGACCATGGGAACGCTCCTGGATAGCTCGGATGGACTCAACCCAGCGAGGGGTTGGAGGGCGGATCGGCCGGACCGTCGGACGGATCTGACGACTCGACGTCGACGACGGTGCCGTGTGCACCCCCGAATCGAACGACTCGGGTACGGCCGGAAGCCAGCGACCGCGCCGCCGCGGCCGCCAACACGGGGCGCAGGACGGCACGGACGGGAGGAAGGAGGAGGGCGAAGCCGACCGCGTCGGTGAAGAATCCGGGCGTCAGCAGGAGCGCGGCGGCGAAGACGAGCATCGCACCATCGGACAGTGGGCCGGTGGGGTTTCGGCCGCGGCGGATCGTCGTGGAGATCTCCGTGAGGGTCCGCCGACCCTGCGAGCGCAGCAGAACCGCACCGAACACCGAGATGGCGATCAGGAGTGCGATCGTCGGCAACACGCCGAGCATCGATCCCACGCGGAGCACGACCACGAGTTCGATGACGGGCACCACGAGGAGTGCGATGGCGAGCCAGCCAAACATGGGCTTCGAGTCTACCGGCCACGGGGCGTGGTCGATGAGCGCCCTAACCTGAGGTCGTGGAACGTCCGCCCAGCGTCGACCGGTTGGCCCGGTCCCTGTCCGACTCCGGCCTGCCGGCCCCGATGCTCGTGGAGGTCGCCCGAGCGGCCGTCGAGACGGCTCGATCGAGCGGCGGCGACGCCGCCACGATCGCCACCGGTCTCGCACACACCCGGCGCCGCCGGCTGCTGACACCGGTCGTCAACGGCACCGGCGTGCTGCTGCACACGAATCTCGGGCGCGCTCCCCTGGCCGCCTCGGTCGCACCGACGGCCACGAATCTCGAGCTGGATCTCGAGACGGGCGAGCGCGGCTCACGGCAGGCCGGACTCGCCGATCTCGTCCGGGCGGCGACCGGGGCCGAGCGTGGGTTGATCGTCAACAACTGCGCCGGCGCCGTCCTGCTCGTCCTTGCTGCCCTGGCGGCGAATCGGGGCGTCGCCGTGAGTCGTGGCGAACTCGTCGAGATCGGCGGTGGATTCCGGATCCCGGACGTGATGCGGCAGTCGGGGGCCCGTCTCGTCGAGGTCGGCACGACCAACCGCACGCGCCTCGCCGACTACCGGGCCGTGATCGACGACGACCTCGCCCTGATCATGAAGATCCATCAGTCGAACTACCGGATCGAGGGCTTCACCGAAGCGGTGCCCTCGGCCGATCTCGCCGGGCAGGGCGTGCCCCTCGTGGTCGACCTCGGCTCGGGACTGCTCGACGAGCGTTGTCCCTGGCTCGACGGACCGCCTCCGCACTGGCTGCGGGACGAACCCGGCGCACGCCAGACGCTCGATCGAGGTGCCGACCTGGTGATCTTCTCCGGCGACAAGCTGCTCGGCGGGCCCCAGGCAGGGGTCATCGCCGGTCGTGCGGACCTCGTCGAGGCGTGCGCCCGGCATCCCCTCGCTCGAGCCCTGCGGCCGGGTGTCCACGTCATCGCGGCCTTCACCGAGACACTGCTGACCCTCCTCGACGGTCGTGGCACCGACCTGCCGTTCTGGCGGATGGCGACCACCGGCACCGACGAGCTCGCTCGGCGAGCCGGAGCGATGGTCGACGAGCTCGGTGGGTCGATCGCCGTCGTCGACACCGCAGCGACCCCGGGTGGAGGAACCCTGCCCGACGTCGAGATCCCGTCGATCGGACTGCTCATCCGGGGCGACGTCCGGGCGGCCCTGCGCGCGGCCGACCATCCTGTCATCGCTCGGGCGTCGGGCGACGACACGATCATCGATCTGCGCACGGTGCATCCCGACGACGACGAGCTCGTCGTGGCCGCACTCCGGACGGCCCGGGCGCGCTGATGCCCGTCGTCGCCACCGCAGGCCACGTCGATCACGGGAAGTCGAGCCTCGTCCAGGCGTTGACGGGCACCGACCCGGACCGCCTGGAGGAGGAGAAGGCCCGCGGGCTGACCATCGATCTCGGCTTCGCCGGCCTCACGCTGCCGTCCGGTCGCCGATTGTCCTTCATCGACGTCCCCGGCCACATCCGATTCATCCGCAACATGCTCGCCGGTGTCGGGGCGGTGGACGGCTGCGTCTTCGTCGTGTCGGCCACCGAAGGCTGGAAGCCCCAGAGCGAAGAACACCTGCGGATCCTCGACCTGCTGGGGATCGAGCGGGGCGTCATCGCCCTCACCAAGGTCGATCTCGTCGATGACGAACTCCGCGAGCTCGCCGAGCTCGACGTGACCGATCACGTCGAGGGCACGTTCCTCGCCGATGCTCCGATCATCGGGGTCTCGGCCGTGAACCGGGTGGGGCTGGCGTCGTTGTCCGACGCGCTCGATCGATTGATCGACGACACCCCGCCGCCCGAGGCCGGGAGTCGGCTCCGCGTGTGGGTCGATCGCTCGTTCTCCCCCGCCGGCGCCGGCACGGTGATCACCGGCACGACGACCGGGGCCGGGCTGGCGGTCGGTGACGACGTGGATCTCGTGCCCGGCGACCTCGGGGCCCGGATCCGTGGGCTGCAGAGCCATCACGAACAACGAGAGCGGATCGGTCCGGGTGAACGTGCGGCCATCAATCTGGTCGGGGTGAACCATCGAGACATCGGCCGCGGCCACGCCATCGTGCGACGCGACGAGTGGCACCACACCGACCGCATCGACGCCGAGCTGCGCGTGCTGGATGCCCTCGGGCACAGGGTCTCCCGACGCGGGGCGTACGCGATCTACATCGGCTCGGCCGAGCTCAGCGTCCGTCTCCGTGTGCTCGGGCCCGAGGCCATCGCGCCCGGCGGCACCGGGCTCATCCGACTCCATCTCGATCGTCCGATGCCGCTGATCCCCGGCGACCGATTCGTCTTGCGGGAACAGGGCCGGGACGAGACCGTGGGCGGTGGACAGGTGCTCGACGTGGAGCCGCTGGTCGCGGCAGCGAAGGCTCGACCCGATCGGTCGGTCGAGCGTCTCGTGGCCGAGCGGGGTTGGGTGGACATCGAGCATCTCGAGCGGATCTCCGGCGTTCGGGTCGAGCCCGACGTCGGCCGGTGGGTCGTCCATCCGCCCGAGCTCACGGCTGCGGTGGGTGCACTCCGACTCGCCCTCGACGACGCCGGCGCCGAAGGCGTCGACCTGGCGTCGCTCGACGATCGGGGCCGGGCGATGCTCGAGCTGATCGAAGAAGCCCAGGTGTCGGGCACACGGGTCGTCCTCGGTGAGCCGCCGGATCCCTTCGCCGATCTGCCCTGGCTCGCCGATCTCGACGCCGACCCGTTCCAGCCACCGCCACCCGACGATGTCGACCGGGCCGCCGTGCGGGAACTGATCCGCCGGGGCCACGTCATCGAGCACGAGGGGGTGATGTTCTCCGCCGGGGCGGTGCGGCGCGCCGCAGCGACCGTTCGGGACGAGCTCGCCACCGCTCCGGAAGGCCTCACCATGGCCCAGATCCGCGACGCATTGGGCACGACGCGCAAGTTCGCTCTGCCGCTGATCGGGATCCTGGACCGGAACGGTGCGACCCGGCGGCGGGAGGATCTCCGGATCGCCGGACCGCGCCTGGAGCGGGTGATCGAGGGCGACACCCTCAGATGAGGGGGCCCGGTGCCGGTCGGCCCCCGGGCGTTCGAGCGGTCAGCGGGGGCCGAGCATCCCCCGGCGCTCGGACTCGGTGAATCCACCCCAGATCCCGTGCTGTTCACGGATCGAGAGGGCGTAGTCCAGGCACCGATCCTGCACACCACAATCGGCGCAGATCTGCTTCGCGCGAGCCTCGCGCATGCGCTTCTCGCTCCGACGCTCGCTGGTGGTGGGCGGGAAGAAGATCCTCTGTGACGGCCCTCGGCAGGCCGCACGGTCTTGCCAGTCTTCGACGATGGTGGCGGTCATGTGAAATCCCCCTTCACAGCCTCGCCAAGGTACTCACGGTGTGACGGATTGCACAAGAGGGGATCCGCGCCGTGGAACCCGCCGCCGCGTGAGCAGCCGGTCGTCAGCTCCGGTCGCGGTAGTCCTTCGCCGCGCCTTGTTCCGGCTCGACCTCCAACACGAGCTGATCGATCTCGATGACACGGACCGCATCACCTGCCGAGATCGGCGTCGCCCGGTTCGTCCGGGCCTGCCACAGGGCGTCCCGGAGCTCGATCGTGCCGTCCGGGGAGAGGTCGGACACCGCGGTTCCCATCTCGCCGATCATCCAACGTCGACCGATGGTCGGCGTCGAGAAACGGGTCCGCACCATCGAGGGCATCCCCGTGGTCGCATAGAGCACCGCGCCGATGATGCCGGCGAGGCCGGTCACCCAGGACATGGTGACACCGTCGTAGAGCAACCACGTGCCGAGCACGAACAACACGAGACCCACGATGGTGTAGGCCCTCGGCACGTTCGTCTGGACATCGATCGCCATGGCCAGGAACGACAGGATCAGCAGCGCGACCCCCACGATGGAGGTCGGCAGCACGGCGAGGCCGTAACAACCGAGCACCAGCGCCAACACACCGACTCCACCGGCCACGCCGACACCGGCGGTGTAGAGCTCGAACAACAAGAGGCTCAGTCCGAGCACGAACATCAGGTACGCGACCTCGGGGGAAGCCATCGTGTGGAACACCTGCGAGCTCAACGGGAGCTGCACGAACCGGGTCTGGGTGGTCGGGCTGATGCCGCCGGATTCGAGATTCGGTTCGGTCTCGAAGCCCTCCACGTAGGTCAGGAGCGGGCCGATGAAGCTCGTGTCCTCGAGCGGCCCGATCGAGATGCCCAGCTCGATCGCCTCCTCGGCCGAGATCGCCACCGACTCCAGGCGAGCGGTGGCGTCGCCGAACGGCTCGCCACCGAGCATCAGTTCGCCGGTCTCACCGATCCGGGAACCCTTCGCGATCCCGATCAGGTCGGCCACGTTCACCAGTTCGGCCGCGTTTCCCAGCAGGTCCGACCCCGACGGTCCGACCCACAGCACGATCTCGAGCGGGGCGGCATCGAGTTCGTCGACGAGCGAGCCGAAGTCCTCCGGCGACAGCACGACGTCGAGGGAGTCGACCTGGAGCACGAGGGCGAGCGAACCGTCGCTCACGGCCTGGTCCAGCTCGGCCCGGATGAAGTCGTCCATCACCGGATCGATCAATCCGGAGATCTCGAGGATCCGGACCGACGTGTCCGGCTCGGTGTCCTGGGCAGCTGCGGCGGCCCCCAACGGGCCCGCGCCGGCGAGCGCGGTGCCGAGGGCGCAGAGCACCAGAGCTAGCCTCGTGAGCGACCGGCGGCGGCGAGCCGAACGATGGCGGAGAGGGCTGAGTTGTGACGTTCGTCGAATTCTGCGATGCATCTCGGGTCGTACTCGTTGCCGGGAAGGGGGGCGTTGGCAAGACCACGGTAGGCGTGGCCCTCGCCGACGCGGCAGCTCGGGCGGGCCGGAACGTGCTCCTTCTCGAACTCGAGGGTCACTCGGATGCCGGTCGGACCTTCGGTGTCGAGACGCTCGTGTACGAATCGACGGCACTCCCGCTCGACCCGGACGCCGCTGATCGACCCGGCCACATCGACGGACGACACCTCGCCCCCGACGACGCACTCCTCGACTACCTCGGCGGACACGGCCTGCTGGCCACCGCCGGGCGGCTCCTCACCACGGGGGCGATCGAGGTGATCACGACGGCCGCTCCCGGCATCCGCGACCTTCTGGCCCTCGGCAAGGTGCGATCCCTGGCAGACGAGGGTGTCGCGGATCTGATCGTGGTCGACGCCCCCGCTTCAGGCCACGCTCGCTCATTCCTCAACGCACCGGCCCACCTCGCGGCGACGGCCGCGTCGGGACCCGTACGCCAGCAGGCGGACGCCGCGCTCGAGTTCCTCGCCGACCCGTCGTCGATCCGCGTGATGCTGGTGACGCTGCCCGAGGAGACGCCGGTGAACGAGACCATCGAGACGGCGTTCGCACTCGACGACGACGTCGGTGTCGCGCTCGGGCCGATCGTCGTGAACGCGGTGGTCCGCCCTCCGGACGGACTTGCCGAGGCCCTCGCGCGCGCCGATCACACCGACGCTCGCGTCGGCGCCGTCGCGGCCCACCTCGAACGCAGCCACGAGCAGCGGGCCCAGATCCAGCGCCTGTCGGGCGAGACCGGACTCCCGATCGTCGAGTTGTCGCGGCGGTCGACGGTGATGTTGGACGCCGCCGACCGCCGGGCTCTCGGCGAGCAACTCGCCCACGGACTGGGCGGACCTGCGGCATGAGTTCCGGACCGCCGCTCGCCGCCGGGATCGAGGTCGTCGTGTGCCTCGGCCCCGGCGGGGTGGGCAAGACCACGACCGCCGCGGCACTGGGGGTCGCCGAGGCACGCCGTGGACGACACGTCGTGGTCCTGACGATCGACCCGGCCCGGCGCCTCCTCGACGCACTCGGGCTCGACGGCGCCGCCGACACCGCCCGGGCGGTCGATCTCACGGCCGTCGACGCCGAGGGTTCGCTCCACGTCGCCATGCTCGACCCGGCGGCGACCTTCGACGACGTGATCCGGGCCCACGCCGGTTCCGACGAACAGGTCGAACGAATTCTGGCCAACCGCATCTACCAGAATCTCACGGCTGGGCTGTCCGGGGTGTCGGAGTACATGGCCTCCGAGCGCTTGCGGGAACTCCACGCCGACCCACGATTCGACCTCGTGATCATCGACACGCCGCCGAGTCGGCATGCCTTCGACTTCCTCGACGGACCGGGCCGGCTCGCCCGCTTCGTCGACCATCGGATCTACCGGTCCGTGCTCGCCCCGCGGCGCGGCGTGCTCCGTGCGGTCAACGCGACCGCACAGCTCGTGGTTCGCACGATCGCCCGGGTGGTGGGGGCGGACCTCGTCGACGATGCGGTCGGCTTCTTCGCCGCGTTCGAGGGCATGGACACCGGATTCCGCGATCGTGCGAAGGAGGTCGAGCAACTCCTCGCGTCACCGGCGACGGCATTCCTCCTGGTCGGCTCAGCCCGACGGGCGGCGATGGCCGAGCTCGGCTGGATCGCCGGCAACCTCGAACGGCGCGGCTTGCGACCATCGACCCTCGTGATGAATCGGCTCACGCTCCCCGACCTGTCGGCGATCGACGCCACCGGGGCGCTCCCGAGCGTGGTCGACGATGCCTGGCGGGAACTCCGGGTGCTCGCCGAGGCCGAGGCCCGCGTGGTCGCGGAGATGGTCGCACAGCTCGGTGTCGGTGATCTCAGGAGCGTCGCCGAACTCGATGCGCCGGTCGCGGATCTGACCGGGATGATGCTCGTGGCGGATCAGCTGGGCTGAAGCGTCACGACGCCGCCTCAGGAGACGGGTTCGTCCAGGGCGGCGACCGCGTCGTCCAGATGCTCGGTGACCGGCACGATCCGGTCGAACCCCGTGGTGTGCAGCAGCCGCGTCAGTGTCGGGCGATTGCAGAGCACCACGACGGCACCGTCGGCTTCCCTGGCACGGCGGATACCGCCGATCAGGGCACCGAGACCGGCGGAGTCCATGAACGGCACGTCCGAGAGGTCGATGATGACCCGCGGCACGTCGGCGAGCTTCGCCAACGCTTCCCGGAATCCGCCCACCGTGTAGGCGTCGAGTTCACCCGACGGGCGACAGAGTGTGTAGTCACCTTCGGGCACTTCTTCGATGGTCACGTCGAGCACGACCACTCCCTCCCGGTCCGGCGGCTGCGCTGGTGGGCAGATGGTAGCGGTCGGCGGCGACCCCGTTGCGTCACGAGCCGGAGCGCTAGCCTTCGCGGCGTGACCACCGTGCTCCTCGCCACCGATGCCGACCATGTCTTCGACGACGTCGACGCCGCGATCGCCGGCGACGGCATCGAGGTACTCCGGGTCCGAAAAGGCGCCGACGTCCTCGAGGTCGTGCAGACGATCGATCCCGATCTCGTGATCCTCGACCTGCAGATCGGCAACATGGGCGGCGTGGCCGCCTGTCTGGCGCTGCGCCAGGAAGAGGGCGCCGGGCGCCTCGCCCGACGTCCGATCGCATTGTTGATGGACCGCTCCGCCGACACCATTCTCGGACAGCAGGCCGGCGCCGACGGCTGGCTGATCAAGCCGCTCGACTCACTGCGGCTGAGTCGGCTCACCACCACGCTGCTCGGCGGTGGACAGCTCCAGGAAGCACCGACCGCCACCGGCTGAGAATCGGAAAAGCCACGAGTCGAGGTCTGGAGAGGCCGCTACGCTCGTTGGCTACACAACACGGGTTGTGGCGCAGCTTGGCAGCGCGCCTCGTTCGGGACGAGGAGGTCGGGAGTTCAAATCTCCCCAACCCGACCACGTTGCATCGGGCCTCCGCTTCGGCGGGGGCCCGATTCGCTTCTCCGTCAGCGTCGGTCAGCCGTCGCCGACGTCGTGCCCGACCTCTCGATCGACCGTCGCGATGCGCAGGCGATAGGCGGAGTACCACTCGGTGCGCCCCAGTCGCTGCGCCTCCCGATGCTCCGCGACCGCACGCCATGCCGTGGCCGATGCAGCATCGCGCCAGTACGAGATCGTGATCCCCGGTGCCGACTCGACGCCGAGATACCCGGGCTGTCGGGCGGCGAGCTCGAGCATCCGCGCCGCCATCTCCCCGTATCCGGTGTTCAGCGCGTCGGAGGTCCGGACCGATGAGAAGATCACCGCCACGTAGGGCGGCTCGAACAGCGGAGCGAGTTCCATGCATGACATCGTGACCGGTTCCGCACGACTCGGCGAACGGATTGCCCAGCGGGCCGATCCGTCCCGGGGCCGCGGGTGTGCCTACCGTGAGCTCATGACCACCGCGGCATGCTCGGCATGATCGACCAACTCATCCACCGGGTCCGCGCCCTGGGCGGCGGGGCGCTGCGAACCGCCCTCGCCGGTGACGAGGGGTTGACGGCTGACGAGATGGCCTCGGCCGACGACCCCGGCCTGTTCGGTCCGGGGAGTGTGATCTGGCGGGTGCACGGCGACTCGTCGATGTTGATCGGCGGCCTCCGGACCCTGTTCATCCAGACCCTGCACCCGTTGGCGATGGCCGGCGTCTCGGATCACTCGGACTATCGACACGACCCCTGGGGCCGGCTCCACCGGACCGGGAAGTTCATCGGCGCCACCACGTTCGGCTCGACCGCTGCGGCACACCAGCAGATCGATCTCGTCCGCCGTGTGCACGAGCGGGTCGTCGGCACGGCACCCGATGGACGCCCGTACGCCGCCAACGACCCGCATCTGCTCCGCTGGGTGGCCGTCACCGAGATCGACAGCTTCCTCGGCGCCTATCGGGCCTACGGCGCCGGCAAGCTCACCGACGCCGAAGCCGACATCTACGTGTCGGAGGTCTCCCGGATCGCCGAGCTGATGGGTTCGGAGCCCATGCCCCGCTCGGTGGCCGAGTTGGAACAGCAGCTTCGGGAGTTCCGACCCGAGCTCTCCGTCGGGGCGCAGGCCCGCGAGGCCGTGCGATTCCTCGTCGCACCGCCCGGTGTACCGCTCGCTCTGCGCGGGCCGTACGCACTGCTCACCGCCGCCTCGATCGGTCTGCTGCCGTCGTCCGCACGGGCCAAGCTCGGTCTGCCCGTTCCGCCGCTCATCGATCCGCTGGCCGTTCGGCCCGCCGCAACCGTGCTCACCCGCACGATCGGCTGGCTCATGGCCGACGGCGCACGCGAGGCCGCGCTCGCGGAGCGACTCCGACGCCCCGCCGCCTGAGCGCACCTGCCAGACTCGGCGCCGTGGAGATCACGGCGTTCCAGCAGCTCATGGAAGACCTCTATGGCGAGGCCGATCGCGCTCGGGGTATCCCCTCGACCGTGGCCTGGCTCTGTGAGGAGCTCGGTGAACTGGCCCAGGCCACCCGCAAGGGCACGAGGGAGCAGCAGCTCCATGAGCTCGGCGACGTGCTCGCCTGGCTGTCGTCGCTGGCGAACCAGCTCGACCTCTCGCTCGACGACGCCGCGCAGCGCTACGTGACCGACCCGCCCTGAGCGGCGTCAGATCAGCAGTTCGGCGATCTGGATGGTGTTGAGTGCCGCGCCCTTGCGCAGGTTGTCGCCCGAGATGAACAGGGCGAGTCCGTGCTCGACCGTCGGGTCGACGCGAATCCGACCCACCAGCGACGGATCGACACCCGAGGACTTCAGGGGCGTCGGCACCTCGTCCACGACCACGCCGGGTGCGTCGGACAACAGCGAGTAGGCGTCGGCCGGTGAGATCGGGCGGTCGAAGGCGGCGTTGATCGACAGCGAGTGTCCGGTGAACACGGGCACGCGCACGCAGGTCCCCGACACCTTGAGATCGGGCAGGCCCAGGATCTTGCGGCTCTCGTCGACGAGCTTGCGCTCCTCGCTCGTCTCGTTGCTGCCGTCGTCCACGACATCACCGGCCATGGGGAGGGCGTTGTAGGCGATCGGCTGGACGAACGCCGAACCCTCACCGACGTCGACCGACGAACCGTCGTAGGTCAGCTGGCGGGCGTCGCCGCCCTTCGCGACCTGATCGGCGAGTTCGGAGACGCCGGCGAGACCGGCGCCCGACACGGCCTGGTAGGTGCTGACGACCATCGACCGGAGGCCGGCAGCCCGATCGAGCGGCTTCATGACCGGCATCGCGACCATCGTGGTGCAGTTCGGATTGGCGATGATGCCCTTGGGCCGTCGATCGGCCGCTTCCGGGTTCACCTCGGAAACGACGAGCGGCACATCGGGATCCATCCGCCAGGCCGAGGAGTTGTCGACCACGACCGCTCCGGCCGCGGCCACCATCGGTGCGAGAGCCTTGGAGGTGCTGCCGCCCGCGGAGAACAGCGCGACGTCCAAGCCGGCGTAGTCCGCAGTCGCCGCGTCCTCGATGGTCACCTCGGTGCCGCCGAAGGTGAGGGTCTTCCCGGCCGACCGGGCCGAAGCGAAGAGCCGGAGCTCGTCGACGGGGAAGTTCCGCTCGGCGAGAAGCTCGAGCATGACACTGCCGACCTGACCGGTCGCACCAACGATTCCTACGCGCATGGGGAAAACGCTACGGCCGGATCACGCACACCGGCCATCGAGTTTCGCGAACCGTCAGCCGACCGGCGCCGCACCATCGAGACCGAAGGCGCTGTGGAGGAGCTGGACCGCACGCTCGAGCTCCGCCGCGTCGATCACGCAGCTGATCCGGATCGCACTCGTCGAGATCATCTCGATGTTGATGTCGTTCTCGGCGAGCGTCTCGAACATCGTCGCAGCCACTCCGGGGTTCGACTTCATGCCCGCGCCGACCACCGAGACCTTGCCGATCGTCGGGTCGGTCACCAGTCCCGCCCCACCGACGGCATCCAGCAGCCCACCTTCCAACACGGCGCACGCCGCATCGAGATCCTCGGACGGACAGGTGAACGAGATGTCGGTCTGCCCCTCCTCCGAGACGTTCTGCACGATCATGTCGACGTTGACGCCGGCGTCGGCGAGCGCCCGGAACATCGTGGCCGACACACCGGGGCGATCGGCGACACGGGTCACGGTCACCTTCGACTCGGAGTCGTCATGGGTGACGGCGCGGATGATCGGCTGTTCCATGGTGTTCGTCTCCTGGACGACGAGGGTGCCCGGCTCCCAGGTGAACGCCGAGCGGATGTGGAGGGGGACCTGGTGATTGTGTGCGACTTCGACCGACCGCATGGCGGGCTTGGGACAACCCGTCGCCGTCATCTCGAGGAGCTCGTCGAAGCTGATCCGATCGATCCTGCGGGCCGCCGAGACGATGCGAGGATCGGCCGAGAACACGCCGGTGACGTCGGTGTACAACTCACACAGATCGGCATCGAGCGCCTGCGCGAGCGCCACGGCCGTGGTGTCGGAGCCGCCGCGACCGAGGAATGTGATCTCCTTGTCGGTGGACACACCCTGCGAGCCCGCGACGACCGGAACGATGCCGGCGTCGAGCGCGGCCCGGATCCGATCGGGCCTCAGCTGCAGGATCTTCGCGTTGCGATGGTTGGTGTCGGTGAGGAAGCCGGCCTGCGAACCGGTGAAGGAGTGGGCCTCGATGCCCTGATCGGCGATCGCCATGCACATGAGGGCGATCGCCTTGCGTTCGCCCGCCGTGATGAGCATGTCCATCTCACGGCCGGGGCGCTCGTCGGCGACCTCGTTCGCGAGGCGGAGCAGCTCGTCGGTCTCCTTGCCCATCGCCGACACGACCAGGACGATCTGATCTCCACGACGTCGGCACCGTGCGACGTGGTCGGCGACGGCGCGCATGCGGTCGGCGTCGGCCACGGAGGTGCCACCGAATTTCTGGACGATGAGTGCCACGGCCTCACGCTACCGATGCCGAGCCGCTCGTCCATGGGGTTTCACACCCCCGGTGATGCCGTCCGACGCATCGCCGTTGGTAGTTTCAGCGGCCGTGGCAACTGACAAACGAGCTCGACAGAAGGCCAACCGTGCGGCAGCGAAGGAAGCGGCCGAGGCGGCGGAGCGCAAGGCGGACCGGAACCAGCGGATCATCTTCTTCGTGGCACTCGCCGCGGTCGTCCTCGTCGGCGCGTACCTGATCTCACTCTCGGGTGGCGACGACGACGAGGCCGCCGCGCCGTCCGAGCCGACCTCCACCACCGTCGTCGAGACCAGCACCACGACCGCGGCCGAGGCCGAGGCCGCACCCGACGCACCCCCCGTGCTCGCCCCGCCCGAGGCCGGAGGCGCGATCACCGGAGTCACGCCGTGCCCCGCGGCCGAGGGCGAGACCGAGCGCATCACGGCATTCGAGTCGGCCCCGCCCATGTGCATCGATCCGACGACGACGTACACGGCCGTGGTCAGCACCACCGCCGGTGAGTTCACCATCGCGCTCGACGCCGAGCAGGCCCCGAACACGGTGAACAACTTCGTGGTGCTCGCCCGGTACCGCTACTACGAAGGGGTGCCGTTCCACCGGATCATCCCGGGCTTCGTCGTCCAGGGCGGCGATGCCATCGGCGACGGCGCCGGTGCGGGCCTCGGTCGTGGCGGCCCGGGTTACCGGTTCGGCGACGAACTCCCCGAAGCCGGCCAGTACGACCTCGGCTCGGTCGCGATGGCCAACTCCGGTCCCGACTCGAACGGCAGCCAGTTCTTCATCATCACCGGCGACGACGGGGCGCAGCTCCAGCCCGCCTACTCGTTGTTCGGCACGGTGACCGCCGGCTACGACGACGTCGTGAAGGGCATCGAGGCCGTCGGCAGCAGCGATGGCACACCGATGGAGGCCGTCATCATCGAGTCGGTGACGATCACCGAGTCCTGAGATCCTGGTTCGCGAGCTCGAGGGGATCGAACTCGGCGATACCGGCACAGAACCACGCACCGGGTGCGATCGCGAAGCGCTCGATCGTGGTGACGATCAACCCGCTCTCGCGGATCAGTGCCGGGATGTCCCGATCGAACCGGTACCCGGTGAGCGCCGCACCGAGCGCAGGCACGACCGACGGTCCGGGCGACGGTTCACAGAACCGCACCCGGGCACCCGGCACGAGCCGGGCCGCGACCGCTCGCAACACCTCGGCCGGGTCGACGCCGAGCTTCCAGAGCCAGCAGCCGAACAGCGCTCCGTCGATCTCCCGATCGAGGTCGCCGCGGAGGGTGTGGAACCGGCTCCGGACGACGACGTTCGGCCCCTCGGACTCGTCGAGGGCATCGGTGAGGAGGGCCGCCGTTCGCAGCCGGGGGGTCGATCCGCTCATCTGCTTCTTTTTACTCGCACGCGCTCACTCCCGTACGCTTCGCGGCCATGACGAAGACCGTCGGCATCATCGGCTCCGGGATCATGGGCAGCGGCCTCGCGGAGGTCGTCGCCAAGGCGGGTTTCGAGACCGTGCTGCGCTCCCGCAGCGCAGCGAGCGGCGAGGCCTCAGTTGCTGCCGTGACCAAGTCCTTCGATCGCGCCGTTGCGAAGGAGCGCATGACCCAGGCCGACCGCGACGACGCGCTCGCACGCCTCACCTGCTGTGTGGATCTGGACGGTCTCGCCGACTGTGATCTGATCATCGAGTCCGTCGTCGAGAACCTCGACGTGAAGCGCGACCTGTTCGCGGAGCTCGGCAGGATCGCACCCGACGCCATCCTCGCGACCAACACCTCGACCCTGCCGGTCGTGGAGATGGCCATCGCGAGCGGCCACCCCGAGCAGGTCTGCGGCATCCACTTCTTCAACCCCGCACCGATGATGTCGCTCGTCGAGATCATCCGTCCCCGCACGGCCTCGGAGGAGACCGTGCGCCTCGCCACCGAGTTCGCCCGGGCATGTGGCAAACAGACCGTCGAGGTGACCGACCGGGCGGGCTTCATCGTCAACGCACTGCTCTTCCCGTATCTCAACAACGCCGTCAAGCTGCTCGAGCGGGGAACGGCGTCGGCCGAGGACATCGACGTCGCGATGCAGGGCGGCTGCAACTTCCCGATGGGCCCCCTCGCGCTGCTCGACCTCGTCGGGCTCGACACCTCGGTGGCGATTCTCGACGCGCTCCATGCCGAGTTCGCCGATCCGAACTTCGCTCCCGCTCCTCGCCTGCGTCGTATGGTCTCGGCCGGCCACCTCGGCCGGAAGTCGAAGCGTGGCTTCTACGACTACTGAGCCCGTCGAGCTCGGACCGTCCGAGTGGCGGTTCCCCGACGCTTCGACCCTCGCCCCGGGCGAGGACTTCGTCACGATCGGGGCGGACCTCGAGCCAGCGACCCTCGTCGAGGCGTATCGGCATGGCTACTTCCCGATGCCGGCCGATCGGCGGGCGATCGGTTGGTGGCATCCGGATCCACGTGGGGTGCTGCCCATCGACACGTTCGAGCCGTCCCGGTCGCTCCGTCGATCGTGCCGGCGCTACGTGGTCACGGTGGATCACGCCTTCGATCAGGTCCTGCGAGCCTGCGCGGACCCCCGTCGACACGGTCGATGGATCGACGGTCGGATCGAGCGGGCCTACACGGAGCTCCATCACCTCGGTTGGGCACACTCGGTCGAGGTCTGGCGTGACGACGACCTCGTCGGAGGCCTGTACGGCGTCGCGATCGGCGGACTCTTCGCCGGCGAATCGATGTTCCACCACGCCACCGACGCGTCGAAGGTCGCACTCGTCGCCCTCATCGACCGACTTCGCAGCGCCGGCGAGAGCTCGCGCCGGCTCCTCGACGTCCAGTGGCGAACGGATCACCTCGCCTCGCTGGGCGTGATCGACCTGCCTCGTGGGGACTACGTCGAACGCCTCAGCGCGGCCGTCGACTTGCCTCGACCCGATCTCACGACCGACGGTGCATGGTCACCGTCGCCTGATGGCCGACGCGAATCGGCCGATGGAGCATCCCATGTCTGACACGACCAGCCCCACGCCCCGCAGCCGTCCATGGATGATGCGGACCTACTCGGGACACTCGACGGCGAAGGCGTCGAACGAGCTCTACCGCACCAACCTGGCCAAGGGGCAGACGGGCCTGTCGATCGCGTTCGATCTCCCGACCCAGACCGGCTACGACCCGGACCATCCTCTCGCCGCCGGCGAGGTCGGCAAGGTCGGCGTGCCCGTGTCGCATCTCGGCGACATGGCCACGCTGCTCGATGGCATCCCCGTCGGGGAGATGAACACCTCGATGACGATCAACGCGCCGGCCGCGTGGCTGCTCGGACTGCACATCGCCAACGCGAAGGTGCAAGGCGTTCCGTCGGCCGCCCTGCGCGGCACGACCCAGAACGACATCGTCAAGGAGTACCTCAGCCGGGGCACCTACATCTTCGGCCCCGAGCCGAGCCGACGACTGATCGTCGACATGTTCGCGTTCTGCTCCGAACACGTGCCCAAGTGGAACCCGATGAACGTGTGCTCGTATCACCTCCAGGAGGCCGGAGCGACGCCGACGCAGGAGATCGCCTACGCACTCGCCACCGCCATCGGCGTGCTCGATGCGGTGAAGGAGTCGGGTCAGGTCGACGACGACCGCTTCACCCACGTGGTCGGATCGGTCTCGTTCTTCGTGAACGCCGGCATCCGCTTCGTCGAGGAGACCGCCAAGATGCGGGCCTTCACGAAGTTGTGGGACCGGATCTGCCTCGAGCGGTACGGCATCACCGATCCGAAGGCCCGCCGCTTCCGCTATGGCGTCCAGGTCAACTCCCTCGGGCTGACCGAAGCCCAACCGGAGAACAACGTCCAGCGGATCGTGCTCGAGGCTCTCGGCGTCACGCTGTCCGCCGACGCTCGCGCCCGCTCGCTGCAACTTCCCGCCTGGAACGAGGCGCTCGGGCTTCCCCGACCCTGGGACCAGCAGTGGTCGCTCCGGATCCAGCAGGTGCTCGCCCACGAAACGGACCTGCTGGAGTACGGCGACATCTTCGAGGGGTCCGTCGTGATGGACCGCCTCACCAACGACCTCATGGAGTCCGCCACCGCCGAGCTCGACGAGGTCCTGGAGATGGGCGGCGCCTTCGACGCCGTGGAGGAGCTGAAGGGCCGGCTGGTCCGGTCCCATGCCGAGCGCCTCCGCCGGATCGAGCGGAACGAACAGACCATCGTCGGCGTCAACGCCTTCACCGAGACGGCGGAGTCGCCCCTCGGCGGCGACGACGCGATCCTGACCGTCGACCCGAACGTCCAGGCCGAGGCCGTGTCCGCGATCGAGGCGTGGCGGGCCGGACGCAACAACGGTGCCGTCGCCGCAGCCCGAGCGGAGCTGAGCGCAGCGGCCGAGAACGGCGACAACATCATGATCCCGACGATCGCTCTCGCCGAGGCCGGCGGGACCACGGGCGAGTGGGCCGAGACCCTCCGCTCGGTGTTCGGCGAGTACCGCGCTCCCACCGGCGTCGCGGCGGCTGCGGGAGCGGGCGGCGGGAGCGAGGCGCTCCGGGCGATCGCCGTGCAGTTGGGAGCCCGACCCGAGGGACCGCCGAGACTGCTCGTCGCCAAGCCCGGCCTCGACGGCCACTCGAACGGGGCGGAACAGATCGCCGTCGCGGCACGCGACGCCGGCATGGAGGTGATCTACCAGGGCATCCGGTTGACACCGGCCGAGATCGCCGCGGCGGCACGCGACGAAGACGTCGACGCCGTCGGGCTCTCGATCCTGTCGGGTTCCCATCTCGAGCTCGTCCCGGACACGATCCGACGCATCCGCGAGGCCGGTTGCGAGGCCCCGGTCGTCGTGGGAGGAATCATTCCCGAGAGCGACCGGGCGACACTGATGGCCGCCGGCGCCGCCGCGGTCTACACCCCCAAGGACTTCGAGATCGGCAAGATCATCTCCGAGATCGCCGAATTGGCCACCACCTGACGAATACGGTGGTCGTCATGCCCAGATGGTTCATCTTCTTCGACCCGGTGCCGATGGAGAACCGATGAGTGGACGTGCTGCCCTGCCCGGCCTGGTGACCGGCTTCCTCGGACTCGCTGCGGGTCTGCTCGCGGCGTTCATGGGTGAGCAGATCTTCGGCGCCGTCGCCGGTGTGCTCGCGCTCGCCGCAGGTGTTGCCGGAGTGCGCCTCGCCCAGCGCCTCGACGAACAGGCCGCCCTGCAGAAGCTCGTCGAAGGTGAGCTGCGGACCGTGCGCTCCGAAGCCGCCGAAGCCCGCGAACAGCTACGCCGCGACATCGAGGTCGAGTACGAGGTCGCCGAGATCGACGCCGGGGACGACACGCTCACCGACGTCCAGACCGGGCTGTTCTCCGAAGGCTTCTTCCACGTCGCCCTCGACTCCCGCCTCGCTGCCGCCCGTCGCCACCTCCGGCCCGTGGCCGTGGTCCTGCTCGAAGTCGTCACCGGCCTGCCCGGTGATCAGGTCCAGGACGCGGACGCCCACATCGTCGCCACCTCGATCACCGAGACCCTGCGAGAAGCCGACACGGCGTGCCGTCTCCGCAACGGCTACTTCGCGCTCCTGCTCGAGGACACTCCCGAGAACGGTGCCATCTGGACCGTCGAGCGGATCCGCCGGGCCATGACCGAACAGTCGACCGGCACGACCATGTGGGCCGGCATCGCGTGCTACCCGGCACATGCGTTCTCCTCCGAGGAGATCATGACCGCCGCCGACCAGGCGCTCTCGTCTGCCCGCGAGTGGCGCCAGGACCGCATCGAAGTCGCCGCCGTCATGGGCGACTAGCGAATTCCCAGGCTGAGGCGACAGGTCCTGCCGCTCCGGGCCTGCAATTCCGGCGAGCGCGTGCTCGCGATCTGCGAGGCTGCGGCACGTGACTCGCTCTGACGACGCCGGCCTCCGCGCGGCACTCGCGCACTTCGGAGTGACGGCCGAGCCACTCGGCTCCGGTGGGGAGGCCACGGTCTACCCCCTCGGGGACGACCTCGTCCTCCGGATCGCCCACGCCGGATCATCCCTCGAGTCACTCCACGAGCGCGTCGAGCTCCTCACGACATTCGACCGTCGAGCCGTCCGATTCGCGCTGCCGGAGACGCTGGAGGTCCACACCGTCGCAACACGCCACCTCGCCGTCGAACGCCGACTTCCGGGTCGACCCGTCCAGGAGGTCCTTCCTTCACTCGACCGGCCGGACCGCGACCGCCTGATCGTCGGCGTGCTCGACGCCTTCGAGGCACTGCCGGACGTCCGTTCGGCGCACCCCGCCGGCGTCGGTGTCGTCGGGGACATCATCGGACCCTTCGTTCACCACACCACCGCGACGAGCAGTTGGCTCGTCGAACGGGTGGCGCGGAGTCTCGAGCGTGCGGACCCCGACTTCGCGAGCGTGGACCCTGCGGCACTCACCGACGGCCTTCCGACGGACGGGCCCGTCGGGCTGTGCCACCTCGATGGATGTGCACCGAATGTGCTGTCCTCCGGCACCGCGGTCACGGCCATCCTCGACTTCGGCCCGACCACCGCCATCGCCGACCGCCGGCTCGATGCACTGGCCACCGCGGCGTACTTCCGGATCGACACCCTCCGCGGGGCGCTCGCACCCACCGATCACCCGGTCGTCGACGACTGGCTCCGTCGGCGAGGACTCCTGGGGGCATTGCCGGCGATGGAGCGATGGCTGGCCGGGTACTGGAGCTGGGTCGGCGATGAGGAGCCCGAGCTCGACGAGTGGTGTCGGCGAACCCTGCTGGAGGAGCGATGACCGACCATCTGCAACCCGTCGAGACCTGGGACGAAGGCGCACGGCACTACGACGCGAGCCTGCGCGGCCACGGGCGAACGGCGGAAGTCGCCGAGACCGTCGCCTGCCTCCGACGACTGGCCGACCACCGACCCGTCCTCGAGTTCGCGATCGGGACCGGACGGATCGGCCTGCCGTTCGCCGAGACCGGTGCCGAGGTGCACGGCATCGAGTACTCACCCGGGATGCTCGCGGAGCTGCGGGCCAAACCCGGCGGAGCCGATCTGCCGGTGGTGCTCGGCGACATGGCATCGGTCCGGGTCGAAGGTGAGTTCGGACTCGTCTACCTGGTCTTCAACACGATCACGAACCTGCTCACCCAAGACGCCCAGGTGCGCTGCTTCCGGAACGCCGCCGACCATCTCGGCCCTGGCGGGCGTTTCCTGATCGAGGTCCACATCCCGCAGATCCGCCGCGTCATGCCGGGCGAACGGCATGCGGTGTTCGACGCCACGGGCGACCACACCGGAATCGACGAGTACGACTTCGTCAACCAGACGCTGACGTCCCACCACACCTGGGTCGACGGGGGTCGTGCCCGCACCTTCGCCTCCACCCACCGCTACGCCTGGCCGGCGGAGTACGACCTGATGGCTCGGATCGCCGGGCTCGAACTCGAGCATCGCTGGGGGGACTGGAGCGGGTCGACGTTCACCGCCGACAGCGCCAGCCACGTCTCGACATGGCGGAAACCGGCCTGATCATCCCGCGCTTGCTGGAATTGCATGGCGACAGCGACAAAACCTGTCGGCTGGGCCTGGGATTTCGGGGGCGGGTCAGTTGCAGGTGACGGTGACGAGCTCGGCGACGGGGCAGACGGTGACGCCTGCGGGTTGGGTGATGATGATCTGTCGCCCGGGCAGCGGCTCGGAGAAGTCGAGCTCGAACTCGGTGAGTCGCTGTTCGGTCCCGCAACGGTTCGTGGCGCGCCGGGCACGGAGTTCGATCGCACCGTCGACCTCGCGGGCCTGGAGGATCGGTTCGGAGTCGCACACCAGGTGACGCACACCGACGGTGAGTCGGAAGTCTCCGGACGCCACGGTCTCGATCGTGAGTTCTTCCTGAGTCGCACATCCGGCGAGCAGGGCGAGCAGGGCCACCGCCGCGACGCGTCGTGCGATCACCGTCGCCAGGGGCGGGCGCGCTCGACGGCGACGGGACCGCCCCACCAGCGCCCGGCGAAGCGCCAGGCCGGCGGGCGTCGAACGCCGGCCTCGACCTCGGCGGCGACCGTCGGCCATCCGACCACCAGCGCGGCGGCGATCGCCGCCGCCTCCTCGTCGCTCGGAACGGGCGAGATCTCGAGGCTCACAGCGGCACGTTCCCGTGCTTGCGCTTCGGTAGGTCCTCCTGCTTGGACCGCAGCATCTCCAACCCGGCGATGAGCTTCACCCGGGTCTCGGCGGGATCGATCACGTCGTCGACGTACCCCCGCTCGGCCGCGATCCACGGGTTCGCGAACCGCTCCTTGTATTCGTCGATCAGCTCGGTGCGCCGGGCGACCGGGTCGGACGCAGACTGGATCTCCCGCCGATACACGATGTCGGTGGCGCCCTCGGGGCCCATCACCGCCAACTCGGCCGACGGCCACGCGTACGACAGATCCGAACCGATCGACTTGGAGTCCATCACGACGTAGGCGCCGCCGTAGGCCTTGCGGGTGATCACCTGGATCCGGGGCACGGTCGCCTCGCAATAGGCGTAGAGCAGTTTGGCGCCATGACGGATGATGCCGCCGTATTCCTGATCGACACCGGGCAGGAACCCGGGCACGTCGACGAAGGTGACGATCGGGAGGTTGAAGGCGTCGCAGGTGCGGACGAAGCGAGCGGCCTTCGAGGACGAGTCGATGTCCAACACGCCGGCGAAGAACATCGGCTGGTTGCCGACGATGCCGACGGGCCGACCGTCGAGACGTGCGAAGCCGCACACGATCGACTGGGCCCACGCGGCGTGGTACTCCATGAACTCGCCGTCATCGACGACGGCCGAGATGACCGCCTTCATGTCGTAGGGCATGTTCGGCGACTCGGGCATGAGGTCCGCGAGCTCGGGACACAAACGCGCCGGATCGTCCTCGGGCTCGACGGCGGGGCCCTCCTCGAGATTGTTCGAGGGCAGGAAGCTGAGCAGGTACTTGACCTCGTCGAGCACCGCTTCCTCGTTGGGTGAGACGTGGGTGGCCACGCCGGACTTCGACGAATGCGACCCGGCACCACCGAGCTCTTCGAGCGTCACCTCCTCGCCGGTCACGGTCTTCACGACGTCAGGGCCGGTGATGAACATGTGCGAGGTCTCCCGCACCATGAAGATGAAGTCGGTCATGGCCGGGCTGTACACCGCTCCACCGGCGCACGGCCCGAGGATCACCGAGATCTGCGGGATGACGCCGGAGGCCTGGACGTTCCGGTAGAAGATCCCGCCGTAGCCGTCGAGCGAGACGACGCCCTCGGGGATCCGCGCCCCGGCGCCGTCGTTGAGGCCGATGAGCGGGGCCCCGACCGAGGTGGCGAGGTCCATGACCTTGTGCACCTTCTCGGCGAACACCTCGCCGAGCGAACCGCCGTTGATCGTGAAGTCCTGGGAGTAGACGAACACCTTGCGCCCGTCGACCGTGCCCCAGCCGGTGATGATGCCGTCGGTGTACGGCCGGTCGGTCGCGTCGGCGTGACGGGTGCGGGCCAACATGTCGAGTTCGTGGAACGACCCTTCGTCGAGCAGGTAGTCGATCCGCTCGCGGGCGAGCATCTTGCCCTTCTCCCGCTGGCGCAGAACGGACCGCTCGGGCCCGGCGTTGCGGGCCTCCTCTTTCCGACGTGCGAGGTCATCGAGCTTCGATTGCAAGGGGGAGTCGCTCACAGCGGCGAGGCTAGCTGGCCCGATGGGAAGGCTGGAATTGCGGGCCATGTCGGGGCGATGACCGCCTACGGTCCCGGAATGCCTCGACTTCGATCCGTCGCCGTGTTCTGCGCCTCGTCGAGCGGGAGCAACGCCGCGATCGAGGCGGCGACCGTCGCGCTCGGCCGGGAGTTGGCCGAGCGGCGGATCCGGCTCGTGTACGGCGGCGGCAACAGTGGGCTGATGGGCCGGGTCGCGACGACCGTGATGGCAAACGGTGGCGAGGTCCTCGGCGTGATCCCGGAGCACATCTCCACCGAGGTCGCCCATGCGGAGATCACCGAACTCCGCGTCGTCGGCTCGATGCACGAACGAAAAGCCGAGATGTATGCGGCGGCCGATGCGGTCGTTGCCCTTCCGGGTGGTTTCGGCACGCTCGAGGAGCTGGCCGAAGCGCTCACCTGGACCCAGCTCGGGCTGCACTCGATGCCAGTCGGCCTGCTCGATGTCGACGGCTACTGGTCGCACCTCGTCGAGTGGATGGATCGTGCGGTCAGCGATGGTCTGCTGAAGCCCAAGAACCGGATCGCCTGCATCGACGACGCCGACCCAACGGTGCTGCTCGACCGGCTCGAAGCGACCGAACTCCACTACGAGCCGAAGTGGGACGATCGCTGACGCCGATCTGACATCGACACCGGGTCGGACGGCCCAGATCGGGAGGGTCGGACGGCCCGGATCGTAGAAGTGACATCAAGCCCGCCGACGGATCCACCGAGTCCAGATGTCAGGGCCCCGACGGTCGGGGGATCCGGATCGGGACGATGGACCATGAGTGGGCTGCGAGTACTTCTGGCGATGGCGATCGCCGCGGCGGGGGTCGTCGGGCTGGCCCCGGCGGCGACGGCACAGAGCGACGGGGTCACCTCCGCCTCGTCCTGGACCTACGTCGTCAACACCGAGACGAACTCCGTCGACGTGAGCGTCGAGACCGTCTTCACGAACGTGAAGCCGAATCGCTCCACCAGCCGTGGCACCACGCAGTACTACTTCACCGGCTCGGTGCTGATCGTGCCGACCGGGGTGCGTGACCTGTCGATCACCTCGTCGAACGGGACCGAGCTCGACTGGGAGCGGATCCCCGAGGACTCCGACCAGTACTACGACGTGATCGACGTCGCCTTCGCTCGCAACATCTTCTATCGACAGTCGACGACGGTGAACATGTCGTATCGGATCATCGATCGCGGCCCTCGAACCGACTCGTTCGTCCGGGTCAACGACGCCTACGCCGGCTTCGAGATCCTGGCGATCGACCTCGCGAGCACGGTCAACGTCCGGGTCGAGATGCCGGCGAGGTTCCGCGTGGATGACACGTTCGGTTCGCAGATGTCGGAACGCGTCGAGGACGGCCTGCGTGTGCTCGAAGCCGAAGAGATCGACGCTCTGGACTTCTGGGCCTACGTGTCGGCATCGGACGTGGATCGCGCGGTCGACGAGACCCTCGAGCTCGACGGTCTGGACGTCAACCTGCGTGCGTGGCCCGACGACCCGACGTGGTTGGACTTCGCCACCGAGCAACTGACGGACGGCTTCCCGGTGATGGCCGACATGCTCGGCCCCTGGCCACGGGAGAGCGAGCTCGACCTGATCGAGTCCTACAACCCCCCGAACGCCGGCTATGGCGGTTGGTACGACCTCGACGACGAACGCATCGAGATCACCGACGCCCTGGACGCTCAGCTCCTCTTCCACGAGCTGTCGCACGGCTGGTTCAACCACGATCTGTTCGAGGAGCGGTGGATCACCGAGGGCCTCGCCGAGGTCTTCGCCGCCGAGACCGTCGCCCGCATGGACGACCCCGACGCGCCCGAGCGCATCGACCCCGACCGGGTCTCGGCCACCGACGCCAACGCGATGCCGTTGAACCGCTGGAGCCACTTCTCCCGGGACGACGACGACATGTTCGGTTATCCAGCGTCGTTCAAGGTGATGGACGAGATCGCGGACGAGATCGGCATCGACGGCCTGGCGGCGGTGATCGCTGCTGCCGAGGCCGACCAGATCGCCTACGTCGGCGACCTCGATCCCGAGTCGGTCGACGCGGAGATCGACGACTGGCGGCGTTTCCTCGACCTCGCCGAAGAGGTCGGCGGTGCCGAGGACCTGAGCGAGATCTTCGACACCTGGGTCGTGATCAATCGGAATCAGCTGGTCGACCGGTCCGAGGCGCGCGCCGCCTACGCCGATCTCGTGGCGGCCGGCGACGGCTGGGCCGCACCCACCGCGGTCCGTCTGTCGATGGCCGACTGGAAGTTCCAGACCGCGGCCGAGCAGATGGAGCGATCGAGCGAGCTGCTCGGGGAACGTGACGCCCTGCGCGACGCCGCCGCCGAGTTCGACCTCACGCTGCCCGACCGTCTCGAGACGGACTACGAGGCGCTGGACGAGGACGAGGAGGTGACGCTCGAGGAGGGCGCCGAGGCCCTCTCCGCAGAGTTCGACGATCTCGCCGGGGCGATCGACGAGATCCGGGAGGCCCGGACGAAGATCGACGGAACCGAGGGCCTGCTCACCTCGATCGGTCTCTACGGCACGGATCTCGAAGCCGAGTTCGACGACGCCGTCGAGGCCTTCGACGCCGACGACACCGCAGCCGCCGAGATCGAGGCGAACGAGGTCGACACCCTGGTCGACGAGGCGGCCGAGATCGGCCGGACCCGCCTCCTGCTCGCGGTCGCTGTCGTCGTCGGACTGCTCGTCCTCGTGGCGGCGTTCGTGTGGTGGCGACGACGCCGACGGAGCCGCACCGCGATGGCCACGACCGACCCCGGGCCGGGTGGACCCGGCTCCGGGCCGGACGACGGCGACGACCCCGCCGGCGACGACGACGGGCCCGACGGCGGTCCGGGCGCTGCGGCGACACCGGTCCAGGCGACCTTCGAGGGGTTCGACGGACCGGCCGAGCTGGAGCAGCACGTCGACCACGAGGTCGACGACGACGAGCTCGTGACGGCCAGCATCGACGCACGGACCACGTCCGACTGAGGTCCTAACCTCCGGGGATGGACCTCCCTGTCATGCCGCCCGTCAAGCCGATGCTGGCGAAAGCGGTCGACGGCATCCCCGAGCGGGACGACATGAGCTTCGAGCCGAAGTGGGATGGCTTCCGCTGCATCGTCTTCCGCGACGGCGAGGAGGTGATCCTCGGCAGCCGGAACGAGAAGCCGCTCACGCGCTACTTCCCCGAGATCGTCCCCGCGGTGATCGCCAACCTGCCCGAGCGGTGTGTGGTCGACGGTGAGCTGATCCTCGCCACCGACGACCACCTCGACTTCAACCAACTCCAGCAGCGCATCCACCCCGCCGAATCGCGGGTCAACATGCTGGCCGAGACGACCCCGGCCGAATTCGTGGCCTTCGACCTGCTCGCCATCGGCGACGAGGACCTGCGCGAGCGCCCGTTCAGCGAACGACGGGCCCGGCTCGAGGCTGCCCTCGCCGACGTCGAACCGCCGATCCACCTCACGCCGACGACCGACGACACGGCGGTCGCCGCCGAGTGGTTCCGGGTCTTCGAGGGTGCCGGCCTCGACGGTCTCATCGCGAAGCCGGTCGGCGACCCCTACGTCGAGAACAAGCGCACCCAGCTCAAGGTCAAGCACGTCCGCACGGCCGACGCCGTCGTCGCCGGCTTCCGGTGGCACAAGGACGGCAAGGGCGTCGGTTCGCTCCTGCTCGGCCTGCACAACGAGGAGGGTCGACTCCAGCACGTCGGTGTGGCGGCGAGCTTCACGGCGAAGCGGCGAGCTGAACTGGTCGAGGAGCTGGCACCCCTCGGCGAGAACGCCCTCACCGATCACCCGTGGCGGGAGTGGGCCGAAGCCGAGGCGCACGCCGACGGCCGGATGCCCGGCGCACCCCACCGCTGGAACGCCCAGAAGGATCATTCCTGGGTCCCGCTGCGGTGCGAGCGGGTGGTCGAGGTGAAGTACGGCTCGACCCTCGGCGGCCGCTTCCGCGAGGTCACCAAGGTGCTCCGGTGGCGCGACGACAAGTCCCCCGCCGACTGCGACTTCGATCAACTCGACGAGCCGCAGCCGTCCCCGCTGAGCGCGGTGCTCGGGGCGTGAGCGCGGACTGCCACACGTGTGAGCTGATCGAGCGGCGCGACCGCGGTGAGGCCCCGCCGTGGGATGCCATCCACCGGACCGATCACTGGGATGTCGTGCACGCCTTCGGCACGAGTGTCGAGGGCTGGACGGTCCTCGTGTTGCGGCGTCACCTCGACGCCCTTGCCGAGCTGACCGCCGACGAAGCCGCCGAGATGGGCCGGCTCACTCGTCTCGTGTCGATCGCCCTCACCGAGACACTCGGATGTGTGAAGACCTACATCGCCCAGTTCGCCGAGGCCGCGAACCACGGCCACGTGCACGTGCACGTCATCCCTCGTCAGGCCGACCAGCCGTCCGAGTGGAAGGGACCGGGCATCTTCGTGCACGCCCTCGGGGTGGCGGCCGACGACGAGGTCCCGGAGGCTCGGCGCGACGAGATCGCCGTCGCCGTCGGCTCGGCGCTCGAGACCTGAGCCGGACTCGCCGGCTCAGTCGGGGGCGAGCACGCCCTCGTCGACGGCGGTGTCGATGATGCCCGACGCCAACATCCAGAGGTCGGACGAGCCGGCCTCGATGGGTTGGTTCTTCTCACGGACCTGACTCTGACGGATGCCGTTCTCGGTCCAGGTCCGGCCACCGGTGACGGCGTTCAGCAGCATCGGTTGCAGCCGGTCGATCGAGTAGGCGAAGGCGCCGGTGGGCGTCTCGTGGGACTCGTACTCCTCCCACAACGACCGGAGTTCGGCGCCGAGCTCGTCGGGGAGCAGACCGAAGAGTCGATCGGCGGCCGCCGCCTCGGCGTCGGCCTTGTGGCTGCGGTCGGGGGCGTAGATGTAGGTGTCGCCCGCATCGACCTCGACGATGTCGTGCACGAGGCACATCAGGATCGCTCGGCCGATGTCGACCTCGGGCCCGGCCCGGTCAGCGAGCACGAGCGCACACATCGCCAGGTGCCACGAGTGCTCGGCGGTGTTCTCCCGGCGGGAGGCGTCGCTGATCACACTCATCCGTTCGACGTTCTTCAACTTGTCGATCTCGACGAGGAACCCGATCTGGCGAGCCAGTCGCTCGTCGACACCACCGGCCAGAGTCACCACATCCGCTGTGTCCACCCGACGAACGCTAGAAGCGGGCCGACTACCGTCCGGGGATGGCGACCGAGCACGCGGGCGAACCGATCGAGTTGGACATCGACGGTCACACCGTGCGAATCACCAACCCCGACAAGGTCTTCTTCACCAAGCGCTCCGAGACCAAGCTCGACCTGGTCGACTTCTATCGCGAGATCGAGGGGCCTCTGCTGGCCGCCATCGGTGGGCGCCCCGTCCTGCTGCAGCGGTTCCCCGACGGAGCCTCGGGCAAGAACTTCTTCCAGAAGCGGGTGCCCAAGGGTGCACCGGACTGGCTGCAGACCACGATCGTGTCGACCCCCAACGGTACGGAATCCAACGCGATGGTCGCCGCCGATCTCGCCCACATCCTGTGGGCGGTCAACATGGGATGTCTCGGCTTCCACGTCTGGCCGTATCTGGCCGAGACACCCGACACGACCGACGAGCTCCGGATCGACCTCGACCCGACGCCGGGCACGACGTTCGACATGGTCCGGGAGTCGGCGCTGGAGGTGAAGGCGCTGTTCGACGAACTCGACATCGATCTGCGGGTCAAGACGAGCGGCTCGAAGGGTCTCCACCTCTACAGCCGACTCCGACCGGGCTGGGACTCCTACGACGTGCGCTTCGCCGCCGTGGCGGTCGCCCGGGAGATGGAGCGGCGTCGCCCCGACCTCCTCACCGCGGCCTGGTGGAAGGAAGAACGGGGCAAGCGGATCTTCGTCGACTTCAACCAGAACGCTCCGCACAAGACGGTGTTCGGTACCTGGTCGGTCCGACCGCGGGTGGGAGCACAGGTCTCGACGCCGATCCGGTGGGACGAGGTCCCGACCGTCGTGCCGGATGAACTCACGATCGAGACCGTGCCCGCCAAGCTGGCGGCCGACGGTGACCCGTGGGCCGACATGGGCGCACACCCACAGGACCTCGAGCCGCTGCTCGCGATGCACCGGGCCGACCGGGCCTCGGGTCTCATGGACGCACCCTGGCCGCCGGTGTATCCGAAACAGCCCGACGAGCCGCCGAGAGTCGCACCGAGCCGGGCCAAGAAGCTCGACCCCTGAGGCGAACACCCTCGACGAACGGCCGACGTCCTGACCGGTAGCCTCGGCGCCGATGGGCGCGGGACACAGCCACACGCACGAGACCGTCGAGACCCCGTGGCGGACACCGGTCGCGGTCGCCGTCGGCCTCCTGGTCGCCGCGACCATCGTCGCGGCGCTGGTGCTGTGGCCGGCACGACCGGACCAGATCGACCAGGGGACCGAGCTCTACGACGCCACCGTGACCGCTCGGCTCGAGTGCCCACCGGATCGGGCCGCCTCCAACCCCGACATCTCCTGCGAGATCCTCCAGATCGAGGTCCTCGACGGGCCCGACGCCGGACAGCTGTTCGAACTGCCGCCCGTGTACGACGCCCAGACGATCTTCGAGGCCGGCGACGACATCGTGGTCGCCGGCAGCGCCAGCCTCGACGCACCGGTCCGCTACTCGTTCGCCGACCGCCAACGCCTCGCGACCCTCGTGACACTCGCCATCCTGTTCGCCGGGGCGGTGATCCTCCTCGGCCGCGAGCGCGGCTTCCTCGCGTTGTTCGGCTTGGCCGGTTCGGCCGCCGTGCTCGGGTTCTTCGCGCTGCCGGCCATCCTCGCCGGGACACCGCCGCTCGCCGTGGCCCTGGTGTCCGCCTCGGCCATCGCCATCATCGCCATGTTCCTGACCCACGGCGTGACGATGATGACCAGCGTCGCCCTGCTCGGGACGGTCTCCGCCCTGGCCCTCACCACGACCCTCGGCTGGTTGTTCATCTCGTTGGCCCAGTTCACCGGGTTCACCTCCGACGAGGCCTTCTACCTGGCCGCGGCGTCCGGCACGGTCGACGTGCGAGGCCTCCTACTCGCCGGACTCGTCATCGGGGCGCTCGGCGCGCTCGACGACATGACCCTGACCCAGGCGTCGCTCGCCTTCGAACTGCGGTCGGCCGATCCGTCGATGCCCCGGTTCGAGATCTTCAGCCGGGCGATGCGCGTCGGCCGCGACCACGTCGGCGCAACGGTCAACACCCTCGTGCTCGCGTATGCCGGCGCATCGCTGCCGCTGCTCCTGTTGTTCGTCGTCGGTGGACGTGGCTGGGCCGACGTGGCCAACTCCGAGCTCGTCGCGACCGAGATCGTGCGGACACTGGTCGGCTCGATCGGGCTCGTCGCCTCGGTGCCGCTCACCACCTGGCTGGCCGCGTGGGCGGTCCGAGCGCCCGAGACATCCGGCGACGAGCTGGCCGTACCGAGCGCGCCGAGCACCCAGGCCGGACGGCCACCGCTGCGGAAACCGGCCGACGACGCCGCGCCGACCCGATCCTTGCGGGACCGACTGCGCGCCGACGTCGACGACCCGTCCGACACCTGACCCGCCGCCGCACACCTCAGATGTCGAGGTGTTTCTCCACCATGGCGACCCGTTCGCCGGGGCCATAGGGCGAGGTCTCGGCCACGGCGGCGAAGCCGAATCGCTCGTGGAAGTGCATCGAACGAGGGTTGGGGGGTTCGACGTTGACCTCCGCACACAGAACCGGCCGCTCCGTCGTGCGGGCCCACTGCTCGAACTGGTGGTAGATCGCGGGGCCCCAACCCCCGCCCCGCGCCGTGTCGACCAGCGCAACGCGATCGACGTAGGCGAAGCGCGGGTGGCGTTCGGCGAACCACGTGTAGTTGGGCGAGCCATAGGCGGCCCCTTCGGGGAGGCCGATGAAGAGGCCCACGACCTCACCGTCGAGTTCGACGACGCGGAACACCGATGCGGCGGCGATCAGGACGTCGAGCTTGTCGTCGTCGAGCGGACCGACCTCCGGCACGTTGGCCGCGTTGATCCGCAGAACCTCGGCCCGGTCGGTGGGCCGATAGGGCCGGATCATCGGGACGCGAGGACGTCGGCGGCCCGACGGGGGAGATCGCGGGCCTCGAGTTTCGCCGCGACGACATCGAGCTGATCGGTCGGCCCCGTCCACTCGAGGGCATCGACATCGGCGACGGTCGGAGCGTCCAGCGCGAGTGTGGCGAGGGTCCGGAACAGGATCGCGTCGCTGAGTCCCGCTTCGAGGCTCATGGCGAGCTTCGCCGCACCGCGCACCCCGACGTCCCACTGGCCGGCGGCGAGCGGGATCTCCTCGATGTGGCCGTAGCGGGCGAGCACGGTCGCCGTCGACTTCGCGCCCCAGCCCTTCAACCCGGGAAACCCGTCGGCGGAGTCACCGACGAGCGCCAGGTAGTCGGGGATGGACGCCGGAGGCACCCCGAACTTCTCGATCACACCGTCGTGGTCGATCAGCTTGTCGTTCCGCCGGTCGTACTGGACGATCCGATCGTTCACGCACTGGGCGAGGTCCTTGTCGGGCGTCCAGATCCGGACCTGCTCGACCCGATCGTCCGACGCCGCCATGACCGCTGCGGCAGCGAGTCCGTCGTCGGCTTCGTACTCGATCATGGAGAAGGTGGGGATGCCGAGCGCCCGGAGCCCTTCCTCCACGAGGGGGAACTGTGCGAAGAGGACCGGATCGATGCCGGAGCCGTCCTTGTAGCCGTCGTACAGGTCGTTGCGGAACGATTCGATCACGGTGTCGCAGGCCACGCCGACGTGGGTGATCCCGTCCTCGAGCATCATCATCACCGACCGCACCACGGCGCGGGCTGCGGCGATCTCCGTGCCGTCGTCGTTCTCACGCGACGGCCTCGCGAAGAACTGCCGGAAGAGTTCGTAGGTTCCGTCGACCAGGTGCACGATCACCCGGCCATCATGCCCGCTCAGCCAGTCGGTCGCCGCTCGGCGAACAGCGCCGCCGGGGGTGCCAGCGATGCCGGTGGCGCTGCCGGCGCTCCCGACAACGAAGCAGGAGGGGCCAGCGAGGTCGGCGGCGCGGGCGGGGGTGCCGGTTCGGCTGCATCGGACGGCTTGCTCCCGGCGAGGATCGACGGGCGTTCCGATGCGCCGTTCGATGCCTCCGTCGCAGGCTTCGGATCCGACGACGCCTCGGGCTTCCCGCCCTCGTCGTCCCTGTCGTCCTTGTCGTGCGAGCCACCGAAACCGGAGATGGCGGCGTCGACGATCTCTTCCTGAGGAAGCTCGAGCTCCGTGATCACCTGGACGCCGATCAGGTCGAAGTCGTTGCCCGAGACGGCAAGATCGCCGCCGGCGTCGGTGACCTGGAGCTTGCCGTCGAACATCCGGCTGATCACGCCGACCTGGAACCAGCCTTCCCGGTCGTGAGGTGTCCGGGACACCACATCGCCGATCGCGACGTCTTTCATGCGCATCATCGCGTCTCGTACCACGGGGCGTGTCATGGCCGTTGTATCGGATGATTCTCGGCCCGGCTGGAGTTTCATGGAGGCACATGCCCGAATCCCCCCGTTCCACCGCCCCTGACGGCCCCGGCGTTCTGTTCGAATTCGATCGGGTGGCCGTCACCGCCGGCGATCGGACGATCCTGCACGACCTCGACGCCACGGTCGCCGAGAGCGAGCTGACCGTACTGCTCGGCCCATCGGGGGCCGGCAAGTCGACGATGCTCCGACTCTGCAATCGCTTCGAGATCGCGAGCTCCGGCACGGTCCGGTTCCGTGGTGACGACGTCAGGACGATCGACCCGCTCGCGCTACGGCGGCGGGTGGGCATGGTGTTCCAACGGCCGACGATGTTCGAAGGAACGGTGGCCGACAATCTGCGCATCGCCGAACCAACGGCCTCGGATGCCGACATCGCCGCACAGTTGGGGCGGGTCGCCCTCCCCGCGGAGATGGCCCACCGCGACGCCTCGGTCCTCTCCGGGGGCGAAGCGCAGCGGGCGTGTCTGGCGCGAACCCTGCTCACCCGGCCTGACGTCCTGCTGCTCGACGAACCGACATCCGCACTCGATCCGGCATCGACACGGCAGTTGGAGCAGACGATCGCCGCATTGGTCGACGACGGGATGAGCGTGCTCTGGGTGACCCACCAGCTCGACCAGGTCGACCGGATCGATCCGGCCAGGCGGATCGTCCTCGTCGATGGTCGCCCGGCCACGCCACACGAGATCGATCACTACCTCCACGCCGAACCGCTCGACCACGACGAGACCACTGATCACGAGCGCACCCGGCGATCCGACGGGGATTCGACCGATGGACGGTGACGTCACACCCCTCGGGCTGGCTGCGTCGCTCACCCTCGTGGCGCTGGCCCTGGGCCTCAGCTGGCGGCGCGGGCTCCGTCTGGAGCGGGATCTGGTCATCGCCGCGGTGCGAGCCGTCGCCCAGTTGGTGGCAGTCGGTTACGTGCTGCTCGTCATCCTCGCCGAGGACGCGCCGCTCGTCCTGGCCTGGTGCTGGGTGGCACTGATGATCGCCATCGCGGCGACCACCGTCGGTCGGCGTGCCCCCGAGGTCCCGGGGGCGACCAAGCTCGCGGCAACGGCGATGGCGATGTCCACCGCGGTCGCCCTGGCGATCGCGTTCGGGCTCGACGTCTTCCCTCTCGAGTCGCGGGTGGTCGTACCGGTCGGCGGGATGATCGTGGGGAACGCACTCGGCGGCACCGTCGTGGCGGCGAGGCGCGTCGTGGCGGAGCTGAGCGATCACCGGCTCGACGTCGAGGCCCGACTCGCACTCGGCCAGACCTCGGCGGAGGCGGCGCAGCCATTCATCCGCCGAGCCCTGCGGACCGCGCTCATCCCGCAGATCGAGTCGACGAAAGCGGTCGGACTGATCTCGCTGCCGGGCACGATGACCGGCCTGATCCTCGCCGGGGTGCGCCCCGTCGATGCCGTGCTCGTCCAGGCGGCGGTCATGTTCCTGATCCTCGGCTCGGTCGCGATCAACGTGGTGGTCGTGGGGCTCGGCCTGACCCGGGAGATGTTCACCGACGACCACCGGCTGAAGCGGGTGCAGGTTGTCGAGGTCTGAGCCTCAGGGATCGACGAGGCCGACGAGCGCATCCGGATGGGCTCGTACCCACGCCGCGGCATCGACGGGTTCGGCCTCGAGATAGCCGGGCTCCAATCGGAGCAGCCCGGCCGCCGAGAGGTAGTAGACGTCCCAGGCGTGATACCCGCGGAACGCGAGTTCGTTCTCCGCCATCACCGACGAGTAGGCGAGCACGGCATCGACGTAACGCTGTGAGCGGTTGTAGGCGAAGACGGCGCTCGGCAGGTCGTCGGCTGCCCCGCTGATCGTCAGGTAGGTCGCCGCGCCGAGGATGGCCTCCCGAGGGTCGGTCGGGTCACCCTCGCAACACCAGTCCCAGGTGGACGGGAGGAATTGCATCGGCCCGACCGCGCCCGCGGTCGACAGTCCCTCGATCCGACCCAACCGGGTCTCGACGAGGTTGATGGCCGCGAGCACGTGCCACGGCACACCGGTCGCCGCCTCGGCCTCCCCGTAGTAGCCGAGCAGCTCGTCCATGGGGAGCGGTTCGACGATGCGCCATGCCGGCACGGTCGTGGCGAGGGTGCCGGAGGACACGTGGGCGGACAGTTGGCGGCGGGCCTCCCAGTTGGCGGTGACGGCCGGGAGCACGGCCGGATCCACCGTTCCGGCGGCGTCGTCGAACCACTCGGGGTGTGTCGTGAGCAACCGGTAGAGCTGCTGCTGGCGGCGGCCGAGCGCCGCGAGCCGAGCGGCGTCGGCGACGGCGGGATCGCGGAGTTCGAGTTCGACGTCGGAGATCTCGGTGGCGAACGACGTCGCGTCGGTGGGGAGCGATCGCTCGTCCGGCTCCGGCGGTGGGGCGGTTGTGGTGGTGGTGGACGGCGGCGACGACGACGACGTCGTCTGGACGGTCGCGGCGGTCGTCGGGGGTGTGGTCTCGATCGTCGTCGGCGACGGGTCGCTCGTCGACGGAACCGTCGTGGTCACCGCGACCGTCACGGTGTCACCGACCGACGAACACGCCGCAGCGAGCAGTGCGAGGGCCAGCGCGGCGATCGGCCGACTCATCCGCCCATCCGCTCGAGGCGATGGGCTTTCTCCGGTGCGACGACGGCGGTGACGGCCACGAGACGATCACCGTCGCTGTCGGCGACCATGGCGCCGGTCGGCACGCCGTCGGTCACGAAGAGCAGACCGAGTTGGCCGTTCACCCAGCCGGACTCGATCTCGCTCGGCGGCTCGCCGGTCCAGCCGGGCCGACGAGCGATGCCGATCAGGAAGCGGGCGACCCGGTCGGCGCCGACAACGGGCACGCGGGCGGCGTGACGGCTCGGCCCACCGTCGGAGACGAGCACACAATCCGCCGAGAGCAGGCTCGTGACCGTGTCGACGTCGCCGGCCCGGACGGCCTCCACCGCACGGCCGAGCAGCTCGAGGTCGGCGTCGTGCCCGAATCGGGCACCTCGACGTTCGTCGCGGACCCGCCCGCGCGCCCGCCGGGCGATCTGGCGACACGCCGCCTCGCTGCGACCGACGGCCACCGCGACGTCGGCGTGCGACCAGCCGAAGACCTCATGGAGCAGGAAGACCGCGCGGTCGACCGGGCCGAGCCGCTGCAGCACGGCGACGAATCCGAGCGTCAGGCTCTCGGCCACTTCCGCCACCTCGTCGGGTGCGGGTTCGAGGCTGGCCGGTTCGGGGAGCCACGGCCCGATGTAGGTCTCACGCCGGCGGTCGGCCCGGCCGCACAGGTCGATGGCGAGACGGGTCGTGATCCGCACGAGGTAGGCGACCGGACGATCGACCTCGACGAGATCGACCCGCCGCCAGCGCAGCCAGGTCTCCTGGACGACGTCCTCGGCGTCGCTCCAGGAGCCGAGCATGCGATAGGCGATCCGGGTCAGCTCGGCGCGGTGCTGCTCGAAGACCTGGTCCTGCGCCGCCACATCGTCGGCGGCCGTGTCGCTCATGCCCCCGAGTGTCCCACGCCCGCCGCGACCCGCGAGGCGCGTGCGGCCAGCCGACCCGCCCCCTGGGCACTCGCCACCGAGGCATCGACGAGCAGGCCCTCGCCCCCGACCCAGTCGCCACACACGAACACACCCGGCGCACCGGTCGAGTCCGGCGCCGGTCGGCCGGCGAGACCACCGGTCTCCGGCGTCGGGATCGACGACGCCGTCTCGACCCGATGGAGGTAGCGCGTGCGGACCGCATGATCGACACCGACACCGACACCGACACCGGCGGCCCAGGTCTCGAGCTGACGGCGGCGATCGGCCGGTTCCACGGACGGCTCGACCGAGCTGCCGTACCGCATGATCGACACGAGGGCGTAGCCGTCCGGTGCCATGCCCGTCGCCGGCGGATCGTGCCGGCTGAGATACCAGGGCTCGTCGAGCCCGAGGACGAAGGTGTGCGGGAGCGGGCCGCCGGGGAGGAGGAGATCCAGGCACGATGCCGTGGAGGCCGGTGACAGGTCGGGCCAGAGGTCGTCACGGCCGAGCAGCCGACGAGCGGCCGCCGGGCCGACGGCCAACACAACCGCATCGGCGGCGTGATCGACGTCGCCGGCGGTGACGACCCAACCCGGCCCGTCGGAACGGAGCGTGTCCACACCGGTCCCCCGTCGGATGTCGACCCCCTTCGACCCCGCCACCTCGGCCAGCCGGTCGACCCAGGTCTGCCAACCACCGTGCACGTAGCGCACCCCGGGGTCGAGGCCGATGGCCACCTGCCGGAGCCCGGCGTCGGCCGAGAGGGCATCGGCATCGGGCGCGTAGGTGGTGAGCCGTACGACGGCGTGGAGCAGCCGACGAGCGGCCGGGTCGGTCACCTGTTCCGCCAGCACGGCGGCCGTCGAGCGGTCCCCCGGCGCCCGGTCGGCGAGGCGCGACGCCGTCGCCAGCACCTTGGCGAGCTGGAGCCGTGCCCGCCCACGCACGGCGGAGGTCCGCAGCAGACCGACCGGGCCGTCGGGCAGGCGGTGTCGGCCACGCTCGTCGACGACGATCGGCTCGTGCATGTCGGGTGCGACGCCGGCCGCATCGACGCCGTGGGATCGGAGGAAGGCCAGCGCCGCGCCGGCCTCGTACATCGCGTGCGGCCCGAGGTTCAGGTGGGCGCCCTCGACCTCGTCGGTGCGCGACCGGCCGCCGAGACCGGCCCTCCGCTCGAGCAGCGTCACCGTCGCACCCGCGTCGGCCGCCGTGATGGCCGCGGCGAGACCCGCCGGTCCACCGCCGACCACCACCACGCCTCCGGGTCGATTCGCCTCGTGCATCGTCGTCTCCTCTCCGGCCCATCGTGGCCGCTCGAGGTCTCGACGAAACGGCGAACCGTTTCGTGACAGCCCCGGCCCTTCGGTTTCGCCACCGTCCGTGGGATACTCACCGGGTGCTGATCCTGCTCTCACCGGCCAAGTCCCTCGACGAATCGCCCGACTGGTCGACGCGATCCCACTCGACTCCAGCACTGCTCGATCGAGCGACGGAGCTGGTGGGCGTCATGGCCGACAAGACCCCGGCCGATCTGAGCGACCTCATGGGGATCTCCGCACCGCTGGCCGAACTGAACGTCGAACGCTTCGGTGACTTCACGACGCCGTTCACCCCGGACAACGCGAAGCCCGCGATCCTCACCTTCTCGGGTGACGTCTACGCCGGGATGGAAGCGGCCACCTTCGACAGCCGGGATCTCACCCGGGCACAGAAGACCGTCCGTATCCTGTCGGGCCTCTACGGCGTGCTCCGGCCACTCGATCTGATGCAGCCGTACCGGCTCGAGATGGGCACCCAGGTCGCGAACCCCGGCGGCCGGAACCTGTACGAGTACTGGGGCTCGACGGTCACCGAACGGCTCAACGCCGACCTCGCCGACTCCGCCGGTGCCCAGGTGATCGTGAACCTCGCATCGAACGAGTACTACGGCGTGGTCCGTCCCGATGAGCTGGACGCACCCGTGATCAGCCCGAAGTTCCTGGACGAGAAGAACGGGCAGTACAAGATCATCTCGTTCTTCGCGAAACGCGCCCGCGGCGCCATGGCCGGCTGGCTCGTCCGCAACCGGGTCAACACGATCGCCGGAATCCGCGACTTCGACGGCCTCGGCTACCGACTCGATCCCGAACGGTCCACGAAGCACGAACCGGTGTTCATCCGGCCCGAGGGCGTCACCGGGTGACCGACACCCCCAGCGACACCCGACGACATCCGCATCGGAGTGCGCCCGCGCCGGTCGATCCGGCCGAGGCCTTCAGCTGGGGTCGGGTCGCCGGGCTCTTCGCTCCCCACCGAGCCCGCGTCGTCGGGGTCACGCTGCTCGTCCTCACCTCGTCGCTGCTCGGCATCGTCAACCCCCTGTTGATCCAGCGGATCTTCGATCAGGCACTCTTCGGCGACGGCGGCCTGGACCTCACGCAGCTCTGGACACTGGTCAGCATCATGCTCGTCGTCGCCCTCGGTGGCGGTGTGCTCGGGGTCCTCCAGACGGTGCAGACGAATCGACTCGGCCAGCGGGTTCTGCGGGAGTTGCGGGACCGCCTCTACCGCCATCTCCAGAGCCTGCCGCTGTCGTTCTTCGCCGGCGCTCGCACCGGCGATCTCCAGTCGCGGGTCTCGAGCGACGTCTCGAGTGCGCAGAACGCCGTGACCTCATCGCTGTCGTCGATCCTGTCGAACGCCGTCACCTTCGCCAGCGCACTGATCGCGATGTCGCTGCTGTCGTGGCAGCTGACCCTGGTCATGCTCGTCACCATCCCGCTGTTCGTCCTCGCCACCCGCGCCGTGGGGGGACGGCGTGAACGCATCACGCGAGAGGCGCAGCAGAACACCGCCGACATGACGGTGATCACCTCGGAGACCCTGTCGTTGTCCGGGATCACGCTCGCCAAGCTCTTCGGTCAGCAGGACCGGGAGATCGGACGGTTCGTGGACGCGAGCGATCGGCTCGCACGCACCTCCGAACGCCAGCAGGTGATCGGCCAGGCGTTCTTCACCGTCGTCCAGACGTTCCTCGGGGCGACACCGATCCTGGTCTACCTGGCGGCCGGCTACGCACTCGACGGCGGGACCGAGCTGACCGCCGGCACCGTGGTGGCGTTCACGACACTGCAGAACCGGCTGTTCTTCCCCGTCGCCCGGATGCTCGAGACCTTCGTGGAGCTCCAGTCGAGCAGGGCGTTGTTCGGTCGGATCTTCAGCTACCTCGACATCCGCTCGGACATCGTCGAAGCGGAGGAGCCGGTGGAGCTCGGGCCCAGCGAGATCCGGGGTGTGGTCAGCTTCGATCACGTGCACTTCCACTATCCGGACTCGGCCCTGGCGACGATCACCGACCTCGACGTCGAAGCCCGACCAGGCCAACTCATCGCCTTCGTCGGGCCATCCGGCGCCGGCAAGTCGACGGTGCTCCAGCTCGTCGCCCGCCTCTACGACGTCGATGACGGGGCGGTGCGGATCGACGGCCACGACCTCCGCGACCTCGGCTTCGCGACCCTCGCCCGCTCGGTGGGCTTCGTCACGCAGGAGTCGTACCTCTTCGCCGGCACCCTGCGGGACAACATCCGCTACGGCAGGCCCGACGCCACCCATGAGGACGTCGAGAAGGCGGCGATCATGGCCGCGATCCACGACCGCATCCTCGAGTTCGAAGACGGCTACGACACCGTCGTCGGCGAGCGAGGGTTCCGTCTGTCCGGTGGGGAACGCCAGCGCATCGCCATCGCGCGGGTCCTGCTGTCCGATCCGAAGGTGCTCGTGCTCGACGAGGCCACCTCGGCCCTCGACACCGCGTCCGAGCGGCGGATCCAGGAGGCGTTGTCGAGCCTGGTGTCCGGTCGGACGACCCTCGCCGTGGCCCACCGGCTGTCGACCATCCAGGCCGCCGATGTGATCCACGTGATCGACCACGGCCGGGTGATCGAGTCGGGCTCACACGACGAGCTGCTGGCCGCCCGAGGCGCCTACCGGAACCTCTACGACGAACAGTTCGGTGGTGGTGAGGTCGAGACCCACTGTGCTGACGGGGTCGTGCTCGCCGACGGCTCGCTGCGACGGGCCGATGGCCCCGGCCCGCGCACCCTGCGGCGCACCGGCACCTGACCGGAGCGGCTCAGTCCTCGTCGATGCCGCGCACCTGACGGAGCCACAACCCACCACCCCGGCGAGCGCCGGGATAGTACGAGCCGTGTCCGAGCAACCGTCGGACACGGGGTGATCGATCGTCGAGCGAACCCAGCGGATGGTCGAGCACGATCGCTTCCTCCGGCGTCAGCCACCCGGCGACGAAGCTCAGGTGCATCGCCCGCCGCCATCGGTCGACGGTGCGGTTCGCTCCGCCACCGTGGAAGACGTGTCCGGAATAGACGAGGGCGTCGCCGGGCCCGAGCTCGGCGGGGATCGAGTCGCCGGCCGAGCGGTAGGAGAGCTCGGGACTGCGATGACTACCCGGCACGACCCGGGTGGCTCCCAACTCCTCGGTCACCTCGTCGAGGCCGATCATGGCGCTGATCGTGACCTCGGGAGTGTCGGGCCAGGTCCGACCGATGAACTCCCACCAGTTGTCGGCGTCGCGGTGGAGCTCCTGGGCCTGCTCGCCCGGACCGATGTACATGACCTGCGCGGTGTTCAACCAGTAGGAGCCACAGTTCGGCAGCAGGAACGCATCGGCGAGCGCCGCGTAGCGCTCGTTGTCGAGCATGTCGAAGAAGGCGGGCGTGAGGAGGCCGAGGCCGGAGAACCGGATGGTGTTCGCCCCGACGAAGGCCTTGCCGGCCGCGCCCATTCCCTGCGTCGCCGACCCCGGTTCGACGCCGGCGGCCGCGGCGTCCGCCGCCCGCCGGATCTCGGCGATCGTCTCGGTGGCGAACAGGCCTTCGATCACGACCGCGCCATCGCGCTCGAGGATCTCGAGCTGCTCGTCGAGCGGCCCGTCCGCGGGGCGACGCCTGAGCGCTGCGACCGGCGATCCGGTCATCCGTCGGCCAGGGAGTTCAGCGCGTCGATGTGCTCAGGGTACATCTGGCAGCACCCCCCGATGAGCGTCGCGCCGGCGTCGATCCACCCTCGGCAGATCGCGGCGTACGCCTCCGGGGTCAGATCCTCCCGCCGTCCGAGCACGACCTCGTTGGCGGCATAGCCGGCCGTCTTCGGCGTGAAGGCGTTGGCATAGCCCCCGTAGCGGATCCCACTCGGATTGGCGCCGAGCGCTTCCACGAGATGTCCCAATGCGACGGTGATCGCCTCCGGCGGCGAGCAGTTGAACAGGATCGCCGCGACGTGAGTGCGCACGGCCGCCACCGCGTCGGCGATCGTCTCGCCGGAACGGAGATGGACCACGTCACCGGGTGGATCGTCAGGAACCGAGAACGACATCCAGAGCTCGACCGAGGGGTCGTGACGTTCGACGGCGGCGATGATCGCCTCGGCCTCCGCGATCGAGCTGACGGTCTCCGCGATCCAGAAGTCCACGAACGGCGCCTGTGCCTCGATCAGCAGATCGAGCATCGCCGGTGCGGCATCCGCCTCGAATCGATCGGGTTCGTAGGACCCGAACAGTGGCGGGATCGAACCGGCGACCATCACGGGACGATCAGCGCCATCGGCACAGTCGCGTGCGAGCTGACCAGCCAACTCGGCGAGCTCCGCTCCCCGTTCGGCGAATCGTTCGTCACCGAGATGGAACGGGACGACCGCATAGGCGTTGGTGATCACGACTTCGGCACCGGCGTCGATGAAGTCGTCGTGTGCGTCGCTCACCGAGTCGGGGTCTTCCAGCAGGGCGAGCGCCGACCACTCCGGCTGGCGAAACGGCGCGCCGGAGCGTTCGAGATGCTTTCCCATGCCGCCGTCGAGCACGGTGATCGCTGCAGTCATCGTCGCAGTATCGCAGCGCCGCCTAAGGTCCCGTGCATGGCGAGAATGACCGCAACGGAACGCATCGCGACACGCGAGGAACTCCTGGAGTTCGTGGGTGAGCGGCGCCAGTGGATCCTCACCACCTTCCGCACCGACGGTCGACCACAGCTCTCCCCGGTGTCCGGCTCCGTCGTCGACGGCCGGCTGTACGTCTCCACCTACCCCTTCCGCGACAAGGTCCACAATCTCCGTCGCGACGACCGCGCCTCGGTGTGTGTGCTGAGCGACCGGTTCGGCGGAGCCTGGGTCCAGATCGACGGCGACGCCACGGTCATCGACCTGCCGGACGCCATGGACCACCTCGTGGAGTACTACCGATCGGCCTCGGGCGAGCATCCCGACTGGGCGGAGTACCGGGAGATGATGGCGCGGCAGGGCAAGTGCATCATCTCGATCGAGGTCGACCGATGGGGCCCGATCGCGACCGGCGGGTTCCCTCCGTCGGTCATCGCGAAGATCGGCGAGTGACCCCGCCGCGACTCGGGCGGAGCTAACGACTCGCTGACGGGCAGCGAAACGACCCGGAACGCTTCGCGAAACAGTCCCGGATCGGTGAATTCGGGCACATCCCATCGAGTTCGACTCTGACGTGCGCCGGCAGTCCGCCGGCTCGCCCGGCATCCGCCGGCCACGACACCCGGAGCAACGAACCATGAACCGATCCCGACTCGCCGCCTTCGCCACCACCGCCCTCGCACTCCCGGCGCTGATCGCCGCGGGCCCGGCGTCTGCCGATGGCCACGACGAGGCGACCTACGAGGTCACCATCACGAACAACACGGCCGCGCAGTACCTCACGCCGCCGAACTTCGCCGCCCACACCAAGGCCGTCGACGTGTTCCAGGTGGGACGACCCGCCAGCGAGGGCGTCGGCGCCGTCGCCGAGAGCGGTGGTGTGCCGGTGCTGGCCGCCGAGCTCGCCGCGGCCACCGACGGCACGAGCGGTGTGGGAGCGGATGCCCCGATCCGACCCGGCGCCAGTGCCACGTTCAGCTTCACCACGGACGCCGACCGCCTGTCGATCGTGTCGATGCTGATCTGCACCAACGACGGCTTCGCCGGGCTCGACAGCCGGCCGCTGCCGGTCCGTGACGGTCAGTCCCGGACCTACCAGCTGGGCGCCTTCGACGCCGGCACCGAGATCAACACCGAGCTCGACGCCGACCTCGTTCCCGCTCCGTTCTGCGGCGACCCCGAGATCGGCAACGGTGGCCCGCAGGACGAGCTCGCCGAGAACGGCGTCGTCCGCCGCCACGCGTCGATCCGCGGCATCGGCGACCTTCCCTCGATGTACGACTGGAACGGTCCGGTCGCCGAGGTGACGATCACCCGGGTCGGTTGACCCTGGAGGGGCTGGTGCGGCCCGGGGAGTGCCTCCCCCGGGCCGTCAGGCCTCGATGGTGTCGACGGGGTCCCGCACCAACCGGTGATAGAGGTCCGCGTAGAGCCCCTCACCGGCCAGCAGTTCCCCATGGGTTCCCCGCTCGACGAGCTGACCCTCGTCGAGCACCAGGATCTGGTCGGCGTCGGTGATCGTCGACAGCCGATGGGCGATCACCAGGGCGGTTCGCCCGGCGAGTGCCTGGCTGAGCGCTTCCTGGACCAGCGCCTCGTTCTCGGAGTCGAGATGGCTGGTCGCTTCGTCGAGGATCACGATCGCCGGGTCCTTGAGCAGCATGCGAGCGATCGACAGCCGCTGCTTCTCACCGCCGGACAGGCGGTAGCCCCGCTCCCCGACCACGGTGTCGTAGCCACCCGGCAGCTTGTCGATGGTCTCGTGGATTCGAGCCGCCCGACACGCGGTGATCAGTTCCTCGAGCGTCGCGTCGGGCTTCGCGTAGCGGAGATTGTCGGCGATCGATTCGTGGAACAGGTGTGGATCCTGGACGACCACACCGATCGCGGCTCGCAGGGAGTCCTGCGTCAGCTCCCGCACGTCGTGCCCGTCGACGAGCAACGCCCCCTCGGTCACGTCGTACAGGCGGGGGACGAGGTTGGTGATCGTGGTCTTGCCGGCGCCCGACGGACCGACCAGTGCGACGAGTTGACCGGGCTCGATCGTGACGTTCAGATCGTTGATGATCGCCGGCTCGACCTCGTCGCTCGGTGCGGACGAGGGGATCTCGAGTGCCGGCACGATCAGTTCGTTGGCGCCCGGATACCGGAAGGTGACATCGCGGAACTCGATCCGCCCGGCCGGGCGCTCGAGCAGGCGGGCGTCGGGAGCATCGGTGAGCGGTGACGGGGCGTCGAGCACCTCGAAGACCCGATCGAAGCTGACGAGTGCGGTGAGCACGTCGATCCGGGCGTTCGTGAGACCCGTGAGCGGCTGATACACCCGCCCGACCAGGAGGCCCATCGCCACGAGTTCCCCGGTGTCGATCGATCCGGAGATGGCGAACCAACCACCCAGGCCGTAGACGAGTGCCGTGCCCATCGCACCGAGCAGGCTCAGCACGATCATGAAGCCGCGGGTGAACATCGCGGAGCGGATCCCGATGTCGCGCACCTTCGCGGCCCGATCGCGGAACAGTCCGAGCTCGTCGTTCTGACGCCCGAACAGCTTCACCAGCAGCGCGCCCGACACGTTGAACCGCTCGGTCATCGTCGTGTTCATCGCTGCGTTGTGGTCCATGCCCTCGCGCGTGATCGACTGCTGGATCTGTCCGATCCTGCGGTACGGCATCACGAAGAACGGCGTGAGGATGATGGCGAGCACCGTCAGCCGCCAGTCGAGGTAGAGCATGGCGGCCACGGTCGTGAGCAGGGTGATCACGTTCGACACGACGGTGCCGAGCGTCGCGGTCAATGCTCGCTGCGCACCGATCACGTCGTTGTTCAGACGATTGGTGAGCGTGCCCGTCTGGACCCGGGTGAAGAAGGCGATCGGCAACCGCTGCACATGATCGAACAGCTGCGTCCGGAGGTCGTAGATGACACCTTCGCCGATCTTGGAGGACCAGTAGCGCTCGAACATCGCCACGATGCCCGAGCCGAGGGCCGAGAGCACGATCAGGATCGCGAACAGGACGAGCCGCCCACGGTCCTCGTCGGGGATGACGTCCCCGACGATCTCGCCGAACAGCAACGCCGGGACGAGGCCGAGCAGCGCCTGGGCGATCACGGTGACCAGGAACCCGAGGATCATCCCGCGGTAGGGCTGGGCGAACCGCCACACACGCGCCGCCGCCTCGCGTTCGATCTTGGCCCCCTCCATCTCGGAACGATCCCGGGGCCAGAGCATGTGCATCGTCATCATCAATCGACGAGCGTACGGACGCCGGGGGCCGCGAGGTCAGATCAATGATCCCCCGATCGGGTCACGGCGCCGCCGGATGATGGATGGCCGCCTCGGAGTAGGGGTCGAACAGATGCACCCGGGACACGTCGAGCCGCAATCCGACGGTGGCACCGGGCCGGGGCGGCACGCGCGGGTGCCTGATCGACAGCGGCTGATCCACGAGTCGCGTCCTCACGATCGTGGCGGCCCCGAACGGCTCGGTGCGCTCGACGACGGCGTCGATCTGGCCAGCGCCGGCGGCGACGATCTCGATGTCCTCGGCGCGGATCCCGACGAGTGCGTCGGCGCCCACGTAGCGTCCGGCGGCCTCTGCCCACGCCGGAAGGCGGAGCCCCTCCAGACGGAAGGCCCGGACGGCACCTTCGTCGACCACACGCATGCGGAGCAGATTCATGCCGGGCTCTCCGAGGAAGCGCGCCACGGCGGTGTTGATCGGCCGGTGGTACACCTCGAGCGGGTCCCCGATCTGCTGGAGTCGTCCGTCGTCGAGCACGAGGATCCGATCGGCGAGCGACATCGCGTCGGCCTGGTCCGATGTCGCCATGATCGTCGTGACCCGATGCTTCCGCTGCAACCGGGTGATGTCGGCTCGGAGTCGAGACCGGACCTCGTGATCGATGCGGGCGAGCGGCTCGTCGAGCAGCAGCACCCGCGGGCGGGAGATCAGTGCACGGGCGAGCTGCACCGCCTGTGTCTCTCCGCCGGACAGCTGTGTCGGCTTCTTCCGGAGTAGATGGCCGATGTGGAGCTCGCCGGCTTCGCTCGCCAGACGGTCGCGGATCTCGGCCGCGTGGGTGCCGGCGAACTCGAGCGGGAGCCGGACGTTGCCCCCGGCCGTCCGGTGGGTCACGAGTGCGGGCATCTGCATCACCATGCCGATGCCACGATCCCGGGCCGGCACGCCTCGCAGGCTGCGCCCCTCGACCAGGAGCTCGCCGGCGTCGGGCTCGTCGAGGCCGGTGAGCAACCGCAGCATGGTCGACTTCCCGCTCCCGGACCGTCCCAGGACGGCGAGGAACTCGCCGTCGGCGATCTCCACGTTCAGGCCGGCCAGGGCATAGCCGTCCGGTTCGAAGCTCTTCGAGACGTATCGGTACTCGACGCTGGCCATCATCCGCTCCGCTCGGAGCCTGCCACAACGGCGGTGTCCGATCGCCCGCGCCCCAGCGGATCCGACCCCGGCTCGTGGAGCGTCACCGCGCCCGTTGAGTAGGTTGCTCCCCGATGAACGTCTCCGACGCCGCCCCGTTTCGATTCGTCGACAACCGACAGAAGTACCTCCAGTTCGTCACCACGACGAACGAGAAGTGGAAGGTCGCCGAACGGGCCGCTCAGGAACTCGCCAATCTCCGGCCCATACCTCCGGCGCTTCGGGTGTTCGATGCCGGGATCGGGGACGGCACCGTGCTCGCACACCTCTTGCGGGCGATGCATCGGGAGTATCCGACGGTGCCGTTCTACGTGGTCGGCAAGGAGATCAGCCTCGAGGACGCCCGGCTCACCCTCGACAAGCTGCCCGATCGCTTCATCGAGCATCCGGCTTCGGTGATCGTGCTGACCAACATGCACTACGCCGAGTCGCCCGGCCTGTGGCCGAACTCCGCGGCGAAACGCGAGAAGATGGTCATGCGGCATGTCGCCCTCGACGGCAGCGACTCCCAGACCTTCGGTGAACAGCTCCGGGATCTCGACGACTGGCTCGTGGAACACTGGGCGGTCGAGCCGAGCCCGAAGACCGGGAACCCGCTCTACGTCACCCCGACGGCGCTCGTGATCCACCGGTCGGATCAGACCTTCGCCCTCGACAACGTCATCCCGCAGCCGGGTGAGCACCGCACCGACTACGACCTGATCATCGCCTCCCAACCCTGGCGGGCCAAGACGAGCGCATCGTTCAAGGTCGACAAGATCCTCTGCCCGCTCAGTCGTGCCCTCCGATCCCACGGGGTGTTGCTCGGGATCCAATCGAGTGGTGACGACCCGGCCATGGAGATCGTCCGCTCGATCTGGCCCGATGAGGAGCCGTTCCCGGTCGGCCGGCACGAACTGCTGGCCGAGCTGCATCGGGCCCTCGACACCGATGCCCGCGACTTCGACCTGATGGCCTTCCCGGACGACGTGTCGACCCTGACCTACGAGATGCACACGCTGCCGAGCGATCTGGGGTCGAACATCGGCACCTCGACGTTGTTCGCCGCCTGGAACGCAGCGATCTACGTCGCGCAGATCGAGGACCAACGGGTCGAGGAGGCGACCCGCGACGGGCGCTACCTGGAAGCGGCCGAAGAGGTCCTCCACCGCCACGGCGGTCTGTGGTTCCACGACGAGACCTTCGTCATCCGTCGGAACTGACGACCCGATCCGTCCGGGCGCACGGTCGGCAATACGCTGACATCATGTCTCGACGCCAACGCCGCCTGGGCGTTCTGTTCGCCGCACTCGCCCTGATCGCCGCAGCATGTGGCTCCGACGCTGACGACACCGTGGCGAGCGCCGGCCCGACGGCTCCCGCCCATGCCTCCGTGTCGGGTCTGGACCACGCGGCCACCACCCAGGCCTCGGCCGTGGCGATCGACGGCGCCGCGCTTCCCACGTTCGACGGATCGTCGACGGGCCTCGGCGAGACCGCACCCACACTCACCGGTCAACGATTCGACGGGACCGAGTTCACCGTCGGCGCCGACGGCACGACCAAGGTCGTCTACTTCCTGGCGCACTGGTGCCCGCACTGCCAGGAGGAGCTGCCGCTCGTGCAGCGACTCGTCAACCAAGGCTCGTTCCCCGAGGGCGTCGAACTCATCGCCGTGTCGACCGCCGTGAGCGCCGAGCGACCGAACTATCCGGCGAGCGCGTGGTTCGAGACCGAGGCGTTCAGCGGCGACATCATGCGCGACTCCGAACTCAGCGAGGCGCTGGCGGCATTCGGAGGAAGCGGCTTCCCCTATGCGGTGCTGCTGGACGGCGACAACACACTGCTGGCTCGCGTCGGAGGGCAGCAGACCGAGGACGCCACGCTCGAATTCTGGGGCGCCGCAGGCTGATCACCGCGGCCCCGGCGATCAGTGGTCGCCGGACTCCTCGTCATGGTCGTCATCGCTGTGATCGTCGTAGTCGCTCTTGTGGTCGTCCCGGTTCATCTCGGGCACGGCGATGGCGGCGCCGACGCCGGTCAGGATGATCAACGCGAACACGAGACCGATCAGACCGCCCTTGGTGGTGAGTTCGGGCGGTGGCGGAGGAGGAGCAGCCATGGCCGGCAGTGTAGGAGCCGGCGACCCGGGCTGACGAGGTCGACGTCGACGCGCGGAAGACGCCGTGCGATGCTCGCCGCATGAGCGAGCGAACCTTCGATCCCGAACGCCTCACCGAGGCCACCCACCGAAGCGTCAGCATGGCCGCCCACATCCGGGTGACGGTCGACGTCGCGGAGCCCGGGCGTGTCGTCCTCTCGATGCCGAAAGAGGGCAACACCAACCACATCGGCACCATCTACGCCGGGGCGCTCTACACACTCGCCGAACTCCCCGGTGGCACGTTGTTCTCGACCACCTTCGACCCGCAGCGCTACTACCCGATCGTGAAGGAGCAGAACATCCGCTTCCGTCGACCGGCCACGAGCGACGTGTCGGTCGAGATGACGATGACCCCGGAAGAAGCGGCGGCCATCGCCGCAGAGGCCGACGCCAACGGCAAGGCCGACTACTCCCGGACGGTCGACATCGTCGACGCGGCGGGCACGGTCGTGGCGATCTCGACCAACCACTATCAGATGCGAACCCACGGGAGCTGAAGCCCCGGGAGGTGGGGTTCCGATCAGACGGGGCTCCCGAGCCGGATGAGGTTCCCGGCCGGGTCGACGAAGGAGAACTCCCGCTTTCCCCACGGCATGTCCGCGAGTTCGCCGAGCTCGATCTCGCCGGCGCAGGCCGTCGTGAATCCGGCGCGCCAGGCCGCTGCGTCATCGACGTGGAAGTAGGCGCTGGCCTCGTTGCCCGCCACGGACTCGACGGCACGGAGATGGCACCACTCCCACCCGCAGTGCTTCACCCAGGCGTACCCGGGGTCGTAGGCGTGCACGCTGAACCCGAGGCGTTCGTAGAACCCGATCGCCTCGCCCATGTCGGCAACGGGCAGGATCGGGTTGGTGGTCGGCCGGTGGCGAACGAAGGGCAGGGGCCCATCGTGACTCTTCCGACCGAACGCCATCGATCCATCGTGCCACGCGGAACGAATCGTCGACAGCGCGACGGAGCTGACCCGGTTCGACCGTTGAATGAGCGTGATGCCAGGAGCCACCACCCGAGACCCGTCACCGAGCCGGATCTCCGAGATCTACGACGACGCCCTCCCCCAGGTGTTCCGCTACCTCCGCGGTCGTTGCCCCTCGGTGGAGCTCGCCGAGGAGTTGACCTCTGCGACCTTCGTCCAGGCGGCGAGCACCGTCGCCGCCGGTGGCCCGCCCGACGGACTCTCGATCGGCTGGCTCATCACGGTGGCGCGCCACAAGCTCGTCGACCACTGGCGGCGGCACGCCGTCGCGGAGCGCTCGCTCGCCGCGCTCGACGCTCAACCGGATCGCGACGAACCGTGGGACGCCGTGATCGACCAGGCTCGATCGTCGGAGGTCTTGGCCGCGCTGTCGCCCACCCATCGGCTGGCCCTCACCCTGCGCTACCTCGATGACCTGACCGTGCCCGAATGCGCCGAGACGCTCGGCAAGAGCGTGCATGCGACCGAGAGCCTGCTCGTGCGGGCTCGGGCGGCGTTCCGAACGACCTATGAACTCACCGGAGGCCGTGATGACGACTGATCCACTCGCCGGACTGGCCCCGGCCACCACCGCGCCACCGACGACCGAGTTCGTCGAGCGCCTCCGGGGCGATCTCGTGGCCATCGAGCGGGGCGAGCGGACATCGCCCACCGACTGGCATCTCGCCCAGCTCAACCTCGGGCTCTTCAACGCGCCCCTCGACTCGCCGGAGATGGCCCCGTTCGCCGATGCCCTCGACCGGATCAACGCCCTCGCCGAAGCCTCACCCGGCTTCGTGTGGCGGCTGATGACTGACGACGGCAGCTCGTCCAGTTATGTGGACGTGCCGGGCACCGACGACCCCCTCATCGCATCGAACCTCTCGGTGTGGACCGATCTCGAGTCGTTGTGGGCGTTCATGTACCGCACCGACCACGTCGCGTATCTCCGCCGACGGACCGAATGGTTCCGCCACAGCGACCAGCCGCTGACCGTCGCCTGGTGGACCCCGGCAGGCATGGTCCCGACCCTCGCCGAGGCGTGTGCCCGGCTCGACCACTTCCGAGCCCACGGCCCCAGCGATCTCGGCTTCGCCCTCGGCAAGACCATCCCCGAACCGCCGAGCTGACGAGATCTCGGCGATCAAGTGAGACGGACTTCGGCGCTGCGTTGAGTATTGGCCACCATCGCCGAGGCGTCACTCGACGGGCAGCACCTCGGCGATCAGCTCGCGGAATCGATCGCAGTCGAGCGGGGACGGCTGGGGACATGAGACTGCATGCTCCAGGCCGTCGATCGCGCGGTCGAGCTCGTCGCGACGCCGACGCAGCTCGACGAGTTTTGCCACCAGCCGATGCTTCCCACCGTCGAACGCCGACGGCGCCAGGAGCTCGCGGATCTCGGCGAGGGTGAAACCACTGCGCTGACTGACGACGATCACGGCGATCGTGTCCAGCACGTCGGGTGCGTACTGGCGCCGGAGCCCCGATCGTCCCACGGGATCCAGCAGCCCGTGCTGCTCCCAGACGTGCAGGGTCGAGGCGGGCACGCCGGATCGAGCGATCACGTCACCGATGTCGAGCGGCTGGTCGCCGCGGAGGTTCACCATGGTCCGATCCATCGCGGCACCTCGGCGCGATAGCGCTCGTACTCCTCCCCGAACGTCGTTCGCATCCGCTCCTCCTCGAAGGGGATGTACCACCGATCGGCGGCGACCAGGAACGCGAACGGACCGATCCATGCCGACAACGTGCCGATCACCATCGCCACGCCCGCGAGCAGAAGCGCGAAACCGAGGTACATCGGGTTCCGCGATCGGGCGAAGACCCCGGTTCGCACCAGGCGGTCCGGGTCGTCGAAGGTCCGGATGTTCGTGCCGAGTCGCTCGAAGGTCGCGGCTCCCCGCATCGTGAGCCCGACACCGACGAGGAGGGGCAGCGCGCCGACGACTCGAAGCGCCGACGGCATGCGTCCGCCGAGCGGCGCCACGACGCCGATCGACACCGACACGAGCAGGGCGACGGCAACGAAGTGGGGTGGGAGGAGTCGGCGCATCTCGACATCCAACGACCTCGACCGTGGTCGAGGTCAAGCCCGGATGGGGTGTGCCAGGCTTCGTCGCATGGCGATCGACGTGGTGCTGCTCGACCTCGACGGGGTGATCCGCCACTTCGACCCCGAGCACCGACGGGCGATCGAGGTCGCGCACGGCCTGCCCGAGGGAGAGACCGCACGGGTCGCGTTCGAGCCCGAGCTCATCGACTCGGTCACGACCGGCCGGATCACCCGGGCCGCCTGGGTCGACGAGGTCGGCCGGCGGCTCGGCGATGCCGAGGCGGCGACTGCTTGGTTGGCCGAGCGAGGTGCGGTCGACCCGGAGATGCTGTCCGAGATCGACCGGCTCCGAGCGCTCGGGCTCACCGTCGCCATCCTGACCAACGGCACGGACACGATCCCCGACGAGATGATCGAGCTCGGCATCGACATCCGGGTCGACGCCGTGTTCAACAGCGCCGAGATCGGTGCCGCCAAACCCGACCCTCGTGCGTTCCGACACGTGTGTGACGAACTGCGCGTGGCGGCCGGCACCGTGTTCTTCACCGACGACTCACCCCACAAGCTGGCCGGCGCGGTCGAGCTGGGCATGACCGCCCGCCACTTCACCGGCGTCGACACGTTCCGCGACCATCTCGCCCAGGTCGGGATCCCGGCCGACCTGACACCCGATGGGGTCACGAGCACGTACGAACGCCAAGCCGCCCGGTTCGACCGCGATCGATCCCGTGCACTGCACGAGGTCGGCTGGCTCGAGCGCTTCGTCGGGCTCCTGCCCGGCGACGGTCGCGTGCTCGATCTCGGGTGCGGAACGGGTGAACCCATCGGCCGATGGCTGGCCGAGCGCGGCCTGCGGGTCACCGGCATCGACGCCTCGGCCGCGATGCTCGCGATCGCGCGTGAACGTGCGCCCGACGGCGACTGGCGACAGCTCGACCTCCGCAGGCTCGACCTCGGGGAACGGTTCGACGGCATCGTGGCCTGGGACAGCATCTTCCACCTGACGCCGGCCGACCAGATCGACGTCGTCGGTCGGATCGCCCGCCACCTCCGACCACGGGGTCCGCTCCTGATGAACGTCGGGCCGTCCGCCGGTGTGCTCTCGGGCCGGGTCGGTGACGAGACCGTCTACCACGCCTCCCTCGCGCCGGAGCACTACCGCGAGCTGCTCGCGGCGGAAGGTGTCGAGATCCTCGACTTCGTGCCCGAGGACCCGACCTGCGGGAACCGCAGCGTGATGCTCGCCCGGTCGACGCGGCCCGACCGGGAGTAAACCGAGTGCGGACCCGAGACGTCTCATCCGGTATGCAGAAGCACCAGACCCATCGAGTGGTCAGCCGCCGCTGGCTCGTCACCATCCCGCTGGTGATCGCGGCGTCGGCGTGCACGAGCGCCGCGGGTGTTGCGACCGAGACCACCGCCGCGGAATCCACGAGCTCCAGCAGCGTCGAGACGGCGATCGCGGATGCAGCCGGTGACGTCCGGCCGGCCACGTATCGATCAGCGACCGTCTACGCCGGATCGACCGACTACTCCTTCGAAGACGTCGACGGCGAGCTCATCCGGTTCCGCGTGAGCAACCTGCCCGACGAACAGACCGTCGAGCTCCCCGGCGATCTCCTCGAACCGGACCCGCTCGAGGGGCCTCCCGGGCCGAATCCCGAACTGCTCGGCGCCGAGTTCCTGTTGATCTACAACAGCGACGGCGAACTGATCCGGGTCCAACGCAGCGAATAGCGAGATCCGGCTCCGGCCGCGGCTTATGTGGTGGCGCCCAGGTCCCGATCCTCGAGCTCCCACGCGTGGTCGAGCATGTGCCACGAGCACCGTCGGATCAGGAACTGCAGCGTCCACGATCGGGCCGGCTCGCCGCTCGCGTGACGTTCGCGGATCGCGTCGACGACCGCGTCCCGGTAGGAGGCGAGAGCATCGGGATCGTCGCGGGTCTCCATCGGAACCTTCACCCCGACCTTCGGGGCGAACTCGTGGATCTCCGCACCGTTCACGTGCTGGATGATCTTCTCCTTCTCACGCCCCCCACCTCGAGGCCCCTTGCGGAGCTCGGTCGACACCCGAGCCGCCGCATCGTCGAACGTCGCCCAGGCCGCCCGCAGCAGTGCGAGCTTCCGCTCCAGATCGGGCTCCGACATGGGTTCGAGCTCTGCTGACGACGGTCGACCGGACACGCCGTAGTAGTCGGTCATGCCGATGCCCTCGACCTCTTCGACCACGTCGAGCGGCCCGAGGGAGGCGAACGCCTCGCCGTATCCCGCCCGGTCGGCGACCGCCGCGAAGCGGGGCCGATACGCCTCGAGCACGGCCAGGGCGTCGCCGTCGAGCCGGTCGCTGCGATCCCAGCCGGGCCAGTCGAACGCGCTGGCCACGAGCCGTTTCTTCCTGCCGTGTTCGAGCATCACGCGGACGACCTCACCCATGCCTGCACACTACGACGGGGGTGGTGTGCGACGCTCGGGGCCTCGACGTCGAGACGTTCTTCGCCGATGCATCAGCCCTCAACCCCGACCGCGGCCACCGGCGTCGCACGGTCGCTCCACCCCGGTTCCCACCGGAAAACGAGAGAACCCCGCCCGAGGGCGGGGTTCGTGGCGGAAGGTATGGGATTCGAACCCATGGTGGCCCGAAGACCACAACGGCTTTCGAGGCCGCCCCATTCGTCCGCTCTGGCAACCTTCCGGGGTCGAGACTAGCGGCGCGGTCGAAACGCACAACCGGGTTGTGCTGAGCTGCGGGAATGGCGATGGCCGATCACGTCCCCGAGCTCCACATCACGTTGCTCGATGCGGGCGACCCCGCCGACGCCGCGCAAATGGCGGCGTACCTGAAGGACCACTTCCCGTTCGCCGGGGTGAAGACGCCGCAGCGGCGGGCGATCGCCAAGGACGTGCTCGGCCGCACCCGTCCCTCCCCCGACGAACTGCTGGAGTTCGCCGCCGCCTGTTGGGACCTCCCCGAGCGGGAGATGCAGATGGTCGGCGCGGACGAGCTCCGCCGACACGCCGGGATCCTCGGACCGGAGCAGCTCCCCGCGGTGCGCGGCCTGCTCACGGCCAGGGCCTGGTGGGACTCGGTCGACGTGCTCGCCATCCACGTCGTCGGCCCGATGGTGCGCGGCCACCGCGAGCTCCAGACCGAGATGGACCGGTGGATCGATGATCGGGACCTCTGGGTCGCCCGGACCGCCATCCTCCATCAGCTCCTGTGGAAGGAGGAGACCGACACGGTTCGGCTCGAGACGTACCTCGACCGACGGGCCGACGACCGGGACTTCTTCATCCGGAAGGCATTGGGCTGGGCCCTCCGCCAGTACGCCCGGACCGATCCCGACTGGGTCGCCCGGGTCGTGGACGAGCACCGACATCGACTCTCCGGGCTGACGATCCGCGAGGCGCTCAAGCACCTCGAACGCTGAACGGCCGCTGAGCCTCAGCGGCGCTGTTCGAAGAACTCGGTCAACAGTGCAGCGCAGTCCTGGGCCATCACGCCGTCGACGATCTCGAGCGTGTGATGCAGCCGTGGGTCGCCCCCGATGTTGAACAAGCTGAGGACGGCACCCCCGCGCAGATCGGCAGCGCCGTAGACGACCTTGCCGAGGCGGGCCTGCACCATCGCTCCCGCGCACATCGGGCACGGCTCGAGGGTCACCACCAGCGTGCAGTCGTCGAGGCGCCAGGAACCGACGACCTCGGCCGCGTCACGCAACGCGAGCACTTCGGCGTGCGCCGTCGGATCGTGGGTGGCCTCACGTTCATTGCCCCGGGCGGCGATCACCTCGCCGTCGCGAACGACGATCGCACCGACCGGCACCTCGCCGCGAGCGTCGGCGGCCCGGGCCTGTTCGAGTGCCAGCGCCATGAAGTCGTCATCGGTCACGCCCATGAAACTAGGTCGCCCAGGTCGCCACGAGCGACGCCGGCTTCCGGAAGATCAGGCCGGACGGATCGCTCGAACGCTCGCGATCGAACGCGACGTCGGGACAGGCGTCGAGCACGGCATGCACCGCCGCGATCGTCTCGGCCCGGGCGAGGTGCAGACCGAGGCAGCCATGCGGGCCCTGCACGAAGGTGACGTGTTGCCGAAGGTTCGGCCGGTCGATGTCGAACCGCGTCGGATGCTCGAACGTCGCCGGATCCAGGTTGGCCCCGGCCAGGGAGATCGTGACGAGATCTCCCGCCGGGATCGTCACCCCGCCGAGCTGGACGCGACCCGTGGTGTAGCGGTCGACCACGGCGGCCGCCGGTTCCAATCGGAGTGACTCCTCGACGACCGCCGGCAGCAGCGAGCGGTCCAGGCGGACTCGATCGAGCAGCGCCGGCCGGCTCAACAGATGCCAGAGCACGTTGGCGGTCATGCCCTCCGAGGTCTCGATCGCGCCGAACATCAGTACCGCCACCGAGGGTCCGAGCTCGTCGGCGTGGAGGGCACCACCATCGGCGATGCGTCGGATCAGCGACGGATGACCACGATCGGCGAGGGCCTCGTCGACCCGATCCTGGATCTGCGCCACCGCTCGTCTCGCCTCGGTCGACACCGGCTCGCCCACACTCACCCCGACGATCGCATCGGCGAGATGTCGATACCAACCGAGGACGTCGGCCGAACCGACACCCTCGAGTCCGAGGAACCGGGCGATCGTGTCGACCGCCAGCGGACCGGCGAGGGCGGTTCGCAGCTCCGCCTCACCGTCGCCGGCGAACCGGGCGACGAGCTCGGCGGCTCGTCGATCGAGCCAGTCGTCGAACCCGTCACGAACCGCCATCGGCCGGAAGTGCGGCGCGAACGCGCCTCGATGACGACCGTGCTCGTCGCCATCGAGACTGAGCATGCTGGGTCCGAGCACGACGGCGGTGGAGAAGCGGGGATCGTCGACCGTGAACCGGTCGGCATCTCGCATCGCCTCGACGGCCTCCTCGCGGCCCGTGACCAACCAAGCATCGAGCGCCGGCACGAACACGACCGGCTGATCCCGCTGCAGTGCCTGCAGGATCGGACCGGGGCGCTGCTCCAGCATGGCGAGGGTGATGCTCGCCGGATCGATCGGCTCGACGTCGGGGTCCACGTCGCCATTCAACCCGGAACGACGCCCGGGATTCCGCTCGGGACCGGACCGGTTGGTACCGTCGGACTCCTTTCTCGCACCCTCCGAGGTCACCATGACGGCTCATGTCGGCGCGCTCACACCTCCGGCCCCCGGCTGGATCCGCCTCGCCACCGAAGCGCGGGCGGGCTGGGATCTGACCCGCCTCGTGCTCGCGACCCCGGCGCTGCTCCGCCAGCCCAAGGGCAACGGACGCACCGTCATGACCGTGCCCGGATTCGGGACGAACGACGTCGTGCTCGCTCCGCTGCAGTCGTACCTCAGGTATCTGAACCACCGGCCCGTCGGGTGGGGGCTCGGGGTGAACACCGGCGACGACGTTCCGGCATGGGTCGAGCGACTCGGCGAACGCGTACTCGACGTCTTCGCCGAGGTGGGCAAGCCGATCGATCTCGTCGGTTGGAGCCTCGGCGGCTATCTCGCGAGGGAGGTCGCCCGAGACCACCCCCATGCGGTCCGTCGGATCGTGACGATGGGGTCCCCGATCGTCGGCGGCCCGAAGTACACGGTCTCGGCCGAGATCTACCGTCGACGCGGTGTCGACGTCGACGAGATCGAGCAGGCGATCATCGAGCGCGACGAGGTCCCGCTGCGCACCCCGGTCACGGCGATGTGGTCGAAGAACGACGGCGTCGTCGCCTACGAGGCCTGCATCGACCGGGTGAATCCGACGACCGAGAACATCGAGGTCTCGTCCGCCCACATCGGCTTCGGCGTCGACCCCGAGGTCTGGAAGATCACCGC
>JAHDCV010000121.1 GCA_020629695.1 Acidimicrobiales bacterium | reverse complement strand
CGCGGCGCGAGCGGACCTACTCGCGCACCATCGTTTTGAGGACCTGCTTCGCGAATTCGGCGTTCATCTCGTACATGGCCTGTCGGCCCGCCTTCGCGACCTTGCGGACCGCGCTGCCACCGGTCGCGGTGTCGAGCGCGTCGAGACCCGACAGCGCAGCGTCACGGGTCGTGTCGGTCGCCTTGTAGCCCATGGTGGTGAGCGCCTTGACGACGTCGGATTCCGCGACCGGACCGGGCGCGGCCCGGGCGATCACACTGAGGGCGTCCTTGGTCAGTTCGGCCGACGCGTTCACCACGTCGGTCGGGCGGACGAGCTCGTCGGCGCCGACGCCGTCGACCGACGCCAACCACCGGCGGACCTTCTGCACGAGTTCGTCGTGGGTCTCACCGTGGAAGCTCAGCTCGGGCATGACCGCATCCTAGGTCCGAGGACGGACGTGGTCAGTCGAGCGGGAGCGTCGCCCGCCAGGCGTCGACGGCGGCGATGCCCTCGGGCGACTCGTTGAGGGCGATCACGAACCGCCCGTGGGCGACGATCACGTCGAGCTCGTCGGTCAGGAGGTCGGCGCGGTCCCGGTGCGGCACCATGCCCCACTCGTCGGCGGTCGACTGCACGACCCGTCGGGCCTCGGCGGCGGACCCGGTCTCGGCGACCACACCCCGGACGTCGACCCCCTCGACCCACCAGAGGGTGATGATGCCGTCCGAGGCCAACCACGACTCCTCGGGATACGACGGCTCGGCCCACATCCCCTCCGGGATCCAGCCGGCCTCCATCGGGGGCGCATGGTCGGCATCGGAGGGCAGCAGGAGCGTGGTCGTCGAGTCGTCATCGGCCGGGACGGTCGTCTCCGGCGGCGCGATCGCCGGCGGGACGGTGGTGGTCGCCCAGCCGTCGATCACCGGCTCACCGTCGGCCCGGAGCTCGTCGATCCAGTCCTCGATCGACCACTCGAGCTCGTCGACGAACCCGTTCTCGAGCAGAGCGTCCTCGTCGCCGAGGATCTCGAGGTAGCGGATCACGGTGTGCATGAACGTCGGCACGGTCGTCACGAACCACCCGCCGTCGCGCTCGACGACCGTGACACCGGAGCCGGCGCCGAGGAAGCCGCCCTGCCAGCCGACGACCTCACGAGTGAGTCCGAGTTCCTCGAGCTCGGCGTCGGTGGCGTCTTCCCAGCAGAGATCGATGTCCTCCTCGCCGGGGGCCGACCCCCGGAAGCACTCGTTGTCGACGTCGATGGTGATCGGGCCGTCCGGTGACTCGATCGACATCCCGAACGCCTCCAGCGAGACGACGGTGTGGCCGCGCCAGTCGGTCGACACCGTGTCGAAGCGATCCAGGCGCCAGGAGATGCCCTCGAGCGCCATGTCGTCCTTGAACGCCGTCGCCTCCGCCTCGACCTCGTCGAGGAACAGCGGGGCGTAGTCGTGGAGCGCACGGGCCTCCGACGGATCGAGTCGGGCGATCACCCCACGGAGATCGAGATCGACAGCGGCGTCGACCATGCCGGTGACCGCACCTTCGGGCGTGTCGGCGCCGACCGGCACGACCCCGTTGCCGAAGTCCGGCAGCGGATGGTCGCCGTCACGCCGGATCGTCTCGGCGAGCTGGTACCAGAGCGACAGGTACCACCCGCCGTCCTCCTGCACGACGACGAGCTCGATCGGCTCGTCGACGTCGGCCAGGTCGAACGACGCGTCGGCGTCGCCGATCTCCCCGAAGAGCCCCTCGACCTCGTCGGGACCGTCAAGCAGGGCGACCGTGCCGGCGTGGAGCGTCACGACGGCCACACCGTCGCCGAGCAACCGCTCGGACGTCTCGAGGCCCTCGACGCTGAGGTCGTAGCCGAGGCCACGGGTGTCGTCGCCGTCGATGCGTTCGGCCGTGCCGGTGTCGACGATCTCGAGCCGCTCGAGTTCGCGGACGAGCTCCATCCCCGGCTCGAGCACCGACTCGCGCTCCGACGGGAGCCAGACCTCGACCATGCCGAGCAGGTCCTCGTCGTCGACGGCCGTGAAGAAGGCGTCGACCGCGGCGGATGCCGTCTCCGGTCCGCTCGGGGCCGAGAGCGCCGCCCGGATGGCGAACGCACCGCCGGCGACGAGGGCGATCACGACGCCGACGACGGCGAACCGGGACCCTCCGCCACGCCGGACCACCTCGGCCTCGGTGGTGGTCGAGCCGGTCGCGTCGATCCACGTCGGCTCGGTCACGGGATGTCGGGGAGGTCGGATGTCGCCGAGGGGCGCGCCGTTGCCGGAGTCGGTCATGCTTCCGACATCGACGCACGGTCGGCGTCGCTTGATCCGCGCACGATCAGGAGCACCGCGCTCGCGATTCCCACGAGGCCGACCACCACCCCGACCCGGGCGCCTGCGGCGGCGATTCCGGCCACGACGACCACGAGGGCCACACCGGCCACCAACAACGAGGCGGCGCCGAGGAACGCCGCGGCGAGTCGGAGCCGCCCGACGGCCAACCACCCGACGACCCCCAACGCGGCCACGGGCACGAGGAACCAGGCGACACGGAGGGGTGTGAGCTCGTCGACCCCGAGCGACTGGGCGGATCGGAAGACCTCGTAGCTGTTCCTCGAGCGGGATCCGGTGACGACCCACGGCAACTGCGGCACGAGACCGATCGCGAGGGCGACGGTCGCCGCCGTCGCCCGGACCACCCGGGGGTTCATGACCTCGCCCGCACCTCGTCGGCCAGATCGCCACGGCGCCCCACCTCGACCCCGTCGAGATCGAGGAAGGCCGCGAGCTCGCCGAGCGCCCGGGCGAGCCCGTCGGCGACGGCGC
>JAHDCV010000001.1:198459-235614 GCA_020629695.1 Acidimicrobiales bacterium | reverse complement strand
TGGGATGACGCCGAGTGGGATGACGCCGGAGACGAGTGGTTCCACTGCGAGCTGATCGACGCCTGAACGGACCTCGACCTCCAGACCTCGGCCGCCCGGACCTCCGGGCGGCCGAGCCGCGTCGACCGTTGGCCGAGCGGGATCCGCCGATCATCGACACCTCGGTGCTCGATGGCCGTGGCTGTGACGGGTGGCACTACGTTGGTTCCGTGTTGCGACGTCGTCCGAGCGAGACCCCGCGGCCCCCCGTGCCCGGCTCCGCCCCCGACGATCTCTCGTTGCTGTCGTCGGTCAACCGCATCGCTCGGGCCATCCGTTCGGATCTGGACGTGGACGGCGCGCAGGTTCTCGCCGACACCATGCTCGAGATGCTCCCGGCCACGGGTGTCGCGGTGACCTTCGACGGTGCCGTCGCCGCCGAAGCCGGCGAGCTCCCGGACCGGTCCCAGATCGTCCGGGCGACGGGCGAGGTCCTCGACCGTCAGCCCGGCCGAACGCCGACGGCACACGACGTCACCGTGGGGGGCCGTGACGCACAGCTCGTGATCGCGCCGCTGCTCATCGACGGTCTCGTCGTCGGCACGATCCAGGGAGTCACCTTCGGCGCCGACGACCTGCTGTCCCCGATGTTGCGGGAGCTCGGAGATCTGGTGGGCCAGCAGGTCGAGCTGGCCGAGTTGGAGCGGGCGAAGGCCCAGGTGGCCCAGGCCGAGCTCCGGACACTCCAGGCCCAGATCAGCCCACACTTCCTCTACAACTCCCTCACGGCGATCGCCGCGCTCATCAACACCGATCCGCTGGAGGCCCGGTCGCTGATCTCGACCTTCGCCGACTTCACGCGCCACACATTCCGGACGACATCCGCGTTCACGACCCTGGCCGAGGAGCTCCGACTCGTCGAGATGTATCTCGAACTCGAACGTGCCCGATTCGCCGATCGGATGAGTGTGCGTCTGATGATCGCTCCCGAGGTGCTCGGCGTGACGCTGCCCTTCCTCTGCGTGCAGCCTCTCGTCGAGAACGCCATCCGGCACGGGTTGGAGCAACGGCAGGGCCATGGCCGGGTGACGATCGAAGCCGCCGACTCCGGGGCGCATGCGTTGATCACCGTCGACGACGACGGGGTCGGCACCGATCCCGACGCACTGCAGGCGGCGATGACCAACCGGACCTCGACGCCACATGTGGGGTTGTTGTCGGTCGACGAGCGACTGCGGTCGACGTTCGGTCCGGAATACGGCCTCGAGATCGCCACCGGCGACGGTGTCGGGACCCGTGTCACAATGCGGGTTCCGAAGTTCCACCCAGGAGTGCACGCGACATGACCGTCACCGGCCGGGGTACCCACGACGGGGCAACCTCCCGCTCCGACTCACCGAGCCGTGCCCTTCCGGCGATGCGTGTGGTGCTGGTCGACGACGAGCCGCTGGCGCTGGGCGATCTCCGGTGGCTGCTCACCCAGACCGGCGAGGTCGAGATCGTCGGTGAGGCGTCGTCGGGCGAGGACGCCCTGCAGGTGATGGGCCGTGAGCCCGTCGTGGACTGTGTGTTCCTCGACATCCAGATGTCGGGGATCGGCGGCATGGAGCTGGCCGAGTTGCTCGCCAAGTTCCGGCGGCCGCCCCACATCGTGTTCGTGACGGCGCACGAGGAACACGCCCTGCAGGCCTTCGAGGTCAACGCCGTCGACTACCTGACGAAACCCGTCGACCCCGTCCGGCTCGAGGCAGCGTTGGCACGGGTGCGCGGGCGGCAGCCGACAGCGGCGGCGATGGCCGACGACTCCGCGCCGTGCGCTCGCTTGCGGTCGCGGGTCGGTGACGTGACCCACGTGATCGAGCGCGACGACGTCATCTACGCCGAGGCCTCCGGGGACTACGTACGCGTGCATCACGACGCCGGGTCCCATCTGGTTCGCGAGACCATCTCCACGCTGGAGACGGCCTGGGAGCGACACGGTTTCCTGCGGATCCACCGCAGCTTCCTGGTGCGCGAGTCCGCCATCACCCAGATCCGGACGGTGGCCTCCGGCCAGGCCGTGGTGGTGGCGGGTGTCGAGTTGCCGGTGAGTCGGCGCCATCGGCGGGCGCTCCGGGATCGTCTCGCGCCGCCGTCGCGACAGCGCTGACGGTCCCGTGACACCGTCGGATCAGCCGGAGGAGCCGGTCGTCGGCGAACGCAAGATCGTGGTGCACCCGCGCACCTCGGCGGCTCGTCGACTCGGGCGATCGCGCAGCGTCGACCCGTGGGTCCGTGGCTGGCCGGCGCAACCCGAGGCGGTCGAGCGCCTGGTGGTGGCCCAACGCCGTCTCGCGCTGTCGAATCTCGCCCTGCTCGTCATCCCGTTCCTGGTGCTGCCGCTGGTGTTCTTCACCACCGACCTCGGCACGGTCCGCCTCGGACCGTTGCCGCCGCTCGCCTGGGTGATCCTCGGCCCCGGCGTGTTCCCGTTCCTGCTGTGGGTCGGGGACCGCCAGCGCCGGGCGGCGGAGCAGGTCGAACGCGAGTGGATCGAGCGGCAGACGTGATCGCCACGCTGGCGGTCGTGCTGGTGACGGTGCTGACCCTCGGGGTCGGGACGTTCGGACTCCGCTTCGCCCGGACCACGTCGAACTTCTTCGTGGCGTCACGGGCGGTGCATCCCGTGTGGAACGCCTTCGCCGTGGGAGGTGAGTATCTCTCGGCGGGTACCCAGCTCGGCCTCGCCGGCCTCGTGCTCGTCTTCGGCGCCGACATGTTGTGGTTCCCCGCCGGCTACACGGCGGGCTATCTGCTCCTGCTGCTCTTCGTCGCGGCGCCGTTGCGCCGGTTCGGCTCGTTCACGATCCCGGAGTTCGCGGAGGGACGGTTGGGCTCGACCGGTCTGCGGCGGATCGCGGCCGCCTTCGTGCTGATCATCGGCTGGCTCTATCTCCTGCCTCAGATGAAGGGAGCGGGCATCACCGTGCGGGCGATCACGGGCGCGCCGTACTGGGTCGGCGTCGTGCTGGTCGGCCTGGTGGTCGCGCTCAACCTCACCGCCGGTGGCATGCGGGGCATCACGTATGTCCAGGCGTTCCAGTACGTGATCATGGTGTTGGCGATGGCCATCCCGGCGATCATCCTGTTCGTGGCCTGGATGGCTGACGACACCCGATCGTTGACCCAACCGGACGCCCCTCGGTTCGCCGAGGCCACGGAGGTCGAGTTCCGGCGCGACACCGTGTTCGTGGTCGAGGAGCCGATCGGGATCACGACGCTGCAGGGCGTCGTGACCGACGCCGGCGGGGATCCACCAACGGCCACGGGCACCGACGCTCTCGCCGTGCTCGGCATCGGGACCCACACGGCGGTCGAGGGCACGATCGTGGAGTTCGCCGCCGACGGGCTGGTGCCCCACCGGGAGGGCATCGACGCGACCGGTGGCACACGGTGGGCCGCTCCTCTCACCGGCGGACCGGGAGGTGGGCATCCGCTCTACTTCGTCTACTCGGTCATGTTCGCGACGTTCCTCGGCACGATGGGGCTGCCGCACGTGCTCGTGCGCTTCTACACGAACGCCACCGGATCGGATGCCCGTCGGACGACCGTGATCGTGGTCGGACTGCTCGGCATGTTCTACGTCTGGCCGCCGCTGCTCGGCGCACTCGGTCGGCTCTACACCCCGGAGTTGTTGGTGACGGGCGAGACGGACTCGACCGTGCTGCTGCTACCGGCGGCGATCCTCGGCACCGACGCCGGGGGATGGGTGACCGGCATCGTCGCTGCCGGTGCCGTGGCTGCCTTCCTGTCCACGTCGTCGGGCCTCATGATCTCGGTCGCCTCGGCGATCTCGCATGATCTCGTCGGTGGAGGGGTGCGCCAGTTCCGCATCGCGGTGTGGGGTGCTGCCGCGGTGGCGGTCGTGCTCGGACTCGGTGCCGAACCGTTCCAGATCAACGTGTTGGTCGGGTGGGCCTTCGCGATCGCCGCTTCGTCGTTCTGCCCGCTGCTCGTGCTCGGTATCTGGTGGTCCGACCTGACCAAGCGTGGAGCAGCGGCGGGCATGTTGGCCGGCGGCGGGGCCGCCACGATGGCGATCGCCTCGACCATGTCGGGTGTGCTCGGCGACGGTTGGCTCGGTGCCCTCGCCGCGGCGCCGGCCGCATGGTCGGTGCCGCTCGCCTTCGGCGTCGCGATCGTGATCTCGCGGCTCGATGGTGAGCCACCGGCGCGAGCGCGCCAGCATCTCGCCATCCTGCACTTGCCCGATCCGGGCACCCTGGACCACGCTCCGAACGCCTGAGGTCTTCCGCCTCTCGACCCGCCCAGAGGACCCTCCGTGCCACGACCCACTCTGCTCATCGCGAACCGTGGAGAGATCGCCGTGCGGATCGCACGCACCGCCCGCCGGCTGGGGATGCGGGTCGCGGCGCTCGCCATCCCCGGGGACGACGGGCACGGGCGCTTCGTCGACGAGTTGATCCTGCTCGACGGAAACGGTCCGTCGGCGTTTCTCGACGTCGATGCCGTCATCGACGCCGCCGACCGTGTCGGGGCGATGGCGGTCCACCCGGGCTACGGCTTCCTGGCCGAGTCGGCCGAGGCCGCGTCCGCGATCACCGACGCCGGCCTCGTCTGGGTCGGCCCCGACGCGGCGATGCTCCGTCTCCTGGGCGACAAGGTCGCCGCACGGGCTCTCGCCGTCGTCGCGGGTGCACCGGTGGTCGAGGGCACCGACGCATCGATCGATCTGGACGGGGCGATGGCCTTCGCCGAAGAGGTGGGCTACCCCGTGATCGTGAAGGCCGTCGCCGGTGGAGGTGGTCGAGGTCAACGGATCGTCGAATCGGCGGGCGAACTCGCCGGCGCGATCGACCGATGCCGGTCCGAGGCGGCCTCGGGCTTCGGCGACGACCGGGTGTTCGTGGAACGGCTCGTGAGCCGCGCCAGGCACCTGGAGGTCCAGATCCTCGGTGACGGGACCGACGTCGCACATCTGGGGGAGCGGGAGTGCAGTCTGCAGCGTCGCCGGCAGAAGGTCGTCGAGACCGCGCCGGCGCTCGAGCTCGATCCGGTCGTGCGTCGTCGCCTCGTCGAGGCGGCCACCTCGATCGGGCGCGCCGCCGGGCTCCGGGGTGTGGCGACCGTCGAGTTCCTGCTCGATGCCGATCGGCCGTCGGAGCCCGAGGCGCTGGTCTTCTGCGAGGTCAATCCCCGACTCCAGGTGGAACACACCGTCACCGAGGAGATCCATGGTGTCGATCTCGTCGAGTGCCAGCTCGCGCTGGCCGATGGTGCGGCGCTCGCCGATCTGGATCTTCCCGACCCCGACGCCCCCGTCGGGCGGTCGGTGCAGGCTCGGATCACGACCGAACGGCTCGGGCTCGACGGTGTGCTGCTGCCCGACCCGAGACCGCCGATGTCGGCGGTGTGGCCCAGCGGCCCGGGCGTCCGGGTGGATGCCGCGCCGATCTCGGACGCCGCCGGCGGGTTCGATCCGCTCGTCGGCAAGGTCATCGTCACGACCCGGGACCCTGCATGGGAACCCGCTCGTCGACGCCTCGTCGCCGCGCTCCGGGAGACCGAGATCGCGCCGGTGTCGATCGCGCCCCTGCTCATCGACGTGCTGGCCGAACCCGATGTGGCTGGCGGCAACTGGTCGACCCGCCTGCTGGACGAGGTGCTCATCGATCTCGCACCCGACGAGGAGCCCGTCGATGTCGTCGGCTGGGCTCCACATCCCGACGGTGCGGACCTGGTGGCGTCGATGCAGGGCACCGTGGTCGCCACCGACGCCGAGGCCGGCTCGGTCCATCCGGCAGGTGCGACGCTCGCCGTGCTCGAGGCGATGAAGATGGAGCACGAGCTGCGCGCCGACCGGGCCGTTCGAGTCGTGCGTTGGGAGGTCGCACCGGGCGACACCGTCGTACCCGGCGACCTGCTGGCTCGGCTGGAGACGGCCGACGAAGCGACCGGCGGGGAGGTCGCCGAGGTGATCGAGCTCGATCCGGCCCACATCCGCCCGGACCTGGCCGACGTCGTCGAGCGTCACGAACTGGGGCAGGACGCCGCCCGGCCCGACGCCGTTGCCAAGCGGCACCGTCTGGGGCGCCGCACGGCACGTGAGAACCTCGCCGACCTGGTCGACCCGGACACCTTCGTGGAGTACGGCCCCTTGGTGATCGCGGCGCAACGGGCCCGCCGACCGTTCGAGGAACTGATCACGAAGACGCCGGCCGACGGTCTCGTCGGTGGGATCGGGTCGATCAACGGCGTCACGCTGCCCGACGGATCGGGATTCGAGGCCCGGGTCCGCACCGATTGCATCGTGGTCTCCTACGACTACACCGTGCTGGCCGGCACCCAGGGACACAACAACCACCGCAAGAAGGACCGGTTGTTCGAACTCGCCGAACAGTTGCGGCTCCCCGTGGTGCTGTTCGCCGAAGGCGGAGGAGGACGGCCCGGCGACACGGACTCATCGATCCTGGCCGGACTCGACTGCCTCGCCTTCCGCTATTTCGCCGATCTCTCCGGGCTGGTGCCGTTGATCGCGATCGTCTCGGGCCGGTGCTTCGCCGGGAATGCGGCGCTCGCCGGGTGTGCCGACGTCGTGATCGCCACCGAGGACGCCAACCTCGGCATGGGCGGCCCGGCGATGATCGAGGGCGGCGGCCTCGGTGTGTTCACCCCCGACGAGGTGGGACCGAGGGAGGTGCACCTCCGCAACGGTGTGGTGGACCTCGCGGTCAGTGACGACGCGGCGGCGGTCGACGCGGCGAAGCGGTATCTGTCGTACTTCCAGGGACCGGTGACCGACTACGAGGTACCCGACCAGCGCCGCCTCCGTCATCTCATCCCCGAGAACCGACTCCGGATCTACGACGTCCGGGCCGTCATCGACGGCCTCGCCGACGTCGACTCGGTGCTCGAGCTGCGGTCGACGTGGGGACTCGGCATGGTCACCTCGCTCGCACGGATCGAGGGCCGCCCCGTCGGGATCATCGCCAACGATCCGGCCCATCTCGCCGGAGCGATCGACCCGGACGGCGCGGACAAGGCGGCGCGGTTCATGCAGCTCTGCGACGCCCACGATCTGCCGCTGCTGTTCCTGTGCGACACCCCCGGTTTCATGGTCGGGCCCGACGTCGAGGCTGACGGCCTCGTGCGCCACGCCGGCCGGTTGTTCAACACCGCCGCCAGCCTCGACACGCCGGTGATGACGATCGTGCTCCGCAAGGGCTACGGACTCGGCGCCCAGGCGATGGCCGGGGGCAGCTTCAAGGCGCCCCTGTTCACGGTCTCGTGGCCGACGGGTGAATTCGGCGGTATGGGTCTGGAGGGATTCGTTCGGCTCGGCTACCGCAACGAACTGGAGGCCATCGAGGACCCGGCCGAGCGGGCGGCGGAGTTCCAGAAGATGGTCGACCGCCTCTACGAGCGGGGCAAGGCCGTCAGCTACGCCACCTACTTCGAGCTGGACGACGTGATCGATCCGGCCGACTCACGTCGCTGGATCACCACGGCGCTCCGAGCCGCACCGCCGCCTCCGCCGCGGACGGGCAAGAAGCGCCCGATGGTCGACACCTGGTAGGCGCGGCGGTGGCGAGGCGCCCACGGGGCAGACTGCTCCGATGCGCTCCTCACCGATCGTCCTGCTGTTCGCCGCGGTGCTGGTTCTCGGTGCGTGCGCGGGCAGTGACGAGGCCGTCGCCCCCGACCGGGTCGATGCCGTCGTGTGGCTCACGCCCGACGCCGACCAGGCTGCGGTCGATGAGGTGCGGGAGGTGCTGGACGATCTGGGCGCCACCCACCAGTACCTCGACACCGCCGCCAGCCTGGCGGCGTTCCAGACGGCGTTCGCCGATGACCCGGCCATGCTCGGCAACGTCGATCCGTCGGCGTTGCCGACCCAGTTCCAGGTCGCGACCGACGACGTCGACGGAGTCGAAGCCGCGGTCGTCGGCATCGCCGGGGTCCTGCAGGTGACCCGCCCACCCGGAGCGGAGCAGATCGCCGAGCGACGCGCCGAGCTCGACGCGGCCGAGGCACGACTCGCCGAGCCGCGCGCGATCGTTGTCTGGTTGCTCCCGGGAGCGGGCGAGGACGTGCGCGACGAGATCATCCGCGTCCTCGAGGGCGCGGGAGCAAACGACGTGGCGTTCGTCGACGAGGCCGGTGCGCTCGATGCCCTCCGGGCCTCGGGCCGGCTTCCGACAGACTCGGGTCCGGTCGAACCCGGTCAGCTCCCGACATTCGTGCAAGCCGACGACGTGCCGCCCGGCAGCATCGAGGCGCTCCGCACGACGGCCGGCGTGCTCGAGGTCGTCGACTCGGTGATCACCGCCGAGGCGATCGCCGCCGAACGGGCGCAGCTCGATCAGCTCGAAGCCGACCTCGGCTGACCGCCGGAGAAGCGAGTCGTCCCGATCACCACCCAGGCGGTGATCAACGTGGTGAAGCCGATGTGACCGCCCCAGATCTCCGCCGGCCATCGGATCGGGATCGGTTCGATCACGATCCGGAGCCACCAGACGATCCAGATCGCAGCGACACCGACGACGAGCGCGGCCGGCGTGCCCGTCCGTCGACGCAGCACCTCCGCGACGACGGCACCGATCAGGACCGGTGGGACCGACCAGTCGGGCTGACTCAACGCGGCCGACTCGGCGAGCACGGCGAGCACCCAGATCACCGTGATGCCGCCGGCGGGCAACAGTCCGTGCCGGTGAGCCCACAACGCCGGCAGGACGAGCGCCAGGCTCGTGATGATCGCGCCCGTCACGGCTCTGGCCACCAGGATCTCGCTGGCACCGTCGCCTTCGATGAACCGAACCTGGGGTGCCCACCAGAACGACAAGCCCCAGCCGAACGTGAGGAAGAAGGCGACGCCGGCGGTGACCGCCGTCAACGACACGACCGTCGCACCGTCGCGGGCCCAGCTCGAGGGTCGGCTGTCGAGCCCCTCGGCGAGTCGGGATCGGATGGGAGCCGTGACGATCATGCCGCCACCGGTGAGCAGCATCAGATGGGTGGGGGAGAGGAGCGCGTCGATCCCGACCTCGACGCCGAAGATCGTGTGCCAGATGCCGTCACCGATCCCGCCGAGTCCGAACACGCCGAGCCCGACCACGGCGAGGCCGTAGCCCGCGGGGATCCACCCGATGAGTGGCCCCGGGCGTCGACGCCGCCACGCCATCCAGCCGATGTAGGCCGCGATCGAAGTGAAGGCCGCATAGAAGATCGCGTGCCACGGGGTGAAGAAGTCCTCCGTCAAGGCGGTGCCGGAGGCGTCGAGCTCGATGATGTTCGCATGGGCGTAGCCGTCGATCGAGAGTCCGGCCAGCAGCCACACCGTCAACACGACGACCACGAGGTTCTCCCGCCGAGTCGCCGGGACCGGGTCCGGCTCGGCCGGCGGAGCGATCACGGCACGGTCGGCGGTGGCGGTCATGGGCCCAGTCTGCCTGCTCTCCGACGGTGAGGCGAAGCGCCCGGCGCCGGACGGGTGGGTCCGCGGTGCCTGATCTAGTGTCGGCCGAGTCGGCCGAGCGGCGGCTGACGATGCGAACCCGGAGGGCCCCCATGGCCGAATACTCGAAGATCCTGCTCGACGAATCCGAGATGCCGACGCAGTGGTACAACATCATCCCGGACCTGCCCGAGCCGCCCCCGCCGCCGCTGCATCCCGGCACCCACGAGCCGATCGGTCCCGACGATCTCGCTCCGCTGTTCCCGATGGATCTGATCATGCAGGAGGTCACCACCGACTCCTACGTCGACATTCCCGGCGAGGTCCTCGACGTCTACAAGCTGTGGCGCCCGAGCCCGCTGTACCGCGCCCGCCGGCTCGAGAAGGCCCTCGATACCCCGGCGAAGATCTACTACAAGTACGAAGGCGTCTCGCCGGCCGGCTCCCACAAGCCGAACACCTCGGTGCCGCAGGCCTACTACAACGCCAAGGCCGGGACGAAGAAGATCACGACCGAGACCGGCGCCGGTCAGTGGGGCTCGTCGCTCGCCTTCGCCACCGCCCAGTACGGCATCGAGTGTGAGGTCTGGCAGGTGGCCGCGTCCTACGCCCAGAAGCCCTACCGCAAGACGATGATGGAGATCTGGGGTGCTTCGGTGCACCCGTCACCGTCGGACCAGACCGAGGCCGGCCGGTCGCTGCTCGCCCAGGACCCCGACAATCCCGGGTCGCTCGGCATCGCCATCTCGGAGGCCGTCGAGGCCGCCGTGCAGGACCCCGACACGAAGTACGCCCTCGGGTCCGTGCTGAACCACGTGCTGCTCCACCAGACGATCATCGGTGAAGAGGCGCTGCTTCAGCTGGCGAAGGTCGGCGACACCCCCGACGTGCTCGTCGGCTGCACGGGCGGCGGCTCGAACTTCGCCGGGCTGAGCTTCCCGTTCCTGCGGGAGAAGCTCGCGGGGAAGATGAACCCCACGATCCGTTGCGTCGAGCCGGCTGCCTCCCCCTCGTTGACGAAGGGCGAGTACCGCTACGACTTCGGCGACACGATGGGCATGACGCCGCTCGTGAAGATGCACACCCTGGGGCACTCCTTCATCCCCGATCCGATCCACGCCGGTGGCCTCCGCTACCACGGCATGGCGCCGCTCGTGTCGCACATCTACGAGCTCGGCCTGTGTGAGGCGATCGCGATCGGCCAGACCGAGTGCTTCACGGGTGCCATCCAGTTCGCGAAGAGCGAGGGCATCGTGCCGGCGCCGGAGCCGACCCATGCCATCGCCGCGGCGATCCGCGAGGCGCTCGAGTGCAAGGAGTCGGGCGAGGAGAAGGTGATCCTCACCGCCCTCTGCGGCCACGGTCACATGGACATGGCCGCCTACGACGCGTTCCTGTCGGGTGAGATGGTCGACTACGACCACCGCGACGCCGACATCGCCGAGGCCATGGCCAAGGTGCCCGTCATCGCCTAGCCAACGCTCAACCTCGATGACGCCGCGCGTCACCGAGGCGCCCAGATTCCGGCAAGCAGCCTCGGCCTCCGGTCGGGGCTGCGCCGCGCGTGGTCGCATCTGCACGAGGCGGCGACGGCAGGCGTCGCGCAGGCTGAGGATTTTGGGAGGGGGTGAGTGGTTCGGCGAGCGCGAGCGGCGATGCTCTCGGGTGTGCACATCGTGATCGTCGGGGCCGGGGAGATCGGCTACTACCTCGCCGAGCGTCTTCTGGCCGAACATCACGACGTGGTGGTGATCGAGGCCGATCCGGTTCGAGCGGCCAACATCGGGGAGAGCCTCGACGTCCAGGTCGTCGTCGGATCGGGCACCTCGCCGCGCAACCTCACTGCCGCCCGGATCTCCGACGCCCGCATGTTGGCCGCCGTCACCGACAACGACGAGGCGAACCTGGTGGCCAGCATGCTGGCCAAGCAGGCCGGGGTCGCGTCGACGGTCGTCCGGATCCAGTCACCCGAGCTCCAGGACCAACCCGGCGAGGGGCTTCGCGCCGCCGTCGGGGTCGACGTCGTGATCGACCCGGACCGCGACACCGCCGACGAGATCATCGAACTCGTCGGACTGCCCGGTGCCGATGAGGTTCATCCGATGGCCGGCGGACACCTGACCCTGATCGGCGCCTCGGTGTCCGAAGGTGCCCCGATCGCCGGGCAGACGCTCGCCGAGATCGGCAGCTCGGGGGAAGGGCAACCGTTCCTGTTCGGCGCGATCACCCGTGACGGCCGGACGACGATCCCTCGTGGCGATCATCGGATCCTCGCCGGCGACCACGTGCGGGTGATCTCCGCCGACGCCGATCGGCCACAGCTCTTCGGCCTGCTCGGCCTCCGGTCGGCCCGGGCTCGGCGTGTGATGGTGCTCGGTGGTGGCGCCATCGGCTCGCGCGTGGCCGAACGCCTCCAACGGACCGGCGTGGCGGTCACGCTCGTGGAGCGGGATCTCGCCCGGGCCGAGATGTTGGCCGAACGGATGCCGCGCGTCACCGTCGTCCGGGGTGACATCACCGACACCGACCTGCTCGCGGAGGAGAACGTCGGCTCGACCGATGCCGTCGTGGCCGCCACCGGAGAGGATGCGGCCAACGTGCTGTCGTGCGCCTACGCCGCCGCGGAGGGCGCACGCTTCACCGTCGCCGTACTCCATCGTCTCGACCTGCTTCCGCTCGTACGCCGGTTCGGGATCGACGCCTCGTTGTCGCCGCGGACCGCGTCGGCCAATGCCGTGCTCGGTCATGCCCGGGGCGAGCTCGTCCAGGTCGTGGCGACGTTCCTCGAATCCGATGCGGAAGTCGACGAGATCGAGATCGGTCCGGCCTCGGCGGCGGTGGGCAAGACCCTGGCCGAGCTCGACCTGCCCCGCGAGTTCCTCATCGGGGCCGTCGTGCGCGGCGACGGGGTCGGCGAGATCGCCCGCGGCTCGACCGAGCTGACCGCCGGCGACCACATCGTCGTGTTCGCTCGTCCCGACGCACTCGCCGCAGCCCGTCCGCTCTTCTCCGCCTGATGGTCACACGATCCCTCGCGACGCTCATCCAGCGGGGCAGCTCCGAGGGCCGCCCGAGTCTCGTGTGGCACGTGATCGGCCTCAGTGTGGCGGTCGCGGGGTTGGGCGTGATCTTCTCCGGGATCGTCGACGTCCTCGACGGCGGTCCGGATGCCTCGACGTTGTTGGTGCTCGGGCTGGTGTTCTTCTTCATCGGTGCGGGCACGTGGTGGGAGACCGCGGTGCCGAGCCGGGTCCGGATCGTCGACGTCTTCGTCGTCGTGACGGGTTCGTGGTTGGCCCTGGCGGTCGTCGGGGCCATGCCGTACCTCCTGACCGGCACCCTCGACCGTTTCGACGACGCGCTGTTCGAGTCGATCTCCGGGTTCACCACGACCGGTGCGACCGTGCTGCATCCGATCGAAGGCAACTCCGCCGGGATCCTCATGTGGCGGGCCATCTCACAGTGGTTCGGTGGGATGGGTGTGATCGTGCTCGTGGTCGCGGTGCTGCCCTCGGTCGGTGCGGGTGGGATGGACCTGCTGTCGGCCGAGGCACCCGGTCCGACCGGTGAGCGACTCACCCCCAGGGTCCGGCAGACCGCCTCGCGCCTGTGGGTCGTCTATCTCGGCTTCACCGTGCTGTTGGTCGCGGCCTACGTGGTGGCCGGCATGTCGCTGTACGACGGCGTGGCCCACGCCTTCACGACGGTGTCGACCGGTGGGTTCTCGCCCTACAACGGATCGCTCGGGCACTTCGGTTCGGCCGCCATCGAATGGATCTGCATCGTGGCGATGTTCATCGCCGGAGGCTCGTTCACGCTCTGGTATCGGCTGCTTCGAGGCAGCGCCGGCCCGCTTCTCGCCTCGCTCGAGTTCCGGACCTACGCCCTCGTCGTCGCCGGCGCCTCCACCTTCACGCTGCTGGCCGAGAGCGGCACGACCGGCATCGACCACGACGCCCTCCGGGGCTCGGTGTTCTCGGTCCTCACGATCGTGTCGACCACCGGCTACGGCACGGTCGACTTCGGCGCCTGGAGCGATGCCTCCCAGATCCTGCTGTTCTTCCTCCTCCCGGTCGGGGCGATGGCCGGCTCGACCTCGGGCGGGGTCAAGTTGGTCCGGGTGCTGGCCGTGGGCAGCTTCGGACTGCGTGAGACGTTGCGTCAGTTGCATCCCCGTCTCGTCCGGCCCATCCGCATCGGTCCGAGCGTGCTGGCCGACGACGTCGCGAACCGGGTGCTCGGCTTCCTCGTGCTCGCACTCGCCATCTTCGGTGCGGGCGCGGTGGCGATCGCCATGACCGGCGTCGACGTCGTCACGGCGTTCGCCGCATCGGCCACCTCGCTCGGCAATGTCGGGCCGGGCATCGGGGAGATCGGACCGACCAACGACTTCACCGCGCTCGGTCGGGTCGCTCGGGGTGTCACCATGGTGCAGATGTTGCTGGGCCGACTCGAGATCTACCCCGTCCTGCTGGCGCTCGCGGCCGTGCCCGGCCTGCGCGGGCGGCGCTCGTGAACGTCCGGGTGTCGGTCGGTCGGGGGCGGGGCCGGCTCGTGCTCGCCGGCCTCCTGCTCGCCGCGTCCTGTACGTCGACCACCGCGTCGCCCGTGGAGACATCGGTCGACGCCGTCGCCACGACCTCGGGTGCCGAACGCTCGACCATGGCGCCTCCGCCGGTGGTACTCACGGCCGACACGGCCGAGGCCTCGACGCTGGCCGAGCACACGTGGTTGGGGATCTCGGTGTCGGGATCCGATCCGGATCTGCTCGCCCGCGTCGAAGCCGATCTCGGCCACCGCTTCGAGCTGGTCCGCCAGTTCCGGCGATGGGACTCCGACTTCCCCGACGAACGCTCCGCCCGACTCCTCGACGAGGGCCGCACCCTCCACGTGTCGATCCGAGCGCTGTGGGACGACGGTTCGTTCCTGCCCTGGCGTGACATCGCCGAAGCCGAACCCGACTCGGCGGTCGATCTCGGCATGCGGATCTGGGCGCGCCGGATCGGACAGTTGGATCGACCGGTCTACGTGACCTTCAATCACGAACCGGACCTGGTCGAGAACCGGGCGAACGGTTCACCCGATGAGTTCGTGGCCGCATGGCGTCGGTTCCGTCAGGTGTTCGACGACGAAGGGGTGACCAACGCCCGCTTCGTCTGGATCCTGACCCCGGCGCGTTTCTCGGACGGCACGGCCGACGACTGGTTCCCCGGGGTCGACGCCGTCGACGTGGCCGGTGTCGACCCGTACAACTGGTTCACGTGTCGCGGTGGCGGGGAGTGGGAGCCGTTGGCCGACAAGCTCCAGCCGTTCCTCGACTGGTCGGCTCGGTACCCCGACCTCGCGCTCGCCGTGCCCGAGTTCGGCTCGGCCGAGGACCCGGCGGATCCGGGTCGCAAGGGCGATTGGTTCCGTTCGGCGGGCACGGCGTTGGAGGATCCCCGTTTCGATCGCCTCGAGTTCGCCGTGCTGTTCAGCCAGGTTCACCCCGGCGGCGAGTTCCCGGCCTGTGATTGGCGCTACGACACCTCGGACACGGCCTCCGAGGGGTTCGCGGCCCTGCTCGACTCGGGCCGTTTCACACGCTGAGGCGTCAACCCGCCGACGCGGCGTGGCCGGCGATGTCGGCCACGATGCGGGGCCAGAGGGACTCGGGCATGTCGTGGCCCATGTCGGCGTAGACCACCAGATCGGCGCCCGGCACCAGCTCGGCCGTGGCGAGGCCACCGGAGACCGTGATGAGCGGATCGGCCCGACCGTGGATCACGAGGAAGGGCACGTCGACCCCGGCCAGGCGCTCGGTGCGATCACCGGACGCGGCGATGGCGGCCAACTGGAACGCGGACCCCACCGGGTTGTGGCTGCGGTGGTAGGCAGCGGTCGCCCGCTCGCGGGCGACCTCCTCGGAGAACAGCGGGCCGCCGAGCGCTCGCGAGATGCCGACCGAGTGTTCGATGATCGCCTCGGCGGGCCCGTCCGGTGGCGGCGTCAACAATGCGGTCATGGCCTCGGGGTCGGCCTGGCCGACCTCCGGATTGCCCGTGGTCGACATGATCGAGGTGACCGACCGCATCCGCTCGCCGTGTTCGATGGCGAGATGCTGGACGATCATGCCGCCCATGGACGCGCCGGCGACGTGGGCCCGGTTGATCCCGAGCGCGTCCATGAGCCCGATCACGTCGGCGGCCATGGTCGACAACGAGTAGGGGGCGTCCGCCGAGACGTCCTCACCGGCGACCGCTCGTCCGAAGATCGCCATGGCGTCGGGTGGCGGCCCGTCGGACTTCTGCGACAAGCCGATGTCACGGTTGTCGAAGCGGACGACGTAGAAGCCGGCGTCGGCGAGCTGCTCGCAGAAACCTTCCGGCCACGCCGTCATCTGGGCGCCGAACCCCATGACCAGGATCAGTGCGGGGTTGTTGCGATCGCCGAAGGCGTCCCAGGCGAGTTCGATTCCGTTGGCCGTGGCGGTCTGCATCCGAGCGACGATAGACGAGGCATCGCCCGTCTCCCGAGCCCGGATCAGACCTCGACGAGCTCGTCGGGCTGGTGGAGGCCCCGCAGCGCCTGCTCGGCCATGAGCGCCCCGAGACGTCCGGCGGACATCGAGCGGTCGGACGCGAGCCACTGGTTCGCCATCGCCTCGCCGAGGCCGATGATGCCGGCGACGACGAAGTGGTGGTCACGTCGCAGGCCCTCGGGTTCGTACAGCCGGTCGATCTCCCGGGCGAGCGAGCGGCTGAAGGCGGCCATTCCCGCATCGGGGTCGATCTCCGCGAGATTGCTCCGGGAGGACAGCAGCAGGGTCAGGCCGTCCGGATCCGTCGTGGTGAAGCGGGCGAACTCGTGGAAGCCGGCACGGAGCCGACCCTCGGTCGTGCCGATCGGGAGCGCCGCCGCGATCAGGGACTCGGTGAGCTTCCGCTCGACGTCGGCGAGGGCGGCCAGGTAGAGCTCGGTCTTCGATTCGAAGTGCTGGTACAGCACGGGTTTGGTCACACCGGCCGACCCGGCGATGTCGGTCATCGTGGTGCGGTGGAAGCCCTGCCGGGCGAACACGACCTTCGCGACGTGCAGCACTTGGGTTCGTCGTTCGGCCCGGGGCATCCGCCGGCTCATCATGGGATGTTTTCCTGCTCGTCGCGGACAGCGGCCTTGACCGCGTAGTTGAACACGATCGCCGGTGCGAGGACGATCGATCCGACACCCAGGCAGATGAGGATGACGGTCACCATGGCATCGGTCAAGCGGCTGAAGAGCCCGACGAAGAACACGACCATGGCGAGCGCGAACAGGGCGTAGCCGACCCGGAGGCCGATCGACACGGCGCGGGCGATCCGGGCGCGGCGTCGGAGGACGGGGTCGTCGGTCGTGGTCTCGAACTTCGACATGGCCACCTCAGTGTGCCAAAGACGGGTCGATGACCGTGGGGTAGCCGAGATCGGCGAGGAGCCGGTCGAGATCGGCGGCAAGGCGGTGCGGCCCGAGTCGGTCGAGGGCGAGCCGTCGTTGATCGTCGAGGAAGGAGTCGTCGACCCGATCGAGGAACGCACCGAGACCGTCGAGGTCGGTCGAGCGATGCCAACCGAATCCGAGCTCGATCAGCTCGTCGGCGACGGGGTACGGCCCGACGACGGCCGGTCGGCGACGGACCGACGCCTCGACCGGCGGATTGCCGAAGCCCTCCCACGACGACGGGAAGACGACCACATCGCAGGCGGCGTAGCGGTCCTCGATCGAACCGAGCGGCCGTCGGTCGACCGGGATCGAGGTGGCTGCGAGCAGGCGCTCCAGCTCGTCGTCGTAGTCCTCCTCGGCGGGTCCGGGGAGCCAGTACGTCGCGTCGATGCGTGCACAGATCTCGAGCGCTGTCGCGATCTCCTTCCGGGCGATCGCCCGGACCGGATGCAGCGCGAGTCGGTCGTCGTCGCGGAGGCCGAGTGCGGCGCGGGTGGCGGCCCGGTCGCCGGGCTCACTCGGGTCGTCGAAGGAGTTCCGGATCAGTCGCGCCGCACGACCCCGTTCGGCGAACTCCCGTCGAGTGAGGTCGTTGATGACGACATGGGTCCAGGCCGGATCGTCGAGTGGCCAGTCGATCGATCGGTAGCGCTCCCGCTGCCAGGCCGGATCGTGGTGGTGGAGCACGGTCGGACGACCACGAAGGACATCGGCGAGCCGCTCCCCGGCGGCGAGGTTCATCGGGAGACTGAGGAGGTTGGGCACGACGACGAGATCGACCCCGACGAGGGCCTCCTGCAGTTCCGACACGGTGGGGGGGACCGTCGCGGCGATGGCGAGACCCGGGACGATCACATCGACCGGGCCCTCCCCGGCGACCGTGCGGACCGTCCAGCCCCGGTCGCGGAACGAGCGACACCACTGCTCGGACACGATCGAGACGCCGTCGGTCAGGCCGAGGCGGAACGAGACGAGCGCAACCGTGGGCATGGGTCTAGGTTGCCGCCGTCTCGCCGATCTCGGCACGATACGAGCCGTGACCAGCCCGTTCGATCCGTCTGCCCACCGCGATCTCGTCGCGGTGTCACGACGGATCCTCGACGAGGCGTGGCGTGCCCCCGGGTTCTGCGTGCCCCATCCGACGGTGTACCCACACCAGTGGCTCTGGGACTCGTGTTTCCACGCCATCGCGTGGTTGCACGTCGGCGCGCCCGAGCGGGGGCTCACCGAGCTCGCGCACGCGCTCGGCGTCGGAGGCGACGCCCCCGCCGCGGCCAGCCCGGGCGGGTTCGTGCCCCACATGCGGTACTGGAACGATCCCGGGGCCGCGCTCGGCTTCTGGGGTGTCGAGGGACGCTCGTCGATCACCCAGCCGCCGATGTTCGGCCATGCCCTGCGGTGCCTCGTGCGAGCTGGCGTGACGCCGGACCCCGCCATCGTGGCGGCGGCTCGGGATGGTCTCGCGTTCCTCCTGCGCCGCCGTGGTCGGCTCGCCGACGGCCGCGTCGCGGTGGTGCATCCGTGGGAGACGGGCTGTGACGACAGCCCTCGTTGGGACGACGGCGACGGTCCGTTCGACGTACACGCCTGGCGCCTCCGGAAAGCCGAGTTGGTCGGCTGCGTCGAGGCGGACGCAACCGGTGTGCCGATCTCCTCCTCGGCGTGGCGGCGCGGCTCCATCGGCTTCAACGCACTCCTCGTCTGGAACGGCCGGGAGTACGCGGCGGCCACCGGAGACCACGACTTCGATGCCGAGTTGGACGAGCTCGCGGCCGTCGTGGGTGGCCGCTGGTCGGAGGAGCTCGGCATCTGGACCGACCACGACGGACCCGCGGGTGGGATCGTCACCGCCGATGCCTGCCTCGGCCTGCTCGTCGAAGATCGACCGGCTGTCCGGGCCCGTCTCGCCGATGCGGACCGGTCGGGCGGGGCGTTCGGCCCGGCCGGCGTCGACCGGACGGAGCCGATCCACGACCCCGACCGCTACTGGCGAGGTCCGGTCTGGCCGCAGCTCGGCTACCTGCTGGCCCTGGCCGCGGCTCGACAGGGCGACCTCCCGCTCGCCCGGTCACTCGCCGACGGCACGATCGCCGGTGTGGTCCGCTCGGGCTTCAGCGAGTTCTGGCATCCCGACACCGGCGCGGCCCGGGGGGCGACTCCGCAGACGTGGGCGACGATCGTCGTTGCGCTCAGCGATCCGGATCGAGACGCCGCAGGTTGGTGACCCCGTGACGTTCCGCAGCCGACGGTGCGTCGCCCGTGAGGTCCAGGATCGACTCGTCGGTGTCCCCCAACCAGTCGGCCAGGGAGATCCCGCCGGATGTGTCGGCTGAGCGGGCGGACGAGGGCGCAGGGTGCTCTGCCTGCCAGGCCCCGGTCATGCCCGTGTCGGCGAACTCGTGCTCACCGACTGTGGGATCGGCGAACAGCGGGTCGTCGAACGGGCTCGCTCCGGCGATGTCGCGATGGTCGGTCTCGAACTCGTCGGACCAGATGGACGACGTGCCCGCCCCGGTGTGATCCTGCGTCAGGTCGATCGCGGTGACCGCCGGCGCCGCGGTGTCGCCACCGGCGAGTTCGATCGTCTCCGGTTCGGCCTGCTGGCGTCGTGCGAGCGCGAGGTGGCGACGGCCGGCGGCCCACGACATCAGCACGTTCATGACGAAGAAGATCAAGCCCGCCGCGATGAGCAGGTCACCGAAACTCACGATGTCGGCGGTGATCCGGAGAGGGATGGTGTCGCCGAGGATGCCGAGGGTGGTCTCGGACGTCTCGAGCTCCCACGGCGCATTGACCGTGGCATTCGCGAGTTCGGCCTCGGTCAGTCGTCCCGAGGTGACGAGGGCGTCGGGGGACACGGGTACCGCCCCGTTGAGCAGGATGGGGATCGCGTTCGCGACCATGCCGAGTGCCATGACGCCGGCGCCGCCGAGATGGAGGTTCGCGGCCATGGCCAGGGCGAGCAGAAGCCAGCCGACGGCGGCCACGGCCGGACGGGCCGGAACGTCCAGGAACTCCGCGCCGGCCTGGAACACGAGACCGGTCGCGAGCACGGGCACCAGGCGGACCGGGAAGGCCGGCCACGGCCCGAAGGTCCCGCCGCGGGCGAACCCGATCCCGAGCCCGATGATGATGGCGATCGGTGTCAGCAGCACGTTGACGTCCCCTCTCCGGCGGGAACCGTAATCGGCGGGGACCGGTCCGGAAAGGTCGCTGCCGCGAGATGGGGATCGCGGCCGGCGGTCGGTCAGTTCGATCCGGTGATGGTGGTCGAGCTCGGCAGCGGCGCCGGCTCGGTCGCGGTGCACACGACCTGACGGCGTCCGAGTTCCCACACGCCCTGGTTCGGGATGAGTTCGACCGTGTCCCGACGTGACGTGGTGTAGGTCTCGCCGAAGACGTGCTCGAATGCCGCGAGACAGGCCGCGGCGCCGGCGCGTTGCACCGTGCGACCGCCGGGCCAGTCGATCTTCGTCACGTCGGCGTCGCAGCCGACGGCCTCGAGTTCGTCATCGACCGACCCCAGGCAGATGACGGCGTAGGCCCGACCCGCATTCGGGCCGGCGCAGTCGACCACGGCGACCGCGGCCGGTCGTGCGGGCAGGGTCCCGGTGGTCGGCGGAGGCTCCGACCGCGCCACGGTCGTGGTCGGCGCTGCGGTCGTGGTCGTGGTCTCGGGTTCTGAACTCGACGTGGTCGGCAGGGTCGTGGTCGTGGTCGATGCCGGGACCGCATCCCAACACTGGCCGACCGTGAGATCGATGTTGCCGGACCACCCGACGATGCGGGGGAGTGGTGGTGGCTCCGTCGTGGTGGTGGTCGCGAGCACGTCGTCGGGTGCCCCGCCCGGAGCCGTCAGCACGGGGTCGACGTCGATCTCGTCGATGATCACCAGCGTCGGCGGGGGTGCGGTCGAGTCCGAAGCCGACGGGGAACACGCGCCGGCGAGCATCACGCCGACACCGGCGAGCAGGACGACGAGGCGGCGCGGCACGGCGCCAGTCTGGCTCAGAACGCCGGAATCAGGCGGTCGAGGTGCGTGAAACAGAAGAACAGCATCACGAGGAACACCGGTGTGGCTCCGGCGTAGGTGAGCCATTTCCGCCAGCGATGGGCGATGAGCATCGCCGCCGCCACGACCGCGAGGGCGAGTGCACCCCAGGCCAGGGTCGGACCGAGTTCGGAGCGCTGCCAGCCGAGCGAGGCCTCGAGCGCGTTCTCGTCGTTGCTCAGACTGTTCTGCGCACTGTCGAGACTGTCGGCGGCGAGTTCACCGTCACTGCCCGGCGCACAGTCGACACAGCCGATGTCCTCGAGCTCCTCCGACGCGATCTCGATGGGGGTCGGATCGGGGTCGGGGACCTCGATGGTGACCGCCGGCTCGGTGATGAGTTGGGCGGTCACGATGATGCGTTGCCGAGCCGAACGCAGTGGATGGCATGCAGTGAGGGTGAGTCGGTTGTCGCCTCGGTCGTCGAGGACCCAGGTGTCCTGCGGGGTGACGATGAAGTGACCGACGGTGTTGCCGGCCTCGTCGTTGTGGGCCATGACCCGATACGTGAACGCACCCTGGATCGTGGTCACGACGATCTCGTCGCCGGGGTCGAGAAGGTGGAGATCGTGGAACGGGGCGCCGTAGGTCGTGCGGTGACCGGCGATCGCGGAGTTGCCGGCCTGTCCCGGGAACGGGGTCTCGGGGTAGTGCCCGGGGCCGTCGCGAAGGTCGTCTCGCCGGACACCCTCGATCATCGTCTTGTCGACGCCGATCGCGGGGATCTCGATCCTCGCGAAGGCATCACCCGGATCCGGGCGCAGCGCCTCGGCGAGCTCGGGGGCGAGATCCTGCACGACGGCGCGGATCTCGGTGACGGTCGGTTCCGGCGTGGTGCCGTCCGAGGCCGTGCCGTCGGAGACGGTCGGGTCCAGCTCCTCGGTCGCCTGCATCTCCAGCTCGGCGAGCACCTCTTCGAGCTGACCGGCCGCGTCCGAGCTCAGCAGGTCGTCGAAGTCGCTCGCGAGATCGTTCTGGGCCTGGCTCTCGTGGAGGTTCGTTCCCCAGAGCTGGAAGCCGGCGAACAGCAGCACGACGACACCCGCGAAGACGAGCGAGCGACCGACACCACCGATGATGCGAGCTGAGAGAGGGGACATGCGGGACCAGAGCCTAGGAGAGAGCGGTTCGGTGTAGAGGTCGGACGACCCGGGACCGCCCTTGAGTAACCGGGCAGCGTCATCCCCGATTCCGAGCGGTCGCGGGCGCACGCGGGCGACGCGGCGCCCACGATCGGCCGGCCGCTACCGTCTTGCCACCGTGACTGTTGAACCACCCGAGAACTCGGGAGCCGCGCCGGTAGCCCGGCTTCGTGACGTGGTGTGTGTGCTCGGCGGTTTTCCGGCTCTCGCCGGTGCGGATCTCGACCTGCACGCGAACGAGGTCGCCTGGCTCCGGGGCCCGAACGGTGCGGGGAAGACCACCTTGCTGAGGCTGCTGGCCGGGCTGGGGGCGATGCGTCGCGGCCGGGCCGAGGTGCTGGGCGCCGATCTGTCGGTCCTCGGTGACCGCCGATGGTTGCGTGGTCAGGTCGGGCTGCTCGGTCACGCCACCTTCCTCTACGAGGATCTCACCGTCGGACAGAACCTCGAGTTCTGGGCCGGGCTCCACCGGGCCGACCCGGTCGACGTCGAGGCCGCGGCGCGACGGTTCGGCCTCGACGGTCGCCTCGGTGACGTCCCGGTCGGCTCCCTGTCGGCCGGGCAACGGCGTCGGACGAGCCTCGCCGTGCTCGTCGCCCGTCGACCGCGACTCTGGCTGCTCGACGAACCCCACGCCGGCCTCGACGCCGAGGGTCGGGCGATGGTCGACCGCCTCATCGCCGACGCCTCGGGTGCCGGTGCCACGGTGGTGGTCGCCTCCCACGACGCGGATCACATGCCCGCCGTCGCCGATCGGACGCTCGACGTGATCGGCGGCACGGTGACCGAAGCGGGTGCGTCGTGATCGCTGCGGTCGCTGGTGATGCCGCGCGCATCGTGGCGAAGGATCTGCGGATCGAGCGGGCGACCGGGGTCATCACGACCCAGATCCTCCCGTTCGGCATCGTGATGCTGCTGCTGTTCGGGTTCGGTGTCGACCCCGCCCTCCAGGTCCGGGGTGGTGACCGCTCGGTGCTCGCCGAGGTGGCGCCGGGCCTGTTCTGGATCACGGTGTTGCTCGCGCTCCTGCTCGTCGTCGGTCGGGCGTTCGCCGTGGAGTCCGACGATGGGAGCCTCGACGCCCTGCTCGTGGCCGGTGTGCACCCGGCGGCGATCCTCGGAGGCAAAGCCGTCGTCGTGGCCGCCGAGCTGGTCGTGTTGGAGCTGGTCGTCGGTGCCGGTGCGGTGCTGATGTTCGACGTGACCATCGGTGATCCGCTGCACCTCGTGGTGGTGATGGTCTCGACCACGGTCGCACTCGCCGGGGCGGGTACCCTTTTCCTCGCCGTGGTGGCGGGACAGCGGGGCCGGGACACACTCGGGCCGCTCCTCGTCCTCCCGGCGATGGCACCGGTGCTGATCGGCGCCACGGCAGCGGCCGGAGATGCGCTCTACGGAGCCGGCTCCGGCGGCATAGCGTGGACCTGGGCACTCGTCGCTTTCGCACTGCTTTATTCCGTGGCCGGCATCGTGGGCGCCGGCGCCCTGCTGGAGGATGTATGACGTCGATCGCCGTGCCGCCGAGTGCGCCGGAACACACCGGATCCCGACTGACGCGCGTGCTCGGTGCGGCCACGGCCGTCAGCTGGGTGGTGTGGTTGACCTACGGGCTCGTGCTCTCCCCGGCCGACGTGGTCCAGTCGGAGTCGGTCCGGTTGTTCTATCTCCACGTCCCGCTCGCCCTGTCGGCCTATCTCGGCTTCACCGTCACGCTGGTCGGCAGCATTCTCGTGCTGCGCAAGAACTCCGCGTTCTGGGATCAGATGGCCGGGGCCGGCGCCGAGGTCGGGCTCGTGCTCGCGGGCTTGGTGCTCGTGACCGGCGCGCTGTGGGGGCGGCCGACCTGGGGGACCTACTGGGTGTGGGATCCCCGGATCACGGCCACCACCCTGCTGTTCCTCGTGTACCTGGGCTACCTCGTGGTGCGACGCTTGGATCTGGACGCCGAGGTGCGTGCCCGCCGTGCCGCCGTGTTCGGGATCGTCGCCTTCATCAACGTGCCGATCACCCGGTACTCGGTGCAGATCTGGAACAGCCTCCATCAGGAGGCGACGCTGAGCCTGACCGACACCGAGATGGACGGGTCCCAGCTGACCTCCTTCGCGCTGGGTGCGATCGCCATGGCCCTGTTCACGACCTGGTTGATCATCCACCGGTTCCGGGTGGGATGGCTCGAGTACGAGTTGGATCGATCCGGCCTCGAGTCGGCGATCCTCGAGCGTCGTGGCGAGCGCACCGCGACGGAGGTGGTCTGATGTTCGTCGAGTACGTCGTCGCCGGCTACGGCATCTCCGCGATCGTCCTGGCGGCCTACGTCGGTTGGACCCTGCGTCGCGGTCGAGCCCTCTCCCGGCAGGTGCCGGCCGACCGGCGGCGGTTCCTCCGTGACTGATCACCACGACGAGGGCGCGACGTCGGGTGACGAACTCGATCTCCGTCCGCGCACCGACGCGACCGACACGACGCCGCCGACACGACGCCGCTCGTGGGGTGCCTACGCCCTGCTCGGTCTGGTCGGCGTTGCGATCGTGGCCGTGCTCGGGATCGCCCTGACCCAGGCGACGGTGTTCTTCTACAACGTCGATGAAGCCCTCGAACGGCAGGCGGAACTGGGCGACGACACGTTCCGGATGCAGGGCTCGGTGGTGACCGAGACCGAGGTGCGGGACGACGGTGCGTTGCTGTTCACGATCGGGTTCGACGGCGAGCAGGCCGACATCGTGCACGTGGGCGACGAACCGTCCGACCTGTTCGAAGTCGGCATCCCCGTCGTCGTCCAGGGACGGTGGGAGACCGACGGCCACTTCCTGTCCGAGCAGATCCTCGTGAAGCACAGCGAGACCTACGAAGCCGAGAACCAGGACCGTCTGGACGACGCCTACGACGGCGCCGACGGCTGACATGTATTCCGTGATCGGCCTCGCCGCCGCGGTCGTCGGGCTCTCGGGGTCCGTGCTCGGGGTGCTCGGTGGCGCGTACGCACTCACGACGTCTCGACTGCACCTGTTGCGCACCGTGCGGACGTGGGCCTGGATCGTGTCGGCCACCGGCGTCGTGATGTGTGTGGTCATGCTGCGGGCGCTCGCCGTGCGGGACTTCACCGTCGACTACGTGCAACAGGTCGGCAGCCCGAACACACCGACCCTCTACAACATCGCTGCGCTGTGGTCCTCCCTCGAGGGCTCGCTCCTGCTCTGGATCCTCGTGCTGGGCGGGTTCACCGCCGCGATGCTCGTGAAGTTCCGTGACCGTCACGACGACGCCCTGTTCGGTTGGGCGCTCGTCGTGATGCTCGGTGTGTCGGCGTTCTTCTACGCCCTCGTCGCCGGCCCGGCGAACCCGTTCACCGCCGTCGACATCCCGGTCGGGTTCGAACCCCGCGGTCCGAATCCGCTGCTCCAGAACCACGTGCTCGTGGCCTTCCATCCGCCGATGCTCTACCTCGGCTACGTCGGGTTCACCGTGCCGTTCGCGTTCGCCACGGCGGCGCTGATCACCGGCCGACTCGGTGAGGGCTGGTTGATCGAGACCCGCCGCTGGACCGTGGTCGCCTACGGCTTCCTCACGGGTGGCATCCTGCTCGGTGCGTGGTGGAGCTACGAGGTGCTCGGCTGGGGCGGCTACTGGGCCTGGGATCCGGTCGAGAACGCGTCGCTGCTGCCCTGGCTCACCGGCACGGCCTATCTGCACTCCGTGATGGTCCAGGAGCGTCGGGGCATGTTGCGGGTGTGGAACCTGGCCCTCGTCTGTTCGACGTTCTGCCTCACCGTGCTCGGCACCTTCATCACCCGCTCCGGCGTGATCGACTCGGTCCACGCGTTCTCCGACGGTCCGATCGGGGCGTGGTTCCTCGGATTGTTCGGTGTGGTCACCTTCGGCTCGATCGGCCTGATCGCCTGGCGTGGCGATCAGCTCCGCTCACCGGGGTCGATCGATTCGCCGCTGTCGCGTGAGGCCTCGTTCCTGGCGAACAACCTGCTGTTCGGGGCCATGGCCTTCGTCGTGCTGCTCGGCACGGTGTTCCCTCTGTTGGCCGAGTTGTGGGACGGGTCGCGGCTCACGATCGGCTCGCCGTACTTCGACTCGATGGCCAAACCGCTCGGGCTGCTGATGTTGTTCCTCATGGCCGCCGCGCCGATCCTGCCGTGGCGCAAGGCCTCGGGTGAGGTGCTGTCCGATCGGTTGTTCTGGCCGGCCGTGCTCGGGGTGGTCGCGATGGTGGTGGCCCTGGTGTACGGCGGTCGCGGCTGGGCGCCGGTGCTCGCGTTCGGCCTCGGCGGGTTCGCCGGCGGCTCGGCACTCCGCCAGGTCGTGCTCGCCACCCGTCGTCACGGTTGGCGGGGCTTCGTCGGTCGCACCAACGGCGGGATGATCGTGCACATCGGCGTCGTGCTCGTCGCCGTCGGACTCGTCGCGGCCGACGCCTACAAGGTCGATCGCACCGTGAGCCTCGAGGTCGGCGAGACCGCCACCGTCAACGGACACACCTTCACCTATCTCGGCGGCGACGGCGATCAGAACAGCCGTCGGATCCGGATCTGGGCCGACATCCAGATCGACGGCGAAGACGTCTATCAGCCGGCGACCACGCTCTACCGCGAGCAGGGGGTCGTCGTGCCGACACCCTCGGTTCGACCCGGCTTCTCCGAGGATCTGTTCCTCGTGACCGATGCGGTGCAGGAACCCGGTCAGCCCGTTCGGCTCCGGGTCGTCATCCGGCCGATGGTGACCTGGATCTGGACCGGCGGCATGCTCATGTTCGCCGGCACGGTGCTCGCGGTCTTCCCCGGCCGTCGTCGGCGGGGGACCGAGCCGGTGTCGGTCGTGTCGTCCGAACTCGCCGAACAGGCGACACCGGCATGACCGGCCCGGAGACCCCGCCCGGATCGCCACATGACGATCTGGCCGTCGCCCCCGGTTGTGGCGGGAGCGCGCGCAAGGCGGCGCTGGCCGTCGGCGCCGTGTTGCTCGGTCTCGTGATCGTGTTGGGTATCGCCGTGTCCTCCCGGGAGGACTCGGCCGGGGACAGCGGGTCGGCGCTGCTCGGCCAGCGTGTCCCGGAGGTGACCGGACAGGACGTGATCACCGGCGCCCGGTTCGACATCCAGCAGACGCGTGGTCAGTGGCTCGTCGTGAACTTCTTCGGCACGTGGTGCCCCGGTTGCCTGGTGGAGCATCCCGAGCTCGTCAGCTTCGAACGCTGGGCCGACTCGAGCGACGTCCAGATGCTGTCGCTCGTCGTGAACGAACCGGGGGAGCGGGCCGCCGCGTTCTTCGCCGAGGAAGGCGGGAACTGGCACGTGGTTCCCGACGGGCGTGCGTCGATCGACTTCGCCGTGGCGCAGTTGCCCGAGACCTTCGTCGTGCGTCCCGACGGCACGGTCGTGGCCCACTTCCGGGGTTCGGTCACCGAAGCGCAGCTGCGCAGCGTGATCCCGGTCCCATGAGCGGCGGGTCGATGACGAGCCGCCTCGTGCGATGGACCGGCGTGTTCGTCGCCGTCGTCGGTCTGCTCGCCGTCTCGGTCGTCGATCGCGGCGTCGAGACCGAAGATCAGCGGATCCAGCGTCTCCACGACTCCTACGCCTGCCCGGTCTGCGATGGACAGTCGGTCGCGGACTCCAACGCCTCGGTCGCCGAAGCGATCCGCACGTTCATCGAGGTCGAGGTCGTGGCCGGTGCTTCCGACGATCAGATCCGTGACGACATCCTCGCCGCGTGGCCCGGGTCGTTGCTGAACCCGCCCGGTGAGGGCTTCGCCGCCCTCGTCTGGGTCTTGCCGGTGGTGGTCGCCGTCGTCGGTGCGGTCGGGGTGGCGTTCGTGGTGGGACGTCGGGTCGAGGCGACCACGGTGAGTTCGGCCGACCGGGATCTGGTCGAGGCCGCCCGGCGCGGCACGGAGCGCTGATGGATCCGGTCGACGCTGGTCGGGCTGCTCTGGAGGCGGAGCGGGACTTCCTGCTCACGTCGCTCGACGACCTCGATGTCGAGCTCGCCGCCGGCGATCTCACACCCGACGATCATCGAACGCTGCACGACGACTACACCCGGCGGGCGGCCGAGGTCATCCGCCGACTCGACGGTTCGACCCCACGAGTTCGTCGCACCGCGACCGCCGACGGTTCGCGTCGTCTGCTGTGGTTCGGACTGGCGACGGTGTTCGCGCTGGGCGCCGGCTTCCTGCTCGCTCGTTCGACCGGTGAGCGTGGCGTGAACGACCAGATCACCGGCTCGATCGACGCCTCCGCCCGGACCCAGACCCGCGACTGCATCGGCCTGGCTCAAGGCGCGGCCTATCTCGATGCCATCGAATGCCTGGACGGGGTGCTCGCCGAGGACCCCCGGAACGCGGAGGCCTGGAGCTACAGCGGGTGGTTCGTCGCGATCACCGCGTTCGCGGCGGTGGATGCCGGGGAGACCGCCGCGGCGACCGAGTTGCTGGCTGCGGCCAGTGTGCGGCTCGACCGCTCGGTCGACGCCGACCCGTCGTTCCCCGATGCCTACGCCTTCCGGTCGATCATCGCGGCGCGCCGCGGAGACGCCGCACGGGCATGCGACGAACTCGAGACACTGCTCGACCTGGATCCGCCGACCTTCGTGCTCGACCTGGTGGCCAGCGTCGACGCCCAGGCGTCGTGTGGACTGTTGAGCTGAGGTCTCAGACGTCGGGTGGAGCCTGGTAGCTCGCCTCGGTGATCTCGTCACCGTCCATCGTCAGGGTCCAGATGGAGCCCTTCTCGCAGGACCGGCCGCGGATCTTCGTGCCTCCGGCCGCCAGGGTCTCGATGAGTTCGGGAATCACGTCGCCGTGGGAGCAGAGCACCAGCCCGTCGGTCGCTTCGGCCCGGATGAGGGCGATGACGTCGCCCATGCGACTGCCCTCCCACAGATCGTGATGCTCCCGGACCTCGACCCCGCGACGCTCCGCGAGGGGTTCGACCGTCTGCACACAACGGGTCGCCGGGCTCGACAACACGGGTGCGTCGCCGTCCACCATCGTGGCGAGTGCATCCGCCTCGGCCACACCCTGCTCCGACAGCGGGCGGTAGATGTCCCGCCCGCCGGGGCCGCGCTGGCCGGCGTGGGCATGGCGGATCAGGTGGATCAGCATGGGACTCGGGTCAGCACGGCAGATTCTCGTTCACGCCTCGGAGAACCTAGTGGTCGTCATGCCGGGGTGCCGTCATCGAGGAGCCGGATCGTGCCCGCGGTGCCGTCGACCTCGATCATCGCCCCGTCGGGGATCCGGCGGGTGGCGTCGGTGGCCGAGACCACACACGGGATGCCGAGCTCGCGGCTGACGATCACCGCGTGGCTCATGATCGCCCCCACGTCGACCACGACGGCCGAGGCGGCGAGGAACAGCGGAGTCCAGGACGGGTCGGTGAGCGGGGCCACGAGCACGTCACCCGGACCGAGGGCGCCCGGATCACCCGGATCGGTCACGACACGGGCCCGCCCGCTGGCCACACCGGGGCACCCCGGGAGTCCATCGAGGGATTCGCCGGTCCCCAGTTGTTCCCGGACGACGTCTCGGCGTTCCCAGGTGTCGAGCGGCGGGATCTCGCCGGTGAAGGTGAACGGTGGGATGCGCTCGTCGAGGCGGGCGTGCATCGCCCGTCGTTCCGCGATCACACCGTCCATGGACGCAGGATCGGTCAGATAGGCGTCGAGTTCCTCCTCCACGATGAACCAGAGATCCCCTGGCTGTCCGCCCCGTCGGGCGTTGAGGCGGCGGTCCAACTCCTTGCCCCGTTCGCGACCGACGTGAATGGCCTGGACGACGGTGGTCTTCGCCCGCTCACGCGAACGCGACGTCACCTGTGCGGCGTGGAGGAGCCGATCGAAGATGCCTCGCGCCGGGCGCGGCAGCGACTCGCGGACCTCCCTCGTGCGCTGCTCCCGCCGTGTGGCGAGGTCGGCCGCACGGGCTCGTGGATCACGGGTGCCGTCGGTGAGACGCATGCGATCGATCAACGACAGGGCGAGTTCGGGATCGGTGCCCCAGGTGTCGAAGGCGGTGTCCCACTCGTTCGGACCGCGTGCACCGTGGCGCTCCAGGAAGGCATCGAACGCGTCGAGGAACGCTGCCGAGCCGTGGGTGCGCAGTCTCCCCAGACGATCCGGTGCCGGGTCGTCGAAGATCGCCGTGAGGCCCGGATCGGATGCGACCGTTCGACCGAGGTCCCAGAGCTCGAACGACGGCGCAGCGGAGTCGACGTCGCCGATGCCGGCGAGGATCTCGCCCACGGCGTCGCGCGACCCGAGGTTCTGCTCGAGCATCGCCGCGAGGGCGCTCACACAGATGCCGGCCTGGCCGCTGATGATCAGGTGGTGGCGGAAGAGGTCCTCGATGAGATCGAGATGCCCCGTCACCTCGGCCCGCAACTCCGCATCGGTCAGCTCGGCGGGGTCCACCTGGGCAGCGAGGAACGCATCGGTGCGTGCCCGGTCCTCCTCGAGTGGCGGCAGGTTCTTCAGGCGGACCGTGCGCCAGAGGTACCGCAGGCCGCGCGCCGAGGCCCGACGGTCCCGGGGGAGATCGGGGTCCGGCGGTGGGATCGCGGTGCCGACCCCGAGGTAGTTGGCGTCGGCGTCGGCGGCACTGCCGCCCGGCAGTCGTTCCGCGATGAGGCGTTGGACCGAGAGGTTCAGATAGGCGTACCCACCGAAGACGCCCGAGCCGATCGACGTCGTGATCGGTGCGTCGAGTTCGGCCTCGGTGAGGAGCCCGGTGTCGCCCAGCGCCGCACGCATGCAGCGCTCACCCATCTCGCCCGCCATCGAGTAGGTCAACGGGGTGAAGACCTCGGGGTAGACCTCGCCGGCGTTGCCCCGTGTGTAGGTCGGGAACCGGTCGGAGGCGTCGCTGCCCACCCATGCCCCGTCACCGATCGGCTGCCATGGTGTCGATGTCTCGGGCATGGGTCGGTCCCCTCCGGTGCGGTCTCGCTGTGGCGTCGACCGCCACGCTGCCAGACGTTGGCACCATCGTCGAGCTGAACCTCCCGTGTGTCCGGGAGCGGAGGTGCATCCGGATCGGGCCGCCGCGCCGAATCCCCCACGACCCCATCCCCATTCCGGAGGTACATCATGCGGACGTCCCGCTTCCGGGCCCTGCTGGCCCTGCTCACCACCCTCGCCACCATCGGGCTCTTCGCTCCCGGCGCCTCGGCCCAGGACACCTCGGACGTCTTCGTCGTCCACGGCATCCCGGGTGTGACCGTCGACGTCTACGTCGACGGGGACCTGACCCTCGAGGGCTTCGAGCCCGAGGCGATCGCCGGGCCGCTGTCGTTGCCGGCCGCCGACTACCGGATCCAGATCTTCGCCGCGTCGGACGACGCCCCGGCGAGTGCCGAGGACCGGACCGACGACGCCGTGATCGACGTGACCCCTGCCGTGCCCGGCGGCGCGAACCTCAGCGTCGTCGCCCACCTCGACGCCGACGGTGCCCCGACCCTCGGTGCCTTCGTGAACGATCTCGACACGATCGACGCGGGTGAGGGCAGGGTCACGGTGCGCCACACCGCCGCGGCCCCGGCCGTGGACATCGTCGCCGGGGGTGCGGCCGTCGACGGCTTGACCGGTCTCGCCAACGGTGGTGAAGCCGTGGTGGCGCTGCCGGCGGACGCCTATCCGACCGGCCTCGCCGCGGCCGGAACGACCGAGGTCCTCGTCGACGCCCCGATCACGATCGCCGAGGGCACGAACCTCGTCGTCTACGCCATCGGCGATCTCGCCGGCGGTTCGTTCACGCTGATCACCCAGTCCTTCGACGGTCTCCATTCCGCCCCGGCGCAGGTGAACGCCGGTACCAGCGGTCTGCTCGATCCGGCCGGTCCCTCGTCGGTACCCGCACTCGTGACCGCCGGCGTGCTCGGTGTCGCGGTCGTCGCCGGGACCGCTCGCGCCTCGTTCGTCCGCCGCTGAGTCGGACGCGCCGTCCGCCGAGCGAACGCACCGTCATGACCTCCCCGGCGTCCACCGCCGCACCGTTCCGGGTGCTCTCTCCCCCTGCCCGAGCGGGGCGGTGGTGGTCGGGAAGGCGACCGGTCCGATCGGTTCTGGCCGCCACCCTGCTGGCGGCCGGTTGCAGCTCCCTCCCCGCCGACGAGGTGTCGGGGGGCGGGAGCACCGCCGGAGTCATCGACGTCGGTCGGTCCGAAGGCGGCGATCTCCGAGCCCAGGACGAGGTCTCCGACGGCGAGCCGGTCGACGGATCGGCACCACCGGCGCTCGACGGCGCCGTGGATCCGGGAGGATGGTCGGTCCCCGACGTCCCGATCCAGACGGCCGCCTCGCTCGATGACCTCGTCGTGCCCGACCGCCCCGCGCCGGTGGGGCTGCGGGTCGTCAGCGTCGGGATCGATGCCGCGGTGACCGAGGTCGGCATCCGCCCGGACGGCGACCTCGAAGTCCCGGCCGAGGCGGAGATCGGGTGGTATCGATTCGGCCCCGAGCCGGGGGGACCCGGAAGCTCCGTCGTCGCCGCCCACGTCGACTACAACGGCCGGCCGGGGGCCTTCTTCCCGCTCCGGGACACCGTCGTCGGTGATGTGGTCGAGGTGGACCGTGCCGACGGCTCGACGCTCCAGTTCGAGGTGGTGTCGGTCGCCCGCCACGGCAAGGACGAACTGCCGCCCGACCTGTGGCGACGCGACGGTGCACCGCAGCTGGTGCTGATCACCTGCGGTGGTCCGTTCGATTCGCGGGTCCGGTCCTACGAGGACAACGTGGTGGTCGTCGCGGTGCCGATCGGCTGACGTTCAGGTTCGGTCGAGCGAACGGCTCGGCCCGAACCGGAGGTGGTCGACCAGTGCGCGGGCCGCGTTGCGCTCGGGCCGACGGCCCCGCCAGACCAGACGGATCGGCTGCCAGAGGGTCACGTCGAGGTCGAGCGCCTCGAGCGGCTCGACGAGGCACCGGGCCGGGGCGAACCCGATCTCGTCGGAGGTCGACGCGGCGAGGAGGACGTCGTCGATCCCGCGGACGGTCCGGACGTCGGTGTCGTCCAGCCGGCTGCCGAGAACGTGGTCGACCACGTCGCCGGTGCCGACGCCACGCTCGGTCACGACGAGCCGCTCCGCGAGGAGGTGGGCGACACCGACCGGCCGAGCCAGGCCGTGCCAGCGATGGCGCGGCCCGACCACCGCCACGACACGATCCGTCGCGATCGACGCCGAGCGGAGTCCGATCGGCTCGGCCGGGCCGTCGACCAACCCCAGATCCACCTCGCCGCGTCGAACGGCGTCGGCGATCCCCGCAGCGTGATCGACGACCAGATCGACGGTGACCGATCGAGGCCACTCCCAGGATCGGATCCACCCCCCGAGCGGCTCGGGCGCCAGACCGGCCACCGAGCCGATGCGGACCGACGCCGCGGCGTCGGTCCGCAGCTGTCGGCTGGTCTCGACCACGTCGTCGGCGGCGTCGAGGAGTCGTCGGGCATCTCGGGCGAGCGACTGTCCGGCCGGTGTCGGCACGGTTCCCGTGGGTGCTCGTTCGAGCAGCGCCACGCCGAGCTCGCTCTCGAGTCGGGCGAGCCGTGCCGTCGCCGACGGTTGGGAGAGGTCATGGCGTCGCGCGGCCTTCGACACCGAACCGAGCTCCAGCACGGTCAGGAAGAGTGCGACGCTCGCCAGATCCAGCGACGGCGTCACGGCGACCTCCAGGGTGCCGCGGTCCGAGAGGTCATAGGCAGAGCCTATGACCTGTCAAAGCTTGGGGGCATTCCCTTGGCAGGTCGGCCTGTGCTCCGATGGGAAGCCATGTCAGACAACGACGTCCGCTACGGCATCGTCGGCGCCGGGATGATGGGTGTCGAGCACATCCAGAACCTCAACGCCGTCGACGGCGCCATCGTCACCGCCATCGCCGATCCCCACGAGGCGAGCCAAGCCCAGGCGCAGGCCGCGGCCGCCGGGCCGGTCGAGGTCTTCCAGGATCACCGCGCCCTGGTCGACGCCGGCGTGTGCGATGCCCTGGTCGTCGCGTCGCCGAACTACCAGCACGCCGATCAGGTGCTCGAGCTGCTCGACACCGATCTGCACCTGCTCATCGAGAAGCCGCTGTGCACGACGGTGGCCGACACCGAACGCCTGCTCGCGGCGGCGGAGGGGCGATCGGCCAAGGTCGCCGTGGGCATGGAATACCGCTACATGGCGCCGGTGGCCAAGCTCATCCAGACCGTGCGATCCGGTGGTGTGGGACGGACCCACATGGTGGCGATCCGCGAGCACCGCTTCCCGTTCCTGACCAAGGTCGGCGACTGGAACCGTTTCACCGAGAACACCGGCGGCACCCTCGTCGAGAAGTGCTGCCACTTCTTCGACCTCATGAACCTCATCCTCGACGAGCGCCCCGCCCGGGTCATGGCATCCGGTGCGCAGTCGGTCAACCATCTCGACGAGGTCTACGACGGTCGCACCCCCGACATCCTCGACAACGCGTACGTGATCGTCGACTACCCGTCCGGTGCCCGGGCGATGCTCGACCTGTGCATGTTCGCCGAAGCGACGCTCCATCAGGAGGAGGTCATCGCGGTCGGCGACGCCGGCAAGGTCGAGGCCCTGCTCCCGGCGTCGGAGTACCGCCACGGCCGACGCGGTGTGCACTGGGTCGGTGGCGTGCCGACCGAGACCGTGCACGACGATCGCATCGCCCATGAAGGGTTGCATCACGGGTCCAGCTACCTCGAACACCTCGACTTCCTCGACGCGATCCGCGGCGAGCGCGAGGTCGAGGTCAGCCTCGCCGACGGCGCCTGGGCCGTTGCGATCGGCGCGGCGGCACACCGGTCGATCGACGAGGGCCGACCGGTCGAGTTGTCCGAGATGTTCGGATCCGAAGGAGGCCCGGCATGAGTGGATTCGTGAACGACACCCCGGTGGAGATGGCCTGGTTCTCGGCCCTCTGCGACGACGACTACGAGTTCCTCGGTCAGATCGACACTCGACTCCAGTCGTCCTGGAACCACTGCCGCAACATCGTGTTGACCGCCGATCGCTACGGCTTCGACAACGTGCTGCTCCCATCCGGGTACGCGCTCGGCATCGACAACACCACGTTCGCCGCCGGCATGGCCCCCCTCACGGACCAGATCCGGATGCTGCTCGCCGTGCGCTGCGGCGAGTTGGTCGTGCCCCAGCTGGCCCGACAGATGGCCACCGTCGACCAGATGCTCCAGGGACGGCTGACGATCAACATCATCTCGTCCGATCTCCCCGGCGAGAGCCTGGCGTCCGAGCCCCGATACCGACGCTCGACCGAGATCATGTACTGCCTGCGGGAGCTGCTCGACCGCCGGCCCGTCGAGTTCCACGGCGACTTCATCGATCTCGAGATCGATCCGCCACGGATCGCCACCGAGTCGGGTCGGAGCCCGCTGTTCTACTTCGGTGGCCTCTCACCGGCGGCGCGCGACTGCGCCGCCTCCGGCGCCGACGTGTTCCTCATGTGGCCCGACACCACCGAGAAGGTGCTCGAGGTCAAGGCGGACATGGATGCCCGTGCGGCGGCCAAGGGGCGGACCCTGCGCTACGGGTGGCGGAGTCACGTGATCGTGCGCGAGACCGAGGACGAAGCGCGCGCCGCCGCGGCCCGGCTGCTGTCGAAGCTGGACGCCGCCGAAGGGGAGGCCATCCGCCGGCGTTCGCTCGACTCCGCGAGTGCCGGGGTGGCCCGCCAGGCCGAGCTGCGCGAGTCGGCCGGTGAGGACGGGTACGTGGAGCGTCATCTCTGGACCGGCGTCGGCCGTGCCCGTTCGGGCGCCGGTGCCGCCATCGTCGGTGACCCCGACCAGGTCGCCGAGAAGATCGGCGAGCTGGCTGCGGCCGGCATCGACGCCTTCATCCTCTCCGGATATCCCCACGCAGCGGAGTGCGATCTGTTCGCACGCCACGTCCTGCCGCGGATCCGACACGGTCGACTCGAGTTCGAACCCGACCGCGTCGTCGTCTGAGCTCCGAACGACCTTCGTCGATGTCCGCGGACCCCTCGGTCGCTCGGATCGCCGCGCCGTTGCGTGCGGTGATCCCGACGCGTCGCGATGCCGCAGGCCTCGCCGTCGTCGGCGCCGGTCTCGCCGCGTCCTTCGTGGTGGCATCGGTCTCGTCGACCCTGTCGCCGCTCGTGGCCGCGGTCATCCTCGGCGTCGCCGTCGGCAACGTCGTCGATCTGCCGGCGGTGTTCGGCCCCGGTGTGCAGTACGCCACTCGCCGGTTGCTCCGGGGTGGTGTGATCCTGCTCGGATTCCGCTTGGCCTTCGCCGACGTGGTCGAACTCGGGGTGTCGGGGCTCGGGGTCGTCATCGTGACCGTGACGGCGACGTTCTTCGGGACCCGCTGGTTGGGGCGCCGCCTCGGCCTGAGTGAGAACCTCTCCCTCCTGGTCGCCACGGGGTACTCGATCTGTGGTGCGTCGGCCGTCGCCGCGATGGACGGCGTCATCGAGGCCGAGGAGGAAGAGACCGCCTACGCCGTCGCGCTCGTGACGCTCTGCGGTTCGTTGTCGATCCTCGTCCTCCCCGTGCTCGCCGGGCCGTTCGGCCTCGACGGTGAGGCCTTCGGGGCGTTCGTCGGTGCGGCGGTCCACGATGTCGCCCAGGTGGTGGCCACGGCCGCGACCGACGGTGACGCCGCCCTCGAGGCGGCGACGGTGGTGAAGCTCACCCGTGTCGTGTTGCTCGCGCCGCTCGTGGCCGCCGTGGCGTTGTCGCGACGCCGACACGACGATGACGAGAGCGACGGGGGATCGGTTCGTGCACCCGTCGTGCCGCTGTTCGTCGCGTTGTTCGGCGCAGCCATCGTCGTCCGGTCGAGCGGCGTCCTGGGCGATGCGGCGCTCGCCGACATCAAGTCGGTCGAGAAGCTCCTGCTCGCTGCCGCCCTGTTCGGGCTCGGCCTCGGCGTGCGTGTGGCCCGTCTCCGCACCCTCGGCGGCCGTCCGCTGGTGTTGGGTCTGGGGTCCTGGCTGTTGGTCGCGTCCGTGGCCTACCTCGGCGTCCTCGTCCTCTGAGCCCAGCTCAGGTTCGTAGCGAGCGCAGCTCAGGTTCGTAGCGAGCGCAGCTC
>JAHDCV010000001.1:172167-198359 GCA_020629695.1 Acidimicrobiales bacterium | reverse complement strand
CAGCTCAGGTTCGTAGCGAGCGCAGCTCAGGTTCGTAGCGAGCGCAGCTCGGTGACCACCTGGTGGAGGGCGCTCACCGCCGCCCGCACGTCCTCCTCGTCGGAAGCCCAGTGCAGTGAGAAGCGCAGGCCGTGTTCGGCGTCGGCCCCGATCGCGGCGAGGACCGGCGACGGGTCGAGCGCTTCCGAGGAACACGACGATCCGGAGTGCACGGCGACACCTCGCTGATCGAGCCCGATCAGCACGGGCTGGGGTTCGAGATCGGGGAGCGACACGCTGGTGATGTGGGGCAGGCGTCGGGCCGGTTCGGCCGGACCGAGGATCTCGAGCCCCTCGATCCCCGCGAGCTCGGCCCGCAGCGTGGTGGTCAGACCCGCCACGCGGTCGCCGACGAGCTCGCACTCGTCCGTTGCATGCACGGCGGCGGCCGCCAGGGCCGCGGCGCCGATGGTCGACTCGACACCGGCGCGTCGCGATCGTTCCTGATGGCCCCCGAGCACCAGCGGCGGCACCCGCACGCCGCGGCGGATGAGCAACGTGCCCGTTCCGCCGCCGGCCCCGAGCTTCGCTCCCGAGATCGCGCAGAAGTCGGCACCCGAACCGCCGAAGTCGATCCCGGTCCACGGCGCGGACTGGGCCGCGTCGACGAGGCTCCGCACGCCGAGCCGGCGGGTGTGGGCGACGACCGCGTCGATCGGCTGGATCGTGCCGAGTTCGTGGTTGGCGGCCTGCACGGCGACGAGGGCCACCGATCGGCCGGCGGCGAGGCATCGCTCGATCCTGTCGGCCAGCGCATCGGCGTCGACGCGGCCCTCGGCATCCACGTCGACCACCTCGGTGTCGCCCGTCGCCGCCGCGGTGGCCGACACGGCGGAGTGTTCGACCGCCGTCGTGATGACGACCCCGTCGGGGTCCGCGGCACGAGCGCCCCGAACGGCCATCGCGATCGCCTCGGAGGCCGACGCCGTGAACACGACCTCGCGGGGCCGTGCCCCGAACGCCGTGGCCACGTCGCTCCGGGCCTCCTCGAGCACCGCCCGAGCCGACATCGCCTCGTGGTGCAGCCGGCTCGGGTCCCCGTCGGCCACCTCGAGCGCCGCGAGGACCGCACCACGGACGGCGGGGCGCAGCGGAGCACTCGAGGCCCCGTCCAGGTAGTGCCGCCGGGAGGGTGGGCCCACGTCAGGCCGACGCGGCCCGGGTGACCGGCTCGGCCACGGCCACACACTGGTCGTCACCCAGCGCGACCGAGGACGACAGTTCGACGAGGGTCTCGCCGACCATCGCCCCGAGCAGGCCGCGGACCATGCCCCGGTCGACGGCGCAGATGACCGGATGTTCGACCGCGACGTCACCGAAGGGGCAGTGCTGTGCGACGAGGCGGAGCTCGTCGCCCTCCCGGTGCGCGTGGGCGGCGAAGCCGTGGGCCGACAACGCGTCGGCCACGACGTGGAGCGCCGATCGGAAGGAGCGCTGCTGGTCGTCCGAGCCGAGCTCGGCGGCCATCTTCCTGCCGAACTCCTCACCGACCTCCTCGGCCAGTTCGGCGGCGTCGACCGGATCCAGCCGGGACAGCGCCTTGCCGAGCAGGGTCACGAGGATGTCGTCGTGGCCGACGTCGAAGGTCAGGGCGAGTCCGGGGCTCACGGCCGAGTAGGTCTTGGCCGGACGGCCCGCTCCGCCCCCGGCGCGGCGACCGACCTCGACGTACCCACCGCCGACCAACTTGTCGAGATGATGGCGGGCCACGTTGGGATGCAGGCCGGTGCGCTCCGCGACCTCGGCGACGCTCGATCCGGGCTCGGCCTGCACCATCAGATAGATGTCGCGACGCGTCGGATCGCCGAAGGCCGAGGTGATCGCGTTCACCAGGTTGGCGAACTCGGTCGGGTTGAGGTCACGCGCAACCACATCGGTACTCTACTGACGCCGCCCGGCGGGGTTCGGGTCGGCGCCGGAATGTCCCCGAGCCGTACGGCTCGGGAGGCCGCTCCGACCTCTCACCATCCCCGACGCTGGAGCCACCGATGTCCGTCACCGAAGAAGCCGTCATCGAGGTCCTGCGACCGGTCGAGGATCCCGAGCTCCATCGCTCGATCGTCGATCTGGGCATGGTCCGCGACATCCAGATCAACCTGCCCTCGGTCGCGGTCCAGGTGGCCCTCACCATCGCCGGATGCCCGTTGCGGGCGGAGATCGATCGGCGGGTCAACACCGCACTGCTCGAACTCGACGGGGTCGACACCTCGAGCGTGACGTTCACCGTGATGACGGATCAGGAGCGGGCCGAACTGCGCCAGAAGCTCCACGGCGATCCCGGCGCCACCGCGGGGTCGACCCAGGCCCACGGCCACGCCGAAGGTCGCGCCGTGCCGTTCGCCGATCCCGACCAGAAGACCCGGGTCCTGCTGGTGGCGTCCGGCAAGGGTGGTGTCGGCAAGTCGTCGGTGACCACCAATCTCGCCGTGGCGCTCGCGGCACGCGGGCACAAGGTGGCCGTCGTCGACGCCGACGTGTGGGGGTTCTCGATTCCGCGCATGCTCGGCGTCGATCAGGAGCCGACGATCATCGACGAGATGATCGTGCCGCCCGAGGCGCACGGAGTCCGGTGCATCTCGATGGGCTTCTTCGTGCCGGAGGACGAGCCCGTGATCTGGCGTGGCCCCATGCTCCACAAGGCCCTCGAGCAGTTCCTGACCGATGTGTTCTGGGACGACCCCGACTACCTGCTCGTCGACCTCCCGCCGGGCACCGGCGACATCTCGTTGTCGATCTCGCAGTTCCTGCCCAAGGGCGAGATGCTCGTCGTGACCACGCCGCAGCCGGCCGCGCAGAAGGTCGCCCAGCGTGCCGCGTTCATGGCCCACAAGGTGAATCTCCAGATCACCGGCGTGATCGAGAACATGAGCTACTTCACCGGCGACGACGGCACGCGCTACGAGCTGTTCGGTTCGGGTGGTGGTGCCGAGCTGGCCGCGCAGCTGGAGGTGCCGCTGCTGGCCGAGCTGCCGCTCGTGCCCGCCCTTCGTGAGGGCAGCGACACCGGCGCCCCGATCGCGGCCGAGCCCGAGACGATCGCGGGTGCGGCCTTCGCCGCACTCGCCGAGTCTCTCGACACGACCCACGCCCCGAAGCGGCGGTACCGCTCCGAGCTCCGGATCGTCTGACCGTTCTTCGTCCGGCACACTGCATCCGTCCACCGACCCAACCCCGAGGACACCCCCGACATGGATCTCCGCATCGGCATCGCACAGTCCCCCCGGGAGCTCGAGATCGAGCTGCCCGATGACACCGACCGTGACGCGCTCAAGGCCGCCATCGAGGCCGCCGTCTCCGACGAGTCGACCTTGTGGGTCACCGACAAGAAGGGTGCGGACATCGGCATCAACGCCGATCGGATCACCTTCGTCTCGTTGGGCGCCTCCGATGGTGCCCGCAAGATCGGGTTCGCCTGATCGACGCGCGGTGACCGGATGGTCGCCGCCGCCGACATGACACCACCCGACGATCCCAGCGCGCTCGGCGTGCTCGGCGCTCGCCTCCTGCTCGTGTGTGGCAAGGGAGGCGTCGGCCGTTCGACCTGGACCGCCGCGTGCGCGAGACGCGTCGCCGACGACGGCGGCCGCGTGCTCGCGATCGACGCCGCCGGCGGTGCCGGACTCGCCCGGGCCCTCGGGGTGCCGCCCGGGACCGAACCCGGCGACGAGATCGACATCGACGGCGTCACGTTCCTCGAGCTGGACACCCGTGCGGCGCTGGACGAGTACGTGCGGCTCAACCTCCGGGTCCCGGTCCCGGCGGATCGGCTCGGGCCGATCGCCCGGATCTTCGATTACGTCGCCGCCGCCGCACCCGGCGTGCGGGAGATCCTCACGATCGGCAAGATCGCCCACGAGGTCCGCGCCCGGCGCTGGGACCTGGTGGTCGTCGACGCCCCGGCCACGGGCCATGTGATCGAACTCATCGACGCCCCGCGCTCGCTCGACGACGTCGTCGGGGTCGGCCCGCTCGTGGATCAGACGAGCTGGATGCAGGCGTTGCTGCTCGACGGCGACATCACCCGCACCCTCGTCGTCACCACCCTGGAGGAGCTTCCGGTCAGCGAGACGAACGACCTCGTCGGTCGACTGGTCGAGATCGGTCAGTCGCCGATCGTGGTCGCGAATCGTGCTCCGGCGGCGCTCAGCGACGCCGCGACCGAGGCATTGAGCGGTCTGGCCGCCGGGGGAACGGCGCTCGGTGCGGCGGCGTCGCTCGTGCTGGCCCGTTCCACCGGGGTCGACGCCGCCCTCGACGAGCTCCCCGCCGACCGCCTCGGGCTCGTCGTGGGCGAGCTCGAGCACCCCGTCGCCGACCTCACCGAGATCCTCGCCGACGCGGGATGGTCGGCGTGACGCCCGGTCTCGAGCAGCTCGACGAGGTCGTGGCCGTGGCGGGTTCGATCGTCGTGACCGGCCCCGGCGGCGTGGGCAAGACCACGATCTCGGCCGCGATCGGGGCCCGTGCGGCCATCGAGCACCAGCGTCGTGTGTTGGTGGTGACCGTGGATCCGGCCGGCCGACTGCTCGACGCGCTCGGTCTCGGTGGCGGCCCCTCGACCGTCGGCGCCGAGATGATCGTGCCGACGGAACACGGTCGGCTCTGGGTCGAGATGCTCGACACCTCGCGCGGCTGGGACGCCCTGGTCGCCGCCGTCGCACCCGACGATCGGACACGGGACCAACTGCTCGACAACGGCCTCTACCGCTCGCTCACCCGTCGGTTCGTGCAGAGCCACGACTACATCGCCCTCGATCGCCTCGTGCACGACGCCGACGGGCGCTGGGACCTGGTCGTGATCGACACCCCGCCCGCCGACCATGCACTCGACATCGTGGACGCTCCCGGGCGGCTGCTCGAGTTCTTCGACTCCCGTCTGCTCCGCTGGTTGACCGCGCCCTACCGGTCGCGGCTGGCGGGAGCGGCCGCCCGACCCTTCCTCGCCGTCGCCGAACGTCTGCTCGGCGGACGTTTCCTCGCCGACATCGCCGAGTTCTTCTGGCTCTTCGGCTCGCTCCGGCACCGCCTCGTCGCCCGCACCCGCGTGCTCGACGACGAACTCCGCTCACCGACGACGGCGATCATCGTGGTGACCACGGCCGAGCCCGACCCCGCCGCCGAGGCCGACCGATTGCTCGTCGCCCTGGCCGAACGCGGTCTGCCGGCCGACCTGATGATCCGGAACCGGACGTTGCCGGGTCGTCCGGATCTCGAGCTCGCCGAACGAGATGATCTGAGCCCCGAGGTTCGCCGGGTCCTCCACGAGGTCATCACGTCGGCGACCCCGGACACGGGAACGGCGACCCCTCACCTTCCGACCCTCGACGTCCGCTGGCAGTCGGAGCGTCGCTCGTCCGTCGCCGACCTGTCGGCCATGCTGGGCTGATGGCGACGCTTCCGGAACTCGTCCGGCAACACACGACCCTCGATGGGGAGGCCGCTGCCCATCTGCGACGACTCACCGCGACCTGGGGAGTGGTGGCCGACCTCGGCTTCAGCGACCTCGTGTTGGCCGCACCCACACGGCAGTTGTCCGACCGGTTCGTCGTGCTCGGGCACATCCGCCCGACCACGGCGCAGACGTTGCATCCCCACGATCTCGTCGGGCGATTCCTCGACCCGTCCGAGCGGCCGGAGGTCGCAGCGGCGATGCACGGGACGATCGTCGAGGACGTCGCCGTCGTGGCGGATGCGGGGGAGCCGGCCCGGGGAACGGCGGTGCCCGTTCGTGTGGGCGACGAGATCGTGGCGGTGCTCGTCGCGGAGTGGGACATCGGACGGGTGCGGCTCAGTTCCGAGCTCGAGCTGGCCTATCGGGACGTCTATCGACGCTTCCTCCAGATGATCGCCGTCGGCCGCTTCCCGTATCGAGACGACGCGGTCGAGGGCGAGGAAGCTCCTCGGGTCGGTGACGGGGTGATCGTGCTCGACGAACGTGAAGCGGTCACGTGGGCGTCGCCCAACGCGATCTCGGCACTGCACCGGACCGGTATGCACGTCCGCTCACAGGGCCGCACACTCGCGGAACTCGGGTTCCCGGCCGATCTCGTGCGCACCGCGTACCGGCTCGGGGTGCCGATGACCGACGAACTCGAGCGGGGGCTCGAGGTCTCCGTGCTCACCCGGGTCATGCCGATCGTGACCGACCACGGCTCGGTCGACGGGGCGTTGGTGTTGCTGCGGGACATCTCCGAGCTCCGGCGCCGGGATCGGATGCTCGTCTCGATGGATGCGACCATCCGGGAGATCCACCATCGGGTCAAGAACAACCTCCAGACCGTGTCGTCGCTGCTCCGGCTCCAGGGTCGACGGGTCGAGGTTCCGGAGGCGAAGCAGGCGATCGAGGAGTCGGTTCGCCGGATCCACTCGATCGCTCTGGTGCACGAGTATCTCGCCCGCCAGGGCGGCGACGAGATCCCCCTCGCCGAGGTGGTGCAGCCGATCCTGGCCATGGTGGCCGATGCACTGGTGGCCCCGGACCGTCCGGTCGACCTCCGTCTGGTCGGCCGCGGCCCACTCGTGTCCGCCGGGACCGCGAGCTCGCTCGCGGTGATCGTGACCGAGTTGGTGCAGAACGCGGTCGAGCACGGCTTTCCCGCGCCCTCGACCGGGGGGTTGATCACGATCGAGCTGATCTCGTCGACCACGGAGCTGACGGTGCGGGTACGCGACGATGGTGTCGGCGTCGGCGCCGAGGTCGACACCGAGTCCTCGTCGGGCCTGGGCCTGACGATCGTGCGAACCCTCGCTCGTGGCGAACTCGCGGGAAGTGTCGGACTCCGGCCGGGCAGCGACGGCGGCACCGTGGCCGAACTCACCGTGCCGAACTCGGTCCTGCTGCGGGCCTGAGCCCGTGGTGTGATGCCCGGCGGGGCCGGCGGTCAGATCAGAAGATCGAGACCCGTGTGCGGCGGCGACCGAGGAACGTGCGCCGCAGATGTCGGCGCTCCTCTTCGGACGAGCCGCCCCAGACGCCGGAATCCTGATTGGTCAGCAGTGCGTACTCGAGGCAGGGGTCCTGCGCTGGGCAGGTGAAACACACGGCCTTGGCCGATGCGATCTGATCGAGTGCGAGGCCCGTCGTGCCGACCGGGAAGAAGAGCTCGGGGTCGGTGTCCCGACAGCTCGCGTTGGTCCGCCAACTCACATCGCCCGGTTCGATCGAAGGTCGATCGGCGACTCGTCGTGCGATCCGTTCGAACCCGATCATCTCGGGCGAGGACAGACGGTCATCCGGAGCATGTTGCACGGTGGGAACCTCCACGGCGGTGTGGTGTGCATCGAAGGGGCGATCACGTTCTGGGGAACGTTTCGCCACCGTACTTGTTCGTGAATTGACCGTAAAGGGTTTCTTGACCGTGCGGTCAAGGCGTTGTCGTGTGCAACGATCGGCGGCCGAGGGCCTCGACTGTTTCGGAGCGTGTGTGTCACCGCCCGCGCCGGGGGATGCCAGACTCCGGCCATGGCTTCCACGACCGGACCGCGGATCATCGCCCACCGAGGCGCATCGGCGACCCACAAGGAGAACACGGCGGCGGCGTTCGACGCTGCCCGCGATCAGGGTGCGCACGGCATCGAACTCGACGTGCGGCGGACCGCCGACGACGTGCTCGTGGTGCACCACGATGCGACGCTGGCCGACGGCCGGGTCATCCGCCGGATCGATGCGAGCGAACTCCCCACCGACATCCCGTCACTCGCCGAGGCCCTGGAGCAGTGTGCGGACCTCTGGTTGAACGTGGAGATCAAGAACGAACGAGGCGACCCGGACTACGACCTCGGCATCTCGATCGCCGTCGCCGGGCTGATCACGGCGTACGACGCGCACGATCGCGTGCTCGTCTCGTCCTTCGACGTCGACTCCGTGCTGCGCATCCGGGAGATGGACCCGACGATCCCCATCGGCATGCTCGTGTTCGGTCAGGCCGACATCCGGAGCCTGATCGGTCGGGCCGACGCCCACGCGATGCAGGCGATCCACCCGCACGACGTCCTGGTCGACCAGACGTTCGTCGATCTGGCCCATGACGCCGGTCTGGCGGTCAACGTGTGGACGGTCGACGACCCGGATCGCCTGCGGGCGCTGGCGGCCATGGGTGTCGACGGACTGATCACGAACCATCCCGCCAACGCCCTGGCCGCGCTGACGGGGTGACTCGACGGCGCGTCGTCGGCGTCGCCGAGGTCGGAAAGACCAGGCGCAGGGCGTCGGCCTCGTGGCCGAGACGCAACTCGTCGATCCGTCCGACCAGATCGCCATCGACCTGGTAGGGCACGGCCGACGCGGCCCGCACGGTGGCGCCGTGCACATCGGACCAGTGGGTGATCGACCCGCCGTGGGGGAGTCCGTCGGCGCTCGTGACCGACGAGCGGACCACCTGGAGCAGGGACCGGGCCGACAGGTCGTGGAGCGCCACGATCGACAGCGGTGCGTCGAAGGTCGCCTCGGGTGCGAGATTGAGCGGTCGATTCCCCAGGAACGTGTACGGATCGATGTTGAGCGCGATCGCGATGTGGGCGTCCGCAGCGCGATCGTCGGACGAGGTCGCCGGCGGGCGGTCGGTGCGGGTGAGGTCGAACGTGGCCGACGACGAGGCCGCCCAGGTCTCGATCGTGGACTCCACGAACAGGGCGTGGCCGGCCCAACGCTTCAGCCGGCCACGTTGTTCGACCCGCTCGACGACGGCGGCGTCGAACCCGATCCCCACGTGGAACAGGAACGCCCGGTCGTCGGCGAGGCCGACCCCCATCGAACGGATCGTGGTCTCCGGTGTGCGGAGTGCCCGCAGGAGCTGGTCGACCGCACCCGTCGGATCGTTCGGGTATCCGATGGCACGGGCGAACACGTTGGTCGAACCGCCGGGGATCGGAGCGAGGGCCGTTCCCGTGCCGAGAAGGCCGTTCGCCACCTCGTTCAGGGTCCCGTCGCCGCCGATCGCGACGACGACGTCGGCCCCGTCGCGGGCGGCGCGGTGGGCGAGACGGGTGGCGTGGTGGCGACGGTGGGTCTCGTGGAACTCCACTCGATGGTGTTCGCCGAGCCGTTGTTCGAGCGCGACACGGACGCGTGGCGTCACCGAGCTGGCGAACGGATTGACGATGCCGACCAGGTGCACGTCGGCCAGTCTGGCGCGCCGGGCGGGCGGCTCGACACACCGATGGCGCGGTGGTGTGTCGGATGACCCGTGCCGGACCCACCCGTCCGTCTTGACCGCACGGTCTAGTTCCGGGCTAGCCTCGCCCCCGTGAAGGTTGCAGTCTGCGTGAAACAGATCCCGGATCCTGCGGATCCCGGAGCATTGGACCCCGAGACCCGCACGCTCAAGCGTGACGTGAAGCTCATTCTCGACGAGTCGGACAGTTACGGCGTCGAGATGGCGCTCCAGCTGGTCGACGCCGCCGGTGAAGGTGAGGTCGTCCTCGTCTCCATGGCGCCGAACAACGAGCGGTCGGGACTCTCGACGGCGCTCGCCATGGGAGCGGCGTCCGCGACGTTGATCAGCGATCCGGAGCTCATCGGCTCGGATGCACTGACCACGGCGAAGCTGCTGGCGAAGGCGATCGAGCCGCTCGGGGCCGACCTGGTCATCGCCGGTTCGGAATCCTCCGATGGCTACACCGGCACGGTGCCCGAGATGATCGCCGCACTGCTGGATCGCCCGTCGGTGACCGCCGCGAAGTCCATCGAGGTCGAGGGTGGGGCCATCAAGGTGCAGCGTCAGACCGACGCCGGCTACGACGACGTCGAGTGCCCGATGCCCGCCGTGGTGTCGGTGACCGCCGGTGTGGTCGAGCCCCGCTACCCCTCGTTCAAGGGGATCATGGCCGCCAAGTCCAAGCCCGTGGCCGAGGTCGGTATCGCCGATCTCGGGTTCGACGCCGGCTCGGTCGGCTGGGACGGTGCCGGTCAGGACATCGTCGACGTCACCGAGGCCCCGCAGCGCGAGGCCGGTGAGATCATCGAGGACGACGGCGAGTCGCACCTCAAGATCGTGGAGTTCCTCGAAGGCCTCAAGGTCATCTGAGCGGGCTGAGCCGGACAACGAACGAGAAGAGAACGACGACATGACACTCGATTCCATCTGGGTCTTCGGCGAGATCGCCGACGGGGAAGCCTCCGCTTCGACCCTCGAACTGCTGACCAAGGCCCGTGACCTCGCCGACGAGGTGGCCGTGGTCGTCGCCGGTGACGGTGACGACATCGCCGAGGCCGCCGGTGCGCACGGCGCCGACACGGTCTATTCGGTCGACTGCGACGACGCCCTCGTCGGCGTGCCCATGGCTGCAGCCATCGCCGCGGCGATCGAGGCCGGCGACGGCCCGGAGGCCATCCTGTTCCCGACGAGCTACGACGCCCGTGACACGATCGCCCGGCTCGCCGTGAAGCTCGATCGCCCGGTGATCACCAACTGCGTCGACGTCGAGGTCGACGACGACACCCTGGTGGGTACCGAGCCGATCTTCGGTGGACAGACCAACATCAAGACGAAGTTCACCGGTGAGGGCCCGTTCCTCGTCTCCGTGCGACCGAAGTCGTTCGCCGCCGAGTCGGCCGACGGCGACGAGGCCTCCGTCTCCGAGCTCGATGTGCCGGATCTCGGTGGCTCGGGCGGCGCGACGGTGACCGACCGCTTCGCCGAGGAGTCCGACGGCCCCAAGCTCGACGAAGCCGAGGTCGTCGTGGCCGGCGGCCGCGGCATGGGCGACGCCGACAAGTACCAGGCGGTCGAGACCCTGGCCACGAGCCTCGGCGGTGCCGCGGGTGCGTCCCGTGCGATCGTCGACGCCGGCTGGGTGCCCTACGCCTACCAGGTGGGCCAGACCGGCAAGGTCGTGAAGCCCAACGTCTACATCGCGGCCGGGATCTCCGGGGCGACGCAGCACCTCGTCGGCATGAAGGGTTCGAAGCACATCATCGCGATCAACAAGGACCCGGAGGCGCCGATCTTCGGCGTCGCCGACCTGGGCATCGTCGGTGACGTGCACAAGATCCTGCCGAAGCTTCAGGAGGCCCTCGAGGGCCGCTGACGTTCGCCTCGCTGGCCGCCGCTCGGGTTCGCCGGGGCTCACCGCTCGCTCCCGCACTTCGGCGCTGGGCGCCGAACTGCCGCCACAGAGAAGCCACAGCGAGGTGACACAGGATTGATCGATGGCCCGCCCTCTGGGGTGGGCCGTCGGTGTTTTCTCAAGCCGGGCGGCACCGCGCCCGATCTCGTCGGTGTGCGATCCACCCCACCCTCCGTCGTCGGGCAGCCGGTCATCGTCCGATGGAGCCTGATCGTGGCCGTCGGCCTGGTCGGCGCCGGGCTCGTGCGCCGAGCGGTCGGCCTGCTCGGTTGGATCCAGCAGACCGGGCTGCACGGCGGCTGGATCGCGAGTTGGTCGTTCGTCGGCATCGGCGGCACGGTCTGGGCGCCGATCATCATGTCGAAGCCGGTGCTGTTGATGGCGCTCGCTCCGCGTGCGATGTTCGTCGCCCTCGCCGCACCCCACCTCGACCTGCTGCCGTTCGTGTTGCTCGGGCTTCTCCGCCTGAGCATGACCGACGCGTCGTACTACGTCCTCGGCCGACGTCTGCCGGACTGGGTCGAACGGCGACGGTCCACGCCTGCGACCGGGCTGCGCGGTCGGATCACCCGCGGCGCCGACTGGATGGCGGAGAGCATCTGCCGTCGGCCGTGGCTCGCCGGGCCGTTCCTGTTCTTCCGCCCGAGTGGCAAGTACCTCGCCGTGGCCGGCGCCTACGGGGTCTCGTCCCGCACGGCCGGGGTGGCGGCGGTGGCCGGCACGATCACCTACCTCGTCTGCATGCACGAGGGCATCACCAAGATCCTGCTCTGAGTGCCCGACGGACGGATCCGGCGGACCCGCCGCGAGCCGCCTCGGGCTAGGTTCGGGCCATGGCCGGAACGCTCGATGACCGCACACTCGATCGCCTGACCGAGGAGACCGTCGAACTCCTCCAGGCCATGATCCGCAACGAGTGTGTCAACGACGGGACCATCGGGTCGGGGCACGAGGATCGATCGGCGCGGCTGCTGCGCGACGAGCTGGAGGGCACGGGCGTCGACCTGCAGCTCTTCGAACCGACCCCCGGCCGGACCTCGGTCGTGGCGCGCTACCCCGGTACCGACCCGGACGCCCCGGCGTTGTGCCTGATGGGCCACACCGACGTGGTCCCGGTGTCGCCGAACGGCTGGACCCACGATCCGTTCGGTGGCGAGCGGATCGGCGACGAGATCTGGGGTCGTGGTGCGGTCGACATGTTGAACCTCACCTCCTCGATGGCGGTGGCGTTCCGCCACATCGTCTCGTCGGGCACGCGCCTGCCCGGCGACCTCGTCTACTTCGGTGTCGCCGACGAGGAGGCCGGCGGTGTGCACGGTGCCGAGGTCCTGCTCGACACCGAATGGGATGCGCTCCGGTGCGACTACGTGCTGACCGAGTTCGGCGGACTCTCGCTCGGCCCGAGCAACGACCGCACGCTGCTCGTGACCACCGCGGAGAAGGGCCTCGGCTGGCGCCGGATCAAGGTCAAGGGGCACCCGGCGCACGGCTCGGCGCCGCTCGGTGCCGACAACGCCCTCGTGACGGCCGCCGAGGTGGTCCGACGACTGGCCGACTACGCACCGAAGGCTCGTCTCGACGAGTTCTGGGCCCAGCGCATCCTGGCGCTCGATCTGGGGGAGGACCTCACGGCGCGTCTGCTCGATCCGGGTGCCGTCGAGGAGGCGATCCTCGACATGGGTCCGGGTCGGGCCCGGCATCACGCCTGTTGCCACACGACCTTCAGCCCGAACGTGATCGAAGGCGGGGTGAAGACCAACGTGATCCCCGACGAGGTGACGATCGAGGTCGACATCCGAACCCTGCCCGGTGAGAGCGATGCGGACGTCGACGAGCACCTGCGGACCGCACTCGGCGATGCACTCATGCGCAAGGTCGAGGTCGAGATCATCCACTCGGACCCGGCGTCCTCGTCGCCGATCGACACCCCGCTGTGGGACGCGCTGACCGCGTCGATGGGGGTCGCCTACCCGGACACACGGATCATCCCGAGCATCGTCACCGGCGGCACCGACAGTCGGTTCTTCCGGAAGAAGGGTGCGGTCGCGTACGGCGCCGGGTTGCTCAGCCCCGAGATCGACACGAACGAGTTCTTCAAGCGGTTCCACGGCCACGACGAACGGATCGACGTCGCCTCGCTCCGGCTCACGACGAAGCTCTGGCTCGACGTCGTCGACCGGCTCTGGGACTGAGTGGCACGCCGGCGACGTGCGTCCATCGGTGGACGCGCGACCCGCGATCTCGCCCCGAGATGATGCGCGCGTAGCGTGCCGCGATCGGGGATTCACCCGCGCAGCGTGACCCCTCGGCGACCACGCCGGGTGCGGTCGCGACACGCCCCGTGAGAGTTCTTGCCGGGAGCAGGAATTCACAATCCGACCCTTGTAACTACACCGATGTCATGCCATCCTCAGAAGCCCGATCGGCGATGACGGATCGCTGTCGGCAAGCGCGGGACAGGCGGGTCGCTCCTTCGTCTCGCTCGCGCACCACCTGAACCCGCGCGACGGCCCGGATCGCTTGCGAATCCGGCCACACGCTGCGAAGACACGAGGAACGACATGACGCTCACCGACCCCACGCTCACCACCGGATCGACGGTCGACATCGACCTCACGAGTCCCGGAATGCGGGTCAAGAAGCGCAACGGGCAGCTCGAGCCCGTCGACGTGAACAAGATCGTGCGGGCCGTCGCCCGTGCCGCCGAAGGCCTGCGTGGGGTCGATCCCATGCGTGTCGCCACCCGCACCATCTCGGCCCTGGCCGATGGGGCCACCACCCGGGAGCTCGACGAACTGTCGATCCGTACCGCGGCGGGCCTCATCGTCGAGGAGCCGAGCTACTCCCGCCTCGCCGGTCGCCTGCTCGCCACCGTCATCGACAAAGAGGTCCACAACGAGGGCGTTCCGTGGTTCTCCGAGTCCATCCGCATCGGGCACCGTCTCGGGCTCATCGGTGACGCCACCGCCGAGCTCGTGGCCGCCAACGCACCCGACCTCAACGCCGCGATCGATTCCGGCCGCGACCGCAACTTCGAGTTCTTCGGTCTCCGCACGGTCTATGACCGGTACCTGCTGCGCCACCCCGAGACCCGCAACGTCGTCGAGACCCCCCAGTACTTCTTCCTCCGGGTCGCCTGTGGCCTGTCGACCAGCGCCGACGAGGCCATCGAGTTCTACAACCTGATGTCGTCGCTGGCGTACCTGCCGTCGAGCCCGACGTTGTTCAACTCCGGCACGCAGCACTCGCAGATGTCGAGCTGCTACCTGCTCGATTCGCCCGAGGACTCCCTCGAGGGCATCTACAAGCGCTACACCGACATCGCCAAGCTCTCGAAGTTCGCCGGTGGTATCGGCGTCTCGTGGTCCCGTGTCCGGGCGAAGGGATCCCTGATCCAGGGCACCAACGGCCTGTCGTCGGGCATCGTCCCGTGGCTCCGGACGCTCGACTCCTCGGTGGCCGCGGTCAACCAGGGTGGCCGCCGCAAGGGTGCGGCGTGTGTGTATCTCGAGTCCTGGCACGCCGACATCGACGACTTCCTCGAACTGCGGGACAACACCGGCGACCACGCCCGCCGGACCCACAACCTCAACATCGCCAACTGGGTGCCGGACCTGTTCATGGAGCGGGTCGAGCAGGACTGGCAGTGGTCGTTGTTCGATCCGAAGAAGGTCCCGGAGCTCGTCGACACCTACGGCGACGAGTTCCGCACGGCCTACCTCGAGGCCGAGTCGGCCGGCCGGTTCGAGCGCCAGGTGTCGGCCCGGCAGCTCTACAGCCGCATGATGCGGACGCTCGCCCAGACCGGGAACGGCTGGATGACCTTCAAGGACGCCTCGAACGAGAAGTGCAACCAGACCGGTGCGCTCAACGAGGACGGCTCCCCGCGGGTCGTGCACCTGTCGAACCTCTGCACCGAGATCCTCGAGGTCACCGATCAGGCGAACACCGCGGTGTGCAACCTCGGCTCGCTGAACCTCGGGGCCTTCACGACGGCCGACGGCTTCGACTTCGACAGCCTCGAGTCGACGGTCGCCCAGGTGGTGCCCTTCCTCGATCGTGTGATCGACATCAACTACTACCCGACGCCCGAGGCCGAGAACTCCAACAACCGCTGGCGTCCGGTCGGTCTGGGCCTCATGGGCCTGCAGGACGTGTTCTTCAAGCTCGGGATGGCGTTCGACTCCGACGAGGCCCGGGAGCTGTCCACCAAGATCTCGGCGACGATCTACTTCGCCGCCCTCTGGGCGTCGACGGTGTTGGCCGAGGCCAACGGTCCCCACGACACCTTCGCCGGTACCCGTGCGGCCAACGGCGACATCCAGCCCGATCTCTGGGGAGTGGAGCCCATCTCGGATCTCGGTGACCGCCACCTCGACTGGCCGGCCCTGCGGTCCCGGATCGAAGAGCACGGGCTCCGCAACTCCCTGCTCATCGCGATCGCTCCCACGGCCACGATCGCCTCGATCGCCGGCTGCTACGAGTGCATCGAGCCGCAGGTCTCCAACCTGTTCAAGCGTGAGACGCTCTCGGGCGAGTTCATGCAGATCAACAAGTACCTCGTGGCCGAGCTCCAGCGTCGTGGCCTCTGGGACGAGAAGATGATCAACGACATCAAGCGGGCCGAGGGCTCGGTCCAGGAAGTCGAATCGATCCCGGCCGATCTGCGGGAGATCTACCGCACGGCGTGGGAAGTCCCGATGCGATCCCTGATCGACATGGCCGCCGCTCGTGGGGCCTACATCGATCAGAGCCAGTCGATGAACCTGTTCATGGAGTCGCCGACCATCGGCAAGCTCTCGTCGATGTACCTCCACGTGTGGAAGTCCGGTCTCAAGACGAGCTACTACCTCCGCTCCCGTGCGGCGACCCGGATCAATCAGACCACGACCGGTGCGACCTCGAGCGCACCGGCCGACGGCGGCAACGTGACGCAGCCGTCCTTCGGGAACGGTTCCCCGGCGGCGCCCGCCGAGGCGCCGGCGTTCACCGACGCCGAAGCCGTGGCCTGTTCGCTCGAGAACCCCGAGTCGTGTGAGGCCTGCGACTGACCGTTCCGGTCAGTCGCAGGTGCTTCCCCCGTTCATCCACCATCGATCTCCGTCGTCGCCCGAGGCGAACGCTCAGCGTGACGACCGCCCCACAATACGTAGAAAGCTGAACCCGCCATGGCCGTCGTCGACCCATTCCTCACTGAAGAGCCACTGTTGGACGCTCCGAAGCGTCCCACCAACATCCTCGATCCGGGGTTCGATCTCACGCTCCGGCCGATGCGCTACCCGGTCTTCTACGAGATGTACACCGACGCGATCAAGAACACCTGGACCGTCGAAGAGGTCGACTTCTCCGACGATCTGGTCGACCTCGATCGTCGTCTGTCGCCGGCCGAGACCCACCTGATCAAGCGGCTCGTCGCCTTCTTCGCCACCGGTGACTCGATCGTGGCGAACAACCTGGTGCTCAACCTCTACAAGCACATCAACGCACCCGAAGCCCGGATGTACCTGTCGCGCCAGCTCTACGAAGAGGCGCTGCACGTCCAGTTCTACCTGACGCTGCTCGACAACTACATCCCGGATCACGCCGAGCGGGCCGAGGCGTTCGACGCCGTCGAGAACATCCCCTCGATCCGTGACAAAGCGGAGTTCTGCTTCAAGTGGATCGGCTCGATCTCGGATCTCGACGAGATCCGGACCGAGGAGGAGCGCCGGTCGTTCCTGCTCAACCTGATCTGCTTCGCCACGTGCATCGAAGGCCTGTTCTTCTTCGCTGCGTTCGCCTACGTGTACTTCCTGCGTTCCAAGGGCCTGTTGAACGGTCTCGCCGACGGCACGAACTGGGTGTTCCGTGACGAGTCGTGCCACATGAACTTCGCGATCGAGGTCATCAACACGGTCAAGAACGAGGAGCCGGAGCTCTTCGACGACAACCTCGCCGCCCAGATCGCCGAAATGCTCGACGAGGCCGTGGCCTGTGAGTTCCAGTTCGCCCAGGACGTGCTCGGCGATGGCATCCCCGGGATGTCGCTGGCCGACACCCGGACCTACCTCGAGTTCGTGGCCGACCAGCGCCTCGTGCAGCTCGGTCTCCAGCCGCAGTACCACGCCAAGAACCCGTTCCCGTTCATGGAGCTCCAGGACGTCCAGGGGCTCACGAACTTCTTCGAGCGCACGGTCTCGAGCTACCAGGTCGGCGTGTCGGGCGACGTCGCCTTCGACGAGGAGTTCTGATCGACCGTCGGGGATCCGATCGTCGCCGCTCCGGCTGCGATGATGCACGGGTGCGCTCCGACGGCGACATCCCGAGCCGATGATGCAGCGAGCTCGACCCGTCCTGGCGGGTGAGCCGCTGTTCGAGGCACTCGCGGACGAACTCGATCGGCGACGCCGAGGAGATCGGCTCGCCCCGGCGACCGTGGTGTGTTCGGGATCGCTCGAAGCGGTCCAGTTGCGGCGCGCCCTCGGACGACGGCGGGGCGTGGCCGGGGTGGACTTCGTGACGGCCGAGGCCGTCGCCCAACGTCTGGCTCGGCCGTCACTGGCCGGGCTGGGGCACTGGGTCGCCTCGGCGACCGAGGTCCGTCTCGCGTTGCGGGCCGAACTGTCGCAGGCCACCGGCCTGTTGGCACGGGTGGCCGAGCACGAAGCCACGGTCGATCAGCTCTACCACCTGCATCGGGAGCTGGCCGGTGTGTCGCCGCTCGGTCTGAATCGGATCATCCGTGTCGGCGGCCTCGGAGGTGAGGCGGTCGGGGTCATCGTCGGCGCCCACGAGCGGCTCGGCCCGGCGCGGGTCGACGCCGATGTCGCCGCGTTCGCCGAGCTCGCGCTCGAACGTGATCCCGAGGTGCTCGGTCCGGTCGTGATCGTCGGGTACGAGCCGTCCTCGGCGTTCCAAGCCCGCATCGTGAAGGCGCTGACGGCGCATGGCGCGTCGACGATCCGGCCCGTGACCGGACATCGGTCGATCGACGGCGTGCTCGACGATCGCGTGCGCGGCTGGAGCCTGCCCTCGGCCCCGATGGTCGATCTCGGCCAGACGTCCACGGTTCGTCGCCTCGATGTGGCCGATCCCGACGACGAGGTGGCCGCTGCCGTTCGGCTGGTCGGCCACTGGGCCGCACGTGACACCTCGCCGCATCGGATCGCGGTGCTCGTGCCGCCCGGCTCCGATCTCGGTCCGGTGGTGACCGAGCGGCTGGCAGCCGGCGGTCTCGCAGCCGGCGGCCCGGGTGCCCGGCCGCTCGCCCGGGGCGTCGCCGGCCGGACGGTGCTCCGCCTCCTGGAGCTCGCCCGCGGCGACGTCGACCGGGCCGGCCTCTTCCTCCTGCTCTCGGGGGCACCCGTCGTGGTCGACGGCCGACGCCCACCCGTCGCCCGCTGGGACCGATGGAGCCGGGAGGCCGGTGTCATCGACGCCGACGACTGGCGACCCCGCCTGGACACACTCGCGTCATCGATCCGGGAGCGAGACCCCGCCCAGGCCGATGCGATCGTCGGGATGTCCCGCGCCGTCGACGACTTCCGCAACGATCTCCGCCGACTCGTGGCCGACGACCTCCACGCCCGGCACGCCTGGCCGATCTGGATCGCCTGGCTCCGCGGTCTGCTCGAGCGCCACCTGCCCGTCGACCCGGCGTGGCCGACACCCGAGCGGGCGGCGCACGAGATGATCCTCGAGCGCATCGATCTGATGGCCCGGCTCGAGCGGCTGGTCGATCGCCCGACCCTCGCGGATGTTGCGAGCGTGGTGATCGGCTTCTGCGATCGGGGTGTGCTGCCGGGCGGTGCGACCTCGAGCGGCGTGCTCGTCGCCCCCGTCGACCAGGTCGCCGGACTCGATGCCGACCGCGTGCTCGTGCTCGGCCTCGCCGATGGCATCCTGCCCCGCCGGACCGCTGCCGGAGGGCTGCTGACGGCGCAGCATCGGGCGGACGCAACCGAGCTGCCGTTGCCGAACACCCGGACCGCCCGCGATCAACTCGCCATCGGCCTCGCCACGACCGCGGCGCGCCACGAAGCCGTGCTCGTGTCCTCCCGAGGGGATCTCCGCGGGGGACGGACCCGGGTCTGGCCGGACTCGCTCGACGTGCTGCTCACGGAGCCGGAGCCGGAGCGGATCGTCTCGCATCGGGCAGCACTCGCCGAGCACAGTCGACCCGCCTCGCTCGCCGAGGTCGGGCTCCGCAGCCTGATCCGTCACGTCGATCGGCGGGAGCCGGTCGGCTCGCATCCACTCGCCTACGCCGACCCGGCGCTCGCCGCGGCCTTCGCCTGGACCGAAGCCCGTCGCAGCGGCACGTTCGAGGGAGCGACCGGTGCCATCGGCGCCGGGCGGGTTCGCCTCGATCGCCGGGTCTCGTCCCCGACCGCGTTGGAGGAGTACGCCACCTGCCCGCGGCGCTACCTGTTCGGCCGGCTCTTCCGGCTCGGCGACGTCGATCGGCCGGAGCGCATCACCGAGATCTCGGCCAGGGAGCGGGGCACCCTCTCCCACGCCGTGCTCGAACGATTCCTCGACGCCAGGATCTCCAACGGGTCGGTGCCGGCCCCGGGCGAAGCGTGGGGCGACGCCGCCGCGGTGGAGATCGCCGCGATCGTCCTGGACGAGGTCGAGCAGCGGGCATCGCTCGGTCTGACCGGTGGGCGCGTGCGCACCGAACTCCTGCGACGCCGCCAGCTCGCAGAGGCGTTGCACTTCCTGACCGTGGACGATGCCCATCGCCGTCGGTCGGAGGCGACCCCCGTCGCGGTCGAGCTCGACTTCGGGGTCGAACAACCCGTGGCCAGCATCGATCTCGGCGATGGTCGGACACTTTCGTTCCGCGGGTTCATCGATCGGGTCGACCGGCTCGCCGACGGCGGCGTGATGGTGATCGACTACAAGACGGGCAATCCGAACAACCTTCGACTGCCCGCCGACGATCCACTCGTCGGCGGCCGACGGCTCCAGCTCCCCCTCTACGCCGCCGCGGCCGCAGCACACCTTCGGGCCACGGGCACGCCGATGGGCCGCTACTGGTTCCTCTCCCGGTCGGAGCCCTACGGCGTCGACCTCGACGACCAGCTCACCGAGACGCTGTTGGAGGTGCTCCGCTCGATCGCGGACGGGGTCGCCGCCGGCGTGTTCCCGGCCCGACCCGGTGCGGCGACCGCGTGGCCGAAGGCGTCGTTCGAGCACTGTCGATACTGCGACTTCGACCCCATCTGCCCGGCGGACCGACACGCCGAGGCCGACCGGCTCGAGCCGGTGCTCGTCCGGCTCCGGTCCGGACCCGACGGGGGAGGGGTCAGCGATGGCTGACGGCCCCACGCTGATCGACGATCGCGCCCGCCGACGGATCACGACGGGACTCCAGGAGAGCCTCTTCGTGGAGGCCGGCGCTGGCGCCGGCAAGACCACGGCCCTCGTCCAGCGCATCGTCGGTCTGGTTCGCAGCGGTGTGCCGATCGAGTCGATCGCGGCGATCACGTTCACCGAAGCGGCGGCGACGGAGCTCCGTGTTCGAGTGCGGGCCGCCCTCGGGGCCGAAACCGAGACCGTTGCGATGGCCCGGGCTCGGGACGGTCTCGAGACGGCGGCGTTCACGACCTTGCACGGGTTCGCGTTACGGCTGCTCGGTGAACACCCGATCGAGGCGAACCTGCCGCCGGGGTTCAGCGTCCAGGACGAGATCCGGTCGACCCTCACCTTCGAAGACGACCTGTCCGCCTTCCTGGCCGAACTCGGCGACGACGAGGCCGAGTCGGAACTGCAACTCCGGGGCGAGATGCTCGACATCAAGCCCTCCAAGATGGCGGCGATCGCCCGGCGCTTCGACGACAACTGGGATCTGCTGACCGGTGCCCCGCCGGACGACGATCTCCCGCCCCTGTCGACCGCACCGATGGTCGCGCGGGTTCGCGCGCTCGCCGACCTCCGCCGTTGGTGCCACAACCCCGAGTGCCCGGTCGCGTCGGCCCTGCGGACCCTCGCGGAGGAACTCGATCGGATCGAACAGGTCGAAGCGCTGTTCCAACTCGAATGGCTCGCCTCGGTCAAGTTGCCGCCCCGGAACCGGGGCAAGAAGGACGACTGGACGGGTGGCGGCATCGCCGAGGTGCGCGACGCCATCCTGGAGCTGCGCGACGAGATCGATGTCTTCAAGACCGAGCAGCAGGCCGCGGTGCTCCGCCGGTACGGCCGATTGCTCGACGGATTCATCACCGATCGGGTCGAACGCCGCCGCCGACGTGGCGAGCTCGCCTTCCACGATCTGCTCGTCCTGGCACGCTCGCTGCTCCGTACCAACGAGCGGGTGCGCCTCGAACTCCACCAGCGGTACCGCCATCTGTTGCTCGACGAGTTCCAGGACACCGACCCGATCCAGATCGAACTCGCGGTGCTGCTCTCGCATCCGGGGCCGATCGACGGCCGTTCGTGGGTCGATCTCGCACCCGAGGTCGCACCGGGCCGTCTGGTCGTCGTCGGGGACCCGAAGCAGTCCATCTACCGGTTCCGCCGGGCCGACATCTCGGTCTACGACGCCGCAGGGCGCTCGATCGGGGACGAACCGACGGTGCTGTCGACCAACTTCCGCTCCGTTCCCGGGGTGATCGAATGGGTCAACGCCGTGTTCGGTGACGAGATCGGTGATGGCATCCCCGACGAGCAGCCGCCGTACATCCCACTCGTCGCGCACCGAGCGCCGCTGCCCGACGGGGCCGGTCCGGCGGTCGGCGTGATCGGCGGACCCATCGACGGACCGGTCGGGGCCATCCGGGACCTGGAGGCCGACGACGTCGCCGCGGCGATCGTGTCGATCGACGACGAGGCGTGGCAGGTGTCCGACGACGGATCGCTCCGCGACGCTCGTCTGTCCGACATCGCCATCCTGATCCCGTCCCGACTGTCCCTGCCGTCGCTGGAGGCCTCGCTGTCGGCCGCCGGCATTCCGTTCCGGCCCGAGACGTCGTCGTTGGTCTACGCGACGCAGGAGATCCGCGATCTGACCTCGGCGTTGCGAGCCATCGCCCAGCCGGGCAATCGCATCGCGGTGGTCGCGGCGTTGCGGTCGACGATCTTCGGCATCGGCGATGACGATCTGTTCGACTGGTGGGAGCGGTCTCGGGGTGCGTGGGACTACCGGGGTGAGGTCGACGACCCGGCCCTCGGCGACCTCGCCGTCGCCCGGGCCTTCGAGGTCCTGCGTGCCTGGCACGACGATCACTGGTTCGTCGATCCCGCGTCGCTGATCGATCGGATCGTGGCCGAACGTCGACTCCGCGAGCTGGCGCTCGCCGGGAGCCGGCCACGCGATGCCTGGCGTCGCTACCGCTTCCTGGCCGAGCAGGCCCGGCGGTTCGCCGAGTCGCAAGGGGGGGACCTCCAGGACTTCTGCGGCTGGGTCGAGGTGCAGTCGAGCGAATCGGCGAGGGTCACCGAGCCGATTCCGCACGAACCCGACAACGACGCCGTTCGGATCCTCACCATCCACGGTTCCAAGGGGCTCGAGTTCCCCATCGTGATCCTGGCCGGGGCACCCACCGAGGAGCAGGCCGGGAGCCGGGGTCCCTCGGTGATCTTCCCCGGCGGAGGCGCCGAGCCCGAGATCAGCCTCGGAGCGGGTCGACGGACCGATCGATTCGCCGTGATGGCGCCGGTCGAGGAGATGCTGGATCGAGCCGAGCGTGTGCGGCTGCACTACGTCGCGGCGACCCGGGCGAAGGACCACCTGGTCGTCTCGGCTCACCACAGCGCCACCCGAAACGCCTCCAGCATGGGCCGCCGGACGTTCCAGCGCTGTGCCGATCACCCCGACACCTGGACGGCGCTCGAGCTCGGCGAGGGTGCTCGACTGCGCCCTCGGGCAGCGGTGCAGCTCGCGATGGCCGACATCGACCGGCACGACGATGCGGTCCGGGAGTGGCAGCGGGAGCGGGATCAGATCGCCGAGCGAGCGGGTCGTGACGGGACACGATCCGCGACGTCGTTGACCGCCGACGCCGAGCCACAGCCGGATCCGGATCGCCGACCGTGGCGACGCGGTCGGGCGGGAACCTCGATCGGCTCGGCCGTGCACGCCGTGTTGCAGTTCGTCGATCTGACGACGGGCCGTGACGCAGCCGAGCTCGCCCGGCACTGGGCCGAGATCGAGGGTGTCGGCGACCACGCCGACGAGATCCGTCAGCGGGTCGAACACGCGCTGGCCAATCCCACGGTGCAGCAGGCCGCGGCCGGGCGGCACTGGCGGGAGCTGCCACTCGCCGTGCCGATCGGGTCGACGACGTTCGAGGGGATCGTCGACCTCGTGATCGAGACCGATGACGGGCTCCTCGTGGTCGACTACAAGACCGACGGTGTACGTGACGCGGCGGAGGCCGATCGGCTCGCCGATCACTACCGTCGGCAGGGTGCGGGCTATGCCGAGGCGCTGGAGCGCCTCACCGGGCGACCGGTGGTCGGGTGCCGCTTCCTGTTCGTCGGACTCGACGGCGTGATCGAGGCCGATCTCGCCGACCTGACCGCCGCTCGTGCGGAGGTCGTCGAGCTCCTGGGGGCCGTTGAGTGACCAGGCGCCCGGCTGTGGTCGGTCTCGTCGCCGTCTCGGCGATCGTGTTGGCGGCGTGTGGACGGAACGACGGCATCGTCACCGTGAACGTGACCACGACGCTCGTGCCCAGTTCCTCGCTCGCGGCCGAGGCGGTCTCGGTCGACACGAACCCTCCCGACGTGACCTCTTCGAGCGAACCTGCATCGACCGGCACACCCACGACCCGTGTCGTCGAGATCACCGCGCCCACCCGCGAGGCGGTGCGGCTCGGCTTCGTCGGCGACACCTCGTTCACCAACGGACTCGACCAGCGCGACCCGTTCGCAGGTCTCGACGGTCTCCTCGCCGAACCGGACCTCATGTTCGTCAACCTCGAGACCGCCGTCGCCGACGAGGGCGTGGGCCGCGCCTTCCCCAAGGCGTTCGTGTTCCGCTCGCCGCCTGCGTCGCTCCGACTGCTCGTCGACGCCGGGGTCGACGTCGCTCTGCTCGGGAACAACCACGTCCTGGACTACGGCCCGGCGGCGGTGGATCAGACGCTCCGCGAGCTCGACGCGGCCGGCCTGCTGCGGGTGGGGGCCGGGCGCGACGCCGAGGAGGCCGCCCAGCCGCTCGTGGTCGACGTCGGTGGTTGGTCGATCGGTGTGGTCAGCGCGTCACGGGTGCCGTGCGACTGGTCGGCGTCGGGCGAGAACAGCCGGCCCGAGGTGAACTGGGCGTGCCCGACGCTCGTGGGGCCGGTCGAGGCCTCGATCGTCGACCTCGCCGGCACGGTCGATCTCGTCGTCGTGGCGACCCACGGTGGACCCGAGGGCGAGCTGTGTGCAGGGTCGATGATGTTGGATCTCGCCGCCCGCTGGGCGGAGCTCGGCGCCGATCTGATCGTGAACGGCCATCCGCACGTCCTGCAGGGTGTTCGAACGGTCGGAGATGCGCTGCTGATCGAGTCGACCGGGAACTTCGCGTTCCCCTCGGCGCGTGGCCTGAGCGCCAACTCGGCGGTGTTCGAGGTCGAGCTGTCCGAAGCCGGACTCCGGCTTCGTGTCATCCCCGTTCGGGTCCCGGGAGGTGAGGTCTCGGTCGCCAGCAGCGAGGTCGCCGCCGACATCCTCGACCAGGTCGAACAACACTCGACCGGGTGGGTGTTCGATGACGACGGGGTCGCCGTCGCCGATCCCGACCACGAGGGTCGGTGCTAGGTCACTCGGCGCAGCCCCGGCAGGGCGACGGACCGAAGTGGGTGACGTGATCGGTCCAGCCGATGCCGTCGTGGTAGCGGAGTCGATGCTCCGCGAACGGGTCGTCGTGCCAACCCTTTTCGGTGATCAGTCCCGCTCGCGGTGTCCCACCCGCTGTCGGTCGTGTTTCGAACGTCGTCATGTCCACATCTCCATTGATGCCCGATGACGGTTTCCGCCGTGGTCCCCATCGAGTCGACACTTCATCGGTCTACCCGACGTCCACATTGAGGCCTGGGTCGCGGTCGAATCCAGGATTTGGCCACGTTCACCCACGCCTCGGGGACCTCTGTCACACGCGTGGTGGGTCAGGGTGCATCCCGGGTCAGGTACACCGCACCAGGTCCGTCGCCGGCTGCGCGATCGGCGGGATTGAACACGTGGCATGCATCGAGGGACAGACATCCGCAGCCGATGCAGCGTGCGAGGCCGTCGCGGATGCCGATCAGCGTGCGGATCTGGTCGTCGAGGCGGGGTTGCCAGGCCGCAGCGAGCGCCTCCCATTCCTCGACCGTCGGCGCTCGTTCGGGTGGCAGCGTCGCCAACCGCTGTTCGATCTCCGCCAGTGGTAGGCCGACCTGCTGCGCCGCACGGATGAACGAGACCCGGCGCAGCACGTCTCGGGCGAACCGTCGCTGGCCACCGGCCGTGCGCTCGGCCTGGATGAGCCCGCGTTGTTCGTAGTAACGGAGGAGCGAGGTCGCCACGCCCAGCCGTTCCGCCGCCGCACCGATCGTCATCCGGTCGTCGATTCCATCGCCGTCCACACCGACTCCTTGACTTCGAGTTCACGTGAAGTTCTAGGTTGCCCGCATGTCTGAAGCAATCCCCCTCCGTGTGGCCGTCGTCCGATCCTCCTGGCATGCCGAGATCGTCGATCGGAGTCTCGTCGGCATCCGGGAGGTCGTCGGAGACGACGTCGACCTCACGCTCTTCCGGGTGCCGGGGGCGTTCGAGATCCCGCTGTTCACCCGGTCGCTCGTCGAGACGGGCCGATTCGATGCGATCATCGCCGCCGGGCTCGTGGTCGACGGCGGCATCTACCGCCACGAATTCGTCGCCGATGCGGTGATCGGCGGCCTCATGCGGGTGCAGCTCGACACGGGCATCCCGGTGTTCTCGTGTGTGTTGACCCCGCACCGGTTCCACGACCACGGGGTGCACGAGGACTTCTTCGCCGACCACATGGTGGCGAAGGGTCGGGAGGTGGCCGAGGCGGCGCTCGCCACCCTCAGCGCCCATCGGGCGTTGCTGGTCGCCTGAGCGCCAGAGCTGTGCTGGTCAGGCCACGAGGGCTGTGCTGGTCAGGCCACGAG
>JAHDCV010000001.1:128784-172067 GCA_020629695.1 Acidimicrobiales bacterium | reverse complement strand
GCTGTGCTGGTCAGGCCACGAGGGCTGTGCTGGTCAGGCCACGAGTGCTTTGGCGGGGGCGTGCGCCGGCAGGTTGCCGTTCGCCTGCCGTTTCCGGAGCTCACCGAGGCCCTCCGGACACTGTTCGGCGAAGGGACACCAACCGCACAACACCCCGGGTTTGGCCTCGAAGGCGCCGGCCGAGCAGGCGGTGCCCACCTCGTCCCAGGTGGTGCCGAGCGCACCGGTCGCCTCCTCGAGCCGTCGTGGTGTGACAGGGATGTCGATGATGCGCTGCCCGAGGTAGAGCAGGCGGGCACGATCCGGGAGCTCCCCTTCGGTCTCGGCGATCGCGGCCGCATACAGCAGGACCTGCTGGATCTTGTCGCCGCGGAATCGGAGGCGGGGCACGGTGCCCGACTTGTAGTCGCTCACCACGAGCTGGCCCTCGCGCCGATCCAGACGGTCGACGATGCCGAGGAACGGCACGTCGCCCAGCTGGGCCGACACCTTGCGCTCGGTGCCGACGACGTCCACGTCGGCCGGGTCCTCCAGCGCCCAGAGGCCGGCGATCGCGAGCCACGATTGCCAGCGGAACGCCCGTTCGCCCTCGTCGTCGAGCTCCAACGCCGCGAACTCCGGGTCGTCGGCCATCTCGGGCCAGCACTGGCGCGCCAGTGCCTTCGCCGTCTCCTGGGTCCGTCCGCCGGGCGGCAGCTCGCAGAGCAGCTCGAGCACCCGGTGGGCGAAGGTGCCGACGAGCGCCGGTTGCCCGGATGGCTCCTTCAGCCGATCGACGTACTTGAACTTCCATCGCCTCGGGCAATGGTCGAATGCCGACGCCGAGGAGGGGGAGAGGTGCGGCGGCAGCTCGACGCCCTCGCCGTCTTCCGAGGTGACCTCGCCGGGGGCGCCCGCCGCGACGAGCTCGGTCTCCACCTCGAGATCGGGGCTGACCACGGACAACGTCATGGAGCCATCTTGGTCGGGCGGTGTGACATCGCCGGGGACCCCGACCTCGATGGGTTCGTAGCCGGGCAGCAGTGTGTCGTCGATCTCGTCGAGCACATCTGGCTCGACGTCGGGTTCGGGGCCTCCTCGCATCGGCCGCGCCGTCCGGTCAGAAGTTCCGGCCGCCGCCTCCGCCGCCGCCGAAACTGCGCCCTCCGCCGCCGCCTCCGCTGAAACCGCCGCCGCCGCCGTGCCGGCGTTGGGTGCGTCGGCTGCCGCCACCCCAACCGCCGCCGCCGATGATGATCGGGCCCATGCCACCACGCCGACGTCGCCGTCCGTAGCCGCCACGGGGCATCGGCACCGGCACGGGCGAGGCCGGTGGCCGCGGCGCCGTCGTGGACCCGCCGGGCGGGGCGAAGATCGTCTCGTCCTTGCCGAGCGCCGGCTTCGACCGCTCGACGGCCTGCTTCGCCGCCGCCTCCTCGGCCAACTCTGCCGGTGATCTGGGGTCGGGGTCACCGGCGAGGCGGGCCTCGATGAGCTCGAACTGCCATTCGGCGTGATCGATGCGGTCATCGAGGGCGTCGATGGCCTCCGGCGTCGCGGCGGCCTCGATCGAGCGGGAGACGTCCTGGTAGGTCTCGGATGCCTCGGTGTAGATCTGCTGGAGCTCGGCGTCGCCGGAGGTCAGCACGGCGTCGCCGAGGTCGATGACCTTGTCGGCGTTGTCTCGGAGCTGCTCGTTGATCTCGGCCCGATCGGCTTCCATGTCCTCGACGATCCGCCGCTCACGGCGCCGCTTGTTCCGATACCAGTAGGCGCCGCCACCGGCGGCGACCACGCCGGCGCCGCCGACGAGCACCCCACTGGAGACACCTCCGCCGGACGTGCCGGACGTCGCGGCGCTCGTGCCGCCTGCGAGTGCATCGGTCACCGCGACCAGGCCGTCGCCGTTCTCACCCGAGGCGAACGAGGCGAACCCGCGATCGATCGCCGCGATCACATCACTCGACCCGTGGATGTTCGACCAACCGCCGACGCCGCCGTCACTCCGCACGATCACGGTGTGGATGGCGCTCCCGGACGAGGCGAGCTCCGCCGCGATGGACTCGGCGAGTGCGGTCGCGGCGTCACCGTCGCCGAAGTCGCCTTCGACGTAGCCGATCCCCGACGAGTTCGCCGTCGAGATCGCAGCGGCCAGATCGGCGTTGACGGCCCCGTCGACCGAACTCCCGGCACGATCGAGGTCGCCGGCCAGCTCGGAGGCGGATTGCGCCGACGCCGGCCCGGCCGTCGAGGCGATCATCACCACGACCGTCACCACGATCGTGAGCGTCGACCAGACGAGTCGGGCCGGTCGGACGAGCGCGTGCGGGATCGGTGTCGCCATGGACGGAGCCTACCGACCGCACGCGGCCCGGTCCCGGCGTGCACACCGACGTCTTCAGGCCCAGAGTCCCAGGGGTTCGGCCGCTTCGGGCAGCAACCAGTCGGCGTCGACGCCCATCCATTCCTGTCCGAGGCTCGCGAGGTAGCGGTCGAAGTTCGTGGTCGCGATCAGGTTGTCGTCGGCATCGAGCGAGGTGAGCGACGACGGTTCGCCATGGCGAGCCGAGCCGATCGCGCCGGCCACGAGCATCGTCGAGGCCGTGCCGTGGTCGAGACCGCCGGAGGAGTTCGCCCGGAGTCGCCGTCCGAATTCGCTCGTGGTGGCCACCACCACCGACTCGGCCAGGCCGCGCTCGTCGAGACGGTCGAGGAACCCGCCGATGCCGAGATCGAGCTGGTGCATCAGGTCGTCGTGAGCCCAGGCGTGGCCGTCGTGGGTGTCGAATCCTCCGAGCGAGGCGTGGATCACGCGCACGCCGACCTCGGCCTCGATGAGATCGGCGGCGAGGGCCAACCCGGGCCCGAGCGGGCCCGAATCGGCGACGAGTGGATCCTCCCAGTCGCGATCGACGACCCCGCCGCTCGACAGTCGTGCGGCGAGATCATTGAGTTGAGCGGCCGATCGTCGCAGGAGCACGTCGCCGGCCCGGTCCGACCCGGCGGCAGCCCAGGCGCCGCGGAGCCCGGCGGCCTCCGGCCACTCGAGGTCGGGTCGCAGGAACCAGAGGGCATCGGGATCGGACAGCGCCACGGCGTACGGCGAGGCCGAGAGGTGGTGGGTGGTGCCCGAGACCGACACCGCGCCGAAGGGGCGGCCGTCGGCGGACACGGCGGCGGTGAGCCGTGCGAGCACGCTGTCGCGTGCGGCCGTGGTGCCCCGCACGTCACCTCGCATCCACCGCTCCTCCATGGCGAAGTGGGAGAGATCGGGCCGGTCCGAGCCGACCCCCTCGACGGTGGCGACCCCGTGGCGGGCGAGGCGTTCCAAACGGGGATGCAGACCGACGTCGTCGTCGAGCCAGTGCACCTCGTCCGGATCGAGCGCCAGATCGCCCCGAAGCCGTCGATACTCGTCGTCGTTCGCCGGCACGACCGTCGACAGGCCGTCGTTCCCGCCCGAGAGCTCGACGATCACGAGGACCCGATCCTCGGGTGCGGCCAGCGCCGGAGGTGGTCCGGCGTCGGCGATCGCGAGGGGGATCGCGACGGGTCGAGGCGACGGAGCCGGCGCCCGACCGGCCGAGCCCGAGCCGTTGGTGCACGCGACGAGGCCGAGACCCGTGCCGCCGAGCACGGTGAGGAAGCGGCGCCGGCTGACCGGCGATCCGGGGAGCACCAGGGTGGGATGGTCGGCGGGTCGGGTCGTTCGGTCGGTCATGGCAGTGCCACCTCCGGTGACAGCAGGGCGAGTCGGATCAGGAGTCGGGTCCGGGCGCCGTGGTCGTCGCCGAAGCCGGGGTTCGTCGCGGCGGTGGTCATGGCCGCCCGGGTGGCGTCGGACCAGGCGGGAACGCAGAGGCGTCGGCCGATCGCGTCGATCGCCACGGACACGTCGCCGGCGGTGAGGCCGTCGAGGTCGGCGCGGTCGAGGTCGAGGTTCTGGACCACGCTGGCCCGTCCGAGCAGCGGACCGGGGCCGATCCAGTGGGCACCGGTGGGCCATCCGGCCACGTTCGGGGGACCGAACGGTCGTTGGCGGGTCTGGTCGACCTGCCAGAGATCGTCGGCGTCGATGCCGAGCGCCCCCGCCGTGACGGCCCACCACTCGACGCCCGATCGGGCCCGGCCGAGCGCGGGATCGCCGAGGTCGACCGTGGTCAGGATGCGTTCGAGGAGCGGTCGGATCGACAGCCCCGTGCCGGCCCACCAGCGGCCCAGCTCGGCCGGATCGACAGGGTCGACTCCGGTGAGATGCCGATGCAGGCGGCTCGAGATCCGCACCGCCGTCGACGGGTCGGCGACCAGGTGGTCGAGCACGGCGTCGAGGTCCCATCGGGCCTGGACCCCACGGAAGATCAGCGGAGCCACGAAGGCGTCGACCTCGTCGAACACGACCTCGGCGGTCTCGTACTCCACGTGCCAGCCGGCCAGCGCGCGGGCACCCGCCTTGACGTCGTCCTCGGTGTAGTGGCCCCGGCCGACGGTGAAGAGCTCCATGAGCTCGCGAGCGAGGTTCTCGTTGGGATTCGACGCCACCGAACCGTCGGCGTCGAGGTACCGGATCATCGCCCCGCCCGTCACGACCGCCCGCAGGAGCTCGGGATAGGTGCCGAGCGCGTGGACCCGCAGGGTGCGGAGATAGTCGGCGAGCAGGGGAGCGAGGTCGACCTTCCACGTCTCGACGGGGAGCAGCTCGTGCCAGAACCAGGTCATGTACTCACCGAGTCCGCCGTCGGGGTCGGCCATCCGTCGGAGCCACCATGCGGCGGTGGTCTCCCAGCCGTCGCCGCTGTCGGACACCTCGGGAACCGCCGGGTCGGGGTCGTCGGCGCCGAGCACCAAGGCCACGGCGTCGCTCCAGGACCGCTCGGCCAGCTCGTCGACCCGCTCGGGGGCGACGGCCATCGACGTCCGGGCGTGGAGGCGGGCGGCCCGGGACCAGGGGTCGTCGGTGCGGTCCTCGGTCGGGATGCGTCGTCGGAGGAGTGTCACCTCGCCGACGATGCCGATGCCGCCATGAATCGATGGTGAAGGTCGCCTTCATGTGTCCTTCATGGACGGCGTGGTTGACTGCCCGGATGCGCCTGTTGGTCGTCGAGGACGACGAGACCCTCGCCCGAGTACTCGTGCGGGGCCTGACCGAGGAAGGACACGCCGTCGACCGTGTCGGCACGGTCGCCGGCGCGGAGGAACACCTCTCGATCCACACCTACGACCTCGTCGTGTTGGACCTGGGACTGCCCGACGGTGACGGGCTCGTGTTGGCGGCGCGCCTGCGGCGGGACGGCTCGACCGTGCCGATCCTCATGTTGACCGCACGCGACGGGCTGAGCGACACCGTCGCCGGCCTCGATGCAGGCGCCGACGACTATCTGACGAAGCCGTTCGCCTACCCCGAACTCGCCGCACGGGTGCGGGCGCTGTTGCGGCGCCCGGCGGCGGCGTCGAGCCCGGTCCTCGAGGTCGGCGACGTTTCGCTCGACCCGGCCGTCCATCGAGTGTGGCGAGGTGCGATCATGGTGCCCTTGACCCCCCGGGAGTTCAGCCTGCTCGACTACCTGATGCGCCGTCCCGGCGAGGTGTGCCGCCGCGAGGACCTGCTCGAACACGTCTGGGACGCCAACTACGACGGCCTGTCGAATGTGGTCGACGTGCACATCGCCAACCTGCGGCGGAAACTCGAGGTGCCGGGTGAGCCGGATCCGATCGAGACCGTGCGTGGGGTCGGCTACCGGATGGGAACGGCATGAGCCGCCGCCTGCGACTCGCGCTGCTCGCCGCCGTGGCGGTGTTCGTGTTGACGACGCCGTTCGCGTGGCGTCTCGCTCAGCGTCACGTCGAGGTCGCCGAAGCGGAGCAGGTCGCGTGGGCCGAGTCGAACATCGATGCCTGGTTCCGGCTGCAGATCGAGGAGATCGAGCCGCCGGAGAACACCTGGATCGTCGATGTCGAGGGTCCGTGGTGGGACACCGCCGGCGAGACCTGGGTCGAGCCGCCACTGCAGACCATCGCCGAGGCGGCGGTGGCGTTCGACCGGGTCGAGTACGAGTTCGACCTCGACGGCCGCTGGTTCGCCGTCGGGGAACGATTCCGTGAGCAGCAGGCCATCGTGGCCGTCGTGCCCGACGAACGACCGGGATTCGGCGGAGCGCTCCTCGCCCGCCTGTTCTGGCCGTTGCTCCTCGCCGGCGGCGCCGGTGCACTGGCCTGGCAACTGGGTGGCCGGACCTCCGAGGCCGAACGGGTCGCCCACAACGTCAACCGGGACTTCATCGCCGACGCGGCGCACGAACTCCGGACACCGCTCGCGATCATCCAGGCCTCCGCCGGTCACGCCCTGGCCCGTGAGCGCGAACCGGAGGCGTACCGGGAGTCCCTCGACGAGATCCTGACGGCGTCGGAGCGTGCGAGTTCGTCCGTGGGGGAGTTGCTCGAGTTCGCCCGACTCGAGGCGGGGCAGGCCGAGCTGCGTCGGGCCCCGCTACGGCTCGATCTGCTCGTCGAGGAAGTCGCCGCCGCGGTCCGTGTCGACGGGGTCGAGGTGCGGGCCGTGGACGGCGACGCCGCGGTCGTCGACGCCGACTTCGCGCTGCTCCGGCAGGCCGTGGAGAACCTGACCCGGAACGCCGCCGCACGGTCGAGCCTCGTCGAGCTCTCGACGCGGGTGACCGGTGTCGACGCCGTGATCGAGATCGCCGACGACGGCCCCGGCTTCGATCCGGAGATCATCGAGCACGTCTTCCAGCGCTTCCGCAGGGGCGACCGGTCGGGTTCGGTCGGCCTCGGGATGGCGATCGCTCGAACGATCGTGGACGCACACGGTGGCGCCTGCCTCGCCGAGAACCGTGAGACGGGTGGCGCGCTCGTGTCGATCCGCCTGCCGCTGCGCGGCGACTAGGACCAGCGCACCTCGTACGGGCCGAGTGGACCGTCCGCCTCGACGGTGGTGCCCCGGAAGTTGATCGTGCACGTCCCGTCGTGCCCGTCGTGTCGCCGCTGCACCCGGACGACGCCGGGTGCCGGCTGGTCGACCGTGCAACGGCCCTCGGGGTGGAAGGCGGGGCGGGTTCGACGTTCACCCACGAGTGCACGCATCCCGGCCAGCACCCGGGAAGCGACGGTCGTGTCGTCCACCAGCGACGAGCGGAGGTCGTTCCGATCGAACTTCTGCCGATTGATGCGGCGGTTGATGCCGGAGGCGTCGACGCCCGCCAGGTCGTTGGAGGACCCGACGAGTGCGTGCACGTAGACGCCGGCGACGCCCGGCAGCGCGAGCAGCAGCGCGTGGGTGGCGAGGTGGCGGGCGATCGCCGTGTCGGTGTCGACCCCCTCGCCGATCAGATCGAACCAGGTGACGTTGAGTTCGTAGGGCGCCGTGCCACCGCCCGGTGTGGTCCGGTGGTTGACCCGTCCACCGGTGGCCTCGGTCGCCCGCACCAGCTCGTCGATCGCGTCGTCGCCGAGCAGGCCTTCGGCCGGTCGCAGTCCGATGCCGTCGTGCGAGGCCAGGAAGTTGAAGAACGAGCGCCCGGGAGCGACGAGCGGGTCGATGACCGCGGCCCACTCGACCAGCACGTCGACGTCGCCGGTGCGGATCGCGTGGGCCGAGAGGGGAGCGAGGGGGAACTGATAGACCGCCTGTGCTTCGGGGATCGTCGGGTGCAGGTAGCTGACGTTCTCCTCGTGGGGCACGTTCGTCTCGGTGATGAGGATCGTGCCGGGATGGGTGTCGGCCAGACAGTCGGCGAGGAGCTGGACGATCGCGTGGGTCTCGGGCCGGTGGATCGACGACGTCGCCGGGTCCTTCCAGCAGAAGCCCACGGCGTCGAGCCGGATCGCCGATGCACCTCGGCGGGCGTAGTGGAGGACGACGTCGACGACGGCCAGCAGCACGTCGGGTTCGGCGTAATCGAGGTCGACCTGGTCCGCCGAGAACGTCGTCCAGACCCAGCGGGGTCCGCCGGTCGTGTCGAACCCCGTGAGCAGGGGGTGGGTGCGCGGCCGCACGACCGCCGAGGTGTCGGTGTCGGGGTGTTCGGTCCGGAAGAACCGGCGATGGGGTTCGGCGTCGGCGAGGAACGCCTCGAACCACGGCGACGACGCCGAGAGGTGGTTGATGACGGCATCGGCCATGAACGGACGGTCGGCGGCCAGTCGCTCGATGTCGGTCCAGGTGCCGTACGGCTCGTGGACCTCGTGGTAATCGATCACCGCGAAGCCGTCGTCGGAGCTCCACGGGCAGAACGGGAGGACGTGCACGCCGGTGACGACGTCGGCGAGCTCGTCGTCGAGCACGTCGTGCAGAGTCGCCAGCGGCGCGGTGTCGGTCTCGGTGAACTGATCGGCGTAGGTGATCAGCCAGATGTCATCGTGCGACCAACGCCGGCGGGCGGCCGTGGTGGGCTCACCGGCGAGTCGCGCCTCGAGCCTCGGCGCCACCACGGTGGCGAGATCGGCACCGTAGATCTCGGTGAGCCGCTGGAGACGGGTCTCGGGTCCGGACATGGACGTTGCTCCGTGGTGGTCTCGGGTGGGGACGCGAGTGGGCCCGGACCGCCGTGGCGATCCGGGCCCATCGATGATCGTGGGTCAGCCCTTGACGGAGCCGGCGAGGATGCCCCGCACGAAGAACCGCTGGAGGCTGAAGAACACCGCCAGCGGGATGAAGGCCTGGATGAACGCCGCCGCCGGGAGGATGAAGTCGTTCCGACCGAAGTCACCCGACAGGTTGGCGATACGCACCGTGGTGGGCAGCACGTCCTGGTTCGGGCCGAGCATCGTGCGAGCGATCAGGAAGTCGTTCCAGGTCCAGAGGAACTGGAAGATGGCGAAGGCGGCGAGCACCGGGATCGACAGCGGCAGGATCAACCGCCAGAAGATCGTGAAGTGATCGGCACCGTCGATGCGGGCCGACTCGAAGATGTCCTTCGGCAGGCCACTGATGTAGTTGTGCAGCAGGAAGATCGCGAACGGCATCGCGAACCCCGTGTGGGTGAGCCACACCGACTCGGCCGTGCCGTTGAGCTGCAGTGCGGGCAGCACCGTCACCGTCTTCTCGATCCCGATCCAACCCAACGGTTCGAAGGTGCCGATCGAGCCGACCGTCCAGTGGGCGCCGCCGATGTAGCTGCGGAGCAGCGGCAACAGCGCCACCTGGAGCGGCACGGCCAACAGGGCCACCATGCCGATGAACAGCGTCTTGCGGCCCTTGAAGTCGATCCAGGCGAAGCCGTAGGCGGCGAACGCCGCGATCGCGATCGGAATGATCGTGGCCGGGATGGCGATGGCGGCGGAGTTCACGAGCGAACCGAACAGGTCGGTCGTCGTCGACGCCGCCAGCACGGTCTCGTAGTTCTCCGTGGTGAGCTGCTCCATGGTGAGCGGGCCCGCCGTGAAGGTGTTGGCCGCAGCCTCGCCCTCCTCGGCGGTCGCCTCGGTGGTGCCTTCGGTGAGGGTCTGCCACCAACCGACCCGGCGCTGGGCGTCGCGGGTCCGGAACGAGTTGACGAACAACCCGAGCGTCGGGATGGTCCAGACGGCCACGATGATCCAGATCGGGGCCCGGCGAAGGGCGCCGTAGATCCGGTTGACGATGCCGGGACCGCCGCCCTCCAGGGCGTCGACCGACAGGGATGGGGACTTCGTTGCGAGTGCCATCTCAGGCGGCCTCCCTCTGCATCCGGAGCACATTCAGCACCATGATCGGCAGGACCATGATGAACAGCAGCACCGCCAGGGCGGAGCCCGTGCCGGCGTTGGCGAACTGGAACGACTGATCGATCATCGAGTTGGCGAGCACGTTCGTGTCGAAGTTGCCGCCGGTCATGACCTTCACGTAGTCGTACACCTTCGTCACCTTCACGATCGTGGTGGTGACCACCACGCCGATCGTCGGAGCGATCTGGGGGATGACGATCCGCCAGAAGACCTGCGAGTCGTCGGCGCCGTCGATCTTGGCCGCCTCGATGAACTCCGTCGGCACGGCCTTGATGGCCGCCGAGAGGATCACCATGGCGAACCCGGTCTCGATCCAGAGCATCACGATCATCAGCCAGAAGTTGTTGAACGGGCTCGTCTCGCGGAACAGGATCGGGTCGGCGAGCCACTCACCGGCGTCGTTCTCGATCACCCCACCGAGGTGACCCTCGAGGAGGAGTCGGACCAAGAGCCAGACGGGGAACGCCGCCATGACCAGGTAGGCGACGAGTGCACTCGGCCCGTTCTTCTTGGCGGAGCGGAGGCCCGTCGCGACCAGCCAGGCGGCCAGAGCGGCGAACCCGGCGAGGAACAGCGGTTTGCCCGGGAAGTCGAAGAAGTGCCAGTCGAACAACCCGACCCCGAAGCTCTCCTGGTTCGAGGTCTTCTCCCCGAGCCAGATCCAGGCCGCGTTCAATGTGCCGTTCTGCTCCTTGCCGGCGGGGCGGGACGAATACATGAAGCGCCAGATGATCGAGGCACCCACGGCCGAGATGGCCATCGGCATGAAGATCAACGACTTCGCGATCTTCTCGCCCTTGATGCCGTCGGCCCAGGCGGCGACCGCCAGGCCGAAGGCGGTGGCGAATGCCGTCACGGCGAACACCCACCAGAGGTTGTTGATGATCGTGCCCCGGAGCACCGAGAACACGGCGAAGCCGAACATCACGATCCCGAGCAGCATGACCCCGCCCGATTGCGGGTCGACGTCCACCGTTCGGCCGGTTCGCCGACCCATGACCATCGCCGTGGCGAGGCCGACCCCGAGCAGGATGAGCGCCAGCCAGAACAGACGGCTCGTGAACAGATCCCCGGCACCACTCAGATCGAGGTTGGGGTTCGTCTCGAGCCCGGGGGCACGGATGATCTCGTTGTAGTTCTCGAGCCCGACCCAACGACCGTCCTTGTCGTTGCTCTGCAACGAGAGGATGAAGGTGATGATCGTCGGCAGCACGAGGGCGGAGCCGACGAACAGCACGGCGGGGGCCATGAAGATCCACGCACGTGACTTCTGGTCGATGACGGCCCGACGGGCGACGTCGGGCAGGGTGGTCAATCCGGCGAGCGCTCCGGCGATGGCGCCCGGCCCGACGTAGCCGGCGATGGCCTCGACCAGCGTGGCATCGCCGATGTCGGGAACACCCCAGGCGCCCACGATCCAGCCGAGCAGGGCACCCCAGAGAGCGCCTCGGATCGGGTCGCGGCCACGCAGCGTCGACACTCCGTAGCCGGCGGCGGCCAGCACGGCGGTGGCCACCGGGAGCGGCAGCGGCGTCATCCGGGGCTGGCCGGTCTCGGTCGACAACACGGCCAGGAACAGGCCGAACAGGGCGCCGGTGGCGATACCGATCACGAGTCGGCCCTGGCGGTCGTCCCTGGTGGACAACAGCCAGCCACCAGCGGCGAGGATGGTGCCGCCGATCAGTGGCAGCGTGTACATCAGCACCGGCGTGTTCCCCGGCAGATCGCCGGTGTAGTGGTAGCCGTACAACCCGCCGAGCACGACGCCGACGGCGGCGAGCGCCGGGCGGTACTTGGTGATGGCGTGGTAGCTGTCGAGGCCCCGGCCGATGCCGTAGCCGGCGAGGCCGAGCACGATGGCGACGACGATGCCGCGGTTCCACGGTGATCCGTCGGGGGAGGTCTCGGACCAACCGTTGACGAGGTCCTCGACGAAGCCGGCGAAGCGGCTGAGCAGCGTCACACCGTCCTCGTCGGCGCCCGGGAAGGCGATCGCCCGGTTGCCGACCAGGATCGCCGTGATGACGAAGCCGACGAGCCCACCGGTGATGGCGGAGAAGCGCGACCAGTGGGCGCCGGTCTGGTTGAACACCAGGTTCATGCCGACCCACATCGCCGAGAACGCACCGATGGCCAGGATCACGTTGACGATCGTGGTCACCAGCTGGTCGAGGTTCTGGCTCGTGCCGTAGGTGTGCATGAGGCGGAGTGCGCCGAAGCCGGCCAACCCGGCCATGAACAACGCCGTCGGTCGGTAGACCGGCGTCGTGATCGCCGGTGGCCGTCGGGCCATCACGAACCCGACGAGGGCACCGAGCACGGCGAACACCATGATGGCTTCGGCTCGGGTGCCGCCGCCGAGATCGGGCTCACCGAGCGTGGCGACCATCCAGCCGACGGCCGCACCGGCGGCGGTGCCGACGACGGGATCGTTGTCGAGCAGCCAGGCCAGGACCCCGCCGGCGACGGCGACCGATGCCGTCCACCAGATCATCGGGGTCGAGAGCAGGGCGGGCAGCAGGCCGCCGGAGACGACGAGGCCGAAAACGACACCAGCGACGGCGCCGAGTCCGGCTCCCATCACCATGCGGAGTCTCGGGTCGGTCTGTCCGCTGAGCAGCGTGACGGTGCCGGCGCCGAAACCGGCGCCGAGCACGAGCCCGCCGACGAGGCCGATCAGGGGGGATCCGGCGGCGAAGAACAGGCCGAGGACGAGCCCGACCATCGCTCCGTTCGTCGCTCCCGCGTTCAGAAGTGTCGAGTCGACGGATGTGTCGACGCGATCGAGTGTGACGTCCATGTGCTCCCTCTCTCCGGCGCCGCCCCCCAGGGCCGGCCAGTCCCACCCCTGAAAACGCTTTCATGGGCGAGACGGCCCAGTGTGGCGCAGGAGCACCCGGTCTGAAAAGCCGACCATCCCCCGGATCGGTGTTTCGTCACGAAAACGCAGAACGGGCGCCGGTTCCCTGAGGAACCGACGCCCGTTTGTCACTCACCGATCCCGAGGGATCCGTGAGTCAGATTCGGCTCACGGCCAGGATGCCTCGATGGCATCGGCGGCCGCCTGAGCGTCCTTCTCACCGTTCACGGCAGCGGTGCCTTCGGTCCAGAAGGTGCCGGCGCCGACGTCGGCGGGCATGAGGTCGGAAGCGTCGAAGCGCACCACGTCGGCCGAGGCCAGGGCGGCGAGCATCGACTGCTCGAGCTCGGTGTAGAGGCCCTGGTCGAGACCGTTCACGGCCGACAGGAAGCCGGACACGCCGCCACCGTTGAGCTCGGACTGAGCCACCTGGCGACGAGCGGCGTACTCCGCACCACTCATGTACTCCATCACGGCCCACACCTCGGGACGATCGGCGAAGGCCGCGACCAGGGTGCCGGCGCCGAGGACGGGAGCGCCCTCGTTCGACGGGAAGTAGAAGACGTCGACGCCGTCAGCACCGAAGGTGGTGCCCGGGTCGAAGAAGCCGGAGAAGAACGACGCCTGGCGGTGCATCATGCAGTCCTCGTCAACCAGCGGGACGGAGTTGTCACCGAAGTTGGTCGAGGCGATGGTGCCACCGTTGGCGAACACGGCGCCCTCGGTGTTCCAGAGGTCGAGCACGGCCTGCATCTGGGCGACGATGCGCTCGTCGTTGAAGGGGATCTCGTGGTTGACCCACTGGTCGTAGACGTCGGCGCCCTCGAAGCGGAGCACCATTTCCTCGACCCAGTCGGTGTAGGCCCAGCCGGTGGCCTGGCCGGACTCGATGCCGACGCAGAGCGGGGTGTCGCCATTGGCGATCATGTCACCGACGAGAGCGACGAAGGCGTCGAACGTGGTCGGGACCTCGTAGCCCTTCTCGGCGAACAGGGCCGGCTTGTACCAGACGAGGGACTTGAGGTCGGTCTTGACCGGGATACCCACCTGGGTGCCGTCGACGTTGCCGAAGACGGTCCACGCATCGCTCCAGTTGGCGGCGGTGGCGGCGGCGACGTTCTCGGGGAGCGGCAGGAGGACGCCGTCACGAGCGAAGTCGGCGAGCTTGCCGGGCTGCGGGAAGATGGAGATGTCCGGGGGCGAACCAGCGTCCACCTGCACGTTGACCTCGGCCTCCCAGTCGGCGGAGCCGGTGTAGGTGATGTCGATGCCGTTCTCGGCGCCGAACTCGTCCAGGGCGGCCTGGATGGCTCCAGCCTGATCCTCGGAACGCTCCGGGCCGGTGATGACGACGGTGGTGCCCTCGAGCGAGGACTCCTCTTCCATGGCCTCTTCTTCCATGGCTTCTTCTTCCATGGCCTCTTCAGGCTCTTCTTCCATCGCCTCTTCGCTCTCGGCTTCCTCGGCGGCGGTGTCTTCGGTGGTCTCGTCGGCCGAATCGGTCGAGTCGTCGTCACCGGAGCACGCAGCAGCCAGAAGGCCGAACGCAAACAGCATCGAGAGAAGCTTCAGCAGTCGTGAATCGCGCACGCTGAATTTCCTTTCCGTTTGGTCCACCCGCGGCCGTCGGCCTCGGGCGATCTCCCCTGAGCGCCATCGGTTTGATGGCGCCTGAAAACGCTTTCAGTGAAAGCGTCGCAAGGTTAACCACACCCGCGAATGTGGCCAACATCGCGTCATCGTTTCGTCACGGGTCCTGCACGATGCTGCTCAGGCACCGTCCGCGGGATCGCCGCGATGGCCGTGGGTGCGGACCCGCCAGGAGCGGGCGATCTCCCGGGCCTCGACCTCGGCCTCGATCGCCCGATAGGCGGGCATCCAGCTCCGCTCCGAGCGGAGCCCGGCGACGAAGTCGGCGAGATACCGCACGAGGAACCCGACGGCGCCGAGCTCGGCCCACTGTCGGACATGCACGAGTTCGTGGGCGAGCAGCATGGAGCGGCCGGTGCGGTCCTTCTCGCCGGAGACGACGACGTGGCGCCCGAGGGTGATGCCGACGAACCGGCCCGGGACCTTCGGCAGCTCCCAGACCGTGACCCGTTCGGCGAGTACGGCCGGAATGTGGTCGTAGGCCGCCAATTCGGCGGCGTTCAGGGGGGAGCGTCGCATCGCGGCGACGGTAGTGCGCGGTTGATCGGGGCGGTGCCCGAACTGCCTACCATCGTCTTCCGTGACCCGCCGCCTCGTCCCACTCACCGCCGGCGCCGTCGCGGCGCTCCTGCTCGCTCGTCGGTGGGCGACGTCATCGGCGGACGATGACCGCGGCGCGGCGCCGGTGCGGACCGTCGGTCTGGCCCGCCGCAATCTCGCGGTCGCCGGGATGGGAGCCCGGACCGGTCGGCGCTTCGCGATGACCCAGGCCCGGAAGACCTTCGCCGACGCCGAGCGTCGAGCGGAACTCGATCGTGAGTTCCAGCTCGCCACGGCGGCCGACGTCACCGAGGCGCTCGGCAACATGAAGGGCGCCCTCATGAAGATCGGGCAGATGGCGTCCTACATCGACACGGGCTTGCCGGACAACGTGCGGACGACGCTCGCGCAGCTCCAGAACGACGCCCCGCCCATGACGCCCGAGCTCGCTGCGTCGACGATCGAGGCCGAGCTCGGCGCGGCCCCCTCGGAGCTCTTCGCCGAGTGGGATCCCCTGCCGATCGCCGCCGCCTCCATCGGGCAGGTCCACCGGGCGATCACCCACGACGGTCGGGCCATCGCGGTGAAGGTCCAGTACCCCGGCGTCGCCGATGCGGTCGACTCCGACCTGGGCAACGCCGACTGGCTGTTCGGCATGCTGGCGACGGCGTTCCCCGGTCTCGAGTCGGGGCCCGTCGTGGCCGAGATCAAAGAGCGGCTCCGTGAAGAGCTGGACTACGAACTCGAAGCTCGCAGCCAGCGGGAGTTCGCCGAGTTCTACGCGGGGCATCCGTTCATCCACGTGCCGGGGGTGATCGACGAGTTCAGCACCGCCCGGGTCCTGACCTCGGAGCTCGCGGTCGGCGCGAGCTTCGACGAGGTGCTGTCGTGGGACCAGGGCGAGAAGAACCTGATCGCCGAGACGCTGTTCCGATTCTCGTTCGGCTCGATCTACCGGAATGCGGCGTTCAACGGCGATCCGCATCCGGGCAACTACCTCTTCCGGCCGGGCGGCCAGGTCACCTTCCTCGACTTCGGCCTCGTGAAGCGTTTCGACCCCGACGAGACCTCACTGTTCGAGCGCATGATCAAGGCGATGGTCATCGATCGTGATGTGCCGGCGTTCCGGGCGGTCATCACCGAGGCGGGGCTGCTCGCCCCCGATGCGCCGTTCAGCGACGACGAGATCGGTGAGTACTTCTCGTTCTATTACACCTACGTGCTCGCCGACGGTCCCGTGACGATCGACGACGAGTACGCCGCCGGAGGTGTTCGGCACCTGTTCGGGACCGACGGCGACCACGGCGACCTGATGAAACAGCTCAACGTGCCGCCGTCGTTCGTGGTCCTGCAGCGGATCACGTTGGGCCTCATGGGGCTGTTCGCATCCCTCGAAGCGACCGCCGACTGGCGATCGATCGCCTCCGAGTTGTGGCCGTCGGTCTCGGCGCCGCCGTCGACCGAGCTCGGCCGCCGTGCCGCCGCGTATCGCGCCGAGCGTGGCGAACCGGCGTTGGGTCTCTAGCCCGATCCCGGTCGGCCCGCGTCGTCCGGTCGGGACGTGCTCGCGGCGACGTCGACCGGACGACCCGCACCCGGTCGGCGGGGTTGGTACGCGCAGTGATCCTCGGGGCAGGGGTCGGGCCAGGGGCCGGCTGCGCCGCGGTGTCGTGGCGTCACGCCGGCTCGGACCTCGTCGATCAGCTCGACGATCATGGCGACGAACCGGGGGTCGGTGCCGACGGTGGCGGCCCGGATGAAGCCGAGATCGAGGTCGGCGGCCGTCTCGGCCGCCTGGGTGTCGAGGTCGAACATGACTTCCATGTGGTCCGACACGAAGCCGATGGGCACAACGACGACCGCGTCGACGGCGTCGGCGATCGCTCGCAGGTGATCGTTGATGTCGGGCTCGAGCCACGGGATCTGCGGTGGTCCACTCCGGGACTGGAAGGCGAGGTCCCAGACCCGCTGACCCATGCCGAGGCCATCCATCACGAGCTGGCATGCCTCGTGCAGCTGCGCTTCGTACTCCGAGGTCGCCGCCATGCTGCGCGGGATCGAGTGTGCGGTGAAGATCACACGGGCGCCGTCGGGATCGTCGCTGGCCGTGAGCGCGTCCCGAACCCGGTCGATCACGGGATCGAGGAAGCCCGGGTGGTTGTAGAACAACCGCAACTTGTGGAGCTCGGGCGCGCCCTCGACCTCGGCGGCGGCCCGGGCGAGATCCTCGCGGTACTGGCGGCAGCCGGAGTAGGAAGAGAACGCCGACGTCGCGAACACGAAGGCTCGCGTGACGCCGGCGTCGCGCATCTCGGTCACGGCATCGCCGAGGAACGGGTGCCAGTTCCGATTGCCCCAGTAAGTGGGCATCGGATCGTCCGTCGTGGCGAGCTGCTCCGTGACGGCCTCGAGGAGGGCACGATTCTGATCGTTGATCGGTGAACGCCCGCCGAACCGGTCGTATTGCTCGGCGACCTCGACCAGACGGTCGTCGGGCACGTTGCGACCGCGGGTCACGTTCCGCAGGAACGGCAACACGTCGTCGGGTCCGTCGGGTCCGCCGAACGACAAGAGGCAGAAGGCATCCGAACTCGTCATGTCGGGAGTGTGCCAGCGGCCGCCTTCCGGCAGCCGATCGAGACGGCGATCAGTCCCCGGCGGCGGCGTGCAGCGTCGGGAGGTCGGCCCACGGATCGGGCTCGACGTCACCGATGCGCTTGCGGGCGAGATCCCTGGCCTGGATGACGGCACGCCGGCTGGGTGATCGCGGGGCGAAGCCGACCGAGGCCCGCTGCTCGTCGTTCTCGCCGCCCCAGATGCCGTGCTCGCGGTTGAGGCGGGCGTACTGGAGGCACTCGAGCTGCACCGGGCAGGCGGAGCAGTAGGAGCGGGCGATCGCTTCCCGCTCCACCCGGCGCTCGGGGCGTTCGGCCGCCGGACCGAAGAACACTTCGGTCAGTCCCTTGCAGATGGCCTGGTCGGCCCAGTCGCTGTCGGTCTCGGGATGAAGGCTGAACTCGGCGTCCACGGTGACTCCTGGGGGCGGGAGGGGGATTTAGCGCTAACGGCGAACTTAGTACTAAATCGGCAGCAGGGCAAGACTGCTCACGCGGCGCGGTCGAAGCTCACCTCGGGTGGTGGTGCGGGCTCGACCTCGAACTCCGGGCGCAACGGCAGGTCGGAGGCACGCGGTGCCAACGGCTGGCCGGAGGCACGCGGTGCCAACGGCAGGCCGGAGGCATGCGGTGCATCCCTGTTGGCCGCCCCGTGGTCGGTCGAGGATCGAGCGCGTCAGGCGTGCAGGGAGCTCGCGGCGATCGCGGCGGCGGCTTCGTCGGGCGTCGGGGCCCAGAGCGAGGATCCCAGCTCGTCCGCCAGCTGCGCCGAGGTGACGGCACGGCCACCGATGGCGACGCAGAGATCCGGCCATTCCTCACGCAGGCGCTTGGCCGTGTCCGCCGCGTCGTCCAACGCATCCGATGCGGTCACCGACAGCACGACGACCACGCGGGCCTCGTGGCGTCGAACCACCTCGACGAACGCCTCCGGGGTCGTCGCGGCACCCAGGTCGATCACCTCGGGTCCGTGTGAGCGGATGAGGTCGGCGAACAACGTGCTCGGAAGTGAGTGGTGGTCGCCGGCCGGTGCGCCGACGATGACCTTGCCCCGCTTGCGTCCGGCCCGAGCGAAGCTGGGTCCGAGGCGACCGATGACGCGGGTCGCCACCGCGGTCGCCTGATGCTCGTCGGCGATCGTCAGTTCGCCGCAGGCCCAACGGGCGCCAACGTCGACCATCGCCGGCGCCAGCAGCTCGGTGTAGATCCTCGCCGGCTCGAGGTCGACGTTCGAGACGATGCGCCAGGCCGCGACCTCATCACCGGAGACGAGTGCGCTGTGGAGATCCTCGGCGGCGGTCTCGAGCGAGATGGGCTCGGTCGGCGGCGGTCCGTCCGTGAGATTCCGGAGATCGTCGAGCTGGATCTGCCACTGGCCGCCGACCTTCTCGGCCGGCAGGTGGCCGAGGCGGACATAGCGATAGGCCGTCATGTAGTGCACGCCGAGTCGCTCGGCTGCTTCGCGCAGCGAGACCGGGGCGGCCTCTGCCGCATCGACGTTCATCGGCGCAGCGTAGGGAGACCGCCACCGCAGTGGAGAACCGGAGCGTCGGCCGGCGTGTCGTCCGCCGCTCGTTCGTGGCACCCTCGGGTGGTGCGGATCGCGACGTGGAACCTGTGGTGGAAGTTCGGTCCGTGGCAGGAGCGGGCCGAGCCGATCGCCGTCGAGCTCGAGCGCGTGGCCGCCGACGTGATCGGTCTCCAGGAGGTGTGGAGCGACGCCTCGGCCGACCAGGCCCGCCTGCTCGCCGAGCGCCTCGACATGCATCTGGCCAGGACCACGAAGCCGTCCGGCGAGCCCGACGGTTTCGGCAACGCACTGTTGTCCCGCTGGCCGATCACGAGCTCGGAGACCATCCGGCTCCCGGGCCGGGAGGGGGAGCGAGCGGTTCGGTCCCTGCTCATCGCCGAGATCGCCCACCCGGATGGCACCCAGATCGTCGGCGTCACGCATCTCGCCTGGCAGTACGACCGGAGTTCGCTCCGCGAAGAACAGCTCGCGGTCGTGGTCGGACATCTCGCCGACCGGCACTGTCCGGACAGCCGTCCGGTCGTGCTGATCGGTGACCTCAACGCGGAGCCGGAGTCGGACGAGGTGCGCCGGCTCACCGGTCGGGCCCGCACCTATGTCGACGGCTTGGTCTTCACCGACGCATGGGCGGCGGTCGGCGACGGGGTGGGTCACACGTGGACCCGGGCGAACCCGCATTCGGCGAACGCCCAGTGGCCCCGCCGACGTCTGGACCACGTGATGATCGCCTGGCCTCGACCGAAACCACTCGGAAACCCGCTTCGCGCCGAGCTCTTCGGCGTCGAGCCCATCGACGGGGTCGTACCCTCGGACCACTACGGCGTGGTGGTCGAGACCGATGAACGCACCACCGTCGAACGTGACGTGTGAGCTGATGGAGTGCTGCTGTGAGTGACCCGCAACTTCCCCCGCCCGGCTGGTACGACGATCCCTATGGCGCGCCGGTCGTGCGCTGGTGGGACGGCACGACCTGGACCGAGCAGACCGCGCCACCGCCGGAGGCCGGCGCGGCGGCCGCCGGTCGACGCGGTCCGAATGGTCTCAGCGACATCGGATCGTGGCTGTCCGACACCTTCCGCAGCCTTGCCGGCCGAATCGGCCATGTGTTCGCCATCCTCGCGATCATCCAGACCTCGACCGCGCTCGTGATCGGTCTCGGACTGTGGTTGGCGCTGCGGGGGTTCCGCCTGGAGGTGATCGACGTCGGTGACACCGCGGAGATCTCGATCGACGGTGGCGCGGCGGCCGGCGTCGGCATCGCCGTCGTCGTGTTCGGTGCGCTGGTCGGCTTCGCCGCACGTGGTGCGGTGTCGCACCAGATCGCCGCCGCGGAGCCGGAGCCCGGTCTGCCATGGTCGGCGTCGATCGCCCACGGGCTCCAGCGGTTGCCGCGTCTGCTCGGTGTCGCGATCCTGACCGGTCTCGGGTTCCTCGTCATCTGGGCGATCGCCGTCGGGGTCGGCGTGCTCGTACCCATCCTGTTCATCCTGACGATCCCGGTGGCCTTGGTGGCATCGGTGTGGTGGTGGGTGCGGTCGAGCATGTTCGGGACCGCTGCGGCCCTGGCGCCGCGGGGTGTCTCGTCGGTGCGCACGAGCTTCGGGCTGACGAAGGGGCGGTTCTTCGCGATCTTCGGTCGCCTGCTGCTGTTGGGGCTGATCACGTTCGCGGCATCCATCGCCACGAACGTGGTGAGTGCGCCCATCAATGCGCTCGCCGGGCTCGACTCCCAGTTCGGGTCGGCCGGCCAGAACCCGCCGTGGCTCGTTGAACAGGCGGACGGGATCATCATCGAGGGCGGAGAATTCGTCGGGGAGGCACCGTTCGCGCTGCTCGTCGGATTGATCGTCGGCGGCATCCTGACCGGCTTGGTCTATGCGATCAGCGACTCGGCCCACGTGGCCCTGTACCGCCAGCTCGAGGGGCCCGTCGACGAATCGATCGATCGGGCCGAGGTCATCGTCTGACCGAGCTCGACCTCAGATGTCGAGCAGCGTGGGGTCGACGAGTCCCGAGTTCTCGACGATGTAGTCCCGGCGGGTGGCCACGTCGGAGCCCATGAGCACGTCGAAGAGGTTGGCGGCCTCCGCCATCAGCTCGGCGTCGTCCATGCTCATGCGTTTCAGCACACGGGTGCTCGGGTTGAGCGTCGTTTCGGCGAGCTCGTCGACGTTCATCTCGCCGAGACCCTTGAACCGCTTCCACTTGTCCATGGAGATCTTGTGTTGCGCGGTGAGGGTGTTGCGCTCCTCTTCGGAGTACGCGTACACGTTCTCGCCCTTGACCTTCGTGGCGAACAGCGGGGGTTGCGCCGCGTAGACCATGCCGTGCTCGAGCAGCGGACGCATGTGGTGGTAGATCAACGTCAGCAGCAGGCAGCGGATGTGGCTGCCATCGACATCGGCGTCGCAGAGGATGATGATCCGGCCGTACCGACTCGACTCGACGTCGAAGTCCCGACCGGAACCGGCGCCGATCGCGGTGATGAGGGCCTGCGCCTCGGCGTTGTCGACGACCTGCTTGAGCGTGGCCTTGCCGGCGTTCACGACCTTGCCCCGCAACGGGAGCACCGCCATGATCGACGAATCGCGACCGGCCTTGGCCGGTCCGGCGGCGGAGTTGCCCTCCACGATCAGCAGTTCGGCCTCGGGTCCGTGTTTGCGGCAGTCGGCGAGCTTGTCGGGCATCCCCGTGGACGACAGGTTGGCGAGCTTGCGGCGATTGTCGAGCGCTTGTCGGGCCTGGATCCGGTTGATGACGGCGTTCGCCATCTTGTCGCGCAGCGCGTTGATCTGGGTCTTCTTGCCGCCGCCGGCGGCCCAGGTGTCGAACCCGGCCTTCACCGACTCGTACACGATCGACTGGATGGCCGGGGTGCCGAGCTCGCCCTTGGTCTGTCCCTTGAACTGGGGCTCGGGGAAGGTGACCTTCACCGCCGCGATCAGACCCTCCTGGACATCGGCAGGGGTCGCCCGGTCGTCCTTCGTCTTCGCGAGCTTCTTGAGCTTGCGGGTGTCCTTGAGCAGTGTCCCGTTCGAGACGAAGCTGAGCGCTCGCTCGAATCCGGCGACGTGGGTGCCGCCTTCGCGGGTGGGGATGGTGTTGACGAAGCTGACGACCTTCGAGTCGTACCCCTTGACCCAACGCAACGCCACGTCGACGCGGCACGGCCGCTCGACGTCGGTCATCTTGCCGTCCACCGGCACACGCTCGGTGAAGGTCGCCTCGTCGGTGATGGTGATGATGTCGGTGACGTTCTCACCGGTCGAGAGCACGTCGACGTAATCGGCGAGCCCACCGGCGGCGACGAAGGTCTCCGGCTTCTGGCCTTTCACCCGCTTGTCATGGAGGCTGACCGTGAGCCCGGGAACGAGGAAGCAGACCCGGGCGACGTGTTCGCGCACGGTGGCGTAGTCGATGGTCGCATCCGGGTCGAAGATGTCGGTGTCCGGCCAGAAGCGGATACGGGTGCCGGTGCGGCCCTTCGGCACGGTCTTGATCTTCGCGAGCGTCGAGGTGGGCTTGAACGCGCCGGACTTGGTGTAGTTGCCGGGCACCCGCTCGTTGAACACGAGACGATGGGTGGCGCCGTTGCGGTCGACCTCGGCCACGAGTTTGGTCGCCAGAGCATTCACCACCGAGGCGCCGACACCGTGCAGGCCACCCGAGGCCGAGTAGGCGCCGGAGCCGAACTTCCCGCCGGCGTGCAGTTCGGTGAACACCACCTCGAGTGCCGTCCGTCCGTCGGGTTTCGCGTCGATCGGGATTCCTCGGCCGTCGTCGGCGACCTCGACCGAACCGTCGGGGTGGAGCACCACCTCGATCCGCCGGGCGTGGCCACCTGCGGCTTCGTCGACACCGTTGTCCACGATCTCCCACACGAGATGGTGCAGGCCTTCGGTGCCGGTGCCGCCGATGTACATGCCGGGTCGCTTGCGGACCGCGTCGAGGCCCTCGAGCACCTGGATGGAGTCGGCGTCGTAGCCGGCGTTCTTCTTGGGTTTGGTCGCGGCCATCTCAGGGGATCCTACGAATCGAGGGTGTCACCAACGGATGGAACCGATGGCGAGGATGCGTCGCTCGGTCGGGCCGCTCGGCCCGTCGCGACGTGTCGGGGGAAGCGACATCGGTTGTGGGTCGCCGTCGGGGCGTGATGGTGCGTCGGCCTGGCCGACGAGCATGACGGTCCGTTCGGGCACACCGACCCACGCGAACACGAGGCGCTTCTCGTGCTTGAACTTCGTGAGCCGCACCCCACCCGTGCCCCGGCCCTTCGCCGGGATCTCGTCGATGGGGGTCGACTTCGCCGTGTCGGCGTCGGTGGTCGTGATGACGACGGCGCCGTCGGCGACGAGGCCGGCCCCGACGATCTTGGCGGACCCCTTGAGCTTCATGCCGGCCACCCCGCGCGCGGCCGCACCCTGGGTGCTGATGCCGTCGACGGCGGTGCGAAGCGCCTGGGCGTCGCTCGAGACCATCACGATCTCGCTGTCGTCGCGTGCGTCGATCGCCGCGACCACGGTGTCGCCGTCGGCCAGCCCGATGGCGGGGCGTCCCGAACCCTGACCGGCCAGCACGTCGCGCTCCACTCGCTTGGCGACGCCGGCCGCGGTCACGATGAGGAGTGGTGGGCCATCGGTCGTGAACAGCGAGATGACCTGCTCACCCCGTTCGAGGTCGGGGGCACCCGGGGTCTCGCCGAGGGTGGCGCCCCTCGAACGACCGGCCACCTCGGCGAGCTCGTTCGGTGTGAGATGGAGGCAGCGACCCGCCGAGGTGATCGCGAGGACGGTGGCCTGCAGGCTCGTGACGACGACCCGCTCGATCACGTCGTGGCGGGAGGGGGTGAACGAACGCGACGTGCCGATCGGCTCTCGCCCGATCAAGCCGGTGGCCGACAGCGACAGCACACACGGGTCGTCGGTGACCTCCGCCGCGGCTGCCTCGGTCATCTCCTCGAGATCGGGGAGGGTCTCGGAACTCACGAGTTCGGATCGGCGGGCCGAGCCGTACTTGTCCACGACCTCACCGAGTTCTTTGATCACCAGGGTGCGGCGGCGCTGCTCCGAGGCGAGCAACTTCTCGAGGTCGTCGATGGTGGCGAGCAGGGTGCGCTTCTCCTCGACGAGTTCGTCGTAGGACAGTGCGGTGAGCCGACGGAGCTGGAGGTCGAGCACGTACTCGGCCTGGATCTGGCTCAGCCCGAGCTCGTCCATGAGGCGCTGGCGGGCCTCGGGACCGTTTTTCGAGGTCCGGATCAGGCGGACCACGAGATCGATGTTGTCGATGGCGATCAGCAGGCCCTCGACGATGTGGAGCCGGTCCTTCGCCTTGCGGAGGCGGTACTCGGATCGCCGGACGATGACGTCGAGGCGGTGCTCGATGTAGTAGTGGCACAGCTCGTAGAGCCCGAGTGTGGTGGGCACCCCGTCGACGAGGACGACGTTGTTGATGCCGAAGGTCTCCTCGAGCGGCGTGAGCTTGTAGAGCTTCTCGAGGAGCACCGCGACGTTCACGCCGGTCTTGGCCTCGATCACGATCTTGAGGCCGTGCTTGCGGTCGGACTCGTCGTTGACGTTCGAGATCCCCTGGAGGCGACCGTTGTTGATCAACTCCTTGATCTTGGCGACGACCCGCTCGGGTCCGACCAGGTACGGGAGTTCGGTGACCTCGATGCCCTGGCGGGAGCGGGTGACGTCCACGATCTTGGCTCGGGCACGCATCCGGACCGAGCCCCGGCCGGTCTCGTAGGCCTCCCGGATGCCGTCGGTGATCACCAGGCCGCCGGAGGGGAAGTCGGGGCCCGGCACGCAGGCCATCAACTCGTCGATCGTCGGCTTCGGCCGCCGCTTGGTCATGACGAGTTTGATGGCCTCGGCGACCTCGACGAGGTTGTGGGTCGGCATCGAGGTGGCCATCCCGACGGCGATGCCCGACGTGCCGTTCACGAGGAGGTTGGGCAGCACGGCCGGGAGGCAGACCGGCTCCTCGGTCTCGCCGTCGTAGGTCGGCCGGAAGTCGACGGTGTCCTCGTCGATCTCGCCGAGGAGATCGATGGCGGCGGGCGTCAGTCGGCACTCCGTGTACCGGTAGGCGGCGGGTGGATCGTCGAGGGAACCGAAGTTGCCCTGCGGGTCGACGAGGGTGACGGGACGGGAGAAGTCCTGGCCGAGTCGAACGAGGGTGTCGTAGATCGCCGAGTCGCCGTGCGGGTGGTACTTCGCCATCACGTCGCCGACCACGTGGGCGCACTTCCGGTGTGGTCGGTCGGGTCGCAGGCCCATCTCCCGCATCGAGTAGAGGATGCGGCGCTGGACGGGCTTGAGGCCGTCCTTCACGTCCGGGATCGCCCGGCTGGTGATCACCGAGAGCGAATACGCGAGGAAGCTCTCGCCGAGTTCGTCGGCGACGGGGACGTCGATGACCTCCCGGGCGAACGGCGCCGGATTCGTTGGATCAGCCACCGATCCATGATGGCCGCGCTGGGCGGTCGAGCGGTGGCAATCGGTGACGGTGTCCGCTCAGCGGACGAGGATCTCCTCGAACAGCTCGAGTGCACCCTCGGCATCGGGTGCCCAGTCGTCGGCACCGACCTGTTCGGCGACCTCGCGCGAGCTGATGAGGTGGCCGCCGACCAGCACGGGCACTCCGGGACAGGCGTCGTGGATCGCGGCGACCGTCTCGGTGACGACGTCCAGGTTGTCGGGTGCGGTGGCCGAGATCGCGACGGCTCGGACACCATCGGTCTTGCTCGCCAACTCGACGAAGCTCTCGGCTGGTGTGTTGCCTCCGAGGTCCAGGACCTCGAACCGTCGACCGCGGAGCAGGTCGGCCAGGAACGCGGGAGCCAGGGCATGGGGATCGCCGGCGGGTGCGCCGATGATGACCACGCCGCGGCGGCGGCCCCGGCGGCGGAACATCGGACCCAACCGCGCGACGATGCGGGTGGCCACGGCCGTTGCCTGGTGCTCGTCGAGCACCGAGATGTCCTCGGTCTCCCAGCGGTCGCCGATGCTGCGCATCGCCGGGATGAGGAGCTTGAGGTAGACCTCTTCGACGTCGGCTCCACTGCCGAGCGCGAGCTCGATGATCTGCCAGGCTCCCGCTTCGTCGCCGGCGATCATCCGTTCCTCGAGTGCCGGTCGCTGTTCTTCGCGCGGCCGCGGCGTTCGGTCGGCGCCGTCCGCGCCGAGGAAGTCCACGTCGGACTGTCGGACGCGCCATTCGCCGTCGACCTTGACGGCGGGCAGTCGTCCGGTCCGGACGTAGCGGTACACCGTCATGTAGTGCAGGTCGAGCTTCTCGGCTGCGATCTTCAGGGAGATGTAGGTCTCGGTCGTCACGCTCACCCGTTCATCGAACAGCGACCGATAATAGTTGCGCTGCGCAATGACCGGGAGGTCGGGCGACCTGTGACGCTCGTCTCAGCCGCCGAGCAGGCGGCGCACGGCGGAGCCGAGTCGCCCGGGCTCGGGCACCTCGACACCCTCCGGCACGAGATGGGGAGCCTGATCGTCGAGTGCGGCGATGACCTCCGCGGGGGACGGGTTGACCATCGAGATGTCGCCGATGCGGACGGTCGGCACGGTCTCGTTGCCGTCGGCGACCGACCGGACGAACTCGGCGTGTCGGGGTTCGTCCCAGATGTTCCGCTTGTCCAGCGGAAGATCGAGCGAGGCCAGGTTGCGTTCGAGGCCGGAACAGAACGGGCAGCCGGGCCGCCAGTAGAACTCGATGGCCTGGACGTCGGAGGTGCTCATACCCGCATCAACCCTCGGCCGGTCCCGGCTCTTCCCGATCCTCGGGGTCCGGCATCGGAGCCAGCGCCACCGCATCGTTCGGATCGACCATCGTCGACGGTGCCGTACCGACGAACTCGTGGCGCTGGACATAGGCCGACACGACGCCCTGGAGTGTCGCGGCGAACGGCAGCGCCAGGATCGCGCCGATCGGCCCGAGCAGGCCGGCGCCGGCGAGCACGGCCCCGAAGGCGACGGCGGGGTGGATCGCCAGCGTCTGCGACGTGATCCTCGGCTGGATCACGTAGTTCTCGACCTGCTGGTACGCGACCACGGCGACGATGACCCAGAGCGCCTTGATCGGCTCGGCCCCGAGGGCGATGACGACCGGGAAGAGACCGGCGAGGTAGGTGCCGACGACCGGGACGAACTGCGAGACGATGCCCACCCACAGCCCGAGGGCCACCGCCGACGGCAGATCGAGCAGCCAGAAGACGGTGGTGTGGAACACCGAAGAGATGACCGCCATCACGAACCGGGACGAGATGAACGCACCCGTCTTGTTCGTGGCCAGCTCCCAGACCCGCAGGACCTCGTGCTGGCGGCGCGGCGGCAGGACCGAGCAGATCGTGCGACGCAGGCGGGGGCCGTCGGCGGCCAGGTAGAAGGTGAACAGCAGGATCGTGAACACCTGCAACACACCGTTCAGCACGGTCGAGCCGACCCCGACGAGGTTCTGGGCGACATCGGCGGCCCGGCCGACGATCTCGCCGGTCTCGATGCGCTCGATCAGATCGTCGGTGGCGATCTCCAGCCCGAAGCGCTCCTCGGCCCACTCCTCGATCGAGACGAGATAGCCCGGCAGCCCCTGGGCGAGGTCGGTGATCTGTGTGGCGAGAACGGACCCCATCGCGGCGATGAACCCCACGACGGACCCGATGATCACGACGAGCATCAACCCGGTCCCGAGCCCGCGACGGAGTCCGGCTCGTTCGAGCCGGTCGACCGCGGGTTCGATCGCGAACGCGAGGAACAGCGAGACGAGCAGCTGGATCAGCAGCCCCCGGAGACTCCTGGCGATCTGCCACGTGGCGAGCAGGCCGGCTCCGGAGAGCCAGAAGAACAGGATCGAGCGTCGGGTCACAGCGGGTGTGAGACGTCGATCGGATGCGGACGTGTCCGCCAACGGCGCATCGGTCTCGGTCGCGGTGGGTTCCACGCCCCCGACGCTAGTCACGGGGCATCGGTGGACCCGGGGATGTTCAGCCGGCGTCGGACCGTGCCACCACGGTGTGTCCCCACCAGTTCGGCGGGCTCAGCAGCGGGGCGATCGCCCCGGGGGTGAGCCCACCGACGCGGCGACCCTCCCAGTCCTCCACGACGATCGGGTCGTCGCGGCCGACGAAGGCCTCGGGGCCGAACAGATCGAGCCGGTCGACGACCGCACGGAGCGACTCGTCGGCCCGGACACGGGCGAGCTCTCGTTCCGGGGTCATGAGCGCCTCGGCGGTGGTCATCGCCGCGGCCGGAGCGGGCAGTCGACGGGCCTTCGAGGTGGTGACCCACCCGACGGGTTCGTGGGTCCATCGGGTGACGCCGACGACGGCGTCGGAGGGTGGGCCGGCGCCGATGGCCGTCGCGAGCGTGCCGACCGTGACGGGCGGCGGCAGAGGACTCATCACCGAGGCGACGACCGTCGTCGCCAGGCGTCGGCGGATGACGGCGGCCGCCAGCTCCATGCGTGCACCGGGCACGATGAAACCTCCCGTGACGAGCAGGATCCACGCGTTCAGGTTCGTCGGATCGGCGAACAGCCACGCGATCGCGGCGAGGGCCAGGGAACCGCCGGCCACGAGGCCGAGGCGTGCGGTCAGGATCCGGGCGGTCTCGGCGTCGCCCCGACGCGCCCACAGCCAGGCGGTGAGGATGCGGCCGCCGTCGAGTGGGGCGACCGGGATGAGGTTCGAGATCGCGATCACGAGGTTCATGATCGCGAGCCAGCCGAGCACCCCCGGTCCGATCCGTGCGCCGGTCAGGCTGTGGATCCACCATCCGCTGACCGACAGCAGCGCTGCGAGCGCACCGTTCGCGGCCGGTCCGGCGGCGGCGACCTGGAACTCGGCCCTCGGTGTGTCGCAGAGACGGTCCAGCTCGGCCTGTCCCCCCAGGACCCAGAGCGTGATCCCCCGCACCCCGATCCCGTTGCGGCGCGCCGCGACGGCGTGCCCGATCTCGTGGAGGAGGATCGATCCGACCAGGCCGATGGCGCCGCCGATCGATGCGGTCGTGTGCACCCATCCGGCGCGCCCGGGAAACGCGAGCGGCAGGAGCTGGTTGGCCAGCCCGACCGCGACGACGACGGCGAGCAGTGCGACACCGAGGTCGGCCCGGATGGGAATGCCGGCCACTCGCGCCAGGCGGATCGAGGGGATGCGCATCCTCGGTTCAGCCGACCGAGGAGAACGCCACCTGGCCACCGCCGTCGAGCACGAGGTGCTGTCCGGTCATCCAGGAGCTGGCGTCCGACGCGAGGTAGAGCGCGGCGTTGGCGATGTCGGTGACCTCACCGAGGCGTTTCATCGGGTAGCTCTGCGCCACCCGGTCGCCCGACTCGCCCTCCCACAACAACCGGGCGAAGTCGGTCTTGACGAGGCCGGGACAGATCGCGTTGACCCGTGCGGTGGGGGCGAGTTCGGCTGCGAGTTGCTCGGTCAGGTGGATCAGCGCGGACTTCGTCATGTCGTAGACGCCGATCACGGGATTGGTCGTGAGGCCGCCGACCGAGGAGATGTTGATGATGTTGCCGCCGTGGTCCTTCATCCACCGCCGCCAGGCCGTCTGGGTCCAGAACATCGGCGCGGTGAGGTTCACCTGGATGGTCTTGTCCCAACGAGGGAGGTCGACGTCGATGGTCGGCCCGGCGTAGGGGTTCGTCGCGGCGTTGTTGACCAGGATGTCGATTGAGCCGAACCGTTCGATCGTGGCGTCGCAGGCCGCCTCGGCAACGGCGATGTCGCCGGTGTTGCCCGCGTGCCACGCGACGTCGGCGCCGGTCGCCTCGATGAGTTCGGCCGCGGCGGCCTCGAGACCCTCGGGTTTGCGGGACACCAGCATGATCGAGGCACCGGCGTGGGCGAAGCTCTCGGCGATGGCCTTGCCGATGCCGCGGGATCCTCCCGTGATGAGCGCCGTCTGTCCGTCGAGTCGCATCTCCATGCCGACGACCCTACGGCAGCCGTGCGCCGCCACGCCCGTCGGGTGCCCGTCAGGTGACGGCGAGCGCCATGACGAGCAGGAGCACGGCGAGGAAGGAGACGAAGAGCCACTCGAGCCGGTCCCGGCTCATGTCGGAGGTGACGAGTTGTTCCTCGAGCGCCGCCGAACGTGCCTGGAGTTCGAGCAGGCGCTGTTCGGCCGCGGTGAGTTGGAGCTTGGCTCCGGCCTCCGACATCCGCCGATGCTCGAGCTGGCGGGCCAGGCTCATGTGTTCGTCCTGGAGACGTTCGAAGGCCATCTCGGTCTCGGAGAGCTGCGCTTCCAGGTCGGGACCGTCGTGATCGGCGGGCAGATCCGGCGGCGCCGAGTCGTCGGCTGCGGGATCCCGCAACCGGGAACGCAACGACCGCAACTCCGACGCACCCTCGGGCTCGACCGGGGCCAACAGGCGTTCCAGCCCGAGCAGGATGCGGTCGAGATAGTCCGGGTCGTCGGGAAGCGAGAAGTGCGCCCACAGGTTCCTGGCTTCGATCAGCTGGCCGATGAGTGGCCGGAGATCGTCGCGGAAGTGCTCGGCGAAGACCGGCCCCCAGAACCGCCGGAGCACGAGCAGCTGGAACAGCGGATCCGACGTCCCCGGCTCGACGCCCCGCCCCATCCGATCCGCCGCGAGGTCGGTCCAGGTGTCGGCATCGTCGAAGTACTCCGCCATGCGGGGATCGATGAACGGCCCGAGTCCACGGGCGAGGCGCTGGAAGCCTTCGCCGAGGAGGGAGTGTCGGGACACATCGAGGTCCGGGCGGTGGTGAGGGGCAGAGGACATGTCTGTGTCCATCATCGGCACGATGAGCGAGGTCCTGAGCCCCCGCCGAGAGGTGATTCGACCGCCGCGGATTAGGTCTCACATTCCGGCTCCGCGTGCCGTTAGTACAGGTGATGACGAACGGGCGATCTGAGCTGCGCGGACCGATGTGGGTCCTGGCCGGCGGTGTGGCCGGCGCGCTCCTCTGGACGCTCGTCGTGTCCATCTTCTCCGACAGTGGATCGGTGACCGAACGCCTCGCAGCGTCTCTGGCCACGGCTGCGGCCGCCACACTGGCGGCCCTGGTCATCGCATGGCGGTCCCGCCACGACCATCGCTATCTCGCGGAGACCGAGCACCAGGCGAACCACGACACGTTGACCGGACTGACGAATCGGATCGGTCTGTTCCGCGAGCTCGGCGAGTCGATCGACCGGGCCAAGACCTCCGACACGGTCGTCGGCGTGCTCTTCCTCGACCTCGACCGCTTCAAGGTCATCAACGACTCCATGGGCCACGACGCCGGCGACGAGCTGCTGCGGATCATCGCGGCCCGACTGGAGAAGACCGTGCGGTCCTCCGACATCGTCGGCCGGTTCGGTGGTGACGAGTTCGTCGTCGTGTGCCGCGACTTGATCTCGGAGGCCTCGGTGACGGCCGTCGCCAAGTCGATCCTCAAGGCCTTCAACGAACCGATCTCGCTCCGAGGTGGCTCGCAGGTGATGTCGACCTCGATCGGCATCGCGGTCTCCCGGCCCGGCGACGTGCGTACGGCCGAGGATCTCGTCCGTGACGCCGATGCCGCGATGTACAAGGCCAAGAAGGCCAAGTCGGGGTATGCGATCTTCGACGACGAGCAGCGCAAGGCGGCCGTCGTCCGCCTCGACACCGAGCGGGACCTCACCTCGGCGTTCTCCGAGAGCCAGTTCGTGGTCCACTACCAGCCGCTCGTGAACGTGCGGACCCAGAAGCTCTCGTCGTTCGAGGCCTTGATCCGGTGGAACCACCCGACCCGTGGTCTGCTCGGCCCGGGGGCGTTCCTGCCCGTCGCCGAGGAGGCCGCCATGATGGCCCGCCTCGGCGAGCTGGTGCTCCGCGAGGCCTGCGCCCAGCTCGCCGTGTGGAATCACCAGAATCCCGGTGCTCGCAACGTCCGTATCGGAGTGAACGTCGCCGAGCAGCAGCTGCTCGACAACACCTTCCCCTTCCTCGTCTCGGAGGTGTTGAGCTGGTCGGGTCTGCCGCCCTCGCAGCTCACGCTCGAGATCACCGAGGACGTGATCGTCGACCATCTCGACGGCCTCAACGTGTTGCGCGAGCTCCGGGCACTCGGTGTGCGGTTGGCGATCGACGACTTCGGCACCGGCCAGTCATCGCTCAGCTACATCAAGCAGTTCGACATGGTCGAGTCCCTCAAGATCGACAAGTCCTTCGTGCACGACATGCGCAACGGTGCGGTGAACACCGCGATCATCGACGCGATCGTCTCGATGGCCACCGCCCTCGGCCTCACCGTGGTCGCAGAGGGCGTGGAGACCCCGGAGCAGGCACGCCAGCTCATGGAGCTCGGGGTCGACATCCAGCAGGGCTACCTGTTCAACCCGCCCGTGCCGTCGGACAAGATCAACCCCGCCGCATGGTTCCGCAACGAAGCGGGCCAGGCCCAGCACGCACCGCAACCGGCCGGCCCGCCGCCGTCGCTCACGGTTCCGGGGGTGCAACGAAGTCGATGAGCTGTTCGACCGCGCCGACGAGGTCCGCCTCGAGGTCGGCGTAGGTCCCGACCCGGCCGAGCAACGCCTGCCAGAACTGGCCCGGCTCGACGTTCACCCCCAGCTCCCGCAGTACACCGCGCTTCCAGTCCTGACCCTTCGGGATCACCGGCCAGGCCGGGATGCCGACCGCGGCCGGTCGAACGGCCTGCCAGATGTCGACGTAGCGGTGGCCGGTGATCAGCACGTCGGGGTGATCGACCCCGGCGGCGATCCGGGACTCCTTCGATCCGTCCACGAGGTGGTCGAGCAGGATCCCCAGCCTCCGGCCCGGGCGAGGACCGAAGGTGCGGACGACCGAGGCCAGATCGTCGGCGCCGTGCAACGGTTCGACCACCACGCCCTCCACACGGAGGTCGGCGCCCCACACCTTCTCGACCAGTTCGGCGTCGTGGCGACCCTCCACGAGGATCCGTGAGGCGCGGGCCACGCGGGCGGCGGTCTCGCCGGCCGAGACCGAGCCCGAGGCGGTGATCGTGGTCGACTTCGGGCTGGCCTTCGGAGGAGCGACGAGCGACACCGCCATGGGGCGACGGTCGGCACCGGCGACCTCGAAGGCCCCCGGCGAGATGGGCAGCAGTTCGATCCGGCCCGATCGGGTCTCGATCTCGACGTGGGAGGCTCGGAACCGCCGGACCGTGCCGGTGGTGCCCGAGCTGCGATGCCGGACGCGGAGTCCGGGCGTCGCCGGATGATCCGGGTAGGTCGGGCGACGACGACGGGGTGCATCGAGATCGATCTTGTCCGGGAGGGCGCCGGGTCGTCGGGGGCGGCGCTCGGTCATGCCGACGTCTCCCCGAATCGATGGCCGACGGCTTCCCAGAGCTTCGCGTCCATGTGGCCGTACCCCCGGTCGTTCGGGTGGAACCGGTCGGAGGCGGTCGAGGCGACGCCACCCAGGGGCCAGTCCCACACACGGGCGATCGTGAACCCGGCACGATCGGCGCCGTCGCGTAGGTGTCGTCGGGCTCGCCGCGCCGTGCCGGAGCGCCCGGCGATGTCGAGCACCACCACCGGTGCACCGGTGGCCGCGAGCCGATCGACCAGCTCGTCGAGTTGTTCGTGGAGGTCCTCGGTGCGATCCCAGAACACGTCGTTGGATCCGATGCCGCAGGTGACGGCCAGCGGCTCGACGGCGTCGAGCAGTCGCTCGAGTTGTGGGATCTGCCGATCGAGTGCGTCGCGCACTCGTGCCCCCGACATCGCGAGGTTGTAGGTCGCGACCCGAGGGCCGACCCGTTCGGCCAGCCGGCCCACGTACCCTCGGTCCGGATGCGACGCCCCGATGCCCAACGCGGTCGAGTCCCCGATCGAGATCACCGTCGGCCCGCCGAGCGGCTGGGCCTCGTTGTGGGCACTCCACCAGGCGGTGTGGTCGGGGATCGAACGGTTCACCCGGCCGATGCCCGGGATCACTCTCCCCGCGAGCTGAATGCCGCGCCCGGGCAACTTGACGGGAAGTGGGTCGGGCCGCACCCGGCCAGTCTGCCCTGCCGTGACGGGGGTCGGCGATGATCCTGCTCGACGCGGTCGATCTCACCGTGCGCCACCCCGAACGCGACCTGTTCCGGGGCATCTCGCTGACCCTCTCCACCGGCGATCGACTCGGCATCGTCGGGATCAACGGCACCGGCAAGTCCACGCTGCTCCGGGTGCTCGCCGGCAAGACCGAGCCCGATGCCGGTTCGCTGCGGCGGGGCCAGGGTGCTCGGATCGTCATGGTCGACCAGGCCGATCCCGTGCCGGCCGGGACCGTGCGTGGGGTGGTCGCGGCGGCGGTTCCGGATGCTCCGTGGGAGGCCGAGGCCGTGCTGACCCGACTCGGCCTCGGCGAGTTGCTCGACCGTCCGACCGACGCACTGTCGGGCGGCCAGGCGCGTCGGGTGCAGCTCGCTCGGGCCCTGGTCGATCCGGGCGATCTGCTGATCCTGGACGAGCCGACGAACCACCTGGATCTCGACGCCATCGACTGGTTGGAGGGGTGGCTCGCGGCCTACACCGGGGGGTTGCTGCTGGTCTCCCACGATCGCCACGTGCTCGATCGGGTCACGAACCGGATGCTCGAACTCGACCGTGGGCAGCACTACCTCCACGACACGGGATATGCGGGGTATCTCGAGGCCAAGGCCGAGCGTGAGGTCTCGGCGGCGAGCGCCGAGGCCGTGCGCAAGAACCTGGCTCGCGCCGAACTGGCGTGGCTCCGGCGGGGTGCGCCCGCGCGCACGTCGAAGCCGAAGGCCCGGATCGACGCGGCGACGGCGCTCGTCGAGGCTCGACCCGAGGGAGCGGCGCGGGCGAGTGAGCTGCATTTCGAGTTCCCGACCCCCCGCCTCGGCGATGTCGTGATCGAAGCCGAGGACCTGTCGGTCGAGGCGCCCGACGGGCGCATCGTGGTGCGGGGGCTCACACTGCGGCTCGACCCCCGCGAGCGCCTCGGCATCGTCGGGCCGAACGGCACCGGCAAGACCTCGCTCTTGGACACGCTCGCCCGCCGACGCGACCCGGCCGCCGGTGAGCTCCGCTGGGGGAGCACCGTGGAGTTCGCCTATCACGACCAGCTGGGAGCTTCGCTCGACCCCGAGTTGCGGGTCCGGCAGGTGATCGCCGGACCGCACCGGGAGCCCGACTGGACCGACGCCCGGTTGGCCGAGGCGTTCTGGTTCACCAAGGACAACCAGTGGTCCCCGGTCGAGCTGCTGTCGGGCGGTGAGCGCCGCCGCCTGCAACTGGTGGCGACGCTCGCGACGAAGCCGAACGTGCTGTTCCTCGACGAGCCGACGAACGATCTCGACCTCGAGACGCTGCGGGCTCTCGAGGACTTCCTCGAGGACTGGCAGGGCGCGGTCGTGGTCGTCTCGCACGATCGTGCGTTCCTCGAACGGGTCGCCAACGACGTGCTCGTGCTCGATGGCGATGGATCGGCGCGGCGCTGGCCGGGCGGGCATGCCGCCTGGCTGGAGCATCGACGTGCGAATCGGTCGGCCGGGGCGGCCAGGGTGGCGAAGGGCGACACGCGAGCCAAGGCCACGCCGGGTCGTTCGACGAGTTCGATCTCGGCCGAGATCCGCCAGGTCGACAAGACCATGGCCCGCCTCGAGAAGCGGAAAGTCGCCCTGCTCGCCGAGATGGACGGTGCCGTCACCGATCACGTGCGGCTCACCGAGCTGGGTGCGGAGCTCACGAAGGTGGGTGATGAACTCGACTCGGCCGAGTCGTCCTGGCTCGAGTTGTCGGCCGAGCTCGAGGAGCGGCGTGGCGGCTGACTGCTCGCCGGTGCGGTCGCGTCGGTAGCCTCTCCACCATGTCCGAGGCCGTCATCACCGCTCCGCTCACCGTGTCCGAGGACGCGCTCGCTGTCGTGCTCGAGGTGCGGGCCTCCGAGCCGGATCCCGCGAACACCGCCCTCCGTGTCGCCATCACCGGCGCCAACATGACCGAGTTCGCGTATGCCCTCGATCTCGTGCCGCTCGACGACGCGGCGGACGACGACCTCGTCTACACCCAGGGTGAGCACGGTGAACTCTCGGTCATCGTGCCGCTCGACTCGGCCGAGTCGCTCGACGGGGCGAGCCTCGACGTGCCCTCCACCGGGCAGGGGCTCGTGATCAAGAACCCGAACACGCCGGACCCGCTCGCAGGTCTCGACCTGAAGCTCGAGGGCGACCTCGCCACGCAGGCCCAGATGGTGCTCGAACAGGCGGTCAACCCCGCTCTGGCCAGCCACGGCGGCTTCGCGACACTCGTGGGTGTCGACGGCAGCAACGTCGTGGTGACGATGGGCGGCGGGTGTCAGGGCTGCGCCGCCTCGGCGATGACGCTTCGTGAGGGCATCAGCAAGATGCTCAAGGACGCCATTCCCGAGATCGACGAGGTCATCGACGCGACCGATCACACCGCCGGCGAGAACCCCTTCTACACCTGAGGTACGACCGGCGCCGCCCGCCGAGGGCGATGCCCGGTGGCTCCCGGGCGTCGCTCAACACTCCAGGGCGTTACCCCGGATCACCAGTGAGGACGCCAGTTCGGTGATGGTCGTGCTCGCACCGTCGCTGCTCACCTCCGCCCCGACGAACGGCCGGAGCGCGATCGGTGGCTGATCGAACGTGCGGCAGGCCTCGGCGCTGGTGAACTCGAGCTCGAACCGGATCTCACCGTTCGCAGGCACGGTGTGTCCGGCGCTGGCGGTCAGATCGGCGCCGACCGCGGCGAAGCGGGGCTCGACGCCGTCGCGCCACGGGGTGAGCGACACCGCTTCCAGCTCCTCGATCGCCGCGAGACCTCGGAATCGGACGGAGTCGACCGTCGCGCTCACGGTTCCGGGGTTCACCACGGTGAACTCGTAGCGACAGCGCATGCCGTCGCGCAGGACGGCGACCCAGTCATCGCGATAGAGCTCGGAGGTGATCGACACCTCCGTGCCGCTGCAGGTCAGCGGCAACGCGTCGAGCACGATCTCGAGTGGTGACGGCGTGTTCGCGGCGGTCGGGCTCGCCTCGTCGCCCGCTTCGACCGGTTGCACGGCGGTCGTGGGGTCGACGGGCTCCTCGGCGGCGTCGTTGGGCTCGACGCCGCCCCCGTTCGAGCAGGCGGCGAGGAGCAGTGTGGCGGCGGCGAGCCAGGTGGCGAGGTGTCGTCCCGCGGATCGGTTCGGTTCCATGTCCGCAGTGTCGCAGTCCGGGTGCGCATCGTCGCGGCACCGGGGGGACGCCCGGCGTGACAGGTGCGGGCGGGATCGGCTTCACTCGGACGATGTCCGATCCCGTGACCGCTGCCGCCGACGCCACCGGTGTGGCCTACGAGATCGTCGAGTGCGACCCGGCGCTCGCCGACACCGCCGACTTCTGTGAGCACTACGGCTACGCCCTCGAGGACTCGGCCAACGCGATCGTCGTGATGGGAAAGGCCGAGCCACCGGTGCTGGCGATGTGTGTGGTCCTCGCCGATCGACGTCTCGACGTCAACCGGGCCGTGCGCAAGAAGCTCGGCGTGCGCCGGGTCTCGTTCGCCCCGGGTGAGCTCACCGAACAGATGACCGGGATGGTGATCGGCGGCGTGACGCCGTTCGGGCGGCCCGACGATCTGCCCCTGTGGATCGACGCCGCCGTCATGGGTCGGGAGCGGGTGATCCTCGGCGGCGGCGGTCGTGACCGCAAGGTCATCGCGTCGCCCGAGATCCTCACGGCCCTCGGGGGCGAAGTCATCGAGGGGTTGGCGACACCCCCGGCCTGATCAGCGTCCGGCCGGGTGCACGGCCGCACGCATCGCCGCCCGCTCGGCCTCGCTGGTGCCGGGATCGGCGAGCTTGATCACGAGCGCTTCTCCCGCGGCACCGTCGATCTCCGCGGGTCCGTAGGCCGTGCGGAACGCGTCGACGAACGCCGAACGGAACACGGTGGCGAAGGCGCGCACCACCGGGCCGCCCTCCGGATCCGAGGTCGACAGGACCAACCAGGTGAGTGCGGCGTCGACATGGGGTGAGGCCGGCCGGGCGTTGGTCCAGTCGATGATCACCGGGCCGTGCACGGTGAGGATCACGTTGTCCGGATGCAGGTCGCCGTGGGTCAGCACGGCGTCGGGTGCGATCCGGTCGTCACCGGTGAGATGGGCGAGGGCCGATCTCGGTGTGGCGGCGACCCGGCGGTGGAGCTCGGCGAGACCGGCGGCGTGGCGGCGGAGCGTCCAGGGACGTCGCATCAGCTCGCCCAACATCGTCCGGCCGTCGACCCGGGCCATCACGAGATCCCGGCCGTCGACGTCGAAGATCTCGGGGACCGGAACACCCGCGGCCCGCGCCGCGCGCATCACGGCGGCCTCGGGGGCGGCGTCGTGCTCGGTCCGGTAGCGCCGCAGCACGCGGCCGCCGCCGACGTCGTACACGTCGGCGGCGCGCCCGACGCCGATCAGTTCGCCGGGTGCCTCCATCGCCGGAGTCTGCCAGATCGGCCCCGGGTCTCCGGGGTCGATCCGCAGGTCGCCGGCCTCAGTCGCCGCCGGGGAACACCAGCGAGACCTGCGAGTCGGCCCGGCTCGGCCAGCGGCTGGTGATGGCCTTGTAGCCGGTGTTGAAGCGGATGCCCTCCGGGCCGTAGATGTGGCTCGAACCGAACAGGGAGTCCTTCCAGCCGCCGAAGCTGTGGAAGGCGACCGGGACGGGAATCGGCACGTTCACGCCGACCATGCCGGCCGTGACGTTCCGCTGGAAATCCCGGGCGGCCGCACCGTCGCCCGTGAAGATCGCAGTGCCGTTTCCGTAGTTGTTGCCGTTGATGAACTCGAGACCTTCGGCGTAGGAGCCGACCCGGACGACACACAGCACCGGTCCGAAGATCTCTTCGCGATAGATCTCCATGTCGGCGGCGACGTTGTCGAACAGGCAGGGTCCGAGCCAGAAGCCGTCGGCGGCCGCCGGGTCGTCCGGTGTGTAGCCCCGGCCGTCGATGACGAGGTCGGCGCCCTCGGACACACCCAGGTCGACGAAGCCCGCGACACGGTCGCGGTGGGCCTTCGTGACGAGCGGGCCCATGTCGGGCGAGTCGGCGGGATCGCCCGACGCGGGAATGCCGGGTCCGACGGCGAGGTCGGCGGTCCGCTGCTCGATGGCGGGGATGAGGCGGTCGGCCACGTCACCGACCGCGACGATCACCGAGATCGCCATGCAACGTTCGCCGGCCGAGCCGTAGCCGGCGGACACGGCGGAGTCGGCCGCCACGTCGATGTCGGCGTCGGGCAGCACGAGCATGTGGTTCTTCGCCCCTCCGAGGGCCTGGACCCGTTTGCCGGCGGCCGTGCCCCGCTCGTAGACGGCGCGGGCGATGGGGGTCGATCCGACGAAGCTCACGCCGGCGACGTCGGGGTGGTCGAGGATCCGGTGCACCGCGTCGACGTCGCCATGGACGACGTTGAGCACACCGTCGGGCAGGCCGGCCCGGGTGAACAACTCGGCGGCCAGCATCGAGACCGACGGATCCTTCTCCGACGGCTTGAGGACGAAGGTGTTCCCGCAGGCGATGGCCACGGGATACATCCACATGGGCACCATCGCGGGGAAGTTGAACGGCGTGATGCCGGCCATGACACCGAGGGGCTGGCGTACCGAGTGCACGTCGATCCCCGTCGACACGTCCTGGGAGTGCTCCCCCTTGAGGTGCTCGGACAGTCCGCAGGCGTACTCGACGACCTCGAGGCCACGGGCGACCTCGCCGAGTGCGTCGGCGAGGACCTTGCCGTGTTCGGCCGAGATCAGCTCGGCGAGAGCGAGCCGGTTCTGATCGAGGAGCTCGCGATATCGGAACAAGATCGCCGTGCGGCGGGCCATCGAGGTGTCCCGCCATGCCGGGAACGCCGCCTTGGCGGCGGCCACGGCATCGTCCACCTCGGCGACCGAGGCGAGCGCGACCTGCGCGGTCTGCGCGCCGGTCGACGGATCGGTGACCGGCGCCGTTCGGCCCGACGTCGATGCCCGGCGGGCACCGTCGATCCAGTGGGGGATGGTGGTCATGATGGGCCTCCGGCGTTGGAGTGGGATGGTGACGGCGAGCCCGTGGTGCGACGTGGCACCAGTTCGGGCTCGACCAGATGGGTGACCGGATCGCTCGTGTCGCCGGCGATCCGCTTGAGCACCTGTTCCATGGCGAGGCACCCCATGCGGTAGCGGGGCTGATCGATGGTGGACAGGGAGAACCGGCGCAGCTGCGACAGGTTCGTGTTGTCATAGCCGAGCACGGAGACGGCGTCGGGAACCCGGAAGCCGTGGTCGTCGAGGCGGTCGAGGGCGCCGATCGCGACCACGTCGTTCGCGCAGAAGAGGGCCGTCGGGAGTGGTCCCGCCGCGAGCAGGTGGTCCACCGCCTCGCGGCCGGCGGTCTCGGTGTACTCACCGGGCAGGACCTTCACGTCGAGGCCACGGGCCACCGCGGCGTCCCAGAAGCCGTCGCGACGCTCGAAGGCGCCACCGCCGGCCCCGCCGTCGATGTGGGCGACGCGTTGATGGCCCAGCGCGGCGAAGTGTTCGACGGCGATCTCGCCACCGCGTCGGTCGTTGTTCATCACGACATCGACGCCCGGCACGTTGTCGCCCACGACGACCAGCGGGATCTCGCGTCCCGCTGCGGCCAGGCGATCGGGGCGACCGCGGGCGCCGAGCACGACGACGGCGTCCATCCGGAGTTCGATGAAGTTCTCGACGAGCTCGATCTCGAGCTCGGGATCACGGTTCGGGCTGTTGATCAGCACGTGGAGGCCATCGGCCCGGGCCGCATCGGTGATGCCGTCGATCACCTCCGCGAAGAAGGGATTGTGCAGGTCGTTCAGGACCACCCCGATCGAGCGACTCCGCTGTTGGGCGAGGCTCCGGGCGGCACGGTTGGGGCGGTACCCGAGCTCGTCGGCCGCATCGAGCACCCGCCGGCGCCGTTCGGACGACACCTTGGGGGAGTCGTTCATCACCAGGCTGACCAGCGCTCGGGACACGCCGGCGGCTGCAGCGACGTCGTCCATCGTCGGCGGTCGGGTTCGGGCCACGAGCAGAAGAATAGAGTCGATGTTGAAGCGCTTCAACCGCTGCGTTGTGGTCGCACGAACGCCCATCGTGGTTTCCGGTGGTGTTCGCTCGGCCGTGAACGCTGCGGTTTCGTGACGGGTGTTGACAACGGTCACAGCTCGTCTAGTCTGCCCAATCGATCGACGTTGAAGCGCTCCAACGTCCACGCCACCGGCGAGGTACTGAATCGTGACGAAGACACTGGTTGAACGCACGGCGACCGCGCCGATCTCGTGGGGGATCTGTGAAGTTCCCGGTTGGGGTTATCAGATGCCGCCCGAGCGGGTGCTGTCCGAGATGGCCGAACTGGGTTTCACCCACACCGAACTCGGGTCCTACGGCTGGTTGCCGACCGAGGTCGCACCGCTCCGAGCGATGCTGGCCGAGCACGATCTCGAGCTGCTCGCCGCCTTCGTCCCCCTGGTGCTCCACGACCCGGCCGAGGCCGACCTGGCACGGAAGAACGCCGTCGAGGCGGCGACCCTGCTGCGTGACGCCGGGGCGTCGGTCTTCGTCTGCTGCCCCGTGATGAGCTGGGACTGGGGTCCTCGACGGGCGCTCACCGACGAGGAGTGGCAGCATCTCGTCATGATGCTGGCCGAGGTCGACGAGATCTGTGCGGCACACGGCCTGACCCAGGCGTTGCACGAACACGTCGGCGCCACCATCGAGACCGATGCCGATGTGATGCGCCTCATCGAGACGTCGGACGTGAAGTTCGTGCTCGACACCGGGCACCTCACCGTCGGCGGTTGCTCGCCGCTCGACTTCGCCCGTCACCACGCCGACCGCGTCGGGCTCGTCCACCTCAAGGACACCGTCGTGTCGGTCGCCGACCAGCTCAACGCCGGTGAGCTCACGCTGATGGAGGCCGTGCAGGCCGGGCTGTTCCCGGCCCTCGGCCGTGGCGACGTGCCGGTCGACCAGGTGATCACCTCGCTCGAGGCCGCCGGCTACGACGGCTGGTACGTGGTCGAACAAGACGCTGCCCTCACCGACGGCGAACCCGCCGCCGGTGACGGCCCGCTCCGCGACGTTGCCGACAGCGTCGCCTACCTCCGATCCCTCGACCCCTCCGGCGACGCCGGTGCGGTCGGGGAACGGGAATCAACCACCAATGGGGAGGACCAAACCCAATGAACAAGCTCATGCGCCTTCTGGCACTGCTGTTCGCGTTCACGCTGGTCGCAGCCGCTTGCGGCAGCGATTCGGACTCGGACTCGGCAGAGGGAACTGAAGAGGAGACCTCCGGTGAGGAGAGCTCCGGTGAAGAGGAAAGTGTCGACCTGACCCAGGGCAGCGACCTCACCTTCCACATGATCACCCATTCCGACGACGGTCCGTTCTGGTCCGTGGTGAACCGTGGCATGGACGCCGCGTGTGAGGACCTCGGCGTGACCTGCGTCTGGGTCCCGGGCAACAACGATGCCAACGTCATGGTGCAGGGCATCGAAGGCGCCATCGGCGAAGGCACGGACGGCATCGCCGCCTCGCTGCCCGACCCGGCCGCCCTCGTTCCGGCACTCCAGGCCGCCGTCGCCGACGGCATCCCGGTCGTGACCCTCAACTCGGGTGCGAACGACTACCAGGAGATCGGTGCACTGACCCACGTCGGTCAGACCGAGTTCATCGCCGGTCAGGCTGCGGGCAACCGCTTCAACGACGCCGGTGCGACCCACGTGCTGTGTGGTCAGCAGGAGCAGAACAACATCGGTCTGACCGAGCGTTGCGCTGGTCTCGAGGACACCTTCTCGGGCACCGTCACCACCGACTTCATGGACCTCGACGCCGACACCGCCGCCCAGCAGGCCGCGATCAACGCCGCCATGGCTGCCGACGACTCGATCGACGGCTTCCTGGGCGTCGGCCCGGTCATCACCATGTCGGGTGTCCGCGCTGCGGGCGACCTCGGCCGTGACGTCATCGTCGGTGGCTTCGACCTCACGCCGGAGCTCCTCGGTGCCATCGAAGCCGGCGACGTGCTCTTCACCGTCGACCAGCAGCAGTACCTGCAGGGCTACCTGCCGATCCTGACGATGTACCTCAACCAGACGAACCAGAACGTCATCGGTGGCGGTCTCCCGATCCTCACCGGTCCGGGCTTCGTCACCGCCGACAACGCAGCCGACGTGCTCGCCCTCTCCGAGGCCGGCACCCGCTGATCCCCGCGACCCGCCCGGCCTCGGGTCGGGTGGGTCGCGCAACGAAACGTGGTCGGTCGCTCGGGGACGAGCTCCCCGGGCGGCCGACCGGTTTCGCACCATGGCGGTACCGACCGCCGAACCGAACAGCGGTCTCGGACCGCCACATCGAACGGCGG
>JAHDCV010000001.1:120071-128684 GCA_020629695.1 Acidimicrobiales bacterium | reverse complement strand
ATCGAACGGCGGCATCGACCGTCGTCGTCGAACAGAAAGCACGGGGGGAATGAACGACTCGACCGCGGTGACAGACGCGATTTCAAAGAGCGGCGGAGGTGACGAACGCCTCGCCTACCGGAGCATCTTCCAGCGGATGTTCATCCAGCCGGAGATCGGTGCGATCATCGGTGTGATCGGCGTCTGGGCCTTCTTCTGGGCCGTGTCGCTCAACTTCGGAACGGCGGGTCAGACCCAGAACTGGCTCGACACCGCCTCCACCCTCGGCATCATGGCCGTGGCCGTCTCGATGCTGATGATCGGCGGCGAATTCGACCTCTCGTCCGGTGCGAACACCGGTGCGATGGGCATTCTCTTCATCCTCCTGATCAAGGAGACCGGCGACCTCGGCGGGCTCGGGCTCTCGATCTGGATCGCCGTACCCATCTCCTTCGCCGTTGCGATGGGAATCGGCTACTTCAACGGCTGGATGGTCGAACGAACGGCGCTCCCCAGCTTCATCGTCACCCTCGCCACCTTCTTCATCCTCCGGGGACTCAAGCTCGGTCTCGCCAAGCTCCTCACCGGCCAGATCTCGGTGACCTTCACCAACGACGCCAGTGGCTACGACTTCTTCCGGCCGATCTTCGCCGGTGTCTGGCAACGCAACGAACACATCTGGAACAGCCGGGATGTCTTCTATCTCGGCGGCCTCATCCTCGGCGCGGTGCTGATCACCCTCGCGGTCAGCGAGATGCACTTCGTGCGCCGCTCCACCAAGTCCGCCGCCGGTCTCCCGATCTTCGGCATCGGCGCCGCCGGTCTCGTCGCCGCCATCGTGGTGATGCACTCGACCGACGGCACGGGCGCCAACATCCTCGCCGCCGCCATCCTCGGCGTGTCGGTCCTCGTCGGGCTGTTCGGATTCGCCAGCTGGCGCTTCGAGCCCGTCGGGTCCGCCGGCAGCCTCCGGTTGACCAGCGGTATCACGACCTACCTCGGTGCCGGGCTGGCCGCCGTCGCCGCCGCCTGCGTGTGCTCGTTCGTGATCGATTCGGACAACGCCGAGACACTCTTCTTCCCCTTCACCGTGCAGGGCCTGCGCGTCGTGTTGATGATGATCTTCGCCGGGGCCGGCTTCACCCTGCTCATGATCGCGGCCAACCGGGCGCTGCGGGTCAACCCGACCACGAAGCTCGTGGTCTCGGCGATCACCGCCGCGGCGCTCGTCGCCTTCGCCTTCGTGATCCAGGCCTCCGCCGAGGATCCGAAGTTCCGCACCGAGCTGTTCTCGGCCCTGCTGTTCGGGGCACTCGCCCTCACCGTCTGGTCGATCCTCGGTCTCCGCTTCGCCGAACGCCGCAAGGTCGATCCCGCCGGTGATCGCCTCGGGATCCAGGCGCTGATCCTCGGGTTCGGACTCATCGTGTTCGCCATCGTGATCCGGCACCTGTTCGTGACCGACGACGAGCTGCTCGCCGAGGTCAACCCGGCGAAGTTCTCGGTCCGGATGTTGTGGTTCTTCGGTTTCACCGCGGTGATGGTGTGGATCCTCGCCCGGACCCGCTTCGGCTCCTGGACCTTCGCCGTGGGTGGCAACAAAGAAGCCGCCCGTCAGGTCGGTGTGCCCGCCGCCCGGACCAAGACCCAGCTCTTCATGATCGTGTCGGGTGCCGCATGGCTCGTCGGCATGCTGCTGGCCTTCCGGCTCAACAGCCTCCAGGCCGGTGCCGGCGACGGCGAGGAGTTCGAGTACATCATCGCCGCCGTCGTCGGCGGGACGATGCTGACCGGTGGCTACGGCACCGCACTCGGTGCCGCCTTCGGTGCGGCCATCATGGCCATGTCGCTCGTCGGCATCCAGGCCGCCCGGTGGAACACCGACTGGCGGTTCGTCTTCCTGGGCGTGATCCTGCTGCTCGCGGTGATCGCCAACCGATTCATCCGAGACAAGGCCGAAGCGGCCGGACGCCGCTGAGTCCGAGGAGGCAGAACCATGGCTGAACAGAACCTGCTCGAACTCGACAACATCTCGAAGTTCTACGGCAACATCATCGCCCTCGAGGGGGTCAGCACGGTCGTCAACGCCGGTGAGGTCACCTGCGTGCTCGGCGACAACGGTGCCGGCAAGTCGACCTTCATCAAGATCCTCGCCGGGGTGCACCAGCAGTCGGAGGGCACGATCCGGCTCAACGGGGAAGAGGTGTCCTTCGGCTCCCCTCGCGACGCCCTCTCCGCCGGCATCGCCACCGTGTACCAGGACCTCGCGATGGTCCCGCTGATGTCGGTGTGGCGGAACTTCTTCCTCGGCTCGGAGCCCACGAAGAGCCTCGGTCCGATCAAGTGGATCGACCAGGGCAAGGCGAAGAAGATCGCGAAGGAGGAGATGGCCAAGATGGGCATCGACATTCGCGACACCGAACAGGCCGTGGGCACGCTCTCCGGTGGTGAGCGCCAGTCGGTGGCCATCGCTCGCGCCGGCTACTTCGGTGCGAAGGTGCTGATCCTCGACGAGCCGACCTCCGCCCTCGGCGTGAAGCAGTCGGGTGTGGTCCTGAAGCGCATCGTGGAGGCCCGCAACCAGGGCCTCGCCGTGATCTTCATCACCCACAACCCGCGTCACGCCTACCCGGTGGGCAACCGCTTCCTCATCCTGAATCGGGGCAAGTCCATGGGCTCGTTCGCCAAGGACGAGATCACGATCGACGAACTCACGCAGCTGATGGCCGGCGGTGCCGAGCTCGAAGCGTTGGAACACGAGCTCGCCGAGGCCACGGCCGACTAGGCCCTTCCACATCACGCCTGCGCCACGCCGTTCCGACGGTCTGTGCGTGGCACTCCACCCCTGGAGGAGATCGTCATGGCTGAGCTTCCGGTCCCCGAGTTGCTCACGGTCGGCCGCGTCTCGGTCGACCTGTATCCCGAGCAGGTCGGTCCGATGCGTGACGTGCGCACGCTGGCGAAGTCGATCGGTGGCACGGCCACCAACGTCGCCGTCGCCGCGGCCCGGCTGGGTCATCGTGTCGCGCTCGCCACCAAGGTCGGCGACGACTCGTTCGGCGACGACATCCGATCGGCGCTGAACGGTCGCTTCGGTGTCGACACCCGGTGGGTCTCGACCCATCCGACGCTGCCGACGCCGCTCGCCTTCGCCGAGCTCGATCCTCGTCCCGAGCCGAAGATCATCTTCTACCGCGAGCCGTCGGCCCCCGACGCTGAGCTCAGCCACGACGACCTCGCCGACGCCCCGGTCGAGGATGTCGAGATCTTCTGGATCCCGGCCTCACGATTCGCGTTCCCGATCTCGGCCGAGACCGTCCGTGGCGCCCTGCTGCGACGCGCTCGACGGTCCCACACGGTGCTCGACCTCGACTGGCGCCCCCACTTCTGGTCCTCCGAAGCCGAGGCGTCGGAGCGGATCCGACCCATGCTCGATCACGTCACGATCGCCATCGGCAATCGGGACGAGTGTCGGGTCGCCGTCGGGACCGAGGACCCCGACACCGCCGCCGACCGTCTGCTCGACCTCGGGCTCGAGGCCGCCGTGGTGAAACTGGGCGGCGACGGTGTGATGGTCGCGACCGCGGCGGGGGAGCGGGTCACCGTCGCGCCGTACCCGGTCGAGGTGGTCTGTGGACTCGGCGCGGGCGACGCGTTCGGTGGCGCGTTCTGCCACGGTCTGCTGTCCGATGTCGGTGTGGCCGAGGCCGTACGCCTCGGCAATGCCGCCGGTGCGATCGTCGCCTCCCGCCTGATGTGTGCCGACGACATGCCCACGCTCGACGAGATCGATGCGTTCCTCCGTGAGCGGGGCGCCCCGGGCGTGGGGACGCCGACATGAGCCGCCGGCTGACCGATGCGATGTGGCACGACCTGCTCGAGACCCGGCTCCGGCGACCCGAGACGATCGCGGCCCGACTGGCCGCTCGGTCCCGACGTCCCCTGTTGGACGAGGCCGGGCACCTGTTCATCGTCGCCGCCGATCACCCGGCTCGTGGAGCGAACGGCATTCCCGGTGCGCCGATGGCCATGGCCGATCGGCGTGACTACCTCGAGCGTGTGCTGATCTGCCTCGACGACCCCAGGGTCGACGGGGTGATGGCGTCGGTCGATGTCCTCGACGATCTCGCCGTGCTCCCGAGCCTCGGCGGCTGGTCGGCGCTCGACGGCAAGGTCGTGATCGGGTCGATGAACCGCGGCGGCCTGCTCGGAACGAGTTTCGAGCTCGACGATCGGTTCACCTCCTACGACGCCGAGTCCCTCGTCGCGGCCGGCTTCGACGGCGGCAAGATGCTGCTGCGGATCGACGACCAGGACCCCGGCACGCTGCCGACGCTCGTCGCAGTCGCCGACGCGGTCTCCGAACTCGCCGCCGCCGGTCTCATGGCCATGGTCGAGCCGCTGCCCTACGCCCGGGTCGACGGCCGGGCCACACTCCTGCGCGATGACGACGCGCTCATGCGCTGCGTCGGGATCGCCTCCGCGCTCGGGACGAGCTCGGCCCACACCTGGATGAAGCTCCCGGCCTGGGGCGACATCGAACGAGTCATGGCCGCCACCTCGATGCCCACCCTGCTCCTCGGCGGCACACCCTCCGGTGATCCCGAGGCCGACCGGGCCGAGTGGGCTCGTGCGCTCGCGATCCCGCACGTGCGGGGCTACACGATCGGTCGCTCGCTGCTCTACCCGCCCGACGGTGACGTCGCGGGTGCGGTGGCCGCAGCGGCGGATCTCCTCGAAGCCGCCGTGGCGGCCAAGACCTCAACGGGATCCTCCGATCCTTCCCTCGACCTCTCAGGAGAACGCTGATGGATGCCATCTTCGGAACGCCCGGCCCGGGTGTGCAACTCGACGTGACCCCGGCGTCGGCCGGTTGGACCTATCTGGCCTTCTCGATCGTGGAACTCCGTGCCGGGGAGACCCACACCTCGACCCTGGCCGATCGTGAGACTGCCGTCGTACCGCTGAGCGGTGCGTTCGATCTCTCCCTCGGCGACGAGACCCACGCGCTCTCGCGCACGTCGGTGTTCACCGAGCTCGCCCCGGTCGGCTACGCCCCGCCCGGTGTGACGGTCACCGTCACGGCGACCACGGACTGCGTCTTCTCGATCGGGTCGGCTCCGGCCGAGGGCCGCTACCCGGCCCGCGTCATCCAGCCCTCGACGATCCGCTCCGAGATCCGGGGTGGTGGACAGTCCCACCGCCAGGTCAACCACACCCTCGCCGCGCCGATCGAGGCCGAGCGCCTCATTCTCTACGAGGTGTACGTGCCCCGTGGCACCTGGTCGGGTTGGGCGCCGCACTGCCACGACGGCCGTGAGGGTTCGCCCTACCTCGAGGAGGTCTACTACTTCCGCATGGACCGGCCGGAGGGCTTCTGGATGCAGCGCAACTGGCGCGAGTCCGACGATCCGGCCGAGGACTTCGAGGAGTTGATGCGCGGCGGCGACGGTGACGCCGCGCTGGTGCGCCGGGGCTACCACTCCACCGTGGCGTGCCCGGGTGCCAACATGTACTTCCTCAACTACCTCGCCGGCGAACTGGTGGGGGAGGAGCGGGCCACCCCGCCGTGCTTCTCCGAGGTCGACACCTGGATCCACGACGACTGGGAGGCCGGCGCCTGGGGGCTGCCGGTCGTGACCAACGGAGACCTGCAGGACTCGTGACCGAGCTGCGCCGTGCTCGCCTCGAGCGGATCCTGTCGCCGGACGGTCGACTGCGCATCGCCGCACTCGACCACCGCGACTCGCTCCGGGTCGAGTTCGGCGCGCCCGACGACCCGAACGGTGTCGAGGTTCCGGCCGAGACGCTGACCGGTTTCAAGGCCGATGTGATGGCCGGTCTCGGTGATCGGCCGTCGGGGGTCATGCTCGAGCCCGAGTACTCGCTGCCCGAGCTGCGTGATGTCGTTCCCGCCGGGGTGGGTGTCATCGGTGCCCTCGAGGCGCAGGGCTACTTCGACGACCCCGCGGCGGGCAACCAACTCGCCTGGGACCCCGCCGACGCCGTGGCCGCCGGGGTCGACTGCGCCAAGCTGTTGGTGCTCTACCGGCCGGACCGATCCGAACTCGCCGCGGCCCAGGACGCGCTCATCGCGGATGCCGTGGAGCGGTGCCACGCCGTCGACCTCCCGATCCTCGTGGAGCCCGTGCCGTTCGACGTCGTCGATGCGGCCGACCGGCTGGCCTGCATCGTCGGTGCGGCCGAGCGCTGCGTCGGGCTCGGCATCGACCTGCTCAAGGCCCCGTTTCCCGGCCACGGTGACGACGGCGTCGGCTGGGCCGACGCCTGCGCCCGCCTGGACCATGCCGCGGCCGGTACTCCCTGGGGCACGCTCAGCTGGGGTGTCGGATTCGACGTCTTCGCCCGCCAGCTCGCCGTGGCCTGCGAGCACGGTTGCAGCGGCTTCCTGGTCGGCCGTGCCATGTGGCGTCCCGCCCTCGACCCCGTCACCCGTACCGAGGCCATGGCCGAGGTCCGGACCCGCTTCGACCGACTGGCCGGCATCGCCGACGGCGGTCGGCCACTGCCCACGCCCACATGATTCTCCGACATCGGTTTTCCGATCACGTGCAAACAAGGACCGCACATGACTGACGCATCTCCCAACACACTCCCGACGATCGGCATCGCCGTCATCGGCTTCGGCTGGATGGGCCAGGCCCACAGCCGGAGCTACGCCCGCATCCCGAGCCTCTTTCCCGATCGACCGGCGGAACCCCGGTTGGTCGTGTGCTGCGACAACGTCGAGGCACGGGGCGCTGAAGCCGTGCGATCGTTCGGTTTCGAGCGTTCCACCACCGATCCGGCCGATGCCATCAACGACCCGGCCGTCGATGCCGTGATCGTCTGCGCCCCGAACATGCTCCACGAGGAGCTGTGTGTGATGGCGGCGGAGGCGGGCAAGCACGTCTTCTGTGAGAAGCCCGTTGGTGGCACGCCCGACCAGACGGCCCGCGTCGAGGCAGCTGCTCGCTCCGCCGGCGTGATCACGGGGGTGGGCTACAACTACCGCTGGGCGCCGCTCGTGCAGTACGCCAAGTCGCTGATCGACGCCGGCGCGCTCGGTGAGATCACCAACTACCGCGGCCGGTTCTTCTCGATGTACGGATCCGACCCGATGGGCCTGCTGTCGTGGCGGTTCGAGCACGACGGCGCCGGCTACGGCGTCAGCTCCGACATCCTCAGCCACTCGATCGACCTCGGCATGATGCTGAACGGGCCGATCGAGACCATCGTCGGCATGGAGCACACCTCCATCCCCGAGCGCCCGCTGCCGAAGCCCGGCGAGGGCACCCACTACGACCGGGGTGAGCCGGGCGACCCGACCGGTCCGGTCACCAACGAGGACTACGCCGGTTGCCTGGTGCGGTTCGCCAACGGCTCGGTCGGCACGTTCGAGGCCTCCCGGGCCATCGTCGGCCCGCAGTCGCAGATGGCGTTCGACATCCATGGCACCAAGGGAGCGCTGTCGTGGAATCTCGAGACGATGAACGAGATGCGGATCTTCCTCACCGAGCAGCACGAGACCGACGACGGCGTGATCCACGACGGCTACACCACCGTCTACGCCGGTGACCGGTATCCGTTCCACGGTGCATTCGTACCGGGCGACGCCAACGCGATCGGCTACGAGGACCTGAAGGTGATCGAGTGCCTCCAGTTCCTCACCGCGGTCGCCTCGGGCGAGCAGCACGAACCGGGCTTCACCGAGGCGCTCGCCTACGTGTCCGTTCAGGACGCCCTCGTGAAGAGCTGGGAGTCGGGCGCCTGGGAGTCCGTCGCCTCGATCGGACTCGACTGACATGGCCGGGTCGTTCGAAGGTCGCTTCGCCCTCGTCACCGGGGGCAGCCAGGGCGCCGGGCGCGCCATCACCGAGCGCTTCATCGCCGAGGGTGCGGCCGGTGTGGCCATCGTCGGTCGGGACTCGGCGAAGGCCGAGGCCACGGCGTCCGAACTCTCGACCTCGACGGCCCGCGTGTTGCCCATCGCCGAGGACCTGTCGGTCGCCGGCGCACCCGACCGGATCATGGCCGCCGTCGAGCAGGCGTTCGGCACGGTGCACGCCGCGGTGAATGCCGCGGCGCTGACCGTGCGGGGCTCGGTCTGGGACACGACCGAGGAGATGTGGGACGCCATGTTGATCACCAACGTGCGGGCCCCCGGCCGGATCACGACGTTGGCCGCCGACCTCATGGCCCGGACCGGTGTGGCCGGCGCGGTCACCCACATCGGTTCGGTCGCCGCCGCCGGTGGTGCACCGGAGCTGTATCCCTACGCCGCCTCGAAGCAGGCCCTGGTCGCCATGACGAAGAACTCGTCGTTCGCGCTGCTGCGCCACCGCATCCGGGTCAACCTCATCCAGCCGGGCTGGATGAACACCCCCGCCGAGGACACGATCCAGCGGCGGTTCCACGGGGCCACCGACGGATGGCTCGAGGAGGCCTCGGCCAACCAGCCGTTCGGTCGGCTCATCGATCCGGCGGAGCTCGCCCGGACCGTCGTGTTCGTCTCGAGCGACGACGCCGGCCTGATGACCGGCGCCGTGATCGACTACGACCAGACCGTCCTCGGGCCCGACATGTCCCGATCGGACCTCGCGCCGGTCTGGGGCGAAGCCCCAGCGAGTGATC
>JAHDCV010000001.1:45129-119971 GCA_020629695.1 Acidimicrobiales bacterium | reverse complement strand
GGCGAAGCCCCAGCGAGTGATCGAGGCGAAGGGCAGAGAGGTGCCGACGATGTCCGATGACCTGAAGATCGCCGTGCTCGGCTGCGGCCGGATCGGCCGCATGCACGCCGAGTTGCTGCAGTTCCAGACCGACGGCGTGACCGTCTCGTCGGTGTTCGACGTCTTCGCCGAGGCCGCCGAGGCGACCGCCGCGCGCATCGGATGCGCGGTCGCGGCGACCGCCGAGGAGGCGATCGCCGGTGCGGACGCCATCGCCATCTGCACGTCGACGCCGACCCACGTGGATCTGATCGTGGCGGGCGCCGAGGCCGGCAAGGCGATCTTCTGCGAGAAGCCGATCTCGCTCGATCTCGCCGAGGTCGACCGGGGGCTCGCCGCCGTCGCCGCCGCCGGTGTGCCGCTGCACATCGGGTTCAACCGGCGCTTCGATCCCGGCCACGCCGCCGTGCAGGCCGCCGTCGCCGACGGCTCGGTTGGGTCCCTGCGTCAGGTCGCCATCACCAGTCGCGATCCCGCGCCCCCGCCGATCGAGTACGTGAAGGTGTCGGGCGGGATCTTCCGGGACATGACGATCCACGACTTCGACATGGCCAGGTTCGTGACGGGCGTGGAGGTCGAGTCGGTGTATGCCGTCGGATCGGTCACCGTCGACCCCGCCATCGGTGACGCCGGTGATCTCGACACCGTGACGGTGCTGCTGACCCACACCGATGGCACCGCCACCACGATCGTCAACTGCCGGGCCGCCGCCTACGGCTACGACCAGCGGGTCGAGGCGTTCGGTGCCGACGGCATGGCGAGTTCGAACAACCAGCTCGATCAGTACACGACCGTGTGGAACGCGGCGGGGCACGCGGGCGCCCGGGTGCCGGAGTTCTTCCTCGATCGGTACATCCCCAGCTACCTCATCCAGTGGCGGGCCTTCGTCGACGCGGTCCGCGCCGGCGATCCGCCTCCCGTCTCCGGAGCGGATGGTCGTGCGCCTCTGGTGATCGGCCTCGCCGCGATGCGCTCGGTCGAACTCGGCCGGCCCGTGCTCACCTCGGAGATCGTCTGATGCGGATCCTGTTGACCGGTGCGTCCGGATTCGTCGGCTCGAACATCGCCAAGGTCATGACCGATCGCTACGGCGACGAGGTCGTCTCGAAGCGGGTCGACATGACCGATGCCGCCGCCGTCACCGGGCACGTCGCCGAGGCCCGACCCGACGCGATCGTGCACTGCGCCATCATGAACGACTGGGACCAGATGCACGCCGATCGGCACGGCGCCTGGGCGGCCTACGTCGAGGCGACCCGCAACTACGGCGACGCCGCCAACGCCGCCGACATCCCCTGGTGTCTCGTCTCGACCGACTGGGTCTTCGACGGCACCCAGTCGATGGCCACCGAGGACACGCCGCCGAACCCGATCAATCTGTACGGGTTCCTGAAGGCCGCGTCGGAGATCGTCGCCGTCGAGCGCGGTGGCTCGATCGCCCGGGTGATGGGGGTCAACGGCACCCACTGGGCCCGGCCGACCACGCCCCGGGCGCAGGATCCGGGTTACGGCTACTTCGTGGCCTCCATCGTCGACGCCCTCGAGCAGGGCGAACCGTTCACGGTGTGGGAGGGCGACGAGCTGAACTCGATCGCCTCGCCGAGTCTCGGGTCGCACTGTGGTGAGGTCATGCGGGCCGCCGTGGCCGGTGGGCACACCGGCATCTTCCACTGCGCCGGTGCGCAGGCGGTGTCCCGTCGCGAGTTGGCCGAGGCCACCGTTTCGGCCTTCGGGCTCGACCGATCACTGCTGCACTTCGGGCGCGCGCCGGCGGAGGCGTTCGCCGGGCAGACGATCCCCCACGACACCTCGGTTTCGGCCGAGTACACCGCGGCCACGCTCGGCACGCCGCTGCATTCGCTGGATCGCATCCTCGAGCTCTTCAAGGCCGAGCGCGAGACCGGCGGCATCGGCCCCACCCCCACCTGACCACGTTCTCCCACCCCTCCTCGACGCAGAAGAGAGCACAGCATGCAGACCCGTCGACTCACCACCGCCCAAGCCATCGTCCAGTGGTTGATGGCTCAACGCACGATCCTCGAAGACGGCAGTGAGGCCCCCCTCGTGCCCGGCATCTTCGGGATCTTCGGCCACGGCAACGTGACCTGCCTGGGCCATGCCCTCGAGGAGGTCCAGGATGACTTCCCGACGTGGCGCGGCCAGAACGAGCAGGGCATGGCGTTGGCCGCCGCCGCGTACAACAAGGCCGTGAAGGGGCGGCAGATCATGGCGGCGACATCGTCGGTCGGCCCGGGCGCGGTCAACATGGTCACCGCGGCCGCGATGGCATCCGCCAACCGTTTGCCGTTGCTGCTCTTCGCCGGTGACACCTTCACCTCGCGGATTCCTGATCCGGTGCTCCAGCAGGTCGAGCAGTTCGGTACCCCGTCGGTGACGGTGAACGACGCGTTCAAGCCCGTGTGTGCGTTCTGGGATCGCATCACCCATCCGGCCCAGGTCGTGCAGTCCCTGCCGGCGGCGATCGCCACGATGCTCGACCCGGCGACCCGTGGACCGGCCTTCATCGGTCTGCCACAGGACGTGCAGGCCATGGCCTTCGACTTCCCGGAGCGGCTGTTCGAGACGGTCGTGCACGAGGTTCCACGACCCCGCCCGGACTCCACCGAGGTCGTGCGGGCCGCCGAGGCGCTGAAGGGAGCGACCAAGCCGCTGATCATCGCCGGTGGTGGTGTGCACTACTCGGTGGCCGAGGCGACCCTTGCCGAGTTCGCCCACACCCACGGCATCCCCGTCGTGGAGACCGTCGCCGGCAAGTCGAGCCTGCTCGGCGACGACGAGGCCTACGTCGGTCCGATCGGGGTGACCGGGTGTGAGGCGGCCAACAACCTGGCGGCCGAAGCCGACGTGGTGCTGTCGGTCGGTTGCCGACTCCAGGACTTCGTGACCGGTTCGTGGACGTTGTTCGCCAACCCCGACACGACCATCATCGGGCTGAACACGACCCGGTTCGACGCCATCAAGCACCGGTCGATGCCGCTCGTGGCCGATGCCCGCGAGGGCCTGCGGGAGCTCGGCGACCTGCTGGGGGACTGGTCGGCGCCGGCATCGTGGATGGAGCGTGCGGGCAACGAGAAGGCCGGGTTCCGTGCCTATCTGGATCAGATCGGCGAGCCGTCGCCCGACGTGGTCTCCTACGCCCAGGTCGTCCGGGCCGTCAACGACGGCGCCGGACCCGGTGACGTCTGTCTGGCGGCCGCCGGTGGGTTCCCCGGTGAGGTCAACAACGGTTGGTGGGCCAAGGGGGTCGGTACGTTCGACTGCGAGTACGGCTTCTCGACCATGGGGTACGAGATCGCCGGCGGTTGGGGTGCGGCCATGGCCTACGGGCCCGGCGGCGGTGCCGAGACCGACGGTGAGGTCTTCGTCTTCGTCGGTGACGGTTCCTACCTGATGATGAACTCCGACCTGTATTCCTCGGTGCTCGCCGGTCACAAGATGATCGTGATCGTCTGCGACAACGCCGGGTTCGCGGTCATCAACCGGCTGCAGATCAACCAGGGCGGCAAGCCGTTCAACAACCTGCTGGAGGACTGCCGGCTCGGTGGCGACGAGGTGGTGCGGGTCGACTTCGCCGCCCATGCGGCCTCGATGGGTGCCCGGTCGGTGACGGTCGACTCGATCGACGGGCTCAAGGCCGCGGTCGAGCGGGCCCGTGAACACGAACGGACCTCGGTCATCGTGCTCGAGGTCGATCAGTACACCTGGACCGAGGGTGGCTCGTTCTGGGAGGTCGGGGTGCCGGAGGTGTCGAACATGCAGAGCGTGCTCGACGCCCGGGCCGACCTCGACAAGGGCAAGGCCGACCAGCGCATCGGCTGGTAGCGAACGACTCAGGCCCGGTCGGCAGGGCCGTCCCGGCAACCATGGCGAGGAGACGATGAGATGAGCACGACGTGGATGGACAACACACAGGTCGACGTGGCGGATCTCGCCGCGATCGTCGAACGAGGCGATGAACTCGGCACCGTGCAACGCGCCATCGACGTCGTCGACGGTGTGCCGGTCTACGACGCCGCGACCCTCGCCGGGGGTGACCGGGATCTCCTCGGCGAGCTGGCGGCCGTCTTCGCCGACGGTCCCGGCATCGTGGCCATCAAGAACCTGGTCGACCGCGACACCCTCGATGCCGGCACGGCGGCGTTCGACGCACTCATCGCCGCCCAACACGCCGCCGGCCAGCAGTTCGGCGATCACTTCGCCGAGGCCGGCACCAACGATCGGGTCTGGAACGCGCTGGAGAAACTCGCCGTCGCCGAGCCGGGCCTGTTCGTCGACTACTACGAGCGACCGGCCCTGCACGCGGTGTGTGAGGCGTGGCTCGGGCCCGGCTTCACGCTCTCGTCGCAGATCAACGTCGTGCGTCCGGGTGGCAAGGCACAGCAGCCGCACCGTGACTACCACCTCGGCTTCATGACCGACGAGCAGGCGGCTCGCTTTCCCCGGCACATCCACCTGCTGTCACCGGCCCTGACGCTCCAGGGTGCGGTCGCCCACGTCGACATGCCGCTCGCCTCCGGGCCGACCACCTACCTGCCGTTTTCCCAGCGGTGGGACATCGGCTACCTGGGGTGGAGGAACGAGGAGGTCAAGGCGTACTACGCCGAGCACCACGTGCAGCTCGCCCTCGAGGCGGGTGACGGGGTGTTCTTCAATCCGGCCGTGTTCCACGCCGCAGGCACCAACGTCACCACCGACGTGCAGCGGATGGCGAATCTCCTCCAGGTGTCATCCGCGTTCGGTCAGGTGATGGAGCAGATCGACGGTCCGCGCATGGCCGCGTCGGTGCTGCCGGCCCTGCAGGAGCGGGTCGCGTCGGGCTGGGACGAGGTGCGGGTCCGTCGGGCCGCGATCGCCACGTGTGGCGGTTATGCCTTCCCCGCCGATCTCGACCTCGAGCAACCCGTCGGTGGACTGGCACCCGACACCGACGCCGACCACCTGACCCGAGCGGCCTTCGACCGCACCTCGGTCGAGGAACTGTCGGCCCGGCTGGCCGCTCGTCGCGGCTGACCGTACGCCTCGGTCTCAGGGGCAGATCAGCTCGATCGGGGCGGTGGCGGCGGCCGCGTCGAGCAGCAGCGCGGAGAGTTCGTCGCTCGCCGTCGCCCAACTCCGATCGTCGCCTCGTGCCGAGGCGAACACGACCGCACCGAGGCGCCCGTCGGCATCGAGCACCGCACCTCCGGAGTCGCCGGGAGCGACGTCCACGCCGAGTTCGTACCCGAGCCGACGTCCCTCACCGTCGAGGGTGAGCGTGACACGTCGGAGGACGTCGGCGTCGCGGGCGATCGGGCCGTCGTCGATTCGGCTGAACGTGACCACGGTCGCGAGGCCGTCGAGTCGGCTGCCACTCGGTGCGACCGTTGTGTGGGCGCCGTCGCGCTCGAGGCGGAGGACCGCCAGGTCGAGCTCCCGGTCGGCGGCCAGGAGTTCGGCCGGTACGACGCGGCCGTCGGCCTCGAGGACCTCGAACGTGGCCAGGTCGTCGAAACCGTGCGCAACGGTCACGCCGAGACCGTCACCGATGTCGACGACCGTGGCGAGGCCGGCGATGTTCGGTGCGCAACCGTCGCCACGGAGATGGAGCACGACCTCGACGGGGTCGTCGAACGACGGTGCGGTCCGGTCGTCAGCGCCGCCGCAGCCGGCGAGCGTCAGACAGACCAGGGTGAACACGAGGCGGCGCACCCGGCGATGGTAGGCCCGGCCTCCGGGGTCGAAGCACCGTCAACGGGGGTCTCGGCCGGCGAGGGCGAGCAGCGCATCGAACCCGATCAGATCGGCATCGTCCACGGGTGGTGCGAACCGGCCGTCCCGCCCGAGTTCGATGAGGTCGGGGAGATGTCGCTGCGCGAACTCGACGATCGACGGTCCGGGCTCGAAGGCCAGATCGTGGGACCGAGCGAGGTCCCAACCGTGGAGGAGGAGTTCCTCGAAGATCACGGTCGGCGGCACCGTGGCCGGCGTGTCCGGTCCCAGGAGCTCGACCGTGCCCTCGGTGCCGCGGGCCCGCCAGCCGGCGATGGCCGCCGCGCCGAGTCGGGCGAGACGATGGGCCGGGCTGCCGTCGGGTTCGGGAAGCTCGATGCCGCCTGCCGCCCCGAGCGTCCGAAGTGCGCCCTCGAGGTGTGCGAGGAGGTCGACGACCCTGAAGTCGGTGCAGGGTGTGGCCGCGTCCAGATCGGCGAGCGATCGGGTGACGGCCACGGTCGCGGCCAGCGCGGCTTCGGCGGCGCTGAAGACGTCCGGCGTGTCCGGGCCGACGGTCCAGGGGTCGAGGCCGGGGTCGCCGCCCTCGGCCTCCTGCCGGAGTCGTTCGTGATAGTGCTCCCAGCCCGACGCGTGCTGATCGCGCGACTCGGGGTCGGGGAAGCCGAGGTGTCGGAACTCGACGCGGGTGTGGTCACCCGCGTCGTGGAGCTGGATCACGATCTCGGTCTGGTCGGGTTGCACCGGTCCGTCACCGTGCCAGCCGAAGCCGAGCACGAGCCGTCCGTCGCCGACCTCCCGCACGGTGCCGGCCGCACGATTGCCGGGTGTGACGAGCCATTCGTAGGCGCCGCCCGGTCGGAGCTCCATGGTCGCGGCGATCGCCATCCACCGTTCGATTCGGTCGGGGTCGGTGAGGCTCCGCCAGACGCGCTCGCGGCTCGCGTGGATCAAGACGCTCGTCGAGATCTCGAGGTCGTGGGCGACCGTGGTGTCGGACATGGGTGGGACTCCTCTTCGTCGGTTCACGCCAGCTCGGCGTCATCGGCCAGCTGATGGAGCTCGGAGGTCCAGAAGGCCTCGAGTTCCTTGCGGAGCTGGGCCAGGCCCGTCGGATCCAATCGGTAGATCCGACGGGTGCCGTCCCGCCGCTCGCTCACGAGCCCCGTGTCGCGGAGCACCCGGAGGTGTTGGGACACCGCCGGTCGCGAGACATCGGGCATGGTGTCGGCGATCTCGCCGACACTGCGTTCGCCGTCGCGGAGCAGGCGCAGGATCATCCGGCGGCGCGGTTCGGCGAAGGCTTCCAGTTCATCGGGTGGCACCCGATGAAGGTTAGATTCGACTTACGTAAGTGTCAACGCACGAATTGCGGACCAGGTCGACCCCGACCGATCGGCCGTCATCACGCCGACGGGACGATCACGACCTTGCCGGTCGTGCGTCGGTTGCCGATGTCGTCGAGCGCCTGGGCCGCCTCGTCGAGCGGCCGGGTGGCGGTGACCGGCGGCACGAGGTGACCATCGGCGGTCAACTGCACGAGCCGATCCCATCCTCGTCGCATCGCGCCACCGTCGCGGGCGATCGCGGCACCCCAGTGCACGCCGACCACCGAGTAGTTCTTCAGCAGGATGTGGTTGGCCGGCACGTCGGGGATCCGGCCGGAGGTGAAGCCGATGACGAGGAGGCGACCGTCCCAGGCCATGCAACGGCGGACCTGATCGAACACGTCCCCGCCGACGGCCTCGTAACACACGTCGACGCCACGGTTGTCGGTGATCTCGCGGATCGTCGGCACGATGTCGATCTCGTTGTAGTCGAGGGCGACGTCGGCACCCAGGTCGTAGACCATCGAGACCTTGGCGGCGCCACCCGCGAGACCGATCACACGGGCGCCGAGCGCCTTGCCGAGCTGGACCGCGGACGAGCCGGCCCCGCCGGCCGCCGCGGTCACGAGCAGGGTCTCGCCGGGCTGGATGTCCGCCCGGTCTTCGAGCGCGAACATCGTCGTGCCGTGGTTCACGAGCATCGCGGCGGCGTCGACCGACGAGAGATGTTCGGGCACGGGCAGCAATGACGCCGCGTGCGCCTTCGTGTGGCTCGCGAGCCCGTTGCTGCCGAGCGCGGCGACACGGTCGCCGACCGACCACCCCTCGACCCCTTCGCCGATCTCGGTGATCACCCCGGCGACCTCGGTGCCGGGGGTGAAGGGCAGCGGCGGCTTGACCTGGTAGCCGCCCTGGATCTGCAACATGTCGGGGAACCCGATGCCGGTGGCCTCCACCTGGATCACGACACCACCCTCGCCGGCTCGGGGCTCGGGCAGGTCACGGAGAGCCATCACGTCGAGGGGATTGCCGGTGTCGTCGATCTGCCAAGCGCGCATGCGTGCATCCTGTCCGGCCGCTGCGGTGGTTGCCAGCCGGCGAGCCACGGCAGCATCCGGTCGCCGCCGGGTCGCGGGTACCTCGTCGGTGGTGCCAGACTCCTTCCCGTCTCGAGCCGAGGGAGCCCGACATGACCGATCACGCCGTCGACCCCGAGTTGTTGCGTTCGATCGAACGACGCGTGCTCTGGTTGGCCACCCGGATCATCGACGAGGCCAACCGCCGGGAGGGCACGGCGATCAAGGTCGGCGGTCATCAGGCGTCGTGTGCGTCGATGGTGTCGATCATGACGGCGCTCTGGTTCGGGCACCTCGGTGGCGACGACAAGGTGGCGGTGAAACCGCACGCGTCGCCGGTGTACCACGCGATCAAGTACCTCACCGGCGAGCTCGACCGTTCCTATCTCACGACGTTGCGGCAGCAGGGAGGGCTCCAGGCGTATCCCTCCCGGACCAAGGACCCCGACGTCCGGGACTTCTCCACCGGCTCGGTCGGCCTCGGCGCCGTCGCACCGCTGTTCTCCGCTCTCACCCGCCGCTATCTCGACGCCCACGGGCACGATGCCGGCGCTGCCAGGTTCTACGCACTCGTCGGCGACGCCGAGCTCGACGAGGGCAACGTCTGGGAGGCCATCGCGGACTCCGCGACGGCCGGCCTCGGCAACTTCACGATGGTGGTCGACCTCAATCGGCAGAGCCTCGATCGGGTGATTCCCGACATCGCGGCCGAGCGCCTGATCCGGTTCTTCGGCGACGCCGGGTGGCACGTCGCCGTGGCGAAGTACGGCCAGCGCCTCTCGGCGGCGTTCGACACCGACGGCGGTGATGCGCTGCGGGCCCACATCGACGCCATGCCGAACGAGGCCTATCAGGCGTTGTTCGCGCTCGACGGGCCCGCGATGCGTGCGAAGTTCTGCGATGCCGCCGATGCGGCGGTGGTGCGGTGGGCCGATCAGCTCGACGACGCCGAACTCGTCGCGACCGTGACCGATCTGGGGGGCCACGATCTCGGTCTGCTCGGCGAGACCTTCCGGTCGTGCGATGCGGAGCCGGACCGACCGAGTGTGGTGTTCGCCTACACGATCAAGGGGTGGGGTCTGCCGATCGCCGGTGATCCGCTGAACCACGCGGCGTTGTTGACGCCGGATCAGATCGACGCGGCGCGCACGGCCGCCGGACTCGACGCCGCGACCGAGTGGGATGCGTTCGACCCGGCGTCGCCCGAGGGGCGCCGCTGCGCCGCCGTCGGGGGCAGCGTCAACAATCCCGATCCCGAGCCCCGTCCGATCGTGCCGGTGCCGGTTGCCGCTCGTCCGATCAGCGTGCGGGGTGCGCTGTCGTCGCAGGAGGCGTTCGGTCGCGTGCTGACGGCGCTCGCCGACGTCGACGACGTCGGCGACCGCATCGTCACCACGGCCCCCGACGTGTCGATCTCGACGAACCTCGGCGGCTGGATCAACAAGACCGGCGTCTTCTCGCCGACCGAGCGGGACGATCACGGCGGTGCCGAGCGCCTGCTCAAGTGGGCGCCGTCACCATCGGGTCGTCACATCGAACTCGGTATCTCCGAGATGAACCTGTTCATGTTGCTCGGCCAGCTCGGTCTCGCCCACGACCACCACGGTCGCCATCTGTTGCCGATCGGCACCGTCTACGACCCCTTCGTGCTGCGCGGGCTCGATGCGTTGATCTACGGCATCTACAACGACGCCCGGTTCGTCGTGACCGGGACACCCTCGGGGGTGACGCTCGCCCCCGAGGGCGGCGCCCACCAGTCCACGATCACGGCCTCGGTCGGGGCGGAGCTGCCGGGGCTGACCTACGCCGAGCCGGCCTACGCCACCGAGGTCGATTGGTTGTTGTGTGAGGCCCTCGCCGATCTCGGGCGACCCGACGGCGGGAGCTGGTACCTCCGCCTGTCGACCCGACCGATCGATCAGACGCCGTTCGCCGGGGCGCTCGATGCCCACGGTGAGGACGAACTCCGACGCCTCGTGCTCGCCGGCGGCTACCGGCTGCGGTCGGCTCCGCCCGACGGGCGGCCGGGCGTGACCATCGTGACCACGGGGGTGATGGCCCCCGAGGCGCTCGCCGCGGCGGAGGAGCTGGACGCCGAGGGTGTGGCGGCGACCGTCGTGCACCTGACGAGTCCGGACCGGGCCTACACGTCGTGGCGGCAGGCGTTCGCCACCGCGATCGAACGGGGTGACGAGCGGGTCGTTCCCGATCTGCTGAGCCAGCTCGTGCCGGCGGAGGAGCGGAGCCGACCCGTGGTGAGTGTGCACGATGCGGCGAGCCATGCGCTGGCCTGGGTCGGCTCGGCGCTCGGAACCCGACAACACGCACTGGGCGTGGACCGGTTCGGCGAGTCGGGACGGATCGCGGAGCTCCATCACCTCACGGGCATCTCGGCGCCGCACATCGTCAACGCCGCCCTACTGGCGGTGGCCCGGGGCGACTGAGTCGCGGTCGCGGGGTTCAGCGGCCGTTCGCGGAGAAGTGTTGCCAGTCGTCGAGTGAGGTCCATCGTCCGCCCCAGCCCCAGCCGATCGCATCGAAGGCCGCGACGACGGGGTCGCCCTCCACGATCATGCCGGGCCGGACGTCGCCACGGTCGAGCCAGGGCGCGGCGGTCGGTGGGATCAGGACGTCACCGCGGAGATAGGGATTCCACAGTGGATTGATGTCGATCGCGAGCCCGTAGGCGTGTTGGGAGTAGGTGGTCCCGCCGGTCACCGCTCGACAGACGAAGGCGGTCGTGTGGTTGTCGTCATCGGGCGGCGCGGCCACGTCCGATGGTGTCGTGATGCGCATCTCCTCGATCGGGAATCCGGCCGAGTAGAGCTGAGCGAACACCCCGACGATCTCGTCGGCCCAGTCGGCGTGCACGACCAGCTCCCCGGTCGTGGTCGAGCCGTCGGGACGCCAGTGGTGCAGGGTGAGGAGGCGGAGGTCGTCGTGGTGGACGGGACAGCTCGGTGCCCACGTCGAGCGTTCGAGTGCGTCCCCCTCGAAGGGGGCGATCGATGCGGCGAACGGTGGTGGGGGATCGGCGACGACCCGGGGTGCGTCGGCGGTCGGCGCCTCGGGCGACACCGGCAGCACCTCGGTCGGGTCGGGCAGGGCGTCCGGGGTCCGGGGTTCGGACAGGGCGTCGCCCGGTGCGGCCGGATCAGGTGGGTTCGCCGGTTCGCCCGGGTCGGTCGACACCGTCGTGGGCTCGACCGCCGGATCGTCCGGGGCGGTGGCGTCGACGGTCGTGATCGAGCTGCACGCAGCGATCACGAAGATCGCCGCCGGGAGGGCTCGGGCCGCGGGATGCACCCGACCAGCTTGTCACTCGTGGTGCGCCGGCCGGGGTCATGCCGAGCGCAGTCGCTCCATGACCGGAACGAAGTCGTCGAGGACCCGCACCGTGAAGTAGGAGAAGCCCCACCGCGCCCGGACGGTTCGCAGGTGGTCGGCGATCTCCTCGTGGGTCCCGATCGCCAGGAACGGCGTCGTCAGCGCGTGTCCGGGGTCGAGGCTCGGGATGTCCGCCGCGAGCTCCGCGGCTGCCCGCTCGCGGTCATCGGTGATGATCACCGCCTGCACGAGGGCGTTCCACTCGAGTTCGTCGAAGCGGGGACCGAGGTCGCCCCGGAGGTCGTCCATGAGACGGTCGAGCCGCTCCGGTTCGAAGCGCACGTCGTGTCGGGCGCCGTCGGCATGGGTCCTGCCGAGCATGGTCGGTCCGAGCACGTCCGCCCACTCGGCCGCCCGTCGGAGCCAGCGACGCCCGTTGAGCCCGGCGAGCAGCCGAACCGGCGGGACCTCACCCCGGACGACCGACACGTCCGTCACGTCGTAGAAGTCGTCGTGATGGTCGGCCGTCCCGGTGTGGAACAGGGCGTGGAGGATCGAGAGCGACGACATCAAGCGCTCCTTGCGCACCGCCGGCGGGTCGAACGGCATGCCGATCGCCGCGTACTCGGGAGCCGAGTGACCTGCGCCGAGCCCGAGCTCGACCCGTCCCCCTGACATGCCCTGGAGGCAGGCGAACTCGCGAGCCACCTCGACGGGATGACGGAGGTCGTTGTTCAACACCGCGGTGGCCACCGTCAATCGTTCGGTCGCGCCGAGGGCCATGGCGAGTGGCGCGATCGCCGACCAGGGGGAGCCGACGTGGTCCCAGCACGACAGCACGTCGAAGCCAGCGACTTCGGCGGCGCGGGCCGTGGTGACGATGTCGGGTGGAGCGTCGCCGCGTGGCCGACCATCACCCTGCAGTGCGAAGCGGAAGGGGCGCATGCCGCCGACCTTCGCGCGATATCACTCTGATAGCAATCTGCAAGCACGCTGTGGCAGCATGGGTGCCATGAGTGAGCGGGTCCCCCTCTTCGTGCGCCTGACGGCCGAGCAGGCCCGCCAATTGGACGATCACGTCCAGCGCGTCGGGCGGTCGAAACAGGATGTGGTCGGGCGGCTGCTCGCCAGTTCGATGGCGATGCCAGACGACGGGGCGCCGGTGCCCGGGTCCGTCGGGCAGGCCGCGGCGCCCGTCCCCACACCGGTCGCACTCACGGTCTCGGAGGTCGCCGCGGCGCTGCAGGTGGACGAGGCCGCCGTGAACGAGCGCATCGACGCGGGTGACCTGCCGGCCCGACGGCTCGGCGACGAATGGCGGGTCGGGCGGGAGGCGTTGGCCGATTGGCTCGGCGAGTCCGACGTTCGCCGACCGGCCGGATTCCGCCCCACGGCCTGAGCGCAGGCCCTACGGTCGTCGCATGATCCTGCGACGGGCGACCGACGACGACCTGATCCGACTCTGTGTGACCGCGACCCGGGCCTTCGCCGAGGATCCGATCATGCGGTGGCTGTGGCCCGACGACGCGCAGTACCTGACTCCCACCGGCGACGTCCTGCATCGGGCGATGGCCGGCTGGATCCGGCTCGGAGAGGTGTGGTGCACCGACGACGTCGCCGCCCTGGCCGTCTGGATCCCACCGGGCCGGCCGGAGCCGGCCGTCGATCCGGACGCTCCCGAGCCGCCCGCTCCGCCGGCCGACCTCCAGGAACGCTTCGGCATCCTCGGCCCACGCATGGATGAGCACACGCCGGTGGAGGAGCACTGGTACCTCCAGCTCCTCGCCACCCATCCGGACTGGCAGCGGCAGGGTCTCGGTGCGGCGTTGATGGCGTCCATGTTCGAGCGCGCCGATGCCGAGGGACTTCCCGTCCATCTCGAGACCCAGACGATGGTCAACGTGGCGTACTACCGGCGACACGGCTTCGACGTGACAGCCGAGTTCGACATCCCGACCGGATCGCACACCCACCGCTTCTCGTCCTTCGGTGCCGATCCGAGCGCGGAGATCGGGCCGCACATGTGGACGATGCTCCGACGGGTGCCCGACGCCCGCATCTGAACGATCCCGAAACGGAAGGCCTCGGGGTCTCGCCGGTTCCTCCTGTGTGCCGTACCTTCCGAGTGTGAACGAAACCCTGCGCCTGCTCATCGTCGAGGACGATCCCGTGCTCGCCGACGTCGTCCGGCGATACCTCGAGAAGGAGGGTTTCGCCGTCCGTCACGAAGCGGATGGACAGGCCGGCCTCGAGGCTGCGTTGACCTGGGCGCCCGACCTGGTCGTGCTCGATCTGATGCTCCCCGGGCTGAACGGGCTCGACGTCTGCCACCGCATCCGCCAGTCGGCTCCGATTCCGATCGTGATGCTCACCGCCCGCGATTCGGAGGACGATCGTGTCCGGGGACTCGAGCTCGGAGCCGATGACTACCTGGCCAAGCCGTTCTCGCCTCGTGAACTCGTGGCCCGGATCCGAGCGGTGCTCCGACGGAGCTCCACCCCGGTGGCCGAATCGGCCCCGACCGCGATCCGCACCGCCGGCGAGATCGAGCTCGATCTCGTCGCCCACGAGGTCCGCCGTGCCGGCGAGGTCGTGCCCGTGGCCACCAAGGAGTTCGAGCTCCTGGCCCATCTCATGGCCAACCCGGGGGTCGCGTTCGCTCGCGACGATCTCCTCGAGGCCGTCTGGGGTCACCGGATCGGCGACGGTGCCACGGTCACCGTGCACATCCGCCGGCTCCGGGAGAAGCTGGAGCTGGACGCGTCGAATCCGCGTCATCTGATGACGGTGCGGGGCCTCGGCTACCGCTTCGACCCATGAGCCCCGTGACTCGTCGATGGGCGGTCTCGAGGTCGCTGTGGATCCCCGGTGTCGTGTTGGCCGCCGGTGTGGCGACCGCGGCCGTCGTGGCATTCCAGACCTCGGCCGACCGTGCCGAGGCGTCGTCGATCCTGCGGACCGCCGGCTTCGGCTCCCTGCTCGGGGCGTTGATCGTCGCGGTCGGGCTCAGCCTCGTCCGGCGTCGCTCCGCGGCCGTGCAGGTCGCCGCGGTCGCCCTCGGAGCGGTCGCCGTCACGGTGTTCGGCGTCGCCCTCACCGCCCAGGCCATGTTCATCTCGAGCCACGACCTCGGGGTGTTGGCGGTCGTGCTCGTGATGTCGGCCGCCGTCGCCGCGTCGGCCGCGCTCGTGATCGGTCAGTGGATTCGCGCGTCGGCCGCCGAGCTCGGCGTGTTCGCCCGCCAGGCCCTCGATCCCGACATCTCGGCGGCGGTCCCGGCAGGGCTCGCGACCGCGGAGTTCACGTTCCTGGCCGAACAGCTCGCCACCGCCCAGCGGGACCTCGCCGAGGCTCGTCGTCGACAGGCCGATCTCGAGCAGGCCAGGTCCGAGCTCGTCGCCTGGATGTCGCACGACCTCCGCAGCCCGATCGCCGCGATCCGGGCGCTGGCCGAGGCGTTGGTCGACGGTGTGGTCGACGAGGCCGACGACATCGACCAGTACCAGCGGTCCATCATCGTCGAGACGGAGCGGCTCGCTCGTCTCGTCGACGACCTGTTCGAACTGTCGCGGATCCACGCCGGTGCCGTCGACGGCGAACAGCCGATGTCGGCACTCCATCTCCTCGTCGGCGACGTGGCCGAACGTGCTGCCGTCCGGGCTCGAGCCGAAGGACGCACGATCCACACCGACATCGAGCCGGTGGCCACCGCGGTGCCCGAGCGCGACATGCGCCGCATCATCGACAACCTGCTCGACAACGCGATCCGTTTCAGCCCCGCGGGCGGCGACATCCGTCTCGGGGTCGCCGCGACCGAACACGGTGCGGCAGTGACCGTCGCCGACAGCTGTGGTGGGGTCAGCGACGAGATCAAGAGCCGCGTGTTCGATCTCGGCTATCGGGCCGATGACGCCCGCAACCGCAATGACGGCGGTGGTGGTCTCGGACTCGCCATCGCCCGTGGACTCGCCGAAGCACGCGGGGCCACCCTCACCATCGACGACCACGACCACGGATGTGTCTTCGCCCTCCGTGTCCCCGGAGCCCTCTCATGAGCGACGATCGATCCATCCAGAACCGCGCCGGCATCGCAGGTGCCGTGGCCGCCGCCGTGGCCCTCGGTGCCGGCGAGCTGCCGAGCGCCCTCGCCGGCGAGGCGACCTCACTCGTCAGCGTCGTCGCCTCCCGCTTCATCGACGGCTTCGCCGCGTCGTTGAAGGACATCGCCGTCGCGCTGTTCGGCACCAACGACAAGGTCGCCCTGATCGTCGGCATCGTCGTGGTCGGTGTGCTCGCCGGGTTCCTACTCGGGCGGCTCGCCCTCCGCTCCTTCGGCTATCCGGTCGCCGGTTTCGCCGTCTTCGGCGCCATCGGGCTCTGGGCGGGGATCTCCGATCCGCAGGCGTCCGCCGGCGGCACGGTCGCCGGCGTCGTCGTGGGTGTCGGGCTCGGCCTGGTCACGCTCGCCGCACTCCTTCGGCTCGCGCAGGGGCTCCCGGTGCTCCCGGACCTCGCCGACGACGCGGTCGTGAGCGCCCCGGCGCCGATGACCGGCGTGCCGACGGCGCCGCCGGACGCCCCGGGCGCACCGGCATCGCCGGTGTTGACCGCCGCCGCCGATCCGCGGGTCAAGACCGCGGACCGCCGGAGTTTCCTCGTCGCATCGGGCACGGCGGTCGCCGGGGCCGGGGCGGCGGCGATCGTGTCGCGTCGCCTCCGATCGACCAACGTCGTGGAAGCGGCACGGGCGGAGATCGAGTTGCCCACGGCCTCCACGGCGGTCACGCCGCCGCCGTCCGGTCTCGACATCCCGGGGATCACGCCGGTCATCACCCCCAACGAGGACTTCTACCGGATCGACACCGCCATCGTCGTGCCCCAGGTCGACGTGGCCTCCTGGTCGATGACCATCAACGGCGCCGTCGATCGGGAGCTCACCTTCACCTACGACGACCTGCTCGCTCGAGACCTGGTCGAGGTGCCCGTCACCATCGCCTGCGTGTCGAACGAGGTCGGTGGCGGTCTGGTCGGCACCGCCCTCTGGCAGGGTGTGCCGCTCACCGAGCTGCTCGACGAGGCCGGTGTCCAGCCCGGCGGCACGCAGATCATGGGACGCTCCGTCGACGGATTCACCGCCGGGTTCCCGACCGAGCTCGCCTACGACGGTCGGACCGCGCTCCTCGCGGTCGGGATGAACGGCGAGCCGCTTCCCGCTCGTTCCGGCTTCCCCGCCAGGCTGATCATCTCGGGGATCTACGGGTACGTGTCGGCGACCAAGTGGTTGTCGGAGATCACACTCACCGACTGGGAGACCGAGCACGGCTACTGGATCCCCCGCGGCTGGTCGAAGGAGGGTCCCATCAAGGTGACCTCCCGCATCGATGTGCCGAAACGTCGCGACCCCCTCGCACCCGGCACGATCCCGATCGGTGGCGTTGCGTATGCCCCCAACCGCGGCATCGCCGCGGTGGAGGTTCGGGTCGACGGTGGTCCGTGGGAGGCGGCGACCCTCGGCGAGTCGACCAGCGACGACGTCTGGGTCCAGTTCCGGCACGAGTGGAACGCCACGCCGGGCCAGCACGTTCTCGAGTCCCGCGCAACGACGAAGGACGGGGACGTGCAGATCGAGGCCCGGGCGCCCGTGGCTCCGAACGGTGCGACCGGATTCCATCGGGTGCTCGTGGACGTGCCCTCGGCCTGAGCCGATGGGCCCCGCCCGGCGGCGCGTGGGTCAGCTCGGCTCGGGGTCGGGTGCCCGACCGGTGATCCGCTCGATCCGGAGCTCGATCACGACCCGGTCGTCGCGTTCCTTGGGCGGCCGATACCGGGCGGCATAGGCCGCGACCGCCGGTCCGGTGCGCTCCGGGTCGGCGGAGGCCGTCACGGTGCCGTAGATGGTGAGCCAACGGCCGCCGTCGACCTGGCACACGGCGGCGGCCATCCCAGGCGTCTGGGTGACGAGTCGGGCCTTGTAGGAGTCGGCCCAGGTGATCACCCGGGCGAGGCCGGCGTGCTCGTCCACGGTCACTCCCACCGGTGTCACGTGCGGGGTGCCGTCCGGGCGGGTCAGGTGCAGGGTGGCGAGGTGTCGTTCGTCGAGGAAGCTCCTGGCGCCGCGTGGCAGGGCGGACGGGTCGAACTCGGCCATCAGCTCGGCTCCGCCAGGAAGTGCTCGGCGAGACGCCGTCGCGCCTTCCGGGTGCGGCACCGCCAGCGGGTGGTCGCCTCGTCGAGCCACCACCAGGCCGATTCGACCCCGGCGTCGTCGGCGAGATAGTGCGCGATGTTGCCCGGGGGGATCCCGGCGACGCTGAGGGTCTCCCGGGCGGCAGCGGTCGCCGCCATCGACACGACGGTGATGCCGCCGGCGCCGAGCTGCTCGATCCGTCGAGCTCGATCGTCGGCACCCGGCCGGTCGAAGGCGTTGTCCGCACCATCGGTCACGACCAGCAACAGGTGATCCTCGGGACGCTCGGAGGCGTCGGCCCGCGCCCGCGCGGTCTCGTCGATCAGATCGAGGGCGGCGTCGATGGCCGACAGCAGTCTCGTCGTGCCGGACGGCTCGAACCACGCCCGACGGAGTGAGGTGGCACACGACAGGTCGAGCCCGTCGGCGAAGAGGTGGATGCCGTCGATGTCGAAGCCGACGATCGACAGGCGTGACGTGCCACCGAGGTCCGACTGTCGGGCGAGGAACCGATTGATGGCCCGACGCATGGGCTCGGCCGTCGGTGCCATCGATGCGGATCGGTCGAGCAACAGCCACACCCGGCAGAGGCCGTGGGGTGCGGCCACATCGGAGTTCGCCGTCGTCGTCAGGTCCTGCTTCGTCACGTCGTCATCCACTCCGTCGTCCGCCGTCGGTGAGACGGCGAAGTGTGCAGGTTCGTCGCGCCGATGTGCACACCCGGGACGGTCCCGATGCCGCTCAGGCGCCGATCACCATCGGCATCGACCGCGGGCCACGGACCTGGCCGCTCGACCAGGTCACGGCGTCGGGGTCCGACAACGAGAACGCGCTGCCGAAGCGATCGAGCCAGGTGTCGAGCGCGACGGCCATCTCCATCCGGGCGAGGTTCGACCCGATGCAGCGGTGGATGCCGAGCCCGAACGCCGAGTGCCGGTTGACCTTCCGGTCGATGATCACCCGGTCGGCGTCCTCGAACTCGGCGGGGTCCCGGTTCGCGGCGGGGAAGGGGAGGAGGACCCAGTCGCCGGCGGTCAACTGACGGCCACCCTGCTCGTGATCCTTCGCCACGATGCGGGCCATCGTCACCGGGCCGTAGGCGCGGAGGAACTCCTCGATCGCCATCGGACGGAGGCCCGGGTCGGCGACGAGGCGCCGCGTGTCGTCGGGGTGCTGCGCGAGATGCCACAGCATCGAGCCGATCGCCGACCACGTCGTGTCGATGCCGGCGATGATCAGCAGGATCACCGTGCCACGGACGTGCTCCGGTTGGAGCTTCATGCCCTCGATCTCGACGTTGAGGAGGTACTCGAGGAGATTGTCCTGTGGGTCGGCGAGATGTGCCTCGATCGCAGCGTCGAGGTAGGCGTCGATCGAGTCCTCTTCAGCGACCTCGTTGCCGTGTTCGCCGATGTCTTCGATGATCCGGTGGATGAAACCCCGGAAGGTGGGACCGTCTTCTTCCGGGAGGCCCAACATGCCGGCGATGACACCCACCGGGATGTGCTGGGTGTAGTCGATGGCCGCATCGACGGGTTCGCCGGCGGCGACCTTGGCCTCGATGTCGTCGAGCAACCGTGCGCAGAGCTCGACGGTGTACGGGCGCCACCGCTCGATGGCCTTCGGAGCGAACGCGGGCAGCAAGAGCCGGCGGGCGATCTGGTGGAACGGCGGATCGGAGGTGATGGGTGGCGCCGGGCCCACCGGGGCGGGAGCCTCGGGCTGCTCGGGTGACACGATCACGCCGCGGGAGGTGTAGTTCTCGGTGTCGTAGGCGATCGCGTGCACCAGCTCGTGCGTGGTCGGGAGCCACGTCCCGCCGTAGCGCTCCGAATGCGCCATCGGGCACGTCGTCCGGAGCTCGTCCCAGATGGGATATGGGTCCTTCGACCACGCCGGATCGACGTGATCGAAGTCGGTCGCCCAGTTCTCGACGGGCGTTCGTTCGATCGTCATGCCCACAACGTAGATCATCTCGCCTTACTTCGTAAGTCTCGACCGGCGGACGGCCCGCCGCACCGAGTTCGTGATGATCCGTCGGTCCGGCAGAAAAGCCACTCAAACTCGGGATCGATTGTGCCGATGGGCAGAGCCATGGAGCTGACTTCCGACGACCTCTGGGTGCTCACGGGCGCTGTGCTGGTGTTCCTCATGCAGCCGGGCTTCCTGCTCTTCGAAGTCGGACAGGCCCGGCCAGCCCATGCCGTGGCTGTCGCCATGAAGAACGCGATCGACTGGGCGTTGGTCGGTCTCGTGTATTCGATGTTCGGTTTCGCCCTGATGTTCGGCGACTCCGTCGGTGGGCTGATCGGACTCTCCAACTTCTTCGGTGCGCTCGACGGGATCGCCACCGCCGAAGGGTCGATCAACCCGTACACCTTCATGGTGTTCCAGCTCGCCTTCGCCGGCACCACCGCCACGATCGTGTCCGGTTCGCTCGTGGAGCGCATCTCGTTCTCCAGCTACGTCATCCTGACCCTCACCCTCGGTGCGATCGTCTACCCGATCGTCGGTCACTGGACGTGGGGTGGGCTGCTGTCGGGTGAGTCGGTCGGCTTCCTCGCGGCGCTCGGGTTCTATGACTTCGCCGGCTCGACCGTCGTGCACGTCACGGGTGGCGCCTTCGCCCTCGTCGGTGTGTTGATGGTCGGTCCCCGCCTCGGCCGCTTCTCCTCCGACGGTGTGCCCCGCGACTTCGAGCAGACCAACCCGTCGCTCACCGTGTTGGGCACGATGCTGCTGTGGCTCGGTTGGTTCGGGTTCAACGGTGCATCGACGCTCGCACTCAGCGCGTCGGTGCCACGGATCATCCTCGTGACCAACCTGTCTGCCTGTGCCGGTCTGGTCGGCGCCTTCTTCTGGGCATGGGCCCGACAGGGCCGCCGCACCGACATGATCGACCCCATGGTGGGCGGAGCGTTGTCCGGCCTCGTCTCCATCACCGCGAGTGCGGATGTCGCCACCGTGCCCCGAGCCATCGTCCTCGGCGGGGTCGCCGGTGCGGTCTACATGATCTCCTCGAACTGGCTGCTCAACACCGCCAAGGTCGACGACGCCCTCAACGCGATCCCCGTGCACCTCGTCGCCGGAAGCCTCGGCACGCTCGCCGTGCCGTTCGTGGCTCCGGCCGGAACATTCGACAACGGCTTCCTCTATCAGATCCAGATCCAGGTCGTCGGTCTGCTCGCCTCGGGCGGGTTCGTGATCATCAGCGGCCTGATCGTCGCCGGCCTCCTCCGTCGCTTCCTCGGCTTGCGGGTCTCGCCCAACGAAGAGCTGCGTGGCTCGAGCATCGCCAACCGAGTCGAACGTGAGGCGGAGCGCGAAGTGCTCACCTCGGATGAGTTGGAAGCACTTCTGTGACCGTCGACCAGGTGGCCTTCCGCCGACAGGGAGGGTTCGTGCTGGGCTCCATCCTCGAATGGAAGATGCTCACCCGGGACGAGCAGGCCGAGATGCTCAAGAACGGCAACGTCCAGTTCCTCGCTGACGGCCAGCCCGTGCCCGTACGCGAGGCGCTCGTCGCGCTCAAAGCCTGAGGGATCACCCACGACGAGCCGGTTTCAGGCGGGGCAGGCCGCTGGACTGCCCGGCTCGGTGTTGTTGCGAGCCGGTTTCAGGCGGGGCAGGCCGCTGGACTGCCCGGCTCGGTGTTGTTGCGAGCCGGTTTCAGGCGGGGCAGGCCGCTGGACTGCCCGGCTCGTTGGTCGCGCTGTCGATGAGCCAGCCGATGTCGGATGCGACGAGGCGATAGCTCAGCGACCAGTCCGTGCAGGTCTGACCCTCGAACCCGAACTCGGCCGACTGCTCCGACCGGAACGCCACCAGCGCACCGGCGGTGTCCTCGTCGATCTCCCAGACCGACCACACCTCGAGGTTGCTGATGATCGTCGTGGAGTGATCCAGCACGAACTGTTCCCGGCTCTGCACGTCGGTCAGCCGCTGCGACAGATAGCCGTCGAAGGCGTCGCCCTCCCGGCCGGCGTTGATCAGATCGAAGTACTCCACGAACCGCGTCTCCACCACGGCCAGGAGATCGGTCGGGTCGAGTTCGAACTGGCGACATCCGACGAACTCGAGATCGGCCGCCGGCTGCTCGGACACGAACTCGAGGATCTCGTCGGCGGCGACCACGAACGACAGCCCTTCGGTGTCGAACAGCTTCCAGCTCGCGACCCCGAGTACGCGGCCCGACTCGTCGATCAGCGGCCCGCCCGAGTTGCCGGGGTTGATCGGTGTGTCGGTCTGATGGTTCCGGATGTCGCCGGAGAAGGCGCCGATCCGGCTCAACCGGCCCGAGGTGAAGGTCAGCGGAAGGCCCGAGGGATGGCCGAGTGCGGCGACCTCGTCACCGACGCGGATCCCGTCGTCGCCGACCTCGAAGACATGGCCGTCGAGGCCGTCGGCGACCCGGAGCAGGACGAGGTCGGCCAGATAGTCGATCGCGACCACGTCAGCGTCGAAGCGTGTGCCGTCGTCGCGGCTCAGGGCGGCGATGTCGGCGTCGGAGGTCACGTGCGCCGCCGAGAGGACGAGGTCCTCGCCGACACGGAACGCCGTGCCCTGCGATCCGAATCCGGAGCAGAACGTCGCGTCCACCCGGAAGACCCCGGAGGCGGCGAGTTCATAGGTGTCGGCGAAGTTCGGCGGTGCCGTGGTGGTCGTGGGTTCGGTCGTGGTCGTCGACGGTTCGGTCGTGGTCGAGGTCGACGACGTCGGTGCCACGGTCTCGGGAACCGTCGGTGGGGAGGAGGTCGCGACGGCCACGTCCACGTCGGCACCGTCGGCGGCGCTACAGGCGGCCAGAAGCAGGGCCGTCGTCACCATCGCCGCGCCCGCGGCACGCCGTCCGGTTCGGTGCTTTCCCCGCATGGCCCCATCATGACCCCTGGATCGGTGATCGCGGGCGCGGCGACGCTGGTGAGATGTCACGTCTCCTGGATGGACCGGACGGACCGGCACACCGCACAATGCAACCATGGCCAAGAACGTGCTCGGTGACGACCTGATCGTGTGCTCGATCGACCCGATGACCGGGTTCTACCGGGACGGGTGCTGCAACACCGGCTCCGAGGACGCGGGTGTGCACACCGTCTGTGCGGAGGTGACGGCGGAATTCCTGAGCTTCTCGGCGTCCCGTGGCAACGACCTGTCGACACCCCGCCCCGAATACGGTTTCGCCGGCCTCCGCCCCGGTGACCGCTGGTGCCTCTGCGCCAGCCGCTGGGCGGAGGCGTACGAAGCGGGGTCCGCTCCCGCCGTGGTGTTGGCCGCCACTCACGCCCGGACCCTCGAGTGGGTCTCGCTCGACGAACTCCGCCGCCACGCCGTCGACGGCTGAGCGAGCTGCACCTCCCGACGCGTCACGTTTCGATCGCCCCGTCGGTCGTGACATCATCACGACCGTGTTCATCTCGGACCTCACCGCCGCCGAACTCTTCGATCTCGAGCCCCACGGACCCGACACCTATGTCGGTCTCGCCCCGGTCTATCCCTGGGGGCGTCTGTTCGGTGGTCAGGTCGTGGCCCAGGCGCTCCGGGCCGCGCAGCTGACCGTCGATCCCGCCGCACGCTGCCATTCGTTGCACAGCTACTTCATCCGCGGCGGGACCTCCTCCGAGCCCGTTCGGTTCGAGGTCGATCGGATCCGCAACGGACGATCGTTCACCACCCGACGGGTCGTGGCTCGGCAGTCGAACGGTGCGATCCTCAACATGTCGACGTCGTTCCAGACCGACGAGGACGCGGCGGACGTCACGACCATGTCGCCGCCGGCGGACCTGCCGGGCCCGGACGGGCTGCCCGACTTCGGCTGGGGGAACATGCTGGATCGCCGGCTCGCGCGCTCGGAGCCGGGACGAGTCCAGACCTGGATGCGGCTCACGAGCGACCTCGGTCCCGACCCGCACGGCCAGCTCGCCGCGTGCGCACTGGCGTTCATCTCGGATTCGGTTCCGACGGGAGCGGCTCGTTCGGCCCATCCCGTGCAGGTGCCCAGGTCGGAGACCCACAAGGTCTTCATGGGGGCGAGCCTCGATCACAGCATCTACTTCCAGCGGCCGGTGGACCCGGGAACGTGGCTGCTGGCCGATGTGGTCTCCCACGGGCTCGTGGGTGCCCGCGGCCTGACCGTCGGCACGATCTTCGACTCCGATGGGGTGCACGTCGCATCCGTGACGCAGGAAGTCCTGTTGCGGGAGCGCCGCAAGGCCTCCGATGGCGAGGGAGCGCTGGGCGGCAAAACCGTCTGATCCGTGGTCGGGCGCGCGCCGCCCTGGGTCAGCCGGCCCATCAAGTCGAGCATCGTTCGGCCCGAAGACTCCGACATCGGACGAGTTGTCGACTCAGCTCGGACCGGCCGGCGCCGATGGGTGTCGGAACGATGATCGGAGATCGCGGTGTTCCGTCGACCCACTGAACAGGACAACGAGACCATCGAGCAGACGCTCGACCCACTCACCGGCCTTCCGGATCGGTGGCAGTTCGAGGCGTTGATCGAGGAGGAGCTGCACCGGACGCGTCGCAACGGCGACCGGTTCGGGGTGTTCCTCATCGGGATCTCGAACCTCGCACAGATCAACACCGCCTACGGCTCGGCCGTCGGTGACTCCGTACTCCAGCGTCTGAGCGACGCGCTCGTCAGGACGATCGGCGGGCGCGGCACCGTCGCCCGATACGTCGGGTCGGAGATCGCGGTCTGCTGGCCGGGCCTGCTGACGACCGAGGAAGTCCGCAAGGTCGCCAACGAGATGCTCGCCGTCGTGCCGCCGTTGATGCCGTTCGACGGCTTCAGTGTGCCGATCACCCTGGCCATCGGCGGGGTGTCCTCGTCCCCCGACGCGACGCACCGCGACCTCATGCTCGATGCGGAGAGCTCGCTCGCCGAGGCCCGCTACAGCGACGGCGACAAAGTCGCCGTCCGGCTGGACACCCTGTCGTTCCGCGCTCGCCCCGAGGTGATGGCCGTGCGCCTCCAGCGAGCGTTCGACAACCACGAGTTCCAGCTGCACTTCCAACCGATCGTCTCGATGACGTCCGGCACGATCATCGGCTTCGAGTCGATGCTCCGATGGCTCGATCCCGACGGTGGTCCGCTCGGTGCCGAACTGGTGCGCCCCGGCGCCTTCCTCGATGTGCTGCGCTCGTCCCCCGTCTCGGTCCCACTGCATCTGTGGATCCTGCGTGAGACCGCGGCCCAGATCAGCGTCTGGTCCCGCCGGCTCGGCAACCCGAGCCTGCTCGGGGCGATCAACCTGGACGTCGGGTTCGTCCTGTCGCCGGAGTTCCGGACCCAGGTGCTGAGCGTGCTCGACCAGTACGGCCTCCGGCCGACCCAGCTCCTGCTCGACCTGAACGGTCGGACCGCCGGACCCCACATCGCCAGCCTCTGGCCGGTGCTCGCCCCGCTCAAGACCGAAGGTGTCGGTATCGCCCTGGAGGACTTCGGCCTGGGCTTCGGTTCGGCCGACCTGCTGCGGCGCTGCCGCTTCGACGTGGTCCGTCTGCCCCGTGTCCTGATCGGAGGCCTCGGCCTCGCCGACGAGGATCGGATCCTCGTGAACGGGTTGACCCGGTTGGCCCACGACCTCGGTTGTTACGTCGTGGCCGAAGGAGTCGAGACCGATGCACAGGCGGAGGTCCTCCGCTCGACCGCCGTCGATCTGGCCCAGGGGTACCGCTTCGGCAAACCCGCCTCGTCCGAGGCGCTCTCGGACCAGCTCGACAGCTACACCGAGATGGCGCGCGGCGTGCTCGCCCCGAACTGACCGTCCGTCGTTCGGGCCGTCAGTCCAGCAAGGATCGGACGGTCGCCGCCACGCCGGGACCGTCCATGCCGAGACGGGCGTGGATCTCGCCGACGTCGCCGTGGTCGAGGAACTCCGTCGGCACACCGATCGCCGCGGCCCGGCACGACGCTGCGCCGAGCGCGTCGATGATCGACGACCCGATGCCGCCGGCCCGGAGGCCGTCCTCGACGGTCACGACGACGTCGTGGCGCGCGGCGTCGGCGATCATGGCCTCGTCGAGCGGGGCGACCACGCGTGGGTCCCAGACGGTGGCGTCGACACCATCGGCGACGAGGAGGTCGGCGGCGGCTTCGGCCGATGCCAACAGATTGCCGACCCCGATCAGGCAGACCCGTGAACCGTTGCGGACCTTGCGGGCCCGCAGCCCGCGCCCGACGTGGTCGTCGGTGACGGAGGGGGCGGCGGTCTTCGACCACCGGATGGCCGACGGGCCGTCGAGTTCGTAGGCGTCGATGAGCATCTGCCCGAGCTCCTCGTAGCTCGAGGGCGCGAAGATCGTCATGCCGGGCACCTTCGACAGCAGCACCATGTCGAGGACCCCGTTGTGGCTCGCCCCGTCGGAGCCGGTGATGCCGGCGCGGTCGAGGCAGAAGATCACCGGCTGGCCGTGGAGGGCGACGTCGAGATTGACCTGATCGATGGCCCGCGTGAGGAACGTCGAATAGAGCGCGACCACCGGCCGGAGTCCGCCCATGGCCATCCCGGCCGCCGACGTCACGGCGTGTTGCTCGGCGATGCCGACGTCGAAGCAACGGTCGGGGAAGCGTTCCCCGAACTGCAGCACACCGGTGGAATCCGGCATGGCGGCGGTGATCGCGACCACATCGGGGTGCGATTCGCCGAGCTTGATGAGCGCTTCGGTGAACGCCGCCGTGTACGAACCGGGCTTGATGCCGCCCATGTCGTGCATGTTCTTGATCGGATCATTCTCGGCGGGGGCGTAGCCGCGACCCTTCTGGGTCATGACGTGGACCAGGACCGGCCCGTCGAACTCCGCCGCGTTGGCGAGTGCGGTCTCGAGTTCGGCGATGTCGTGGCCGTCGTAGGGGCCCATGTATCGGATGCCGAGGGGTTCGAAGAAGGCCTGCGGCTGGAACGCCTCGCGGATCGCGGCCTTCGATGAGCGGATGCCGAGGGGTGCGAGCTTGCCGACGACGGGGACCTTCTCGGCGAGGGCTTCCATCTTGCGCTGACGATCCATGTAGACCGGGTTGGAGCGGATCTTGACCAGGCTCTCGGAGAGCTTGCCGACGGTCGGGGCGTAGGAGCGGCCGTTGTCGTTCAACACGATCGTGCAATTCGAACCGGAGTGGCCGAGGTTGTTCAGCCCCTCGAACGCCATCCCGCCGGTGAGGGAGCCGTCGCCCAGGACGGCAACGACGCGTCGGTCCTGACCGGCGGACTCGAAGGCCGTGGCCAGGCCATGGGCGTAGGACAGCACCGTCGACGCGTGCGAGTTCTCGATCCAGTCGTGATCCGACTCGTTCTGTGACGGGTAGCCCGACAGCCCGCCGGTCTGTCGCAACCCGGCGAACTCCGGCGTGCGGCCGGTCAGCAGCTTGTGGGGGTAGGTCTGGTGGCCGGTGTCCCACAGGATCGGGTCCCTCGGCGAGTCGAACACCCGGTGGAGCGCCACCGTGAGCTCGACCGCGCCCAGGTTGGAGCCGAGATGGCCACCGTTGGCGTTCACCGTGTCGACGATCAGCTGGCGGATCTCGGCACACAGCGCGTCGAGCTGCGAACGGTCGAGCGAGCGGAGGTCGGCGGGGGACGTGATGTGGTCGAGTGTCATGGGCTCCGGGCGACCCCGGGACGTTTGCTGTGTGCAAACGGCGGGTTCGCGGACAACGACGGTACCCGATGGGCGAGTTCGGACCGAGGTCGAGGGTGTGTGGGTTCAGTCGACTTTCGGTCGGGTCTTGGCCATGAAGGCTTCGGTGTCGACCATGACCCGGGTGATGCGGCCGGCGGCCACCAGGCCCCGCCCGTCGTGGACCGACACGGTGAAGAACAGCTTCTTGCCGTGCACCTTCTCGAGCACGGCCTCGGTCTCGACCTCTGCGCCGACCGGCGATGGAGAGAAGTGATCGACCATGACCTGGATCCCGACGGTGGTCTTGCCGTCGGCGAGGTCGTCGCGAACGGCGGCCACGGTGGCGGCTTCACACCAGGCGAGCAGGCGTGGCGTGGCCAACACGGGAACGTCGCCGCTGCCGAGGGCCACGGCGGTGTCGCCGTCGCCGACGGCGTTGACGAGCGTGGTCGTGGATCCGGCGGCGGGAGACATCGCCCCACTGTTCTCGCACGGAGGTGCCCGGGTCAAGCATCCGGCTCCGACCGGTGGATGCCGGGGCGGTACGATCCGTCCTCTCAGAGGGGAACGAACGCATGCTCGATTCATTCGCAGAAGCCGGACTCGACGCCGAACGAGTGCAGGCGGTGCTCGGCGCCGCGCTGGACCGCGGCGGTGACTGGGCCGAGGTCTTCGCCGAGGACGTGACCCGGTCGTCGGCCATGTTCGATGACGGACGCATCGAGGACCTGACCTCCAGCCGAGACCGTGGTGTCGGCGTCCGGGTCATGGTCGGCGAGTCGACCGGGTTCGCCCACACCGCGGATCTGTCCGAGTCCGGCCTCGTCGCCGCGGCGCGGGCTGCGGCCGACGCGGCGCGCGTCGACGGCCCCGGCACGACGATCGCCGCGCTCGACCCCCGGGACTCCGACGTCGCCCCGGTCGGTGTCGAGCCGTCGTCGGTGGGCAAGGCGACCAAGGTCGCGCTGCTCCGCCAGGCCGACAGCTCCGCCCGCGGGCGGGGGTCGGCGATCACCCAGGTCTCGGCCCGCTACGGCGACAGCGATCGGCGGATCCTCGTGGCCAATTCCGACGGGGTCTTCGCCGGCGATCGCCAGGTGCGGACGTTGTTCGCCGTGAACGCGGTCGCGACCGGCGACACGGGTCAACACACGGGCTATGAATCCGTGGGTCACTCGATGGGATTCGAGTTGTTCGATCGCATCGCGGTCGACGAGGTCGCGGCGGCCGCCGCGGATCGGGCCCTCGCGAAACTCGAGGCCCGACCGGCGCCGTCGGGCACGTTGCCGGTCGTGATCGGACCCGGCTCGGGCGGGGTGTTGTTCCACGAGGCGTGCGGGCACGGACTCGAAGCCGACCTCGTCGCGAAGGGTGCGTCCGCCTTCGCCGGCCGGGTCGGCCAGCAGGTCGCGAGCGACCTGGTCACGATCATCGACGACGGCACGATGGGCGGCGAGTGGGGACGCTATGCGATCGACGACGAAGGCAACCCCGCCGGTCGGCAGGTGTTGATCGAAGACGGTGTGCTCGTCGACTATCTCTGGGACGGCAATCGAGCCCGGGTCGAGGGTCGGGCGAGCTCCGGCAACGGTCGCCGCCAGTCGTACCGACACCTGCCGATGGTGCGTATGACCAACACCTATCTGGCGGCGGGAGAGAGCGATCCGGCCGACATCATCGCCGGGGTCGACGACGGGGTCTATGTGGCGAAGCTCGGCGGTGGCCAGGTGAACACGGCCTCGGGTGACTTCGTGTTCGGCATGACCGAGGCCTATCGGATCGAAGGCGGCAAGTTGACCGCACCGCTGCGTGACGGTCAGCTCATCGGCAACGGTCCGAAGGTGCTCACCATGATCGAGGCGGTCGGGAACGACTTCGAGATGGGGCCGCCGGGGACCTGTGGCAAGGACGGCCAGGGGGTGCCCGTCGGCGACGGCGTGCCCACCCTGTTCGTGACCGAACTGACCATCGGCGGCACGGCGGCATGAGCACCACCACCGACACCGAACCCACGGCACTGCTCGAACTGGCTCGCTCCGTCGTCGCCCGTGCCGAGCCGGGTGAGGAGCTGGAAGTCGCCGTCTCGTCGGGGTCGTCGACCTCGGTGAAGGTGCACGGCGGCGAGGTCGAGTCGATGACGACCGCCGGTTCCCGCTCGGTCGGGATCCGGGTGATCCGCGACGGGCGGGTCGGGTTCGCCTCGGCCGGGACGTTCGATCCGACCGTGCTCGATCAGATGCTCGTCGAAGCCCGCGACAACGCGTCGTTCGCCGAGCCCGACGAGTTCGCGGGGCTCACCCCACCCGACGGTGTCGAGGCCGTCGAGATCGATCTCTGGCACGACGAGATGCTCGAGACCACGGCCGACACCAAGATCGGTCTGGCGCTCGAGCTCGAACGTCGGGTGCTGGCCGCCGACGACCGGATCGCCGGGGTGCGCGTGGCGAGCTACGGCGACGGGTTCGGGGTCGCCGCGCTCGCGTCGACCTCCGGCATCGAATCGGCATCCCGCTCGACGTCGGCCTCGGTCTCGGTCCAGGCGCTCGCGGACGACGATGACCGGTCGCGTACCGGTTGGTCGTGGGACGGCGCCCGCCACGCGGGTCTGCTCGACCTCGGGCCGGTGGTCGATCGTGCCGTCACCCAGGCGACCGGTCTCATCGGGGCCGAGAAGCCCGACAGCGGCACGGTGTCGCTGGTGCTCGATCCGAATCTCACGGCGACGGTGCTCGGACTGATCTCGGGGACGCTGACCGGCGACCGGGTGCTGAAGGGTCGGTCGCCGTTCGCCGATCGGCTCGGCGAACAGGTGGGCGCACTCGGGCTCACCATCGCGTGTGACCCGACCGACCCCACCTCCCTGGGGGCGGACTCCCACGACGGCGAAGGTCTCGCGACCCGCCGCAACCCCCTCGTGGTCGACGGCGTACTCGATCGCTTCCTGCACGACGGATACACCGGGCGCCGCTCGGGGGCGGGCTCGACGGGGTCCGCCGTGCGCGGCACGCGGAGCCTCCCCGGCCCCGGGGTCCAGGCGCTCTCGGTGGCGCCGGGATCGGCCGGCACACTCGAGGACCTCATCGCATCGGTCGACGACGGCATCCTCGTCTATGCGCTGGCCGGCCTGCATTCGGGTGTGAACGCCGTGTCGGGCGACTTCTCGGTGGGGGTGGAGGGCATCCGGATCCGCAACGGCGCCCTCGCCGAGCCGATCAGCGAGTGCACGATCGGCTCGACGCTCCAGCGACTGCTGCTCGACATCGCAGCCATCGGTTCCGAGGTGACCCACCTGCCGTCGGGAACCTCGACGCCACCCGTGCGCATCGACGGGGTCCGCCTGTCCGGCAACTGAGTCGGCACGCGTCCGGGTCGTCCGGGGCAGGGTCCGGCGGGCACACGACGTGATGTGCCGTGCCGGGATCAGGGCCGTCGGGTCACACTGAGGGTGCCGGTCGCGATCCATTCGGCGATCTCCAGATCCTCGTCGGGCCCGACCACCAACGACGGGCCCCGATCGTCGTCGGCGACCTCCAGGACGGTCGCGTCGACCACGATGCGCCGGCGCTCGATCGCTCCGAAGCCGTCGAGGCGGACACCGACGACATCGACGCGGTCGCCTGGTCGGAGGATCGGGGTCTCGACGTGGGCCGCGAGGCGGACGACCCGGCGGTCCGGCGCGAGGTCGGTGGCGAGCAGTCGGGTCTCGGCGACGATCTCGCCGACGCCGATGCTCGTCAACAGGACCCGCCCGACGGGCTCGCCGGTCGCCGACGTCGGCGCGAGCACGGCGGGATAGTGGACTCGCTGAACGTCATCCGGCCCCAGCACATGGCCGGCCGGGCGCGGCTCGACGGCGACGAACACCTCCACGGTCTCGGCTGGCGGGCCCGGATCCTCGTTGGTCGTCCGCACGATGACCACCGTCGACACCAGGACCGCCGCAGCCATCCTGGCCAGTCGGGCCGGTGGCCAGCGTCTCCGCCAGGAGGAGAGTCGAGCCACCCAGGTCGACGGCGGCCGCGTGGGTCGCCAGACCGCGTACTCGGGTGGTTCGTCGGCGGGCGCGTTCGTGCGTCGGAGGACGGGCATGGTGGGATCCGCTTCGTCGTCGGCCGTGGCGACCGATGCCGGGTGGTGGGGGAAGCGGGGTCCGGAGCCGGCTCCTCGGAGCCGGGCCTTCGGGGGCGTCAGTCGGAGGAGCTGCCGGACGAGGACGACGTGCTGGTGGTCGACGCCGAACTCGAGGACGCCCCCGACGAGTCGCTGGTCGATGAACCCGACGACGAGTCCGATGAGGTGGTGCTCGACGGGGTGGTGCTCGACGACTTGCCGCGAGAGTCGTTCTTGTAGAAGCCGGATCCCTTGAACGAGATACCGACGGCCGAGAACACCTTCTTCAGCTGATGGTCACCTTCGTCGCACCCGGGCATCGTCTCGAGCGTCGGGTCGGAGAACGACTGCTCCACGTCGAAGTGTTGCTCACACACGCTGCAGCGGTACTCATAGGTGGGCATGTCGTGGTCCTTCCTCGCTCGCCGGCGATCCGCCCCGACGCGGGACCGTGTCGGGGCGCTCTACGGCCGATCACGATATCGCCCGACCGGCCCGCCCCCGAACCGGCCGTGCCGCACTCGCGGTCGTCGGTGCGGCCCGATCGCGGGCCGCGATGGTCGATGGATGACGGTGGACGGAACGCCTGGGTTCTTTCACCTGTTTGGGGGGCCATTCGTCCCGGGGCTCACTAACGTCCGGCTTCGTGGGGTGCTGTGGGAATCCGCGACCTTTCGGTGTGGTCTCAAGTCGTTCCACGGGCCGACCGACAGATACGGCGTAGGCGTAGGCGGACCTGGGTTCCTCCCGGGCTCAGACGGAGACAACACGACATGGCGGACAACACGAACATCGCACCGGTGCGCAAGGCGGTCATCCCGGCCGCGGGACTCGGCACCCGATTCCTTCCCTTCTCGAAGGCCGTACCCAAGGAGATGCTGCCGGTCGTCGACCGTCCGGTCATCCAGTACGTGATCGAGGAAGCCGTCGACGCCGGCATCACCGACGTGCTGATCATCACCTCCCGTCACAAGAAGGTGATGGAGGACCACTTCGACCGTTTCCCCGAGCTCGAGGCGGCCCTCGAGGCCAAGAACAAGACCGAAGCCCTCGCCGAGATCCTCGACGTGACCGAGATGTGCAACCTGCACTTCATCCGCCAGGGTGAGGCCCTCGGTCTCGGCCACGCCATCGGCATGGCCGAGCACCACGTCGGCAACGAGCCGTTCTGCGTGCTGCTCGGTGACGACATCATGCATCGCTCCGCCGGCGTGCTGAAGGGCATGATCGACACCTACCACGCCAATGGTGGCGTCTCGGTCGTCGGCCTCATGGAGGTCGCCAAGGAAGACATCTCCTCCTACGGGTGCGCCGATGCGGTCGAGCTCGAGGGTCGCACCGTCGAGGTGCGCGATCTCGTCGAGAAGCCCGATCCGGCCGATGCCCCGTCGAACCTCGCGATCATGGGTCGCTACCTGTTCACCCCGGGCATCTTCGACGAGATCCGTCGGACCGAACCCGGCGTCGGCGGCGAGATCCAGATCACCGACGCCATGGTCTCGCTGATGGCGTCCGAACGCATGCTCGGTTGGACGTTCTCCGAGGGTCGCTTCGACACCGGCAAGAAGATCGACTATCTGCGCTGTGTCGTCGAGATGGCGCTCGAGCGTGAGGACGTCGGCCCGGCGTTCCGAGAGATCCTCGCCGACATCGTCAAGCGGGAGCAGCTGCTTCCCTGAGACGTTGACACGTTCTGCATGCGGTGGCCCGGGGTCGGACCCCGGGCCACCGGCGCGTCCGGGCACACCGCGGAGATGCCACATGGCTAGGTTGAACCCGTGATTCCACTGGATGACGCTCGCCGCCGGGTCTTCGATGACATCAAGCCGCTGCCCATCGTGGAGGTGCCGCTCCGCGAGGCCCGCGGACTGGTGCTGGCCGAGACGGTGTCGGCGGGTGAAGCGATCCCGCCGTTCGCCAACACGGCGATGGACGGCTTCGCGATCCGGTCGGCCGATCTCGACGGTGCGACCGAGTCCCATCCGGTCGAGCTCCCGATCGTGGCGACGGTGGCCGCGGGTGCGGTCGCGTCCCGCACGCTCGGCGCGGGCGAGGCCATGCGCATCATGACCGGTGCGCCGATCCCGGACGGGGCCGACGCCGTCGTCATGGTCGAGCTGACCGAGGTCAGGGCGAACCCCGACGGCGACGACATCGTGGCCGTCATGGCCGAGGTCCCCGTCGGCAACCACATCCGCCCGGCCGGCGACGACGTCGAGGCCGGCACGCCGATCTTCGGGCCGGGCACCGAACTCACCCCGGCCACCCTCGGCGTACTCGCGTCGCTCGGGCGTGAATCGATCCGGGCGCATCGTCGGCCACGTGTCGGTGTCATCTCCACCGGCGACGAGTTGGTGGTCGGTCCTCGACCGCTCAAGCCCGGCCAGATCCGCGACTCCAATCGGCCGGGGCTGCTCGCGCTGCTCGACGAGCTCGGGGTGGAGGCCGTCGACCTCGGCCTCAAGCGGGACGACGAGCGGGTGATCGAGACCTCCCTGCGGGCCGCGGTCGAGCGCTGCGACGCGATCATCACCTCCGGTGGGGTGTCGATGGGTGACTTCGACTTCGTCAAGGCGGTGCTGAGCCGCCTCGGTGAGATGAACTGGATGCAGGTCGCCATCAAGCCGGCCAAGCCGCTCGCGTTCGGGCTGATGCTCGGCACCCCGGTGTTCGGCCTGCCCGGCAATCCCGTCTCGTCGCTCGTGAGTTTCGAACTGTTCGCCCGGCCGTCGCTGCGCAAGATGATGGGGCACACCGAGCTCGAGCGTCGCCACGTCGTGGCCATCGCCTCCGAACCGCTCCGTCGGGGCAGCGACGGCAAGGTCCACTTCCAGCGGGTGCGGGTGTCGACCGACGCCGACGGTGGCTGGCGGGTGGGATCCGCGGGTGGACAGGGCAGTCACCAGCTCACGGCGATGGCCCGGGCCAACGGACTGGCCGTGCTCCCCGACGGTGACGGTGTCGCCGCGGGCGGTCGCGTGCGAGTCCTGCTTCTCGACTGAATTTCCGGGCGAACCCCGCCGTCGATACGCTCGCGAGATGTCAACGGGGGACGCGCAGACGACGCTCATCGACCGATTCGGTCGTGTGCACACCGATCTGCGGATCTCGGTGACCGACCGGTGCAACTTCCGGTGCACCTACTGCATGCCCGCCGAGGGCATGCAGTGGCTCGATCGCGCCGACCTCCTGTCGTTCGAGGAGATCGAGCGGATCAGCCGGGTTCTGGTCGAGACCGCCGGTGTGCGGTCGATCCGGCTCACCGGGGGTGAGCCGACCGTTCGAGCCCGGCTGCCGTTGTTGGTGGAGAAGCTCGCCGCCCTCGGTGTCGAGCTGTCGATGACGACCAACGGCGCCACGCTGCCCCTGGTGGCCCAGCAGCTCCGTGACGCCGGGCTCGACCGGATCAACGTGAGCCTCGACACCCTCGACGCTCAGCGGTTCGTCGAGCTGACCAAGCGCAACGAGCTCGCGCAGGTCCTCGAGGGGATCGATGCCGCGGTCGCCGCCGGGTTCGAGCCCGTCAAGGTCAACGCCGTGCTGATGCGGGGAACGAACGACGACGAGGTGCTCGACTTCCTCCGGTTCGGTCGGGAGCGTGGCGTCACCGTCCGATTCATCGAATGGATGCCGCTCGACGCCCAGGGCGCCTGGGACGACCAGACGGTCGTCACCTACGACGAGATCCTCCGCACCGCCCGCCGGGAGTTCTCCTTCGGCGCCGTCGAGCGTGGCCATCAGCCTGCGGAGCGGTTCGTCTTCGACGGCGATGACGCCATGGACGGCCCGGGTGGCGAGTTCGGTGTGATCGCGTCGGTGACGCAACCGTTCTGCGGCGATTGCGACCGGATGCGACTGACCGCCGATGGTCAGTTCCGGAACTGCCTGTTCGCGATCCGGCACCTCGATCTGCGTGAGGTGGTGCGTGGTGGCGGATCGGATGACGACATCGTTCGAGCCGTCGCCGGTGAGGTGGACGAGAAGTGGTCCGGTCACCAGATCGGCAACGCGGTCTTCATCCGCCCCTCGAAGTCGATGTCCCAGCTCGGCGGCTAGAGCGCCCGCACACCGGCGAGCAGTCGCTCGAGGTCGGTGTCGTCGTTGTAGTAGTGGACGGACGCTCGGAGCACGTCGCCGAGGCCGCGGGCCCGGAGGTCCCAGACGGCCTGACGGTCGGGGCACACCGAGACCGTGACGTCGACGGTGTGGAGGTGTGAGGCGACCGCCGCCGGTTCGTGCCCCTCGACCGAGAAGGTCACGATGCCCGACTGCTCCCGACCCCGATCATGCACGGCGACGCCGGGGATCGACCGCAGACCGTCCCGCAGGGCGGCGGCCTGGGTCGTGACCGTCTGCTCGATCGCATCGAGGCCGAGCTGGTTCGCCTCCGCCAGCGCGTTCCCGAAGCCGACCACCGCCGCCTTGGACGTCTCGCCGAACTCGAAGCGGGCCGCACCCGGCTTCGGCGTGATCGTCAACGGGTCGGCCCACTCCGAGGAGTACCCGTCGACGAAGACCGGCGTCGTGAGCTCGTCGAGGCGGCTCGAGCGAACATAGAGCGCGCCAGCCCCACGAGGGCCCCGCACGTACTTCCGGCTCGTGAACGTGAGGAAGTCGCATCGCAGCTCGTCGACGTCGATCACCTTCTGGCCCGCGGCCTGGCACGCGTCGAGCAGGTAGACGGCGCCAGCTTCGGCGGCCAGCCGCCCGATCTCGGCGGCAGGCTGGACCAGGCCGCCGGAGGTCGGAATCCAGGTGAGGCACACGAGGTCGACGGTTTCGTCGATCAGCTCGGCCGCAGCGTCGAGATCGATCTCGCCGTGCTCGTTGTCGGGACAGAGCACGACCTCCGCGCCCCGTTCCCGGGCCCAGGCGAGGCCGGCTGCACCGGTGATGAACTCCGAGCGGCCGGCCACGATCGTCGTGCCGGGCCCGATCGGGACGGCGGTGAACGCCCGCCACCAGGCCTCGGACGCCCCGGTCTGCAGGGCGATCTCGGCGGGGTCGGCGCCGATCATCCGCGCCGCCTCGTCCCGTGGACGCTGCAGGTCGTCCGTCCGTTCGCCGACGGTCCGATAGCCGCCGATCTCGGCCTCGCGGCGGAGGTAGCCGATGACGGCTTCGAGCGTCGCATCCGATGGCAGGCTCGCCCCGGCGTTGTTGAAGTGCGCCATGGTCGCCGTGGCGGCGGTGGCGGCTCGGGCGGCGGCGACGTCGATCGGGGGAGGGGTGTCGGGCGTCATGGTGGTCGACGCTACGACGGTGGGCCTTCCGCTCGGCGCCGTTTTCCACCGCACCGGCGGTGTGGCCGTCGGCCAGTAGTCTCGCCATCGTGCCCGATCGTGAACTGACCCACCTGGACCCCCACGGCCACGCTCGTATGGTCGACGTCACGCCGAAGGACCCGACGCATCGTCGTGCGATCGCCCGAGGTCGGGTGCACATGTCGCCCGAGACCACCGATCTCGTCGCCCGAGGTGCGCTCAAGAAGGGTGACGTCCTGGCCGTGGCGCGCGTCGCCGGCATCCAGGCGGCGAAGAAGACGCCGGACCTGTTGCCGCTGTGCCACACCGTGGTCGTGGGTGCGGTCCAGGTGAACTTCGAGATCCAGGACGCCCACATCGACATCGAGGCCGCCGTGGACACGATCGATCGCACCGGCGTCGAGATGGAGGCGTTGACGGCGGTCAGCGTCGCCGCGCTGACGATCTACGACATGTGCAAATCCGCCGACAAGTCGATGGTGATCGGGGAGATCGCGCTGTGGGAGAAGACGGGCGGCCGGTCGGGCCCGTACCGGCGGGAACAGGCGTAGGGCGGTTGACCCATGCCCGCGAGGACCGGTGTTGCGGTTGTGAGACGATGTCCCTACGACTAGGTTCGACCGCTGGCCGGGTGGGCCCAGTTGATCGCCGAGTGAGAGGGGACAGTCCACGATGCTTCGTATCGCCGCCATCGCTGTCCTTGCGGCCGTTTGGTCGTGGTTCGTCATCATTCCGTACGCACAGCAGATGTTGAGCCGCCGTCAGGGCTCGGATCTCGCGTTCGGATCCGCCCCGTCGCCGCAGTTCCGAGGTGTCGCCACACCGGGGGTCGCCAGCCGCTCGCAGAAGAAGCGTCGACTCGTGATCATGATGGCGCTGGTCATGGCGGCCCTCATCACTCTCCCGCTCGCCATCGTGTTCCGCGGGATCTTCATCGCCGAGCACCTGATGTTCGATGCGCTGCTGATCGGCTACACGTTCCTCGCCGCCCGCGCCGGTGCGGTCGAGATGGAGCAACGGCGCAAGGTCGCACCGCTCGGCGCTCCGCGCCAGGTCCGGCCGGCCGGTCTCCGCGTGGCCAACGAGGCCTGAGTTCTTCGTCGGACGACCCAGCGGGTCCGTCCGGGAATCCCCGTCGGGTTGCTATCCTCGGCGGTCCCTTCGGGGGTGTAGCTCAGTTGGCTAGAGCGCCTCGGTCGCATCGAGGAGGCCAGGGGTTCGAATCCCCTCACCTCCACTGAAGGTTGGAACGGCCCCGTCACCACGGTGACGGGGCCGTTTCGTTCTGTGTCGTCGGTCGGATCTACGGTGCGCCCGTGCCGCCCCTCCGATCGTCCGCCGAGATCTTCCGCGGCTGGTGGATGCTGGCCGCGATCTTCCTCGTGTTGTCGACCACATCCGGGCTGGGGTTCTACAACGCGTCGGTGATCCTGCGATCGGCCACCGAGGAACTCGGTGCGTCGGTCACGGCGGTGTCGGGGGCCACGACGATGTTCTTCGCCGCCGGTGGCATCGTCGGATTCTCGGTCAGCCGCCTGATGGACCGGATCGACATCCGATGGTTCTACGGGGCGGGAGCGTTCCTCGGGGCCGCCGCACTGTCCAGCCTGCGGTGGGTCTCGTCGGTTCCCAGCCTCTACGTCTTCTTCGCGGTGTTCGGCGCTGCGTTCGCGATCGCCGGTCTCGGTCCGTCGACCACGGTCGTCGCCCGGTGGTTCCATGCTCGGCGCTCTGTGGCGTTGTCGATCGCCTCGACCGGGCTGAGTTTCGGCGGCATCGCCATCACGCCACTCGTCATTCGTTTCCTCGACGGTCGGACCCTGGCCGAGGCGGGCCCCTGGATGGGACTCGCCTGGCTGCTCGGTGTGTTGCCGCTGTCGGCGATCGCGATCCGTTCATGGCCGGCCGATGTCGGCGAGGTGCCCGACGGAGACCGGGATGCCGCCGAACGGGCCGTCGTGGCCAACGCCGATGGTGAGCCGCCCGGGGCGACGTTCGCCGACGCTCGGCGGTCACGGTTCTTCCGCTTCACCGCAGGTGCCTATGCGATGGCCTACCTGGCCCAGGTCGGAGCGCTCGCCCACCTGTTCAACCTCGCGAGTGAGCGTCGGTCGGAGGCTGTCGCGGCCACGGTGCTGTCGTTGCTCGCCCTCGCGAGCATCACCGGACGGCTCATCGGTGGCGTCGTCGTGACCCGGGTGACCACGACGACGCTGACGTTCTGGTTGATCGTCCTCCAGGGTGTGGCTCTCACGACGATCGCACTCGCCGCCGGCGACTGGTCGCTCCGACTCGGAGCCGTCCTGTTCGGCGTGAGTGTCGGCAACGTCTTGATGCTGCAGCCGCTCCTGTTGGCCGAAGCGTTCGGGGTGCGGGCGTACTCGCAGATCTATTCGTTCAACCAACTCTTCGGCACGATCGGGGTCGCCGTCGGACCATTCCTCCTCGGTGCGCTCCGCGACCTCGGCGACTACCGGCTGGCCTTCGTCGTGGCGGCGTCGGCGAACCTGGCCGGAGCGGCGTTGCTCCGGGCGGCGGGTTCGACCGACGCGGCCGCCCGCACCTGGCAGCCCGCCTGAAGCTTCAGTCGGCGCACGCGATCGAGGTCTCGACCCGTTGCCTGAGGGCCTCGTTCATGAGCCGGAAGCCTGCGGCGGTGCCGGTGTCGAGGGATCGTCGCAACGGTCGGACGAGCACACCGGAGAACGACTCGGTGTGACGCAGGCGTGTGCCGCCGTCGGTGGTGGGTGTGAGTTCGAATCGGTGTCGACCATCGAAGAGGCCGGGTACACCCAGACGGCCGAGCCATTCGAAGGTGTGCGCGGCTTCGACGACGGTGATCGTCGGCGTGAACGTCATCGCCCGTCCGCCCGGCGGTTCGATGCGGTTTCGCAGGGTCTGACCGACGTCGACCGAGCCGGCGGACTCGACGATGAAGGGGTTCCACTCCGACCAGCGGTCGATGTCGATGAGGACCTCCCACACCTCGCTCGGTGATGCGTCGATCTCGATCTCGGTCTGGATGTGATGGTGCACGGTGTCCCCCGTCCTCGGCTGTCGCAACTCGTGTTGCGTTATGACTCTGACACGGTCTTGTCGTTAACGCAACATCGATTGCGATAAAGTCCTGGATCGTGACCGACGATGCGCAACGAGTGGGGGAGCGGCGACCGGGAGGCCGAGCGGAGCGTGTCCGCGTCGCCGTGCTCGCGGCGACATCGGAGCGCCTCGACGACGTCGGCTACGACGGGCTGAGCGTCGACGACATCGCCCGCCGCGCCGGCGTGCACAAGACGACGGTGTATCGGCGTTGGCCGACCTTGGCCGAGCTGGTTCTCGACGCTCTCGAACTCGACAGTGAGGTGGCCGTCCCGGTGCCCGACACCGGAACGTTGTCGGGCGATCTCCGTGCACTCGCTCGTGCCGTGGCGGCGAACCTGTCCGACGAACGTGGCGCCCGACGATCGCGTTCACTGGTCGCGTCGGCCGCGTCGTCGCCGGAGCTCGCCGCATCGATGCACGCCTACTGGCGGACGAGACTGGCCGCGACCGCACCCGTCGTCGAGCGGGCGATCGATCGCGGCGAGATCGGGGCCCATGTCGACCCGAACATCGTGATCGAAGCACTCGTCGGGCCGATCTGGTTGCGGTTCCTCATGACCGGTGAATCGATCGACGCGCCATTCGTCGACCGCATCGCCGCGCTCGTGGTCGCGGGTGTGGGTGCGGACTGACCGACTGGCCGACCGGCGGCGGGCCCGGGCCTCGCCGTATCAGGGAACGAGCACGCCGGGTCCGGGGGCGAGCACGGCCGGATCCCAGGCCGTGCGGGAGAACACCGTCTCGACGTCCGCGCGGAAGCTCTCGAGCGGATCGTTGACGTAGTCCGGGTCGAAGCAGTTCTGGTCCCAACGGGCGCAGAAATCCTCACACAGCGAATACCAGGGGTGGTCGGCGAACCGATCCCGAGCGTTGCGATCCTTGCCGTAGAAGTGGGCGTAGTAGTAGCTCTGGAACATCCCGTGTTGCTCGACACACCACGTGACCTCCTCCCGCACGTACGGCCGCAGCGTCTCGGCCGCGATCGCCGAGTGGTTGTAGGGCGAGTACTCGTCGCCGATGTCGTGCAACAACGCCGCCACGACCCAGTCGAGGTCCGCACCGTCGCGTCGGGCACGGGTCGCCGACTGCAGGGAGTGCTCGAGCCGGTTGATCTGATACCCGCCCATCGAACCGTCGAGCTTCTCGAGGGTCTGCATCAAGCGGTCGGCCGTACCTTCGGCATGCGCCGATTCGTACCGTTCCAGCAGGAGGTACTCCGCTTCGGTCCCGTGCTTCATCTCGATGAAGCTGACCACGTCGCCGTTGTCGATCGTCATGCCGGAATCGTAGAAGGTCGCTGGTCGATCGACCAGGCTCCACGGCCGATGTCCCGACCTGTGGCGGGTCGATCGGGGGGCACCACCCCGATAGACACCGAGCATGCGCCGCTACGCCGAAGTCGATGTGTTCGCCGAGTCCGCTCTGGAGGGCAACCCACTCGCCGTGATCGTGGATGCCGAGGAGCTCAGCGCTGCTCGGATGCAGGCCATCGCGGCCTGGACGAACTTCTCCGAGACGACGTTCCTCCTGCCGCCGACCGATCCGTCGGCCGACTATCGGGTCCGGATCTTCACCCCGACGACCGAGCTGCCGTTCGCCGGACACCCGACCCTCGGGAGTGCCGCGGTGTGGCTCGAGCACGGCGGTGTGCCGGCGTCCGCCGGCCGCATCGTGCAGGAGTGCGGGATCGGCCTGGTGGAGCTCCGCGACGACGGTGAACGGCTCGCGTTCGCGGCGCCACCGCTGCAGCGGGGAGGGCCCGTGGGCGACGCCGAGCTCGAGCGGATCGTCCGTCTGCTCGGGCTCCGACCGGCCGACGTCGTCGCTTCCGCGTGGATCGACAACGGACCCGGCTGGCTCGGGTTGGAGCTCGTCGACGCCGCCGCCGTCCTCGCGGTGGAGCCGGACCCGACGGATTGGTCGACGGAGGACTACGTCGGACTGGTCGGCCGGCACGCCGACGGCCACGAGGCGGCGGTCGAGGTCCGGGCGTTCTTCCCCGGTCCGGGCGGGGTCTGCACCGAGGACCCGGTGACGGGCTCGTTGAACGCCTCGGTCGCCCAGTGGATGATCGGACGTGGTGAGCTGCCGGCGACCTATGTCGCCGCACAGGGCACGGCACTGGGTCGTCGCGGCCGGGTGGTCGTCGTCGCCGATGGCGACGACATCTGGGTCTCGGGTGGGGTCGTCAGCGTGGTGCGTGGCACCATCGAGGTCTGACCCGGAGGTCGACGATGCGCCACGCCCTGTTTCTCCCCCCGTTCGGCGAACTGAGCGACATCTCGCTGCTGGTCGAGCTGGCGCAGGAGGCGGAGGAGGAGGGGCTCGACGGCGTGTTCCTCTGGGACCACGTCATGCGGCCGCCGAGCGAGCCCGTCGAGATCGCCGACACCTGGGTCGCACTGACCGCCATCGCCCAGGCCACCGAGCGTGTCGTGATCGGACCGCTCGTCACGCCGATCACTCGCCGCCGGCCGCAGAAGCTGGCCCGCGAGACGGTGTCGGTCGACCGGCTCTCGGGTGGACGGCTGGTGCTCGGCCTCGGACTCGGCGTCGACAGTGGCCGTGAGCTCACCGCATTCGGCGAGATCGTCGATGCCCGTCATCGGGGCCGTCGGTTGGACGAGGGCGTGGCGGTGCTCCAGGGGCTGTGGAGCGGTGCACCGTTCACCCACGACGGTGAGGAGTTCACCGTCGACGACGTCACGTTCCAGCCGACGCCGGTGCACGGTTCGATCCCGATGTGGTTCGCCGCCCGCGGCGACGCCACACGACCGGTGCGCCGTGCGGCACGACACCAGGGGTTGTTCCCCGTCGACGTCGATCGCGATCAACTCGCTCGGATGACCGAGCTGGTGCATGCCGAACGTGGTTCGCTCGAGGGCTTCGACGTCGTCGCTCTCGGACACGTCGTGGGCGACGAGGCCGCCGACATCGGTGTCACCTGGCGGCTCGGCGGACCCGGCCCGGGGGACGGTCCCGACGTCGCCCGCGAGCGGATGCGTCAGTTGCGGGGCTGAATCCTCAGCCCGCGGCCTGGAACGGCTTCGCCTTGGTCCGGTCGGCGGTCAGACCCCCGTCGGCCGTCACGTAGCCGCCGTCGACGAGGGCGACGACCTCTTCGGCCGAGATGGCGAGGAAGACGATCGTCTTGACGTCGGCGTCGGTGATCGGGCCCTCGTTCGAGAGACGACCCTTGTCGACGAGATCGGCGATGGCCTTGCGTGTCGCCGCGGCGATCTTCGGCTCGAGGGCCGAGCTGGCCTTCGGCTCGAGAGCCGAGCCCGACGACGCAGCCGGCCCCGTCGGCGTGGCCGATCGTGCCGGCGCCGTCGGTTCGGGTGCACGGGTGGCGATGACGGGCGCTGCGGTGACGGCCGGCTCGGCCTTCGCGACGTTCAGCTGTGGGGTCACGGGGTCGGGGCGCTCGACGCGGTCGACCTTGAGCGACGGAGCGCTCGCATCGGCACGAGCCGCGGGTTTCGGAAGGCGGATGGGGGAGACCGCCCGGTCGTCCTGCTCGATCTCGGGAATGGCGATGCTGGTGGGGCGGGCGGTGGTGGTCACGGGGCTCTCCTCGTCGGCGGGATCGTCGGATGTGGTCCGACGGCCCCGCTGGATGTCGATCACCTCGGCGTCCGGACCGTCGGGGGCGTCGTCATCGACGTCATCGGCGAGCTCGGCGGCAGCGGCTGCCGGGGTGATCGGGTCGTTCTCGTTCTCGTGCGGCTCGGCCGCTGCGGCGTCGTCGTGTGCGTCGCGGGTCGCTTCGTCCGGGATGGTCGTCGCTCCGCCCCCGATCACCGACGCAACGGCTTCCGCGGTGGTCGCCGGCGCCAGCGAGGCGGGCACCATTTCGGTGTCGTCACTGCGGTCGTACCGGTCGGCAGCCGGCGAGTGGTCGATCGACGACGCGTCCGTCGCGTGCATGTCCGCCATCGGCGTGGCGGGGATGAGCGCGCCGGGCAGCGCTTCCCGCTTCGTTCCGCTGCGATTCGACAGCGAGGCGATCACGATCGCGATGGCCATCGCGACGAGCAGCCAGATGACGATCTGCGCGTCGACCTCGATCACGCCGAAGCCGGCGAGACAGACAGCCGCGAGAATCGCGATCAGGACGAGGGAGCGGGCACCCATGAGGCTCTGAGGCTAGGCGGGATGTCGACGCCGTGTCGATGGGTCCGCGTGCTCAGGCGTCGAGCACCGTGTTCTCGTCGCGTTCGGTGACCGGGCCCTCGCTCGACCACGGGAAGTTGATCCACTGGTCGGTGTACTTCCACACGTAGTCGCACTTCACGAGCGACTGGGACTTCTCGTAGAGAACGGCGGTCCGGGACTCCAGCACGACCTCTTCGCAGAACTCGTGCACGGCCTTGAGCGTGTGGCCGGTGTCGGCCACGTCATCGGCGACGAGGATCTTGGCGTCGGTGAGGTCGAACTTGTCGAGATACGGCGGAAGCATCACCGGCACGTCGAGGCGCTCGTCGACGCCCGTGTAGAACTCGAGGTTCATGACGTACAGGTTCTTCACACCGAGGGCGTAGCCCAGGGAACCGGCGGCGAAGAGCCCGCCCCGGGCGATCGCGAGGATGATGTCGGGCTCGAAGCCGCTGTCCGCGATCGTGTGGGCCAGCTCGCGGATCGCCGATCCGTACATCGGCCAGTCCATGATCTCGCGCTCGTCGCTCATCATCTCTCCCTGCGGTCGATCGAACCCCCTCGGGGGCCGGCACGTCCGTCCCGTGCCGTAGGTTCACCGATCGGCGAACCTACCCCGCAGACATCCCGGTTGCGGCCCCGCGATCCGCGGCATCCGGGTCGATGGAGCAGGGATGCTCTTTCGACCGTGCACGAACCCGGTTACCGTTCGTGGCCGCGATCGCCCGGGCACACGGAAGGAGGGTGATGGATCCGCGTCCCACCCCTTCGTCGATGTGCATGCCGAGGCGTCGTGCCCTGTTCGGCGCGAGCGCACTCGTTCTCCTGATGGCTGTGATCGCCCCGTTCGCGGCCGGCGCGCAACAGTCCGAGTCCGAGGCTCGTGCCGACCGGGATCGGATCCGGGCCGAGCGTGCCGATGCGGCCGCCGAGCTCGATGCCGCCCGGGCCGCCGACGCCGAACTGCTCACGGCGCTGAACGCCATCACGATCGCGGTCACCGCACAGCAGGAGCAGCTCGGGGCGGTGCAACGCTCGATCGATGAAGCCCGGGCGCGCGAGGCCGATGCCGCGGCCGAGATCGCACGCCTCGATGCCGACGCGACGCTCCTGGAGGAGCGGCTCACCCGGCTCGCGATCCAGGGGTTCGTCTCCAGCTCGGACGAGACGACCTCCCCCCTCATCGACGGCGACTTCTCGACCTCGCTCCGACAGCAGGGGCTGCTCGCGAGCATCGGCGGCGACGCGACCTCGGTGCTCGAGGAAGTCCGGATCCTGCGCGACGATGCCGAGGTCCTGCGTGCGGAGGCGTCCGCCGCCGCCGCCGAGGCCGCCGAACTCGAGGGCCGACTCGCGGGTCTCACCGCCGAGCTCGAACAGGTGCAGGCCGTGCAGGCCGAGTTGCGAGCCGAGATGGCGGCCCGGGTGTCGGACTGGGAGTCGGTCGTGGCCGACCTCGATGCCGAGGACGCCGAACTCACCTCGCTGATCAACAGCCTCGCGTCGCGTGGGACGGGTCCGACGCCCAAGCCCGGCGAGGCATCGGTCTCCGGGTTCCAGTGGCCGCTGAACGCTCCGATCAGCTCCGGCTTCGGCTATCGGGTGCACCCGATCTTCGGAACCCGTCGGCTGCACAAGGGCATCGACCAGGGTGCGTCCACCGGAACCGCCATCGCCGCGGCCAAGGGCGGCACGGTGCTGTCGGCCGGTTGGCAGAACGGGTACGGCAACACGGTCGTGATCGATCACGGCAGCGGCATCACGACGCTCTACGCCCATCAGTCGAGCCTCGCCGTCTCGGCCGGACAGTCGGTGAGCCGCGGTGAGGTGATCGGCTATGTGGGGTCGACGGGCAACTCGACCGGGCCGCACCTGCATTTCGAGATCCGCTCCAACGGCACGGCCATCGATCCGGTTCCGTACCTGCCCTGACCCGACCCGAGCGGGCCGTCGCGGCGCTCGCTCGATGAACGATTCCGAAATCATCGAGTCACGCGCGGAATCGTCGGCACGCCTGTCCGGTTGAGTGTGTCCATGCACCCCCGCACGCTCTCGCGCACCGCCGCGCTGTTGCTGGCGTCGAGCCTCGTGCTCGCCGCCTGTGGCGGCGGGCAGACGGACGCCGAACGGGCCGCCACCGGGGCCACACTGGCCACCACCGCACCCGAGACCACCTCCGCACCCGAGGCCACCGCCGACCCGATCGAGCCGACCATCGTGGACGACGAGCCCTCGTCGACCACGACGGAGTCCGCCGCCGAGGCCCCGGCGTCCGAACCCGTGGCCCACCTCTTCCCCGACGTCGACGTGCTCGACATCTACAACGGGGGAGAGGTCAACCTCGCCGAGGCGCTGCCGGGCGGCGACAAGGCCGTCCTGCTCTGGTTCTTCGCCCCGCATTGACCCTCCTGCAGGGCCGAAGCGCCCGAAGTCGAGCAGTTCGCTCGAGACAACGCAGACATCGTGACCGTCATCGGCATGGGAGCCCAGGACGACTTCGGTCAGGCGCAGGACTTCGTCGACCGCACCGGTGTGCAGTCGTTCCCGATGATCTGGGACGAGAGCTTCGAGACGTGGGCCTACTACGGCGTGCGAGGCCAGCCGACGGCGATCCTCGTCGATCCGACCGGCGACCCCATCGCCGGATGGTCCGGCTTCTTCGATCAGGACGAGGTGCTGGAGCTCGCCCGAGCCGAACTCTGAGCGACCTCGATCCCGGTCCCGGTCCGTCGGCTGGCGTCAGGCGGGCGAGCAGTCCAACATCGGTGCATGACGGATCTCTCAGGACGTGTGGTGTTGGTGACCGGCGGCAACGGCGGCATCGGCCTCGGCATCGCCGACGGGTGTGCTGCCGCGGGTGCGGACGTCGCGATCTGGGGGACGAACACCACCAAACTCGCCGTCGCCTCCGAGTCGCTGCGAACCCACGGCGGGCGGGTCATGGCCCAGCAGGTCGACGTCTCCGACGAAGAACAGGTGGAGACGAGCTTCGCCGCGATCCTCGATGAGCTCGGCAAGGTCGACGCCGCCGTCGCCAATGCGGGTGTGAGCGGCGGTGCGCCCTTCATCGAGCAGACCCTGGAGACGTGGCGGCGGGTCCAGGCGATCAACACCGACGGTGCGTTTCTGACACTGCGCGCCGCGGCTCGGCACATGGTCGAGCGCGGCGAGGGCGGTGCGCTGGTCGGCACGTCGTCGACCTCGGCGATCCACGGCGCGCCGGGCGCCCAGCCCTACGCCCACTCCAAGGCCGGCATGTTGGCGATGATGCGGGGGCTCGCCGTCGAGCTCGCCCGCTACGGCATCCGGGCGAACTCGATCATCCCCGGTTGGGTCGAGACCGAGATGACCGAGGGCGCGCGCCAGTACGACAAGTTCCTGGACGCCACCACGAAGCGCACACCGGTGCGCCGTTGGGGGGTCCCGGCCGACTTCGCCGCCGCGGGTGCCTGGTTGTGCGATCCGTCGAACCCCTGGCACACCGGCGACGAGATCGTCATCGACGGCGGTTACACACGGTTCTGAGACGCTCCGGTCGGCGCGCGTGAGGCGAACATCGGTCAGCCGTGGCAACATCGGGGCGCTGACGAGTTCAACCCCTCGAGGAGCCAGTCATGAAGGTCGTGGTCGATTTCGATCTGTGTGAGTCCAACGCCGTGTGCATGGAGATCGCCCCCGAGGTGTTCGAGGTGCGCGACGACGACTTCCTGTACGTCCTCGAGGAGAACCCGGGCGAGGCGCTGCACGACAAGGTGCGTGACGCCGCCGATCGCTGCCCCAAGCAGGCGATCACCCTCGAAGACTGACCGTGTCCGACATCGTGGCGCCGCGCATCGTGATCGTCGGCGCGTCGCTGGCCGGGGTGCACGCGGCGCAGGCGATCCGCCGCGCCGGATCCGACGCGACGATCACGCTGATCGGTGACGAGACCGATCAGCCCTACGACCGTCCACCGCTCTCGAAGCAGTACCTCGCTGGGGAGTGGGACGCTGACAAGCTGGCGTTGCGGCCCTCGAAGGACCCGGAGTCACTCGGGGTCGACTGGCGGCTCGGTACCGATGCCGTCGGCCTCGACCTCGACACCCGCACGGTACGCACGCTGTCGATGGCCGACGGCGCCGACGAGATCGGCTTCGACGGGCTGGTCATCGCCACCGGCGCCCGGGCCCGTCGCTTGCCCGGCACCGAGGGCGTGACCGACCTGCACGTCGTGCGGTCGAAGGCCGACAGCGACCGGTTACGGGCCGCCGTCGACGATCGAGGCGGACCCATCGCCGTCATCGGCGCCGGGTTCATCGGCGGCGAGGTCGCCGCGACCTTCCGGTCCCAGGGCCACGACGTCGTGATGATCGAAGCGGCGGACGCACCGCTGACCCGGGTGCTCGACGCCGAGGCCGGCATGCTCGTCGCCGAGCGGCATCGGGCCGAGGGTGTCGACGTGCGCCTCGGTGTCGGTGTCGAGGGCTTCGAGATCGACGATCACGGCGACCACCAGCACGTGCGTGGCGTGCGCCTGGGCGACGGCTCCGTCGTCGAGGCCCGCACGGTCGTCGTCGGCATCGGCGCCATCCCCAACACCGAGTGGCTCGGTGGCTCGGGGCTGGAACTCGACAACGGCGTGCGCGCCGACTCGACCTGTCTTGCGGCGCCGGGTGTCGTCGTCGCCGGCGACGTCGCCAACTGGGACCATCCTCGCTACGGCCGGTCGATGCGGGTCGAGCAGTGGGACAACGGCGTCGACCAGGGGGGCTACGCCGGCCGCCGGCTGCTGGCCGACCTCGCCGGTGAGCCGGCGCCCGAGCCGTTCGGCCCGGTGCCGTGGTTCTGGTCGGATCAGTACGACTGGAAGATCCAGTTCGCCGGGGTCTCGGGCCCGACGAAGGAGACCGTCCACGGTGATCCTGCCGAGGGTCGCTTCGCCCAGCTCTACCTCGACGTCGACGGGGCGCCGTGTGGGGTGCTCGCCGTCAACCGTCCTCGGCATGCGATCAAGGGCCGGCAGGCGCTGACCGCCGGGGCGTCGGTCGAGGAGATCCGCGACACCCTGGCCTGATCGGCGCCGCTTGCCGGAAGTGCATGCGACCGGCAACAGGATCTGTCGCCTGAGCCTGGGATTTCAGTCGCCGAGGACGCGGGCGAGGTAGGGGTTCTGCCAGCGACGATCGGGGTCGAGCTCGTCGCGCCAGTCGCGGAAGAGGTCGAACTCGGGGTAGAGGTCGACCAGCTCGACCTCGGTCTTGCGGTGCAGCTTGCCCCAGTGCGGCCGACCGCCGACGTCGTCGACGATCTGCTCGAAGCTGGCCATGTAGCCCTCGTGGGGCATCCCGATCGCGGTGTGGATGGCGATGAAGGCCGACGCCCGACCCGACGCCATCGACAGTGGGATGTCGTCGGCACCGAGGAAGCGGCACTCGACCGGGAAGCTCACCGGCGCGGGCAGGGTGTCGACCAGCCGGCGGAGCCGGGTGAACACCTCCTCGAAGGCATCGAGGGGCACCGCGTACTCCGATTCGAGGAACCGGACTCGTCGAGGGCTGGTGAAGACGTCCGCCGAGCGGGTCACGTATTCGGTGACCCCCGAACCCGGGAGCGCCGTGGCGAGCTTCGGGATCAGCGCGGGGGCCCTGCGGGCCACCATGTTCAGGGCACCGAACCCCACGTTCTCGAGCAGCTCCTGTTCCAGGCGGCGGCGTTGTTCGCCCCCGGTGGACGGCTGATCGGTGCGGTTGTTGGACTTCGTGAGGACGGCCTCGGTGTAGGGCAGCCAGAAGAACTCGAAATGCTCGTTCGACCGGATCAGCTCGTCGAGCCGGGGCAGGAGCTTCGCGACCGAGGTCGCCTTCTCGACCGCATGGAGGTTGAAGGCCGGCTCACACCGCAGCGTCACCTCGCTGATGAGACCGAGTGCGCCGAGGCCGACGCGGGCGACGTGGAGGAGGTCGGGCCGTTCGGTCTCGGAGCAGACGGCGACGCCTCCGTCGGCCGTGACCAGCCGGAGCCCCACGACGGCGGCCGCGATCGACTGGTACTCGAGCCCGGTGCCGTGGGTGCCGGTCGAGATGGCGCCGGCCACCGACTGCACGTCGATGTCTCCCAGATTCGGGAGGGCCAAGCCGTGTTCTTCGAGTTTCCGACACAACGCCCCGATGCGGATGCCGGCCTGCACGGTCACGTCGTTGCCGTCGACCCGGACGATGTCGTCGTAGTCGTCGAGCGAGAGCAGCACCCCGTTGGTGCACGCGATGTCGGTGAAACTGTGACCAGCTCCGACGATCTTCACGATGCGGTCGGTGGCGTTGCCGAGGCGGACCGCGTCGACGATCTCGGTCTCGGTGGTCGGCCGGAGCAGGTGATCCGGCACCGACCATTGGTTGCCGGCCCAGTTCCGCCAGGTCGGCCGGTTTCCCGAGATGCGTTCCAGAGCCGTCATGGCCTGGCAGTCTGTCACCCGTGAACGACCCAGCACAGCTCGCCGCCGCCAAGGCCACGGAACTCGTCGAGGAAGTCGACGCCGACGGCAACGTGCTGCGGGTGGTGACCCGGGCCGAGATGCGGGCCCAGCGCCTGAAGCACCGGTGCACCTACGTCGTGGTGATGAACGCCGCCGCCGAGGTCTGGGTGCATCGGCGGGCCGACTGGAAGGACATCGCGCCGGGGTGGTGGGATCTCGCCTTCGGTGGTGTGTGCGACGTCGACGAGGCGTGGCGACGATCGGCGATCCGCGAACTCGAGGAGGAAGCGGGCCTCGTCGTCGACCCGGCCGATCTCGAGGACCTCGGCGCGGTCCACCACACCGACGACCATGGCTCCATCGTCGGTCGGGCCTACCTCGTGCGGACCGAGCTCGTACCGATCTGCAACGACGGCGAGGTCGTCGAGCTCGCCCTCGTGCCGTTGGCCGACCTGGACGCTTGGATGCAGGACCGCGAAGTCTGCGTGGATTCCGCCGCGGTCGTGGCCCCGTTGTTGTCGGCCGGGGCTTCCTGATCGGTATCGCCGGATTTTCGGTGTGTCCGCCCACACTGCGCCCGTGAGTCCGAAACTCGCCCCGTTGTTCGCGGGCCTCGCGCTGTTGCTCGCCGCCTGTGGTGGTGGCTCGACCGATGCCGGCGGGCTCACACCGCAGGAGGTCCGCGGCAAACAGATCGCGAGGAGTGCGGGGTGTTCGTCGTGCCACGGCGCCGACGGGCAGGGTGGGCTCGGGCCGGCCTGGATCGACCTGGTCGGGTCGGAGGTGCTCCTCGCTGACGGCACGACGGTGATCGCCGACGACGACTACCTGTTCCGGTCGATCCGGGACCCACAGGCCGAGCTCGTGGCCGGCTGGCGGGTCACGATGACCCGGAACAACCTCGATGACGATCAGATCGAGGACGTGATCGCGTTCATCCGCACGTTCTCGTCGGCGCCCGAGGCGACCACCGGGACCTCGGCCGAGTGACACACTGAGGCCCATGGACTTCGACGATGCGGTGGCCGGTGTGCGTGCGCTCTGCGCCCGGCTGCCCGAGGTGACCGAACGCCTCAGCCACCACACACCGACGTTCTTCATCCGGGACAGGAAGGTCCTGGTGCACGTCTGGAACGATCATCACGGCGACCACGGCGTCTGCTTGTGGTGCGGCGCTCCGGAGGGGGTGCAGGCCGAGGTGATCGAGGCCGACCCGGAGCGGTTCTTCCGCCCGCCCTACGTCGGCCACCGTGGCTGGATCGGCATGCGTCTCGATGTCGGTGAGGTCGACTGGGACGAGGTGTTCGAGGTGCTCGTCGACGCGTATCGACTCGCCGCACCGACGACTCTCGTGAAACGGCTCGACGCCGAGGAGGGACCTTCGTGAAGGCCGCGAGCGCGGACGGGCCGCCGATGGGTGATGCCATCGAGGCGGTGCTGTTCGATCTCGGCGGGGTGATCGTCGAACTCGGTGGTCTCGATGCGTTCTTGACCCGCCACGGATTCGAGCCCGAGACGTTCTGGCCCCGTTGGCTCGGCATGGGAGCCGGCCATGACTTCGAACGTGGAGCGTCCTCGGCCGACGCCTTCGCCGAGGCGTTCGTTGCCGAGTTCGGCATCGGCATCACCCCCGAGCAGTTCCTCGACGAGTTCGCGGCGTGGCCGTCGGCGCTGTACCCGGGTGCGCTCGAACTCGTGGCCGAGGTGCCGGTGCTCACCGGCTCGTTGTCCAACACCAATCCGATCCATTGGGACGCGCAGTTCGAGCCGTGGGGAATCGGCGCCGCATTCGACCGGCACTTCCCGTCGTTCCAGCTCGGCCTGGCCAAACCCAGCACGGACATCTTCGAACGGGTCGTGGAGCTGCTGGAGGTTCCGCCCGCGTGCGTGCTGTTCCTGGACGACAACCAGCTCAACGTCGATGGCGCCCGTGCGGCAGGCCTCGGGGCCGAACGCGTCGTCGGGCCCGCCGAGGCACGGCGGGCGCTCGAATCCCACGGCGTGCTCCCGTGATCGACCGTCGGCTCGTCGTCTACGGCACGCTCGCACCGGGGCGGGAGAACTCCCACGTCCTCGGGCATCTGGGCGGCACGTGGAGCGAGGTCGTGATCCGTGGACACCTGCGCCCCTCGGGATGGGGGTTCGCGTCCGGGTATCCGGCGATCGAGCTGGACGAGTCCGGTCCGGATGTGGCCGGATGGCTGCTCGAGAGTTCCGCCCTGGAACACGCCTGGCCCGAGATCGACGCGTTCGAGGGTGCGGGGTACCGCCGGCGACGGATCATTCCGAGGGTCGACGGCGTGGCACAGCCCGAGGCCTGGGTCTACGAGGTCTGCCCCGTCGACGAACAACCCGTCGCCGAGGCTCCGTCGCCGGTCATGCACTGACCGCCTGCCTCGAATTGGTCTGGGACAGCCAGACCAATCGGTGTCAGGATCGCGTCATGTCCGACCGCCTCACCACCACCGCCGTCGCGTCCGCGATCGGGAACTGGGCAGTGGGCGGCGGCGGGTCGGTGCACCGCCGATTGGCGGACGCGTTCCGTCACGCCATCGACGCCGGTCTGTTGATCGATGGTGCGCAGCTGCCGCCCGAGCGGGTGCTGGCCCCCGCCCTGGCGGTCAGCCGTTCCACACTCACCACCGCGCTCTCGCAGCTCAAGGCCGATGGCCATCTGGCTTCGCGGCAGGGGAGCGGGACCCGGGTGGTCGGGCCACCACCGTTGACCCGCGCCGAGCAGGCCGCGACCGTCCTGCCCGGGCTGATCGGCGAGTTCGCGGGCATCGACCTGGCCGGAGCCGTGCCGGGCGACGCCCGAGCCCTGCCGCCGGTCTCGGTCGATCTCGACGATCTGCTCGGCGCCTCACCCGCCACCGGGTATGCACCAGCGGGCATCCCGTCGCTGCGGGACACCATCGCCGAGCACTGGACGACGGTCGCCATGCCGACCGAGCGCGCCCAGGTGCTCGTCACCAACGGCGCTCACGATGCGATCGCCCTGGTCTTCGGTTCACTGGCCCGACGAGGCGATGCGGTGATCGTGGACGACCCGACCTATCCGGGCTTCGTCGATCTGGCCGCGGCCCTGGGGCTCGACCCGATTCCGATCCCCCGGCGGGCCGGCGTCATCGACCTCGCGGTGCTGAGGGATGTGTTGGTCGAGCGGCGCCCTCGATTCGCGTTCCTCCAGCCGACCGTGCACTCACCCACCGGATCGGTCACCGACGAGACGACCCTGCGCTGGTTGGCGGAGATGTGCGATCGCGCCGAACTGACGGTGGTGGAGGATCTCGTGCTCCACGACGTGGCCTTCGACGACGCCGCGCCGCCGCCGCTCGCCGCCCGATGCACCCGGGCCATGGTGCTGTCGGTCGGGTCGGTCTCGAAGCTCGCCTGGGGTGGGGTCCGTGTCGGTTGGCTGCGGGGCCCCCAGGATCTGGTGGAGCGACTCGTCCGTGCTCGGTTGCCGTTCGACCTCGGGACCTCCGTGCCCGCACAGATCGTCGCCAGGGCGATCATCGACCAGCACGCGGCGCTCCGGATCGAGCGACAGCAACGGTTGCGGGACCGGTTGACCCTCGCCGAGGAGCTCCTCTCGGACCACACTCCCGGCTGGCGGTGGACGACGCCGGCCGGTGGTCTGTCGTTGTGGCTCGATCTCGACGGGGACAACGCCGACGCGGTCATGACCCGAGCCCGTCGGGCGGGCGTGCTGGTCGCGAGTGGACACTCGGCGTCGGTGGCCGATGGGTACGGGGATCATCTCCGTCTCTGTTTCGACCGACCCGAACCCGTCCTCATCGAGGGCATCCGACGGCTCGGCGTGGCGGCGGCCGAATGATCGACTGAGAACCTCCTGTCGCCCGGGATACGGATCCGGGCCTGCGCCGTCCAATCTCCTGTGACCCCGGTGACCACACACGACCCCACGGCCTCGCCGCCGCCCCGACCAGAAGTGACCGCCTTCGTGGAGGTCTTGCGCCTCCACGACCGGTCGCTGCGGGCGATGGTGTGGAGCGTCGTACGAGACCCGGACGCGATCGACGACGTGCTCCAGGCTGCGTACGAGAAGGCGTTCCGGTCGCTCGATCAGTTCGACGGACGGTCACAGATGTCGACCTGGCTGCACTCGATCTGTTACCGGGCGGCGATCGATCACGCCCGCTACGAGGGGCGACGCCGTCACGACGACCTCGACTCCGCCCGAGGCCTCGCTTCGTCGGCACTGGTCGACGACCAGGCCCTCGCCGGCGTCGAGTTCGCTGCGGTGATGGACCGGCTCGATCGGGATCAGCGGGTCGCGCTGATGTTGACCGCCGGGCTCGGCTACAGCTTCGACGACGCCGCCGAGATCACCGGCATGCGGCGCGGCACCCTCGCCTCGAAGGCCAGCCGGGCCCGGAAGACCCTCGCCCGTTGGGAGCACGCATGAACCGCCAGGACCGCCCGGACGAACTGCGCGATCGCCTGCTCGGCGACGTGCCCGACGCCCGACCCGGCTTCTGGGCAGATCTGACCGATCGCCTCGAATCCGTGGATACGGATGCGACCCGCCCCCGTCTCATGGGCATGAACACGAACGAGACGACCCACTCCCGACCGGCGACCCGCACCCGCGTGTTCGCCCTCGCCGCCGGTGCGGCACTCGTGCTCGGTGCCGGCGCCGTGGCCGTGCGTTCCGCAGGCGGCGGCGACCGCACGGTCGAAGCGGCCAGCGTCGAACCGACGTCGACGTCGGAGATGACCGAGTCGACCGACGCCATCGAGCCGTCCTCGACCACTGTGCCGGCGCCGACGACGACCGCGACCGGATCCGACCCGACCGTCGACCCGTCGACCAGCTCGACCACCGCACCCGAGGTGGCGCTGCAGCGCTGCTTCGGATTCCAGGACCCCGACAACGCCGAGTTCGGTATCACCGTGCAGCTCCGGGAGTACGCCGACGGTCTCGTCGACGCCGCCGTCCGATTCAACGAGGAGAACCTGCTGGAGGTGTTCCGGGGCGAACGCATCGCCGAGACCGAGCTCGACGGGGCGGTGCTGCTGACCAACGTGAACGAAGGACCGTTCTTCGGTCGGGCGGAGGTCTGGTTCGACGGCTGGGAGGAGCTCCGCATCGCCGAGGACGTGTGGCTGCCGGTCATCGCCTGTGGCGACGCTCCGGCCGGCGCCTTCGATGATGTCGACGCCGCCCTCTCGGTCGCCGGCGATCCGGGTCCGGCGCAGCCCGTGCTCACCGGCACGACCTGCTACGCCGCCGCCGACGAGACCGGCCCGTTCACCGGTCACGTCCGGGTGGCCATGGCCGAGGACGGCACGGTCGATGCCCGCTTCGTCGCCGCCGACGGCGAGACGAGTCGGGCGGGACAGGGCCGATTCGTCTCCGACGTCGACATCCTGCTCTCGATCTGGCAGCTGAACGGGTTCGACATGGAGCCGTACTTCGAGAAGTGGATCGTCGAGGACGGCAGCATCCGGCCGAACGAGGTCGTCCCGGCCGGAGCCTTCCAGGTGGTGGACTGCACCGAGCTGCCCGCCGACTTCGACGGCTGACCGGCGGGCCCGTTCGGGGGCGTGGTCAGACGAACTCGTGGAACCAGCAGCGGTCGGCGAGGGATCCCGGGGCGTATCGCCCCCAGATCCCGCCGACCGCCTGGCGGCTGTACTCGTGCCAACCGACGGTGTCGGCCCGCTGGATCCGCTGCACGAACTGGCGCACACCGTCGTCATGGATCTCGTAGCCGGCCCAGACCCCGGGGTAGTCCTTGGTGGCGGCGACCTCCGACACCCGGACCGTGCCGTGCATGCGGGTGCGGTTCCGGTGGCAGTGCCCGGACGAGACGATCGAGCCCGGGGCGGCGGCGTCGAGTCGATCGAGCCATGCGTTGGCCTCGTCGCCGGGGATGCCGGGGGGCCAGAACACGGGCCAGCGGAACGGATCGAGGTGATGGTGCAGGAGCACGAGTGCCCGACCGCGCGCAGCCGAGGCCGCCTCCACGAGCGGATCACCCACGTCGGCCATCGTGCCGATGCTCCGCCCGGGGATCGTGGTGTCGGCTACGAGGAGCTCGACCCCGCCGAGGTCCCGCCCGTGCAGGCGCTCGTAGGGCACGGCTCGCCGACCGACCGTGGCCGGCCGCTCGATGTCGTCCCCCTTGTCGTCGACGTCGTGATTGCCGGCCACGAGCACGACGTCGAGGGCGGGCACGGCGTCGACGAGATGGCCGAGCTCGCCGTAGAAGTCGTGGCCGCGGTGGTGTGCGGCGTCGCCCTTGATCACGAGCAGGTCGGCGCCCCACGCGACCGCCTCCTCGACGGCGGCATGGGCGGCTCGCCACGGATGGGAGGCCGGCTGATGCCCGGTCTCGCGCATCGTCTTGAAGTAGCCGAAGCGGGTCGCACCGAGGTGGAGATCGGAGATGGTGGCGACCCGCCGGATCGGCTCGTTCGTGGAGCGTGCGGCCCCGTGGCGTCGGAGCTCGGCCCCGAGGTCGAATCGATACGACTGGGCGGCGGCCGTCAGCTCCACCTCGCCCGGGACGACCTCGCGCTCCCAGGTGATGACGAGTCCGCCCGGGCCGCCGGGATGGTCCGTGGTGTGGTCGACCACGCCGTCGTCGGCATGCACGTGCACGGCACCACGAGGGAGGTCACCCCAGCAGAACTGGGCCCGCCCGGGGGCGAGACTCGTCAGCTCGGGTGCGGGCGGACCGAGAGGATGGGGCATACGACCTCAGCCGGGCGCGATCACGCCGCAGAAGCGGGCGTGTTCCCGTTCCCGGAGTGCCACGGCGACACGCTGGCGTTCCAGGATCTGTGCGAGCGTCTTGGCTCCCTGCGGCACCGGATGTGACGCGAAGAACGCCGCGGCGTCTTCGGCGGCCTCCCGGGAGTCGATGGTGGACAACCCGTCGAGCATCCGCACGATCCCCGAGGACGGGAACAGCGAGATCAGCTCGTCCCAGCGCTCCTTCACGAACGACCAGGTCGGTTCGGCACCGGCGGGGTTCGCGAGCAGGGCGCGGATCACATAGGGGCCGTTCTGGGTCCGGATGTCGCCGTCGAGGATCAGTTGCCGGACCCTGGCGAGCAACTGGTCGTCGGCGAACTCGGCCAGCGCATACAGATACCGGATCTCGTCCTGCGGGGTCGCCGCGGCTCGCCACGCCGCCATCATGTCGACGAAGTCGACCTCGTCGCCCTTCGCCGCGGTGATGCCCACGGCGGCGGCGAGCACGGCGGCATCGATGTCGGAGGCGTCACGGCGACCGTCGGCGGCCAGCTGTTTGGCCTGGTCGATCACGTCGGGGTCGTCCCCGAGTGTGCCCATGGCACGGAAGAGGTCGCCGCGGAGCTGCGTCGTGCGGTCGTCCTCGTCGTCGTCGGTCTTGACGGGGCCGAGCTCGGTCAACGTCGGCCGGATCGCGTCTCGTGCGATCGCCGCCATCGCCTCTTCGGCCGGCGTGTTGCCCTGGGCGAGCCGATCGAGGTTGCGCAGGCCGCCGATGAGTCGCTGCCAGACCGAACGATCCCGCTCGTTCACGGAGGCCTCGACGAGGTTCGAGAAGGCGGCGGCGCTCGTCGAACCGGCGAGCACGGAGGCCCAGGCGTCGTCCACGAGTGCGTAGCGTTCGACGGGGGAGAGGTGCGTCGAGGCGACCTCGGCCAGCCGGTCGAGCTGCTCGGCGCCGTAAGCGGCCCGAACGAAGCTCGACCCTTCGGCGTTGACGACGGCCCAGTCGACGCCGCCGGTACCGGTGATCGTGAGCGGCTCGTCCTCGAGCAGTACCCGGTGCTCGGTGATCGAGCCGTCGAGCGTCGCCACCCGGACGGCGAGCGGAATCGCCCAGACGGCGGCGTCGATCATCTCGTCGGTCACGTCGCCGCCTTCGTAGCGGAGTCGCTCCTGGGTCAGGACGATCGAGTCGCCGTCGATCGAGCAGTGCACCAGCGGGACACCACCCTGGAAGATCCACGAGTCCATGATCCGCCGCACTGGGTCGCCGGTCTCGGCCTCGATGGCGTCCCACAGGTCGGTGGTCTCGGCGTTGCCGTAGGCGTTGTCGCGCATGTAGCGCCGGATGCCCTCACGGAAGCGGTCCTCACCGAGGTGCTGTTCGAGCATGCGGACCACGGCCGCACCCTTTTCGTAGGTGAGGATGTCGAACATGCCCTCGGCGTCCTCGGGCGAGACGACCTCGAACTCGATCGGGCGGGTGTTGCCGAGGGCGTCGGTGTCGAACGCGGCGGTCCGGCTCAGGCCGAAGTCGACCCAGCGCTGCCACTCGGGGCGGAACGCGTCGGTGCAGCGCATCTCCATGAAGGTGGCGAACGCCTCGTTCAACCACAGGCCGTTCCACCACGCCATCGTGACGAGGTCGCCGAACCACATGTGGGCGAGCTCGTGGTTGATCACGTCGGCCGCCCGCTGGAGTTCGGGCTGGGTCGCGGTGTTCGGGTCGATCAGCAGCAGCACCTCACGGAAGGTGATGCAGCCGAGGTTCTCCATGGCCCCGAACGCGAAGTCGGGGATGGCGATCATGTCGACCTTGTCGCCGGGGTACGGGATGTCGAAGTAGTCGGCGAAGTAGCGCAGGGCGAACGCGCCGGCTTCCAGGGCGAAGTCGGTGAGGTGACCCTTGCCCGGCACGTGCACGATGCGCAGCGGCACACCGTCGACGTCGACCGGATCGGTGATCTCCAGTTCGCCGATCACGTAGGCGACGAGGTAGGTGCTCATCACCATCGTCGGCGCGAAGCGGAACGTCGTGCCACCGTCGTCGGTGGTCTCGCGTGCGACCTCGGCGGCGTTCGACACCGCGACCATGCCCTCGGGTGCGGTGATGGCGATCTCGAACGTGGCCTTGAACGCCGGTTCGTCCCAGCAGGGGAAGCTCTTGCGGGCGTGCGTCGCCTCGAACTGGGTCGTGGCGAGCCGCTGCTCGGAGCCGTCCGTCCCGGTGAAGGTCGACTCGTAGAAGCCCACCAGCTGGTCGTTGAACGCACCCTCGAAGGAGAACCGCAGCGTGTGGGGGCCCGCCCCGAGCAGGATCGGCACCGTCATGCGTTCGGCCTCGTCGTCGATCGTGATCGACGACGGGTCGATCGCGGTCTCGGCCCCGTCGGTCACGAGCGCCGCGCCGGTGATGGTCAGCCCGTCGTTGTTGCAGACGACCTCGGCCACGTCGGCCTCGGCGACGACATCGATCTCGACCGCGCCACGGAATCCGCCGTCGACGGCCCAGGGTTCGAGTTCGAGCCGGTAGGCGCCGGGGGTGATGGTGGTGGGAAGCCGATACGGGTTCTCGCTCGTCACGGTGGTCTCCTGAACGGTCGGGACGATGCCTGTCGGCGGCGGAGCCCGCCACCGGAGGAACGTGCGGGATCGTACCGGCGCTACGGTGCCAGGCCGGGCCGAGCGGGAGAGCTGCTGTGAGCAACAAGAAGTACGACGTCGTCGGGATCGGCAACGCCATCGTCGACGTCATCTCCAAGACGACCGACGAGTTCCTCGTCTCGCAGGGCATCGAGAAGCATTCGATGACCCTCATCGACGAGGCCCGCGCCACCGAGCTGTACGGCCTCATGGGCCCCGGCATCGAGACCTCGGGTGGTTCGGCGGCCAACACCATGGCCGGCATCGCCTCGTTCGGCGGCCGGGCGGCCTACGTCGGCAAGGTGCGTGACGATCAGCTCGGCGACGTGTTCGCCCACGACACCCGAGCGGGCGGCGTGGCCTTCGACGTCGCCGCCGGGACCTCGGGGCCGGCGACGGCGCGTTCGCTCATCCTCGTGACACCCGATGCCGCCAGGACGATGAACACCTTCCTGGGGATCTCATCGCTGCTCGAGCCCGCCGACATCGATCCCGCCCTCATGGCCGAGGCCGAGATCCTGTTCTGCGAGGGATACCTGTGGGACGTCGACTCGGCGAAGGAGGCGATGCGCAAGGCGATGAGCCTCGTCGCCGCCGCCGGCGGCCGCTGTGCGATGACGGCGTCGGACTCGTTCTGCATCGATCGACACCACGGCGACTTCGTGGAGCTCTGTGAGGGTCCGCTCGACATCCTGTTCGCCAACCGGGCCGAACTCGCACGGCTCGTCGAGAGCGATGATCTCGAGACCGGGATCGCCTGGGTCCGCGAGCGCCTCGAACTCACGTGCATCACGCTCGGCAAACAGGGGTCCCTGCTCGTCACCGCCGACGAGACGATCGAGATCGAAGCGGAGGAGTTCTCACCTCCGGTCGACACCACCGGCGCCGGCGATCAGTACGCCGCGGGCGTGCTCGCCGGTCTCGCTCGGGGAGCGGCGCTCTCCGAGGCGGGACGGATGGGTTCGGTCGCCGCCGCCGAGGTCATCGCCCACCTCGGGCCTCGGCCCGAGGTCGATCTGGCCGAGCTCGCCGCACTCGGCTGAGCCGACCCGACGACCTCGACGCACCGCGTCGGGTCAGTCCGACGCGAGGACACCGGCGGCGCGGGCCACCGGCGGACCGAACCAGCGTCCTTGGCCCCAGTCGACGCCGAGGTCGGCCATCGCCGTCGCCTGGGCGTCGGTCTCGATGTTCTCGGCGACCACCCAGACTCCGCTGTCCGACGCCAGCCGGACCAGGGCCCGGATCGCCGCGTCGGTCTCGGGTGTGCCGACCGTCCGGGTCAGCGAGCCGGAGAGTTTGAGAACGTCGGGGCGGAGGTGCACGATCGTCGAGAGACCGGCGAATCCGTCGCCGGCGTCGTCGACCGCGATCCGGATACCTCGCGCCCGGAGGCGGGACAGGTCGTCGCCGGTCGCGCCGAGATCGTCGAACCGATTGCGTTCGTTCGACTCGAAGACGAGTTGGTCGGGCTCGACACCCCGCTGGGCGGCCGCGTCGATCGTCGCGGCCACCGCGTCGACCTGGATGTGGCCGTCGGGAGCGAGGAGATTGAGGAACAGCAGATCGTCGCCGAGCCATGGGCCGAGCCCCTGTACCGCGAGCTGCCGGCTGAGGAGATCGAGCTCGGCGAGCCAACCGCCTCGGCCGGCTCGCTCGATGAGTTCGTCCGCCGGGATCACGACGTGACCGGCGCGTGCCCGCAGCAGAGCCTCGTGGCCGATGACCTCGCCGTCGTCGAGACGAACGATCGGTTGGTAGTGGATGCGGTAGTCGAGCGGGCGGGCCGCCAACGCCGCGTCGTCGATCGCGTCGGCCCAGACGGCGAGCGGTCGGGCGTCGAGCGCCGCGGTGATGACCTGGTCGAGCGTTGCGCCGCTGGGTGCGAACGCCACGCGCAGGTCGGCCGATTCGGCTTCGTGCATGCGGACGACGAGGCGATCGAGCAGCGATCGGGCATCGGGCACATCGATCCACGTGGCGCCGGGGCGCCGGTCGATCACGGCGAGGCCGATGTCGGCACCGAGGGCGCGGTCGACGAGAATGGGATCGTCCGAACCGAGCAACACCAGACCGGCATCACTCGTCGGCAACGGAGCGCCCGCACCGTTCCGCACGGCGGCGAGGCTAGCGGTGCACCGGCCTGCTCGGCCCGGGCAGGAGCATGCAGTCGGCGATTTCCCGGGGGTCGGGCGACCCGTCGTGTGTGGGCCGAGCGGCCCGGACAGGTCCGCGTGGGCTCAAGACGACGCCCCAACGCGCCGTTGATCGAGAGAACCCCCGAGATAGGGGGTCTGAATGGACTCGCCATGACCGCCACGAATCGACGACTCGACCGGAGCACGATCGCGACGTTCGTCTGCCTGGCCGTGGCCTGTGTCGGATTCGTGTCCTGGCGGGCTGTGGCGGTCGCCGATGCCCGGACCGACGCGATCGCGAGTGCCGAGGAACACTTCGCAGACCTGGTCGGCGACGGTGAGGAGGCCACGAAGAACGAGGCCGCGTTGCTCGAGTACGGGCTGCGGGCCACGGTCGAGCACGTCAAGCCGGGGCTGGACGCCGCCCATCTGAGCGACGACGCGGCGCGGTTCGGGGTCTCGGGCGGGAACGGTTATCTCGGGCTGGTCGCCGTGTCGACCGACGACGTGCTCGTCTCGACGGCAGGGCTCGACGGATTGACCGTGCCGGCGATCTCGGTGACCGAGCCGGATCGCGCCTACGCGGCGAGCGTGACGGCCGCCGGTCGCGAGCTCGTGGTCGTCACGGTCCGGTCCAAGACCGATGCGGTCCTCCATGCACTCTTCGACGCCGATCGGTTTCTGCTCCAGACCGAAGCCCACCACGTCGTGACCACCCTGGAGCCGGTCTGGCTGGCGGCCGGCGTCGGTCTGGAACCGGGTCCGGACGCCTTGACGATCGGCGGGTCGGCGATCTCGAACCCGGACGCCGGCGCCGAACACGGCGACGAACACGGCGACGAACACGGCCACGATCACGCGGCGGGTCACGGCGACGATGCTGCATCGGCGGCCGCGAGCGACGACATGCACGCACACGGCGACGATGTCCTCCACGATCACTCACCCGACGCACGCTTCGAGGCGGATCGGCCCGTATCCGTCCTCGAAGGATCATGGAAGCTCCGGATGTCGACGGCGCCGGGGTTCATCGAACTGCCGGCGAACCACGAGGTGCTCGCTGCGGGTGTGGCCGGCGCGTTGTTGACGCTCGGCGGCACCGCAGTGGTCGGTTGGCTCGGCGCCAGCCGTCGACGGGCACAGGTCGCTGCGGCCGCCCAGGCCGCGCGGTTCGACGTCGGCTTCGAGCGTTCGCCGATCGGGGTGATCGAGATGGACGACGAGGGTGCGATCGTGGCGGCGAACTCGGCGGCCAACGAGCTCGTCGGACGTGGCGTGTCGAGCCTCGTCGGTTCGACGCTCGTGAGCCTCGTCTCGGCGGAGTCTCGCTCGGACTATCTCCGTGCGCTCGATCGCCTGGAGGACCATGGCGAGGCCGGTTCCGAGGAGCTCCGCCTCGATGCCGCGAACCATCTCGACGCGGTCTGGGTCCGCTTGAGCGTGGTGCCCGTCGTGAGCGCTTCGGGAGCGCCGGGCAAGTTGGTCCAGCTCATCGACGTGACCGAACAACGTCGGGTCCGGTTGGAGCTGAGCCGTCGGGCGCTCCACGACGATCTGACGGGTCTGCCGAACCGTACGCTGTTGCTCGATCGGCTCGAACAGGCCATCGCCCGGGACCGTCGGACCGGGCGGGTGACCGCGGCGTTGTTCGTGGACCTCGACGGGTTCAAGTCCGTCAACGATTCCCGCGGGCACGGTGCCGGTGACGACATCCTGCAGCTGCTCGCCGAGCGGCTCCGCTCGTCGGCTCGCGAAGCCGACACGGTCGCCCGGTTCGGCGGGGACGAGTTCGTGGTCCTCTGCGCGGACCTGGAGGACGTGTCCGAAGCGGATGTCATCGCCCAGCGACTGTTGAGCATCGCTCGGGAGCCGTTCGAGATCGATGGCGAGACCGTCCGGCTCAGCCTGTCGGTCGGTGTCGCCGTGGCCGGCGAAGGAGCCGACGCCGAAGTCGTGCTGCGCGACGCGGACCTCGCCATGTACGAGGCCAAGACCAGGGGCCGAGACCGGGCGGTGCGGTTCGAGCCGGGGCTCCGGTCGGCGTTGGTCGATCGGCTCGGCATGGAGACCGCCCTGCAGGACGCCGTGGACGCCGAGGACCTGACGGTCTACTTCCAGCCCCTCCTGGACGTGGCGACGAACGATGTCGTCGGGTTCGAGGCACTCGTGCGGTGGGTGCATCCCGAACGAGGCCTGATCACGCCGGACGTGTTCCTGCCGGTGGCCGAGGCGTTGGGCCTGCTGCCGACGATCGACCGTTTCGTGTTCCGTCGCGCGGTCGAGTCGGTCGATGCGTGGTCCTCGGAGTTCGGGCGGGACCTGACCGTCGCGGTCAACGCCGGCCCGACGACCATCAGCGATCCCGACTACGCCCGATTCGTGAAGGAGACCCTGCGGCGCACGGAGCTCGCTCCGGAACAAGTGGCGGTCGAGGTCACCGAACAGCAGATCGTCGGACTCGACGCGGCGTCGGCGGTCATCGACGAGCTGCGTGAGTTCGGGGTGCGGGTCGCGATCGATGACTTCGGCACGGGGCACAGCTCGTTCGCCCAGATCGCCACGCTGAGTTTCGACGTGTTGAAGATCGACCGATCACTGGTGAACCAGCTCGGCAGCAAGCGAGGCGGAGAGATCGTCCGTGCGGTGATCGACATGGCACGGACCCTCGGGGTCGTGACGGTGGCCGAGGGAGTCGAGACCGACGACGACCTGCAGCGCCTCCGGGCGATGGGTTCCGATGTCGTTCAGGGATTCTTCATCGGTCGCCCGATGCCCGGCGACTCGGTCGATCGCGGGATCGTGGACGGTGCCGGTCAACCGAGCTGAGCTCGACCCCGGTCGATGATCGCGACGCGGCGAGCTTCGATGAGACTCGGGTCGACGCCGTCGCCGGCCCACCGACGACCTCGGGCGGCCTCGATCCGCCAGCCCTCGTCGACGGTCGTGCGCGCGGTCTCGGCGTAGGTCGCGAGCATCTGACGCACGCCGGGCCCGTCGTTGCCGGCGATGTCGGCCGCGATCGACAACGTGAACGGCATGAGCTCGTCGTGGTCGACGACGTGATTGACCAGGCCGAGTCCGAGGGCTTCCCGGGCGTGCATGAAGTTCCCGGTCAGGCTCATCTCGCGGGCTCGTCGAACCCCGATCGCCTGGGGGAGGAGCACGGTCAGTCCCCAGCCGGGCATCACGCCGACCCGCGCATGGGTGTCGGCGAAGCGGGCTCGCTCCGATGCGATCAGGAAGTCACAGTTGAGCGCCAGCTCGAACCCGCCGGTGACCGCGGCACCGTTGATCGCGCCGATCACGGGCTTGTGGGTCGGCGCCCACGGGCCGCCCGGTGAGGTGTCGTCGCTGCCGGGAGCACCGCCGGAGATCCGATGATCCCCCCGTCCGAGTTCAGCCAGATCGAGGCCCGCGCAGAACGCGGGGTCGGCGCCGGTCAGCACGATGACCCGCACGGCGTCATCCGCCGCGAGGTCGGCCATGGCGCGGGGCAACGCCGCTCGGAGCGCGGCGTTCAGGGCGTTGCGCGCCGCCGGCCGGTCGAGCACGACCACCGCGACGCCGTCGTGGCGGTCGATGCGGAGCACGTCCGCGCTGGTGTCGGTCATGTCGACTCCGTGGTCAGGCCGAGGTGCCGTCGGCGGGTTGGAAGGCCAGGGGCAGATCGCCGAGCCTGACGAGCGTCGAGGTGACCCAACCGCCGATGGCAGCGAAGTGCCGATCGAGTACTGAGCCGTCTTCGAGTGTCGCTTCGTCGAGCTCGTAGAACCCCTGGTAGCTGATCTCGACGGCGTGACTCTCGACGTCGAGTCGTTCGCCGTAGACCGTCTCGAGCGTCGGACCGAAGCGTGTCAGGGCGTCGCCGCCGATCGACGGTGCCTCGGCCGCCAGCGCACTCACGATCACGGCGGGATCGGGCAGGTCCGTGAGTCGCTGCACCCGGAACACCACCTCGATCTCGATCTTCGGTCCCTCGGTGAATTCCTCGTCGAGGTACCACGTGCGATACGCGGTCTGGGCCCAGGTCGGCCAGTCGAGTGTCAGATCGGCCTGCACCCGGGGCGGGGACCCTTCGCCAGGGAGGCCGTAGCTGGTCTCCCACGTGACGTCGCCGAGCAGGACGTCGGCCTGGAATCGCTCCTCCAGGGCCTGGCGCTCGAGCATCGCACCCTCGAGGGCGTCGCGGAGCGCCCCGATGGCGTCGGTGAAGACGTGGTCGAGCATCCGACCATGATGGCCGATCGGGACCGGGCTCCGACAGCGGGCTCAGCGGAGATGCGGTGTCATGATCGCCACGGGCAACGAAAGGCCCAGGTCACGATGACGGAGCGCGAGAATCCGTCGTCCGGGCTGGACGGCCGGTCGCGGACGCGAGGCCCGGTCGCCGAGGTGCGCCGAGCAGTGGTCGAGGTCGTCGGCCACCAGGGCGAGGCCCCAGATGGCGGCGGGTCCGTCGTCCGAGGGTTCGTCGGGGCCGACGAGCTCGATGATGATCTCACCCGCCCAGAAGAACACCTGCGTCCGGGCGGGTTCGGATGCCGGGACGGACCGGCGACGGCGCTCGTCGAACCCGACCGCAACCAGCGCTGCCACCGTGCGCTCGAGATCGGGCGTCATCACGACCACGTGGTCGATTCCCGTGACGCCGTTCGGATGTTCGGCTGACACGGAGGTCGGCGTCGCCGAGCCGGCAACGGTCGGGATGCCGTCGATGTCGGCGATGCCGTCGATGTCGGCGAGGATGGCTGCGAGGCCGGGCGCCGCACGGTCGATGCCGGTCCCGACGTCGAGCGACCACCCCGGAGCACCATCGGGGCGCGGGTCGGAGGAGGCGGCGAGGTCGATCCGCAGTGGGCCGACCCGGACCGTGTCGTCGATGACCTCGAATCCCGCCGCGAGCCACGCGGCGGAGGTGTCGCCGACGGCCACCGAGACGAGCGTCGGACCCATCACATCGTCCGGGTCAGGCCGCCGTCGACCACGAAGACGGTGCCGGTCGTGTAGCGGTTGCGCAGCAGCGCCAGCACGGCCTCGGCGCAGTCGTCCGCGGTGGCCGAGCGTGGCACCGGTGCGGCGGCGGCGACCGCGGCGTGTTGTGCGTCCCAGCTCTCCGTCCATGGCGTCGCGACGAGGCCGGGGGCCACCGCGTTGAAGCGGATCGGGCCATAGGACTTCGCGAGCAGCTCGGTCATCTGGTTCAGCGCGGCCTTGGCCATCGAGTACGCCATCGAGGAGCCGACCGGTCGCACGCCCGCGATCGAGGTGATCGTGACCACGTTCGGATCCTCCGATGCCCGCAGGTGGGGGATGGCGGCCTTCGTCAGCCACCAGGTGCCGAACACGTTCACCTCCATCGTCTTTCGGAAGATGTCGTCGGTGAGGGCGTCGAGTTCGTGGTGGGGGACGACGGTGGTCCAACCGGCGTTGTTCACGAGGATGTCCAGGCGGCCGTACTCGGCGATGGTGGCGTCGATCAGCGCCCGGCCGGCGGCCTGGTCGGAGATGTCGGCCTGCACGTAGCACGACGGTCCGGGGAGTTCGGCGGCGATCCGCTCGCCGGCCTCCACGGACGTGGCGGAGTTGACCACGACGGTGGCGCCGAGGGCGGAGAGGCGACGGGCGGTCTGTTCACCGATCCCGCTGGACGAGCCGGTGACGATGGCGACCTTGCCGGCGAACTCGGATGTCGTTTCGTTGGTCATCTCCCGAGCATGGTCGCGGCGGGTCGTTCCGGCCAGTCGACCCCGGCTCCCGCTCAGCGACGGAGCAGCCGGCGGGCACGTTCGACGATGTGCGGGACCTCTTCGACGACGCCCGCTCGCCGGGCGAGGATGTCGTTCGTCTCTGCGCCCACGAGCAGAACGACGTTCAGGACGTACATGAGGGTCAGCGCGAGCAGCACCGCCCCGACCGAGGTCTGGACCTGATTGCCACTCGCCGGCCAGATCTGCACGTACAACGCGAAGACCCGCGTGGCGAGCAGCCATCCGACACCGGTGACGACCGCGCCCGGCAGGTCGTAGCGCAGCGGTGTCCGGTGGTTGGGTCCCAGGTGGAACACCGTCGCCGCCCAGGTGATGAGGGCGATCGTGCCGAACGCGGTCGTGATCGCACCCGTGCCGAACACGTTCGGGAACACGGCGATGGCGGTGGCGATGCCGGCGACCACCACGAGCGTGCCGAGCCCCAGGCCGATCGCCACGATCCGGCTGTACCACCAGGGCCGTCCGCGGTCGATCTGGTACACGCGATCGAGGCCACGGATGAGGGCCCCGAAGCCCCGGTTGAGCGTGAGCACGGCGAGGAGGAAGCCGAACGTCAACGTGCCGCTCCCACCGCCGTTGAAGAGGTTCTCGATCGTCGAGTCGAACGCGCCGGAGTCGGCGAAGGTCGTGGCGACGAAGGTCTCGATCTCGTCGCGGAGGTCGTCGATCACCTCGGCGCCCAGAATCGACTCGATCGGACCGAGGGCGGACACGAGCGCCAGGGCCGCCGCCGGGATGGTGAGGATCGTCCAGAAGGTGATCGCGGCGGCGACGTCGCCGAGTTCGTCCTTGCGGTACTGCTCGATCACATCGAGCAGGAAGTCCCACAACCAGCGGCCGACACGCACCGGGTCAGTAGAACACGCTGCGGGCGCGGGGTCGTGGCAACGCCTTCGCGTCGGCTTCCTGGCCGCGTGTCCACAACATCGCGTCGACGGTCATCGCGGGAAGGGGCCGGCCGAGTCCTGCGAGCCTCGTCACGAGTGCCTCGACGCCGACCACGGCGGCAGCCCGGATCTCGATCTCGGGACGGGCGCCGGGTGCGAGCAGTTCCCGCCGGTCGATGACGGCGGCGAGATCGGGATCGAGATGCAGCGCTCCCTCGACCCGCAGGACGTGAGGCACGAGGTTGTCGGCGAAGGCCGTGAGGCGGTCGAGCCCGGTGAGGCCGACCCCGGCACGGGAGAGGTCGGCCGCGGTGAGTTGGGCCCGCTTGTAGAACGCGACCTCCGCACCGTCGAGGCGCTCGACGTCGCGGAAGTACGGCATCGTCAGCAGCGACTCGGCCACGGCCTCGGCTGTCGCCGGCGTGCTCGCCAACCATCGCTCGAACGAGTCGTCGTACGCGGCCACGAAGTCGCCCAGGTCGTTCAGGGCCGTCGCGAACCGGGTCATGAGCTGTTCCAGGGCACCGCCGTCGAGCTCCTGGCCGAAGATCTGCGACGTGTCCGCCGGCGTCATGGCCCGCAGGCGCTCGCCGGTGAGTGGGCCGGTCCAACCGACGTAGTCGCGGAGCCCGGTGGCCATCGTCCGGGCACCCGAGAGACCGGGGCGCTTGCGGACCAGGTCGTGGTAGCCGGAGCCGAAGTTGATGGCGCCGAGCGCCGAGACGAGCGCGAGGGTGCCGTCGCGTGCGCCCGGGGTGTGGCCGTCGTCGAGTCGTTCGGGCGGATCGTCCGGTGGTCGCGTGCGGGCGAGACGGTCGGCGAGGGCGTCGAGTGCGACGTCGTCGAGGCGAACGTGGCGAGCGGTCGTCATCACCCGGGTACAGCTCCGACGGACTCGTTCGGTGAGCGTCGGAACGGGGGTCACGGCTCGACTGTAGGGGCGTTCGATGCGGGTCTCGGCGCCGAGTAGCGTCGCCGGCACGGCACGGATCAGGGGGAGATGACATGGGAATCGAACCGACGGCGACGCCGGCATCGGTGGGCATGGACGCAGCGAAGCTCGATCGGATCGGTCCGATCCTGAAAGCGAAGTACGTCGACTCCGGGGAGATCGCGGGCATCAGCACGCTGGTGGCCCGGCGCGGTCAGATCGTGCACGCCGCCCGGGTGGGCCACCGAGATGTCGAAGCCGGCCTGGCGATGACCGACGACACCATCTTCCGGATCTACTCCATGACGAAACCGATCGTGGCGACCGCGCTCATGCTGTTGCACGAGGAGGCGGCGTTCCAGCTGGAGCATCCGTTGGCGAACCACCTGCCGGCGTTCGGCGCAGTCCAGGTGTTGGAAGCCGACGGTTCGCTCGCGCCACCCGCCCGACCGATCGAGATCCGGGATCTGCTCACCCACACCTCCGGGCTGACCTACGACTTCATGGCCGACAATCCGGTCGCAGCCCGCTACCGCCAGGCCGCGATCATGCACGACGCGTCCCGCTCGCTCGAGGCGTGCATCGATGCGCTGGCCGAACTGCCACTCGCCTTCCATCCGGGAAGTCGCTGGCACTACAGCGTCGGCATCGACGTGGCCGCCCGGCTCGTCGAGGTGCTCTCCGGCCGACCTCTCGGCGTCTTCCTCCGCGATCGCATCTTCGGGCCGCTCGGTATGGACGACACCGGCTTCGGTGTGCCCGATGCGTCGCTCGACCGGCTGGCGGCGATGTACGGCCTTCCCGATCTCGTGGGTGCGGACTACGACGCGACGAAGCTCGTCGAAGCCGCATTGGCCGGCGACAATCGACGTCGCGACGTGTCGGCGACCTACCCGACGGATCAGCCCGACACGTTCGTCCGGGGTGGGCTCGGTCTCTTCTCGACCATCGGCGACTATCACCGTTTCGCCCAGATGCTCGCCAACGGTGGCGAGCTCGACGGGGTGCGGGTGATCGGCCGCAAGACGCTCGAGCTGATGCACACCAACCACCTGCCGGACGCGCTGATGGGGTGGGAGCTGATGGGGATCCCCAACCCCGGCATGGGGTTCGGACTCGGATCCCGGGTGCTGACCGACGTCGCGGCGTTCCGCGGGCCCGGATCGGTCGGGGAGTACGGCTGGGCGGGGGCGGCCAAGACCTACTTCTGGGTCGACCCGGTCGAGGACCTCGTGGCGGTGTTCATGTCGCAGTACATGACCGGGATGCAGCTCCCGGACCGCGACTTCCGCTCGTTGACCTATGCGGCGATCGTGGGCTGACCGGCGCCGCTCGCGTCGTGCCACACTCGGGCGGATGGCCGACCGTCCAGAGATCGAAAGCAAGGGTGTGATCGACAGCGAGGGTGCGATCGAGGTTCGCCGCGCGCTGGCGTCGGCGTGGCTCGCGATCGATCCCGATGCCGAGACGGCGGCTGCGATCTCGGCCGCTCTCGAGGCGGACGACGACACGTCGCTCGGTCGTTGGTTCGACGGGCGGATCGCGTTCGGCACCGCGGGGCTGCGGGCCGAGATGGCACCCGGACCGACGGGTATGAACCGCCTGGTCGTCCGCCAGACCACGGCCGGCCTCGTCGCCTGGCTGGCGGAACGATCCGGTCGACCGACCCTCGTCGTCGGTCACGACGCCCGTCATCGGAGCGCGGTGTTCGCTGCCGACGTCGCCGAGGTCGCGGCGTCCCACGGGGCGACCGTGCTGTTCATCGACCGTCCGGAGCCGACCCCGGTGGTGGCCCACGAGCTGCTGCGCCGCGGGGCCGACGCCGCCGTCGTGATCACCGCCAGCCACAACCCTCCGGCCGACAACGGCTACAAGCTGTATCTCGGGGACGGGGTCCAGCTCTCCTCGCCTGCCGATGCCGAGATCTCGGCCCGCATCGACCGTGTGGTCGCCGAGACACCGGAAGCGATCGGCGCGGGCGGGGGCTCGATCGAAACCGTGGGCACCGACGCCGCAGAGGCCCACCGCGCGTCCGTGGTCGCGGCGCTCGGTGGCGGCCCCCGGGAGGTGACGGTCGTCTACTCGGCGATGCACGGCGTCGGCGGTGCCCACGTCGTGGAGGCGATGGCGGCCGCCGGCTTCGCCCCGCCGATCGTGGTCGACGAACAGTTCTCTCCCGATCCGGACTTCCCGACGGTCGCCTTCCCGAATCCGGAGGAGGACGGCGCGATGGACCTCGCACTCGACCTCGCCGAGCGCGTGGATGCCGACGTCGTGGTCGCCAACGACCCCGACGCCGACCGCCTCGCGGTGGCGGTGGTCGATGCGGGCGCCTGGCGACGTCTCTCGGGGGACGAGGTGGGGAGCCTGCTCGCAGCCGAGATGGTGGACCGGCACGTCGCCGCCGGTGGTGGCCCGGCCATCGTGGCGTCGTCACTCGTGTCGTCGAGCCTCATCGATCGCATCGCCGAGGCCGGTGGAGTCGAACCGATCCGCACACTCACGGGGTTCAAGTGGATCGCCCGACCGATCGTCGACCGCTCCGACGCCACGTTCCTGTTCGGGTACGAAGAGGCGCTCGGCTATTGCGTCGGCGACCTCGTGCGGGACAAGGACGGCATCTCGGCGTTGCTCGTCGTGCTCGGCATGGTCGCCGCCGATCGTGCCGTGGGCCGGTCGCTGACCGACCGTCTGGACGACTTGGCGCTCCGGCACGGCTGGCATCGCACCCGTCCGGTCACGATCCGGTTCGACGGTGAGATGGGCCTCCAGCGCCGTTCGTCGGTGCTGTCCGGCCTCGTCGCGAGCCCACCGACCGAACTCGGTGGGCTCGACGTGATCGAGGTCGCCGATCTCTCCGCCGGTGGGGCACTGCCTCCCACGCCGGGCCTCGTCCTGCGGGTCGGCGATGCGCGGGGTTCGGTGCGCGCGGTGATCCGGCCGAGTGGGACCGAGCCGAAGCTGAAGGCCTACCTCGAGACGGTCGAGGCGGTGGCCGACGAGTCCGATCTGGACGCGTCACGCGGACGCGCCGACGATCGACTGGCTCGGGTCGCCGACGCGCTCGGCGGCTTCATGGGTGCCTGAGCGACCGCGACGCGGCGGCACGGCCGGTCAGTCGTCGTGGATCGTGCTGCTCGACGCCGGGATCGCGCAGGCGTCGGTCGCCCCCGGCAGCTTGTGTCGGTTCTTCGCCACCACGGGGTAGACGGCGGCGGCCAACCAGGACACGGGTGGCACCCGCATCGCCCAGCCGGCGAACGACCACGGTGCGGTCGCCCGTGCCAGGGCGCGAGCGATCCCGGCCGAACCCCGGTGGGGGGTCCCGCGATCGTCGACCCAGTAGGCAGCGGTCGTCACGTCGTCGATCGAGAGACCGAGCGCGTCGAGGTCGAGCGCATGCCAGGGAGCGATGGTGCTGCCCGGGGTGAATCGAGCCTCGATGAACTTCGCCGACTGCGTGCAGAAGCCGCAGTCTCCGTCGTAGATCAGGACTCGCCTCGGGGCGCTCACGGAAGGGAGATTCAGTTACGACCGACGGTCGGCTTACGACCGTGGTTCGCCTTCTTACGGCGAGCGAGGAGCCGCTTCTTGCGACGACGCTTGGACATGGGTGAGAACCTACCGTCGGATCGGCCGTCCGCCGACGTGGGTCGTTGCTCCCGGAACGAATCGTGACGTGGCCTGGGACTCATCGCCGCCCCCGTGCCGCCGACGGGACATCCCATGAGTGGTCTCGACACCGACCTCGCCGTATCGACGGCGCTCGCCGACCCGGATGGCCTCGAGGCCGCGATCCGGGCGGGCGACATCGAGGTCGCACTCGTCGACCGGGTGACGGGCGCGATGCGATGGGTGTCGGATGCGTGGCAGGCCCGGTTCGGTGTCGCGCCGACCCTGTCCCGCCACACCGGTCCGACGACCGCTCGATCCGAGATGCACCTGCCTCCTCCGGGCGAGACGATGATGCGTGCTCGGTCGATGCGACGTCCGGACGGCACCGAACAGCTCGTCGGACTCAACCTCACCGGCTATCTCCGATCCGACGGCCGGGAGATGGTCGCCGTGACCGTTCGCGCCGAACCCTGGTCCTCGCTGTCGGTCACCGACCGTGCCGAGGTCGCGTCGGTCCTGGACGGCATGGCGCGTGGGGTCATCGACCGGGCGATCATGGCGCCGACCGATGCCGAAGGCGATGCGATCGGCGTGATCGACATCCAGATCGATCGATTCGATCTCGTGAAGGAGCTCGTCGGCTCGCTCGAGGCCGAACGGCTGCTCGGTGCGGTGCAGCGACGGATCCGGGCCGTCGTGCGCGCGGACGATCTCGTCTACCGGCTTCCCGATGAGCGGTTCGTGGTGCTGTGCAACGCGGTGCACCCCGTGGTCGGCCCGGAGGATCAGGCCGAACGCCTGCGAGCCGAGGTGGCCACCGTCGCGGTGGCCGACGGGTCCGCCGCCCTCACGGCGTCGATCGGGCTCGCGATCTCCGGTCCGGGCCTCCGTGGCGCCGAGGTCCTGGACGCGGCCGAGGCGGCCCGTACATCGGCCCAGGTCCGTGGCCGGAATCGACTCCAGCGGCACGACGACCCGCCGAGCGACCCGGCCGATCGGCTCGAATACCTCCGACTCCGGTTCGACCACGCGGTCGAGTCCGATCGACTCTCGCTCGACTACCACCCGATCGTGGACGTCGGCACCGGCGCACTCGTCGGCATGGACGCATCGATCAACGTGCGACCCGGCGTCGGCCTCGCCGGTTCCGAGTTGCTCGAGCTCGCCAAGCACCCGGTGCTCGGTGAGTTGGCGGCTCGGGGCTTGCTGGCGAAGTTCTCGGCCGAGTCGGCCGCGACCGAGGGGCGGACCGCCGGACTGCGGCTCTCCATGCCCGTCACGGTCGAGCAGCTGACCTCGCCCGCCGTGCGCGCCGACGCCCGGGAGCTGGCCGAGGGGCCCCTGGTCGACGGCTTCATCTTCGTGGTCGCCGAGCGGGACGTCCGGAGTCGTCGTGATCTGGTGGGGACGGTCGCCGCCGCCCTTCCGGCCGGCGTCGGTCTGGCGATCGTGGCGGCCTCGGCGACGTCGGTGTCGACGGCGCTCGTGGACGAGATCGGGGCGACGCAGGTCCGGATCCGTCGCCGTTCGCTGCCCGACGGTGATCTGACGCCGTTGCTCGAGCGTCTCGGACCCGGCATCGAGGTGCTCGTCTCGGGCCTGGACACCGGTGACGATGCCGCATCGGTCCGCGGGTCGGCCGGCGTGCTGGGCATGGGTCGATGGGTCGGCCGCTCCAGCCATCGCCAGCCGTTGACCACGTGGCTCGACTCGATCCGACCGACCTGAGTCGGC
>JAHDCV010000001.1:30558-45029 GCA_020629695.1 Acidimicrobiales bacterium | reverse complement strand
GTCGTGGTGGGTCGGCTGAGCTGTTGGGTGGGTCCGAGCCGTAGGCTCGGCGAGATATGGAGAAGTTCGGATTCGTCGGCCTGCCGAATGCGGGGAAGTCCTCGCTCTACAACGCGCTGACGGGTGGTGGTGCCCTGGCGGCGCCCTACGCGTTCGCCACGACCGACCCCAATGTCGGCGTCGCGAAGGTGTTCGACGAGCGGCTCGACAAGCTCGCCGCGATGTCGAACTCGAAGAACGTCGTGCCCGCCTCGGTCCAGTTCAACGACATCGGCGGCCTCGTCGCCGGAGCGTCCAAGGGTGAGGGGCTCGGCAACAAGTTCCTCTCCGGAATCCGCGAGAGCGACGCGATCGTGTTCGTGCTCCGGGCGTTCGCCGACCCCGATGTGCCGGGCCCGACGAATCCGATCGAGCACCTCGAGACCGTCGAGATCGAGCTCACGCTCGCCGACCTCGACACCATCGAGCGGCAGATCGACAAGAAGCGCAAGGCCGCTCGCGCCGATCGCTCGCTGGCCGACGACGTCGCCGCGGCCGAAGCGGCGCTCGTGCATCTCGAAGCGGGCACGCCGCTGTATCGGGCCGACCTGTCGGAGGATCTCAAGACCGCGCTCAAGCCGTGGTTCCTCCTGACCAACAAGCCGGTGCTCGCGATCGTCAACATCGACGAGGAACAGATCGAGCGGGTCGACGAGGTGATCGCTCCCGTGCAGGCATCACTCGGTGATCTCGCCGACGTGTTCGGCGCATGCGTGCAGCTCGAGGCCGAAGCGGCCCAGCTCGATCCCGAGGACCGCCACGAGATGCTCGACGCGCTCGGTCTCGGTGAGGGTGCACTGCCTCGGTTCATCTCGGCCGCCTATCACGCGCTCGGCCTCCGGACCTTCCTCACGACGGGGGAGAAGGAGAGCCGGGCCTGGACCTTCCGCGAGGGTTCGTCGGCGCCGGAGTGCGCCGGACGGATCCACTCCGATCTGCAACGCGGGTTCATCCGGGCCGACGTGATCCGCTGGGACGAGCTCCTGGAGGCCGGCTCGATGGCGAAGGCACGAGACGTCGGCACCCTCCGCACCGAAGGCAAGGACTACGTGGTGCAGGACGGCGACGTGCTCGAGATCCGTTTCAACGTCTAGACAGACATCGTGGCCTGGCTGATCCGCGACGACCGGGTGCTCGCCTCGCTCGAGGTGCCGGACGGGCCGCGGGCGAAGGGGCGGGGTCTGCTCGGCCGTGACGGCCTCGACGGAGCGATGTGGCTCGAACGAACCCGATCGGTGCACAGCTTCGGCATGAGGTTCGACCTCGACATCGCCTTCCTCGACGGCGACGGGGTCGTCATCCGCACGATGCGGCTGAAGCGCAACCGGGTCACACTGCCGGTGTGGGGCGCTCGCTCCGTGCTCGAGGCCGAGGCCGGAGCGTTCGGGTCGTGGGACCTGCACATCGGCGACGAGCTTGGTATTCGCGAATGAGCGGGCGCCTGGTCGTGGTGGGCACGCCCATCGGCAACCTGGATGACCTGTCGCCCCGCGCCCGACGTGCCCTCGACGAGGCCGACCTGATCTGCTGTGAGGACACGCGCCGGACGGGCCGGTTGCTCCAGTCGATGGGCATCGGGCGCCGCGAGTTCCGGGTCGTCAACGAACACACCGAGCACGGCCAGGCGCCGCAACTCGTCTCGGCGATCGCCGGTGGTTCGATGGTCGTGTTGGTGTCGGACGCCGGGATGCCGGCCATCTCGGATCCCGGACAGCTGCTCGTCGCCGCCGTGGCCGAGGCCGGGTTGACCATCGAGGTCGTGCCCGGGCCGACCGCCGTGTCGACCGCCATCGCCGGGTCGGGCATCGACGCCCGTCGGTTCTGTTTCGAGGGGTTCCTGCCCCGGAAGGGGCGAGAGCGGACGGAACGACTCGCGGCGGTCGCCGCCGAGGAGCGGGCGGTGGTGCTCTACGAGGCGCCGCATCGGCTGGAGCGCACCGTCGCCGACCTGGTCGAGTTGTGCGGTGCCGATCGGCCGGTCGCCCTCGCCCGCGAACTCACGAAGATGTACGAGTCCTGGTGGCGGGGAACACTCGGCGAGGCGGTCGCCCACCTCGAGGCCGACCCACCTCGGGGCGAATTCGTGGTCGTGGTCGAGGGTGCGGTGCCGGCACCGCCGGCAGAACTGGACGACGAGGCCATCCTCGCCCTGCTCGCCGCCGAGCTCGACGAGGGTGCCTCTCGCCGCGACGCCATCGACCACGTGGCCGCCACCCACGGCCTGCCTCGCAAGCGGGTCTACCGGCTGGCCACCGACTCGTGAGGGCGTCCCCGTGAGCGAGTCGGCCCGCGTCGACGTGTGGCTGTGGTCGGTGCGGGTCTTCCCGACCCGCTCGGCGGCCAAGGAGGCGTGCGTCGCCGGTCGTGTCCGGGTCGACGGCGACATCGCCAAGCCCGCCACGAAGGTGACGGTCGGGAACCGGGTGACGACCCGTCGGGGGACCCGGGTGATCGACGTCGAGGTCGTCCGACCGATCACGAAGCGGGTCGGTGCGGCCATCGCGACCGACTGCCTGATCGATCACAGCCCGCCACCACCCGATCCGATCGCCGCCGCCGATGTGCGTGAACGCGGCACCGGGCGGCCGACGAAGCGCGACCGTCGCGAGATCGAACGACTCAAACGACGCCGGTGAGCGATCATCGGTGGAGGCGGCGGCCGGGCCGCCGTCACGAGCAGCGGAGGAGCCTGCAGCCATGAGCGACATCGAGAAGGTCATCGTCCCCGGGCTCGCCCGCCTGCCGGCGTTCTGTCACGCCACGATCGCCGGCGACACGATCTACGTCAGCGGCACGCTCGGCACGAAGCCCGATGCGCTCGAGTTGGTCGAGGGGGGCACCGGCCCCGAGACGACGGCGACGATGCGCCACATCGAACGCATCCTCGAGGCCTGTGGCGCCGACCTCGGCGACCTGGTGAAGGTGAACGTCTTCCTCGCCGAAATGGCCACGTTCCCGCAGATGAACGAGGCCTACCTCGCCGTGATCGGCGACGATCCGCCGGCCCGGATCACCGTCGGCCGGGCCGACCTCGCCCTCGGTGCCGCCGTCGAGATCGACGCGATCGCCTACCGACCGGGCGCCGCGGCCGTCGCATGACCGGTTCGTTCCGCACCGTCGTCGGCTGCTGCCCGCTCGACTGCCCCGACGCGTGCTCGTGGGTCGTCACCGTCGACGACGAGGGCCGGGCGACCCGCCTGCGCGGCAACCCCGCCCATCCGTTCACCAACGGCGGTCTCTGCCCGAAGGTCAACCCGTGGTTGACCTATGCCGCCGACCCGTCCCGGCTCATGCAGCCTCTGCGGCGGACGGGACCGAAGGGCAGCGGCTCGTTCGCCCCGATCTCCTGGGACGAGGCACTCGACGAGATCGCCGAGCGGCTGCTGTCGGTCCGTGACGAGTTCGGTGCCGAAGCCGTGTGGCCGTTCACCGGCACGGGCAACGTCGGCTGGATCAACGGGCCGACCTCGGGGCGGCGGTTGTGGCACGCCTTCGGTGCGTCGGGCCACCGGGTCACGATCTGCTCGGTGACCGGCCACGTCGGCCTCTCGCACAGCCAGGGCCGGGCAGACGGGATCGATCCCGAAGACGTCGCGCTCGCTGACCTGGTCGTCGTGTGGGGAGCGAATCCCCTCGTCACCGACATCCACTGGTGGCCGTTCGTCGAGCAGGCCCGCGAGGCCGGCGCGACGATCGTCGTGGTCGATCCGTGCCGGACCCGCACGGCGGCTCGAGCTGACCTGCACATCGCCCCCCGCCCTGGCACCGATGTGGCGCTCGCCCTCGGTGTGTTGGCCGAGCTCGACCGGCGGGATCTGGTCGATCGGGACTGGATCGACGAGGCGTCGGTCGGCTGGGACGAGCTGGCGGCGACGCTCGGCGAGTGGACACTCGAGCGCACCGCCGAGGTCACCGGGCTCGTGGTCGCCGACCTCGAGCGGTTCGTCGGGCTGCTCGGCACCGGCCGGATCCCGGCGGTGAAGCTCGGGCAGGGCATGCAGCGCACCGCCCACGGCGGCGACGCCGCCCGGGCCGTGTCGTGCCTGGTCGCGGCGACCGGTGCCTACGCCCACCGGGGTGGTGGCCTCGTCTACTCGACCTCGCCGGCCTACGACATCGACGAGTTCGCACTCACGCGGCCCGACCTGCGGCCGGCACCCGCTCGCAAGCTCGCGATGACCCATCTCATCCGGCATCTCACCGAGACCGACGACCCGCCGGTGAAGGCGTTGTGGATCCAAGCCGCCAATCCGGTCGTGTCGAACCCCGACAGCGATGGCGTCCGCCGGGCGTTGTCCCGGGACGACCTCTTCACCATCGCGGTCGAGCTCTATCCGACCCCCACCACGGCGTACGCCGACATCGTCCTGCCCTCGACGATGCAGCACGAGCAGACCGAGCTGCAGGAGTCGTTCGCCCACCTCTATCTCAACTGGAACGAACCGGCGGTCGTCCCGCCCGGTGAGTGTCGGAGCCACACCGACATCATCCGGGCGCTCGCCCCGCGTCTGGGCCTCGACACACCCGAGGTCATGGCCAGCGACCACGAACTCGCCGCCGCGGCACTGAACCGACCCCGCTGGCGCGACGCCGGGGTGACCGTCGAGACCTTCCGGAAGCGCGGGTTCGTGCGGATCCCCGGGACCGAGCCCCACCGGCCGTTCGCCGACGGCTTCCCCACGGCATCCGGCCGGTTCCAGTTCGCCGCCGACTCCGCCGTCGAGATGGGACTCGAGCGGGTGCCGACCTGGCACGACCCGGCGGAGCCCGTCGACGACGGCTTCCCCTTCGTGCTCGTGGCCAACGGCTCCTCGGATCACGTGAACTCGGTCTTCGCGGGCACCGAGCGGGTGGCCGGCCGCACCGACAGCCCGGAGGTGAGGATCAACGCCGCCCAGGGTTCGTCGCTCGGCCTGGCGGACGGCGACGATGTGCTCGTGCAGAACGAGCGGGGCACGTGGTCGACGACGGTGCGACTCGACGACGAGCAGCGGCCGGGTGTGGCCGCGACCACGAAGGGATGGTGGAGCCCGGCGATCCTCGGCGATGCCGGCCCGAACGTGACCGTCGCCGAAGCCGACGCGGATCTCGCCGACGGCCCCAGATTCCACGACAATCACGTGCGGATCGTCCCGGCATGACGAACCGCATCGGTGGTCCGACGTTGCCCTCGGGGTTCGTGGCGCTCGGCATCATCGTGATGTTGGTGTTCGCCGTGATCGCCGTGCGGGTCGGCAGCGTGCTCGGCGGCGACTCGACGTCGGCGTCGGTGGTGGTCCCGCTCGAGACCGATCGGCTCGTGGTCGGCGAGTCGGTGACCCTGGACCTGCCCCGGACCGATGGCCGCATCCTCGTGACCGTGACGCCGCCGGCCGTGCTCGACCTCTCCGCCCTCCCTGGCGACGGGAGCGGGGCCGCGGTGATCGAGGACTGTCGATCGGGTTGTCGGCTGGTGCTGGGCATCGTCCGCAGCCTCGGCCCGACCGAGGCCGCGGCGATCCTGATCGAGTACGAGGCCGCCGATGCCGTCGACCTCGACGCGATCCGTCCGGTCGGCGGCTGAGCTCGGCCGGCCCGCGGTCAGCCGCAGCGGTCGAAGGTGTTGGGCAACTGCGTGTCCGATGCGGCCAGCGCTCGGTCCCGATAGCCCTGGAGCACGAAGCGGTCGTCCATGAACCCGAGCTTGTCGTCGACGCCGTCGGGCACCTCGACGTCGAACACGTAGGCGGAGAACACCTCGGCGAAGTCCTCCTCCGGGTGGCTCGCGGCATACGCGCCGAGGAAGGACGGGTCGAGCTCACATCGGTCTTCCCCGCCGGCTTCGTCCGTCGTGCCGTCCTCGGGGAGCGAGGCGAGGTCCCGGTCGGACCAGAACTCCGCCACGTAGTCGGCGATGAACGAGCCATCGAGGAAGCATCCCGCACCGTTGTGGTAGGTGTCGCAGTCGCCCTCGTCGACGCCGGGTTCGAACTGGCTGTTCACCTGGGTGAAGACGTGGGCGTATTCGTGGGCCATCGTGAGCTTGAGCTCGGCGGCGTCCTCCCCGGCGGTGATCCGGTCGACGGCGATCACGAACTCGGTGTGGGCGTCGTCGAGCGGGCCGGCGAAGGCGAGCGTTCCGTCGTCTGCCTCGAAACCGGCATAGAGCGACAGCACCTCCAACTCCTCCGGTGGCACGATCTCGGCGAGATCCTCCCAGGAATCCTCGATGACGGAATCGGCCGTCCCGAAGCACAGCTCGCCGAGGCCGCCCCGGTCGACCAGGTAGATCGAGGTGACCCGGCCGGCATCCTCGCCGACGAGCTCCGGGGAGCAGTCGTCGTCGCCCGCGAGCCCCGGCGTCACGTCGCCCTCGCCCGCGACGAGCAGCACGACGAGGGCGACCGCAGCCACGACACCGACGAGGACCAGCGTGACCATGACCTTGCGCATGGCCGGGCAAGGTAGCGGGCCGGCAGCGCCGGGACATTTCTCGCCGATCCGGGAACCAGGTGAGGTGCGGGTGTCGTCCAACGGGCATGAAGTACTCGATCGCCCGCACCTCGCTCGCCCCGTTCCTGCTCGCCGTCACGGTCCTGCTCGCCGCCTGTGGTGACGATCCCGCCGTCACGGTCTCGGCGGGGTCCGATCCCGGCGACGGCGCGGACGTGATCGACGGGGAGGAGACACCGCCCGGCACCGACGTCTCGCTCCCGGGTGGACCCGACGATGCCGAGGACCGCACGCCGGAGGACGACGCCATGGCCGACATCGAGATCCCGAACACACCCGAACCCGTGAGCGGAGTGATCACCGCGCCGGTCGAGGTCGTGGCCGATCCGGTCGACGATCGGCTGATCTTCGCTCGGTTCGTGGGTGGTGATCCGAATTGCACGGCGGCCCGGCTCGAGGTGATCACCGAGACCCCTGACACCGTGGTGGTGGAGTTGGTGGTCGGCATCACCGACGATGCCCTCGTCCGGTCGTGTGTCGCCGGGGAGTTCGCACTCCGTGTCGGCGTGCAACTCGGCGAGGCGCTCGGCGACCGTGGTGTCGACTGGACCGATCCCGCGCCCGGGGACGACGAACCGATCCTGGTGACGCCGGATCTGTCCACCGCCGACTTCGTCGGCCTGACCATCGCCGAGGCCACCGAGATCGCCGAGACGAACATCATCGACTGGCGGATCGTCCGCGAGGACGACGAGTTCTTCGCCGTGACCGATGACTACCGACCCGACCGGCTCAACTTCGAGCTGGACGACGGTGTGATCACCCGGGTCACGCTCGGTTAGAGCAACTCGGGACGGCCGATCCGGATGGAGGTTCCCGGTGTGTAGTGCACGAGCGGGTCGGCCGTCGACGGAGTGATGCCGGCCGCGGCGACGAGGTCGTCGTCGAGGTGATCCAGGGTCGCCCGATGGAGCGGCCAGGGTTCGTGCTCGATCCGAGCCTCGACCAGGCGTCCTCTCCAGACCGAGAACAGCCGCCACCGGGCGGTGAGGTGATGTTCGAGTGGCGTGACCTCCGCCGGCGGGATCGGCTCGCCGATCGTGGCCGAGATCGTGGTCGACGCACCGACCGGGCCGGGCCATCGGCGTCGGGACGTGTAGGTGCGCCGGGCTCCCGGCTCGTGGCCGTCTGGTGTGGATGCACCCGACCGGGCGATCGACATGTCCGCCCAGAAGTACGGCAGTCCGTAGGTGGCGCGAGCGGTGGCCGTCGGCACCAGCTTCGACGCCTCGAGACTGCAGAACCAGACGCCGGGTTCACCGTTCGGGCCGATCACATAGGTGCGCACGTTGGTCTCGGCGAACCGGCCCTGCCACGGGATCACCATGCCGCCGGGCAGCCCGACGGTCATGTCGAACGGGATGAGGCCGACCCAGCACGCACCGTCGAAGGTGTGAGGTGCGAGCCCGTCGGGCAGGAGCCGGGCGATCTCGTCGGGGTCGTGCGGCCAGTGCACGAACGTGAGGTCGTCCCACCACATGTGCATCACCTCCCGGTGCACGCGGTGCGGCGGAGAGCCTCCGATGACGAGCGGATGGTCGGACACCTCGCCATCGTCCCACGGTGTCGTCGGCGACGGAGATCCGGGGCGGATCGAGGCAGACCGAGGTCCCGGGGTCGACGACGGGCGTCGTGATCCGTGTGAGGCTCTGGTGGTGACCTCTGCCGATCGCGCCACTTCCCGTCGAGTCGCCCCCGACCCCGAGGCGGTGGCCGCCGCCCGCTCGGTGTTCGACCGGGACCTCGACGACGGGGGCCTCCCGGTCGCCGAGGTCGTGGCACTGCTGACCGAGCACGGCACGCCCGCCACGGTGCACTCCACCGGCGGCCGTTACTTCGGCTTCGTCACGGGCGGGACACTTCCCGCGGCCCGCGCCGCTTCGGTCGTGGCGGGGGAGTGGGATCAGAACGTGGCCCTGCCGGCGATGTCGCCGATCGCGTCGATCCTCGACACCGTCGCCGCCCGCTGGGTGCGCGATCTCCTCGGTCTGCCCGAGGGAGCGACGGTGACGTTCTGTGCCGGTGCGTCCGTGGCGAACACCACCGCGTTGACCGCCGCCCGTGACGCCGTGCTGGCTCGGGTCGGCCACGACGTGGTGGCCGACGGGCTCGTCGCGGCGCCGCCGGTCACCGTCATCACCTCGGCCGAGGCCCACGCGTCGATCGACAAGGCCGTCGGCGCGATCGGGCTCGGTCGCGACAACGTCGTGCGTGTTCCCACCGATCCGACCGGCGCGTTGCGCGCCGACGAGGTGCCCGAGGTCGGCGGCCCGACGATCGTGATCCTCCAGGCCGGCAACGTGAACACCGGCGCCATGGACCCGATGGATCCGCTCGTCGCCGAGCTGCGAGCTGCCGGTGCGTGGGTCCACATCGACGGTGCCTTCGGAGCATGGGCCGCGGCCTCACCGAGCCGGCGTCACCTCGTGGCCGGCATGGCCGATGCCGACTCGTGGGCGAGCGACGCCCACAAGTGGCTCAACACGCCCTACGACGCCGGCATCTGCGCCGTCCGGGACCCGGCCGACCTCCGACGGTCCTTCTCGACCGATGCCGCCTACCTCACACCCGAGGGTGCCGACCGTGCACTCATGCACCTCGGGCCGCAGATGTCCCAACGAGCCCGTGGGATCGAGGTCTGGGCGGCGCTCGCGTCACTCGGGCGGGACGGGGTCGCCGACCTGGTCGACCGTTGTTGTGACCTGGCCGCACGCGCCGCGGCATCGTTGCGGACCGGTGGGGCCGAGGTGCTCGCGCCCGTGTCGCTCAACCAGGTGCTCGTGGCCTTCGGCGAGGACTCGACGACCGACGCCGTGGTGGCGGCGGTGCAGGCCGACGGACGGACCTGGGCCGGCGCGACGACCTGGCGGGGTCGGCGGGCGATGCGGTTCAGCGTGTCGAGTTGGGCCTCGACGGTCGCCGACGTCGACGCGTCGGTCGCCGCGATCCTCGACGTCCGGGATCAGGTCACCGCCGACTGAGTCGGAAGCCGTTGGAGCACGAGGTGGGTGTCGGTCTGGCTCACGCCGGCGCGAGTTCGAAGGGTGGTGAGCAGGTCGTTCAGCTCCTCGGCCGATGCCACGAACACCCGCAGGCGGAAATCGACGTTGCCGGTGATGTGGATCGCTTCGACGACCCGGTCGTCCTCGGCGACCAAGTCGGCGATCGGGCCCCGCTCGTCGGGTTGGCGGAGCCAACAGTCGATGATCGCCTCCATCGGACGACCGAGCGTGCCCATGTCGAGGTGGGCGCTGAACCCGGTGATCACGCCTCGATCGACGAGTCGCTGGACCCGGACACCGGTCGCGTTCGGCGACAGGCCGACCCGTGCGCCGAGTGCGGCGTTGGTGATACGGGCTTCCTGTTCGAGGATGCGGATGATTCGTCTGTCGATGTCGTCGATCACAGTGGAAACCACTGTACACCTGTCGGATTCGAGCCCGGATCGGTGACACCTTCGGCCGGATTCGTTCGATCATGACGGCATGACCGCAGCACAGAAGACCCGCTTCGAACTCCTCCTCGCCGCGTTCAACCACCGCGAGGATCTCCGCTCCGCCGGCGCACCGTTCTCCGATCGACTCGACGCCGCCATGCAGCTCGATCGAGCCCGACTCGACGTGCGCGCCGGTCTCTGATCGTCCGAACCCCGCCCGACCGGTCGCGACATGAGCGTCGGTCGGCGACGGGTGCCGATCGGGCACGGTTGGTGGGTGAGTGAACGCCGTCCGCGCGTTCGCTGTCACACCCCCTGCGTAGGTTCCGGTGCATGACACCCGCCGTCCTGCTGTCCCTCGCGATCGTCGCCGTGCTCGCCGTGTGCGTGCTCGGCCTCGTCGCCCTCGCCGCCCTGCGCCGCCTGGCCGACGGCATCCGAGCCGAGGCCGAGGCCGACCGCGTCGCCGCCATCGAGCACGCGATCACCGCGGTCCGGGCCGAGCAGGCCGCGCAGGTGCATCACACGGTCGACACCGTGGTCTCGATGGCGTCGTCGAAACTCGGTGATCAGCTCCAGGCGGGGAAGATGGTGATCGAGCGCGAACGCGAGACCGTCAGCCGGGACACCCAGCAGGTCCGGGTCGAACTCAAACGGGTCGCCGATCTCGTCACCTCGCTGCAGTCGGAGCGGGCCGAACAGCACGGTCGCCTGGCCACGGGGCTCGAGCAGGCCGTCGCCGTCACCCGACACCTCCAGTCGACGACGCAGACGCTGACCGAGGCGCTCGCGTCGCAGAAGACACGTGGTCAGTGGGGCGAACGACTCGCCGAAGACGTCCTGCGCGCCGCCGGATTCGTCGAGGGGATCAGCTACGTGAAGCAGAAGGGCGTGGCCGGTGGCGGCATCCCCGACTTCACCTTCCCGCTTCCCCATGGGCGGGAGGTGCACATGGACGTGAAGTTCCCGCTCGACAACTACCTGCGGTGGCTCCAGTCCGACGGTGCGGAGCGCGACGCCCACGCGAAGAGCTTCAAGCGGGACGTTCGAGCCCGCGTCAAGGAACTCGCCGACCGGAACTACATCGATCCGTCCCGCACGGTCGACCAGGTCCTGCTGTTCATCCCCAACGAGGCGGTCTTCGCCTTCGTGCACGAGCACGATCCGGAATTGATCGACGTGGCCCTCGGCCGCAAGGTCGTGTTGTGCTCGCCGACGACGCTGTTCGCCGTGCTGGCCGTCATCCGGCAGGCGGTCGACAACTTCCGTGTCGAGCGCCGGTCCGACGAGATCCTCGCGGCGCTCGCCGGACTCCGTGACCAGTGGCTGCGCTATCAGGGCGAGGTCGCCAAGGTCGGTCGGGCCCTCGGCACGGCCCAGCGTGCGTACGAAGAGGTCGACGGCACCCGCACCCGCCAGTTCGAGAAGTCGCTCGATCGGCTGGAGGCCATCCGTGACCGCGAGCCGGCCGAACTCGCCGATCCCGTGGCGCCGCGCCCGGCGCTGCGCGAGGTCGTCTGAGGCCCGCCACCGGCGCCCAATTCGGCGGGGCCGGGCGCCGGTGGTCGGTAGCCTGGCGGGGTGGGACGCTTCTACATCACGACACCGATCTACTACGTCAACGACGCGCCCCACCTCGGGCACTCGTACACGACGGTCACGGCGGATGCGATCGCCCGCTGGCACCGGCTGCTCGGTGACGACACCATCTTCCTCACCGGCACCGACGAACACGGTCTCAAGGTCGCCCGCTCGGCCGAAGAGCAGGGCCGCACCCCGATCGAACAGGCGGACGAGACCTCGGCCCGATTCGTCGAGGCCTGGGATCTGCTCGACATCTCGAACGATCAGTTCATCCGGACCACCGAGCCCCGCCACCACGCGGCGACCCAGGCGCTGCTCTCGAAGGCCAAGGAGAACGGCTACATCGAGAAGGGCACCTATGCCGGGTGGTACTGCGTCGGGTGCGAGGCGTACTACGTCGAGGACGACCTGCTCGACGGCAACTGCTGCCCGATCCATGAACGCCCGGCCGAGTGGCTCGAGGAGGACAACTACTTCTTCAAGCTGTCCGCCTTCGAGGACCGCCTGACGGAGTGGTTGACCGCCGACGGCAACGTGGTTCCCGACGGCAAGCGGAACGAGGCGCTCGGGATCGTGAAGCAGGGCCTCGACGACGTGTCGATCACCCGATCGTCGCTCGACTGGGGCGTGCCGGTGCCGTGGGACCCGGAGCACGTCTTCTACGTCTGGTACGACGCCCTCATCAACTACGCGACGGCGGTGGGCTACGGCGCCGACGACGCCTCGTTCGCCGATTGGTGGCCCCACGCCCACCACGTCATCGGCAAGGACATCCTCCGGTTCCACTGCGTGTACTGGCCGGCCATGCTGATGGCCGCCGGTGAGGAGCCGCCGTCGTCGGTCCACGTGCACGGATTCCTCCTGCTCAAGGGCAAGAAGATGTCGAAGACGGGTCTGACACAGATCACGCCGGCACAGCTCGTGAACGATCTGGGTGTGGACGGCACCCGCTACTACCTGCTGCGCGACGTGCCGTTCGGTTCGGACTCCGACGTGAGCTTCTCGTCGATGGTCGGGCGGTACAACAGCGATCTCGCCAACAACCTCGGCAACCTGTTGAACCGGGTCACGACCGTGGTGGTCAAGAAGTGCGACGGGGTCGGCCCAGCTCCGCAGCGGGACAGCGAGCTCGCCGCGGTCGCCGAACGGGCCTACGAGGAGACCGCCGCGGCCTGGGATCGGTTCCAGCCGTCGGTCGCGCTCGATGCGACGTGGAACCTCGTGCGGGAGACCAACGCCTACCTCGAGCGTCACGAGCCGTGGAAGATGGACGCGGGGAGTGCCGAGGTCGCTGCCGTGCTCGGCGACGCCCTGGAGGTCCTTCGTCTCGCCGCCGTGCTCGCTTCACCGGCGCTCACACGGACCACGGTCGAGATCTGGTCCCGCATCGGACTCGACGGTGGACCCGCCGATCAACGACTGCCCGAGGCGGCTGCCTGGGGCGGATATCCGGGTGGTCTGCCGGTCGTGAAGGGTGCGCCGCTGTTCCCCCGGCTCGACGCCGTCTCCGAGGACGACTGAGTGATGACCTCTGTGCGTTGGTTCGACAATCACTGCCACATCCACGGGTTGGACGACGCGGCACCCGTCGTCGTGGCCGCGGCCCGGGCCGAGGGGGTCGAGGGGATGATCACCGTCGGCTGCACGGTGGCCGACTCCGTCGCGGCAGCCGACTGCGCCGCCGGGATCGACGGGGTGTGGGCCACCGCCGGGGTGCATCCGCACGACGCGAAGGACGGCATCGATGGTCTGGTCGAGCTCCTCGACCGGGACGAGATCGTCGCGGTGGGGGAGTGCGGTCTCGACTATCACTACGACCACTCGCCACGCGACGTCCAACGGCGGGTGTTCGAGGCCCAGATCGGTCTGGCCCACGAACGGGACCTTCCGCTCGTCATCCACTCGCGGTCGGCGTGGGACGACACCTTCGATGTGCTCGACGATCTCGGACTGCCCGCCCACACCGTCTTCCACTGCTTCACCGGTGGTCCCGCCGAGGCGGAGGCCGCCCTGGCGCGCGGCGCCCACATCTCGATCTCGGGCATCGTGACCTTCCCGAGCGCCCAGGAGCTCCGCGATGCCGCGGCACTCGTCCCCGACGACCGCTTGATGATCGAGACCGACACGCCCTACCTGGCGCCGGTACCGAAGCGTGGGAAGGCCAACCGTCCGGCCAACGTGCCGCTCATCGGTGAATTTCTGGCCGCGGAACGTGGAAAATCCGTCGAATCCGTGGCCTCGCTGACCTGGGACAACGCTCGACGCTTCTACGGAGTGTGACCCTCCGGCCACGCTCGGATGTTGCGGTTTCGTGACGGACGTCCCTACGGTTCTCCGTGATGAGTGACTTCGATGGCCCCGTTCGCGGGTCCGCGCCGGCGCCTCGCGCCGGAGCGAACCGACGTGGAGTGCTCATCGCCGCGGCCGTCAGCGTGCTCGCTGTGCCGGTTCTGCTCCTCGATTCGGGCGACACGGCCGTCACGACCGTCGGCCCCTCCGGTGAGCAGGCGTCGGTCGAGACCTCGGCGTCGACCGAGTCGACGGTGACCGAGGTCGAGTCCGATGCCGAACTGCTCGAAGCGGATCAGCTCGGTGAGCTCCTCGAGCCCGGTGCTCGGCAGATGGCAGAACTCGACGAGCTGTCGGCGAGTGTCGACGACGACACCGTCACCACGGTGACCGTCACGATCCCGGCACGCCAGACGACCCAGGTGAACGCCCCCGCCTCCTCGTCGACGACGGTGGCGTCCGTCGACAGCTCGGTGACGACGCCGACCACGGCGGCGCCCTCCACCGAGACGACGTCACCGCCGACGACTGCGGCAGCGTCGACGGCGGCGCCGACGACGGCCGCGCCCACGACGGCGGCGGAGACGACTGCCGCCCCGGAGACGACCGCCGCTCCCGAGACGACCGCCGC
>JAHDCV010000001.1:10026-30458 GCA_020629695.1 Acidimicrobiales bacterium | reverse complement strand
GAGACGACCGCCGCTCCCGAGACGACCGCCGCCCCGGAGACCACCGCCGGCGAGGTCGAAGCGACCACGACCACCGTGTACGGGCCGACGGCGGAGCAGTGGAACGATCTTCGCCACTGCGAATCGACGAATCGGTACTGGGTGATCGACCCGTCCGGTCGCTACTACGGCGCCTATCAGTTCTGGATCCCGACGTGGGACGACCTCGCGGCTCGGCACGATCGGCCCGATCTGGTCGGTGTGCCACCGAACGAGGCGAGCGAGGCCGATCAGGACCAGATGGCGTTCTGGCTCTGGGAAGAGCGGGGGCCACAGCCCTGGCCGATCTGCGGTCGTTTCCTTCCGCCCGCGCCCTGAGGCCGTGACCGACTCGACCCCGCTGCCTTCGGGCCGGAGCGGGCTCTTGACCCGGGCGTCGGTGCGCGACCTGCTCGACCGGCACGGGCTCGAACCGAGCCGGGCGCTCGGCCAGAACTTCCTGTGCGAGCCGTCCCAGATCGAACGGATCGTGCGTCTCGCCGAGGTCGGCCCCGGCGACGCGGTCGTCGAGGTCGGCCCGGGCCTGGGTTCTCTCAGCCTGGGATTGTGCCGGGCGGGGGTCGAGCTGACCGCGGTGGAGCGCGACCGCTATCTGCTTCCCGCCCTCGCCGAGGTGCTCGCCGATCACGACCACACGGTGATCGAAGCCGACGCGATGGAACTCGACTGGAGCGAGGTGCTCGGCGATCGGACCTGGACGATGGTCGCCAACCTCCCCTACAACGTCGGGACGCCGTTGCTGCTGGGGCTGCTCACCGATCAGCCACGCATCACCCGCTTCCTCGTGATGGTGCAGGCCGAGGTGGGGGAGCGGTTGGCAGCGGCGCCGGGCGAGCGCGCCGCGGGCATTCCGTCGGTGGTGCGCGCCGTGCACGGCACGGCGTCGGTGGTGGCCAGGGTCCCGGCACAGGTGTTCCTCCCGCCGCCCCGGGTCGAGTCTGTGCTCGTGGCGATCGATCGTCACCCCGAACCGGTGGTGACCTCGCCGGCGGCCGACATCATCGAACTCGCTCGTGCCGGGTTCGGCCAGCGGCGGAAGATGTTGCGGCGGAGCCTGTCGGGATGGCTCGATGTGGCCGGCATCGAGGCGGCCGGAGTGGACCCGACCGCACGGGCCGAAGCCGTCGACCTGAGTGGCTGGGACGCCCTGGCCGCGGAGTACGGTCGCCGTCGTGGCTCCCCCTGAGACCGTCTACGCCCCCGCCAAGCTCACCCTCACCCTGCGCGTGCTCGGCGTGCGAGACGACGGCTACCACCTGATCGACGCCGAGATGGTCACGCTCGATCTCGCGGATCGGCTCGAGATCGATCCCGACGGCGACGGCCTCACCGTCGTCGGGGGTGGTCCGGACATCCCGACCGGTCCGTCGAATCTGGTGAACAAGGCGCTCGCCCTCGCAGGACGGACCGCAGGGATCACGCTGCACAAGCAGGTGCCGTCGCAGGCCGGACTCGGCGGTGGCTCCTCCGACGCCGGGGCGGTGCTGCGGTGGGCGGGTGTGGCGGACCTGGAGGCCGCCGCCCGACTCGGGGCCGATGTCGCCTTCTGCACGGTCGGCGGGCGGGCGCGGGTGTCGGGTATCGGCGAGATCGTCGAGCCGATGCCGTTCGAGCCGAGGGTCGTGACGCTCGTGACCCCGGCGATCGCGTGCCCCACACCGCTCGTCTACCGGACATGGGACGAGATGGGTGGTCCGCTCGATCCCAACGGGCGCAACGACCTCGAACCGGCCGCCCTGCAGGTGGCACCCGAACTCGCCCGGGCCCGTGACGAACTCGGCGATGCGGCGGGTCTGACCCCGATCCTGGCCGGCTCGGGGTCGACGTGGTTCGTCGAGGCCGAGGTGCCTGGGCCGGGGCGCGTCGTGGCCCGCACGGTGCCGGCCGGCTGGAACGGCCCGATCGCCTGACGTCGACCCGTCAGCGCCCGATCCGGCGCCGGTTCGCGGTCTGGATCGGATGTGACGGCTGCCCGAGAACGACGAATCACCCGTGTCGAATCGACCACGGGTGATCCACGATCCCGCCCGACCGAGGTCGGGTGGGCAGAAGCGTTCGGTTGTCTACTTCTTGTTACGCCGCTGGACGCGAGTCCGCTTGAGGAGCTTGCGGTGCTTCTTCTTCCGCATGCGCTTCCGGCGCTTCTTGATCAGCGATCCCATAAGGCCCGGAACCCTAGCGGCGGACCTCGTCGCCCCCACGCAATCTCGGCCGGGATGGTGTGGTGAGCGGCTAACTTCGAGTGCGCCGGGAGACCGGCGTTCGCCCGTAGTTCAATTGGTAGAACACCGGACTTTGAATCCGGCCGTTGCAGGTTCGAGTCCTGCCGGGCGAGCCGATCGAGATGAATCGTCGGGAATCCCTCACATGTCGGCGTCGGGCACCGATGGAGTGGTCTCCCCCTCAACATGTCGATGCCGGAGACTTCGGTCTCCGGCATCGGCGCGTTCGGGCCGGACGATGCTCGCCGGCAGCGAAGTGACGTGGCGGCCTCCTCCTCGGCTAGACACCCGGCATGGACCGCAGCCTCGTGTCGATCGTCGTCGCCACCGCCTCGGGTGCGCCGATGCGCTCGAGCCGCCCGAAGCCCCTCCACCTGTTGTGTGGCCGCCCCATGGTGGCCTACGTCCTCGACGCACTGGCCGGCGCCGCGGTCACCGAGGCGGCCGTCGTCGCGGGCCGGGAGGCCGACCGACTCCGCGCCCGTGTGTCGGCCGAGGCGGCGCCGATGCCGCTCCGGTTCACCGAGCAGACCGGTGGGCGGGGGATGGGGCACGCGACGCTGGTCGGGCTGACCTCCCTCGATGATCACGGGATCGGCGGTGACGAGGACGACGTCGTCGTGATCCCGTCCGACGTGCCCCTCATCCGGGCCGAGGTGCTGCAGGACCTGCTCCGGACCCACGCCGAGGACGCGGCCGCGGCGACGCTGCTCACCGCCGAACTGGATGACCCCGGCGGTCATCCCCGGATCACCCGGGACCGCCGGGGCCGCGTCGCGGCGATCGTGGCCGACGCCGACGTGATCGGCGAGGAGCGCTCCATCCGTGAGGTCTCGCTCGGTGTGATGGTCGTCCGCCGTGGCCTGTTCGCTCCCGCACTTCGACGGGGCGCGCCTCGCTTCGGCGGGGAGCATCGCCTCATCGACGTCGTCGAAGTGCTCGCCGAGACGGGGCACCCGATCGCGACCCACCAGCTGGCCGAGGCCGCTGCCGGCGACCTGTCGCCCGTCGACAGCCGTCGTCAACTCGCGGACGCCGAGTCCGAACTCCGTCGCCGGACCAACGACCACTGGCTCGATCGCGGCGTGACCATGGTCGACCCGTCGCGGACCTACATCGACGCGACCGTCCGGCTCGGGACCGACGTGACGTTGTTCCCCGGCACCATGCTCCAGGGCGACTGCGTGATCGGTGACGGCGCCGAGATCGGGCCGGACACCCGTCTGGTCGGCACGACCGTCGGGCGGGACTGCGTGATCGAGAAGGCGATGGCGACGGACGCGGCCGTCGGCGACGGTGCGAGGGTGGGTCCGTTCGCGGTTCTGCACCCCGGCTCGTCGGTAAAGGCGGGAGCCGTGACCGGGCCCTTCTATGCTGCCGACGGGCCGGCGGAGACGTCGGACTGACATGCACCTCCAGAGGCGGGGAGACCGATGGAAGTTCTGACCAAGAAGACGCTGCACCTCTTCGCAGGTCGCCACAACGCCGGGATGGCGAAGGCGATCGGTGAGAACCTCGGGATCCCGATCACCGAGGCCCACCTGGCCCAGTTCGCCAACGGCGAGGACCACTGCCGGTTCGCCGAGTCGGTCCGCGGCTCGGACGTGTTCATCGTGCAGAGCCACGGCGCGTTCGCCGGCCGCTCCGTGAACGACTCCCTGATGGAGCATCTGATCATGGTCGACGCGGCGAAGCGGGCCTCGGCCAAGCGCATCACCGCCGTGATGCCGTTCTACCCGTACGGCCGACAGGATCGGAAGTCCGAGGGACGCGAGCCGATCACGGCCCGCCTCGTCGCCGATCTCTACCGGGCGGCCGGTGCCAGCCGGCTCGTGTCGGTGGATCTGCACTCCGGTCAGATCCAGGGCTTCTTCGACGGGCCGGTCGATCACCTCACGGCGATGCCGGTGTTGGTGAACCATCTCGCCGAGCGCCACGGCAGCGGCATGGTCGTGGTGTCGCCCGACGCCGGCCGGGTGAAGGTCGCCGAGCGGTATGCCCAGATGCTCCACGCCGATCTCGCCATCGTGCACAAGCGTCGGCTGAAGGGTGTGAAGAACCAGGTCGAGGCGAAGGACATCGTGGGTGAGGTCGACGGACGATGCTGCGTCCTGATCGACGACATGATCGACACCGCGGGCACCATCGTCTCAGCCGCCGAACTCCTGATGGAGCGTGGGGCGAAAGAGGTGCACGCCGCAACGACCCACGGGGTGTTCTCCGGTCCGGCGATCGAGCGACTGAAGGCCTCGCCGCTGTCGTCGGTCGTGGTCACCGACACGCTGCCGCTCGAGCCCGAGCGGGAGTTGCCGATCTTCGAACGGCTGTCGGTGGCGCCGCTCATCGCCGACGCGATCCGAGCCGTCTTCGAGGACCTGTCGGTCTCGGAGATCTTCGACGGCAAGAACCAGAACTGATCTCGGCCTCGACGGGGCCGGAATCGCCCGGGTCCCGCTAGCCTCGGCTGGTCGATGCGGCCCGCGTGGGCAACCACGCCGCTCCATGCCGCCACCACCGTCCTGTTCGAGGTCCTGACATGTCGCAGATCACCGTTCGCGCCACCACCGGCCGTCCGCTCGGTTCCAGCTCCAGCCGCCGGCTCCGCCACGAAGGCCGTCTGCCCGGCGTCGTCTACGGCCGGGGTGCCGACCCCGTCGCCGTGACCGTGGATCACTCCGAGTTGCGAGACGCCCTCAAGGTCGAGACCGGGATGAACACCGTCTTCCAGCTCGAGATCGACGGCACGCCCGAGAAGGTGATCATCAAGGAGGTGCAGCGTGACCCGATCCGCCGCATGGCCTCCCACGTCGACTTCCTCCGTGTCGCCGACGACGAGCCGATCAAGGTCAAGGTCCCGATCAAGCTCACGGGTGTCGCCAAGGAGGTCGCCGAAGCCGGCGCCCTGGTCGAGCAGAAGCTGTTCGAGCTGCCGATCGTCGTGCTCCCGACCGCGATTCCGCTGTCGATCGATGCCGACGTCAGCGAACTGACGCTCGACAGCCGCATCGCCGTGCGAGACCTGAACCTCCCGGAGGGGTCGGTCACCCGGCGCAAGCCCAACACGACCGTGGCTGCTCCCGTCGCCACCCGTGCCTCCCGTCAGGGAGCGATGGGCGAGGCCGCCGCTGGTGCCGAGAGCGCCGAGGCAGCCGCTCCGTCCGAGGACTGATCCGGGTCACGCACCCGCTGCTCGATGCCCTGGCTCAACCGCAAGGCCAACGAACCCGCCCGTACGGGTGCACCGGCTGATCTGCTGGTGGTCGGCCTCGGCAACCCGGGAGCGGAGTTCGAGGGAACACGGCACAACGTGGGCGCCGACGTGGTCGGTCTGCTCGCAGCCCGGTACGGCGAGCGGCTCGGCAAGTCCAAGGAGCGGGCCCTCGTCGCCGAGGTCCGGATCGGGGCGCATCGGGTCGTCGCCGCCTTTCCCACGACCTACATGAACGCCTCCGGTGAGAGCGTGCGGGCGCTGTGCCGGCGCCACGGCGTCGACGACGGTGGCAAGCTCGTCGTGATCCACGACGAACTCGACCTGAACGTGGGTCGACTGAAGATCAAGCAGGGCGGCGGACTGGCCGGCCACAACGGGCTCCGTTCGATCACCCAGCATCTCGGGACCACCGACTACGTGCGTCTGCGGGTCGGGATCGGCCGTCCACCGGCCTCGCAGGCCGGGCGCGACTACGTCCTCCGTCGGCCGGGCAAGGCGGAGCGGGTGGAACTCGACGTGGCCCTCGCTCGTTGTGTCGACGCGGTCGAGCAGCTGCTCGACGAAGGGATCGACGCGACCATGGCCACGGTGAATCGGCGGGACACGCCGCAACGGGACCCGGGAACCTGACCGACGATGGCCCTGCGGCGGACCCTTGCACTCGTGGCGGCCGTCGTGATGGTGGTCGGGGCCTTCGTCGCCCGACGTGCACTCGACGGTGACCCGGTCTCGGTCCTGCCCGACGACGGGACTCCCATCGTCTGCGAGCGGGCGCTCGCTGAGGTGTGTCGCGAGGCCTTCGACGGCGCAGTGACGATCGAAGACCCGGGGACGACGCTCGACCGGCTCGGCGTGTCGCCCGCGCCGACCCGCTGGGTCGTCGACCGACTCTGGGCGGAGAACCTCGCCGCACAGGCCCGCGGGGTGACGGTCGAGATCGGCCCGTCGCTCGGGACGAGTCCCCTCGTGCTCGTCGCCGTGCGTGGGGCCGACGCCGCCTGCACCCCCGGCCTCACCTGGGGCTGTCTCGCGGAACCCTCGACCAGTGTGACCGTCGGTGTCGCCCCGTCGGACACCACGGCGGGTCTGCTCGTGCGCGGCCAGCTCGCGACCGGCTTCTTCGGCTCGCCCGTGTTCGCCACGAACGATCTCGGCTCGTCGTTCTCTCGGTGGGAGACCGACCTCGCGCCCTCGCTGCGCGACATCGGCGCCCTCGATCCGCTCGGCGCGTTGTTCAACGGCGCAGGGGCGTATCGGGTCACGGCGGTCGCCGAGGCCGACTGGCTCGCACTCGGCCGTACCGACGCCGTGGTGGTCGAACCCGTCGATGCGGCTCGCGGGTTCGACGTGGTGCTGGTCTCCGTCGGTGAGGCGACCGTGCGGGATCGCGACCGGGATCGGATCGAGTCGGCGCTGACTGCACGGAACTGGCGGGCCGGCGTCGACGTTGACCAGGCACGGCCGACCGCGGGTGTGCTCGAAGCGCTGCGTCGGCGAGACTGACCCCATCGTCGCCGGGAGACCCATGTCGTTCGTGACCGCCCAGAACCCCATCACCACGATGCCGCCCCGTCGATGGCGTGGCATCGCCGTCGGCGTCGCGCTCGCGACGATCGCCGCGGCGTGTTCGATCGATCTCGGGAGCACGACGGGGATCGACGATCCGGGCTCGTGCATCGCGATCGAGACCTCGGTGTCGTCGGAGAAGATCGAGTTGATGCGGGAGCTGGCGACCGACTTCAACGAATCGGGTGCCGAGGTCGACGGCACGTGTGTGTTCGTCCGACCGCAGTCGAAGGCGTCCGGGCTCGGTGCGCAGCTCCTCGTCGAGGGCTGGGACGAGCTGTCCGAGGGGCCTCGCCCGGTCATCTGGTCACCGGCGTCGGCGGCGTGGGGTGCGGTGGTGAACCAGCGCCGGGCCGATGTCGGGCTGCCGTCAGCGGTGAGCGACGGCCAGCCGTTCATGGTCACGCCTCTGGTCATCGCGATGCCCCGTCCGATGGCCGAAGCGCTCGGGTGGCCGGACGCGGAGATCGGGTGGGCCGACATCCTCGCATTGGCCGAGAGCGACGACGGCTGGACCGATCTCGGACATCCCGAATGGGGTGAGTTCCGTCTCGGCAAGACCAATCCGAACTTCTCGACCAGCGGACTGTCCGCGCTGATCGCCCAGACCTACGCCGCCGCCGGCAAGACGTCGGGGTTGTCGTCCGAAGACCTCGCCCGGCCGAACGTCGTCGAGTTCGGACGCGGGGTCGAGTCGGCCGTCGTGCACTACGGCGACACGACGCTCACGTTCCTGAACAACTGGTTCCGAGCCGACCAACGCGGGGCCGCGCTGGCGTACGCCTCGGCGGCGGCGGTCGAGGAGAAGTCGGTCATCGACTACAACCGGGGCGATCCCGACGGTCGACTCGACCCCGGCGAGGAGCTCCGGCCGCCACGCATCGAACTCGTCGCCGTGTATCCGGCGGAAGGCACGCTCTACTCGGACAATCCGTTGTTCGTGGTCGACGAGTCGTGGGTGAGCCCCGAACAGGCGGCGGGTGCCGAGCTGTTCATCGAGTTCGTCCAGACGGCCGAGAACCAGGCGAAGGTGCTCGAGTTCGGCTTCCGTCCGGGGAATCCGGCCGTGCCGATCGATACGCCGATCTCGCCGGAGTTCGGCGTCGATCCGAATCAACCGCAGACCCTGCTCGAGGTTCCCGAGCCGCGGGTCATGACCGGCCTGCTCGATCTCTGGTCGGAGCAGCGCAAGTCGGCCCAGGTGACGATGCTGCTCGACGTGTCGGGTTCCATGGGTGAGCTCGGCGACATCGAGACACGGGCGACGAAGCTCGAGCTCGCGGTGCAGGCGGTGATCAACGCACTCGACGAGTTCTCCTCCGAGGACCAGGTGCGGATCGTGACGTTCACGACCGACGCCGGGCCGCCGTTCGAGAGCCGGATCGTCGAGATCGTGCCGTTCGGTCCCATGTCGACCAACGAGGCACTGATCCGCCAGCGTGTCGCCGGGACCTTCCCCCAGGCGGGCACCCCGCTCTACGAGTCGGTCCAGCAGGTCTTCGACGAGGCCACCGCCGCGTACGACCCGGAGCGCATCAACGCCGTGGTGGTGCTGACCGACGGCTTCAACGACGACAACGAGACCTCCGACGACAACGCGCAGTTCTCGGCATTGCTCGATTCGCTCTCGCAGGGCGGTGAAGGTGTCGGCTCCCGCCCGGTACGGGTCTTCCCGATCGCCTATGGCAGCGACGCCGACCTCGGCGTGCTCGAGTCGATCGCCGAGGCGTCGGCGGCGGCGGTCTACGACGCGAGCGACCCGAGGTCGATCGACAAGGTCTTCGCCGAAGTGGTGTCCAACTTCTGATGTCCGCCGTCGTCCAGCACCTGGTGGGGTCATGACCCTGCGCGATCGCCTCCTCACGAAGCCGGTCGCCGAGGCCATGATGTCGCCCGGTGGCATCCTGCTGGCCGGCGCCGGCGCGGCGATCGGCATCGTGGCCGGTCTGCCGCTCGCCGCAGCCGGCGCGCTGGGCGCGGCCGGCTGGGCGGCACGGGTGGCGGTAGCGGTGCCTCGTGGCCCGGTGAAGGAGCGCATCGACCGAGGACAGGTGTCGGGGGAGTGGCAGCGCTTCGTCGACGAGGCGCTGGCATCACAGCGGCGATTCGAAGCCGCGATCGATCGCACCCCCGCGGGAGCCCTGAAGGATCGGCTCGCCCGCCTCGACGAACGCATCGATCAGTTCGTGCGCGAGTCGTATCGCATCGCCCGTTCCGGCCAGGCCCTCACCGAGGCCCGCGGGGCGATCGACACCCATGCGGTCGTCACCGATCTCCATCGAGTGACCGGCGGTCGACGGCCCGAACCCGGGTCGAGCACCGAACAGGCCGCTCGTGCACTCGAGGCCCAGCTGGCATCGGCCGGTCGACTCGACCAGACGATCGGTGAGACCCGATCCCGCCTGATCGCCCTGGACGCTCGCCTCGACGAAGTCGTCGCCCGGGCCATCGAGCTGTCGGTGACCACGGGTGACAGCGGCTCGCTCGCCCCGGTGGAGGCCGATCTCGAGCTCGTGATCGACGAGATGGAGGCCGTGCGGCTCGCCGTCGAGGAGACCGCCTGAGTCCCGTCTCTCGGGACGGATCTTGACGCAGCGGGTTGCCGCCGTGTTCTCTACTGCCAGACCACGGCCGTGGTCGTTGACGACGTCGGGTCCCTCCGGGCGTGTCGTCGCCCGTCGATCGGGCGGCTCCACCCTCCGCAGGCACCCGGACGAAGGAGCCGAGATGAAGATCCTGTTCGCCGACCGTCTGCCCGAGTTCTGCGCCGACGATCTCCGTGCCATGGGGCACGAGGTCGAGATCCAGCCCGATCTCACCACCGCCGACCTTCCCGCCGCCATCGGTGACGCGCAGATCCTCGTGGTCCGCTCGACGAAGGTCGACGCCGCCTCGATCGAGGCGGCGGCCAGCTTGTCGTTCATCATCCGCGCCGGTGCCGGCACCAACACGATCGACGTCGCCACGGCCTCCGCCCGTGGCGTGTTCGTCTCGAACGTGCCCGGCCGGAATGCACTGGCCGTCGCCGAACTCACCCTCGGCCTGATCTTGGCGCTCGACCGCAACATCGCGGACGGCACCGCCGACCTGCGCAACGGGGTCTGGAACAAGAAGGCCTACTCGCAGGCCAACGGCCTGGCAGGTGCCACCCTCGGGTTGATCGGCCTCGGCGACATCGGTCTCGCGGTCGCCGAACGGGCCAAGGCCTTCGGGATGACGGTCGTGGGTGAACGGAAGCCCCGTTCCGCCGCCGCCGAGCAGCGGATCCGGCACGCGGGCGTGAAGCTCGTGAACGATCGTGCGGCGTTGCTGGAGCAGTCCGACATCGTCTCGATCCACGTGCCCTCGACCGGAGACACCAAGGGCATGGTCGACGCGGCGTTCCTCTCGGCGATGAAGCCCGGGTCGATGTTGATCAACACCAGCCGCGGCGACGTGGTGGACGAGGCGGCCCTGCTCACCGCATTGCATGGCGGCATGCGTGCGGGTCTCGACGTCTTCGCCGACGAACCGTCGAGCGGTACGGGCGAGTTCGTGTCGGCCGTTGCCGCCCACCCGAACGTGGTCGGCACGCATCACATCGGAGCCTCGACCGAGCAGGCACAGACCGCCGTCGCCCGCGGCGTGGTCGATCTCGTGCGGGTCTTCGGCACCGGTGAGGTTCGTGACTGTGTGAACCTCGACGAGGGCACCGCGCCGGCGACGACGCTGCGGGTGCGGCACCTGAACCGGGTCGGTGTGCTCGCTGCCGTGCTGCGGGAGCTCCGCTCCGCCGGGCACAACGTCGAGACGATGCAGAACCGCATCCTCGGTGGGCGCGAAGCCGGCGTCGCCGACATCGACGTCGTCCCGACGCCCGACGACACGGTCATGGCCGCGGTGGGAGCGATCGTCGACGTCATCGACGCCCGGATCGTCTCGTGACCGGCGTCGAGCCGCCGGCTCGCTTCGGAGCCACCCGGGCGCGCGTCGTCGACGGCGACTGGGCTGATCGGGTGATCTCCCCGGCCTATGACGCGATGAGCCTCAGCGATCGTCGAGCATGGGTCGCCGCGCATCCCGACAGCTACCTGCAGGTCATCCGCGGTGCGGACGACGTCGAAGCCGCAGAGCTCCGCCCCGGACAGAACCACCTGGATCTCGACATCGCCGCCCTCGGCTCGCTGCTCGAGCGGGGCGCATTCGGTGACGAGGTCGAGGGAATGTGGATCGTCCGACTCGCGCTGGGCGAACACCGTCAGCTGGGCGTCGTCGGCGACGTCCCGGTCGCGTGGGTCGCGAGCGGCCAGCTGCTCGGCCACGAGCAGACGTGGGTCGGCCGAGCCCAGTCGTTGGTCGACCACCGTCGGGTCGTCGGGGCGGAATCCTCACCTGTCGTGCTCACCCATCGGGCCGATCGGCGGATCGCCGAAGTCGTCAACCGGCTGTCCGCGGGGACTCCCGTACTGCACTGTGAGTTGGCCGACGGTCTCGAGATCAGCCTGTGGCCGGTGCCGGCGGGCCCGGATGTGCAGACGCTCGTGCGCAGGATCTCGCGCAAGACGGTCTACATCACCGACGGTCACCACCGGGTGTTGTCGTCGAGCCGTCACGCCGCCGCCGAACCGGATCGACCCGGTGTCGATCGGCTCCTCGCCGCGATGTTCGCCGAGGATCAGCTGAACGTCGAGGCATTCCACCGCGTGCTGCATCAGGCGCCGGACGACTCGATCGACCGACTCCGCGAACTCGGCAGGATCGAAGCGGTCGCTGATCCCGTCCTGCCGACCCGTCAGGGCGAGTTCCTCGTGAACCACCGAGGCGCCTGGTGGTCGCTGGGGCTCGACGTCGGGCCGGACGAGATCGGCCCCGAGATCCTCCAGAACCGGATCCTGGGTCCGGCGTTCGACATCGTGGATCCGACGACCGACCCACGCCTCGCGGCGGTGCCCGGCACCGAACCCATCGAAGAAGTGGCTCGACGAACCCAGGAGTCGCGCGGTCTCGGGTTCGTCCTCCGGCCGGTCTCGGTCAGCCAGATGATGGTGGAGGCCGACAAGGGTCGGGTCCTGCCGCCGAAGTCGACCTACTTCGTGCCGAAGATGCGATCGGGCATCTTCGTTCGTCAGATCTGAGGCGCCGACGGGGTCCCGGCGGGGGCGTTTGTGTGGGTCCGGTGCAGATCGGGTGAGGGTGCGATGGGGCGCGGTCGCGCGGACGGTTCGGGCATCTACGTTGATCGGCGTGGAACGACTCACCCGCCCCGGCATCGCGTTCTCCCTCCTCATTGCCGTGTCGTTCCTGTCGTTCCCGTCCTCCGCGGTCGGCCGAGCACAGCGAAGTGCTCGCCGACTGCGGCGGCGGGGCGATGACCTCGAGACCTTCCTCGGGGTCGACGTCGTCGACCGCTCGGATCTGCCGTTCGCCTTCGACACGATCGGTCACGCCTCGCTCTGGTTCGTGGTGGCGGGTCTGCTCCTGCTGATGCTCGCGACCGGCCGGCCACGGAACCATCCACACCTCGTCCGGTTCTGGAGTGCCGTCGGCCTGGTCGGCCTGTCGGCGGGCATCGAGGTCGCCCAGGGGGTCTTCACGGCGAACCGGAACGCGCAGTGGAGCGACCTCGCCGCGAACATCGTCGGCATCTCGATGGCCTTCGTCCTGGTCACGGTCGTCGCGGGCGTCGTGATCGAGCCTCGCCGGCGACGCACGGTGCCGATCGCCGTCCACTGACCTCCGGGTCGGCCGGGACAGGGCCCCGCGCTCCTAACCTTCCCGGGTGAGCTTCCGCCGCCTTCCGCGCCTGATCGCCGACACGCCGGCCCTGATCGATGTCATCGGACGGGTCTCGAACGTGTTGGCGGTGGCCGAGCCGGCACGAGCGGCCGCACTGGCCGGTCTGGTGCACGGTTCGACCCGTGCCCCGTTGCTCGTCGCGGTGCCGACCACCGCCGATGCGGATCGACTCCAGCGTGATCTCGCGGTGTTCCTGGGCGACGACGCCGTCGCCGGGTTCCCGGCGTGGGAAACGCTTCCGTTCGAGCGGGTGTCGCCGAACATCGAGACGATGGGACGGCGGATGCGCACGCTCTGGCGCCTCTCGGACCCCCAACTCTGCCCGACCGTGGTGGTCGCTCCCGTCCGGGCCCTCATCCAGAAGCTCGGTCCGGCTGCACACGAGCTCGACCCCGTGATCATCGGCCACGGCGATCGGGTCGAGGTCGAGGAGCTGGTCGCTCGGTTGGTCGGCTACGGCTATCGGCGGGAGTCCCAGGTCGAACATCGCGGTGAGATCGCGGTGCGTGGCTCGATCGTCGACGTGTTCGGATCGACGATGGACGTGCCGGTCCGGATCGACCTGTGGGGCGACGAAGTCGACCGACTCACCGAGTTCTCCGTCGCCGACCAGCGGTCGGCCACACCGTTGTCTGACGTCGAGATCCATCCCTGCCGGGAGGTCGTGCTCGACGACGAGGTCCGGGCGCGGGCCGAGGCCCTGGTGGGATCCGAACCATGGGGTCGCGAGCAGTGGGAGCGACTCGGACGGGGCGAGCTGTTCGACGGCATGGAGTCGTGGCTGCCCTGGCTGCTCGATCCGGACCACACGGGGCCGGAGGTGCTGTCGGATCTCCTCGGTCCCGACGCCCAGGTGGCCCTCGTCGAGCCCCGCCGGATGCGGGACCGCGCTGCCGACCTCCTGGCCGAGGAGGCCGATCTCGCCAAGACGTTGGCCGGCACATGGGGCGCCGACACCGACGACCTGCCACGACTGCACGTCGAGTTCGATCGCCTGCTCGCCCGCACCACGGCGCCGGTGGTCACCCTCACGACCGTGCCGGAGGGCCCGGACACCGCCGTGCTGCCCGCGTCCGGTTGGGATGCACCGGGTGAGGCCCTGAGTGATCGCCTGCACGAGTTGGTCCGCAACGGCTCCCGGGTGATCGTCTGCGCTGATGGCGCCGGCACGATCGGGCGGGTCGCCGATCGGCTGCGGGAGTCCGATCTCGGGCCGATCGTGCACGACGCGGAACCCGAGGTCTTCGAACCCGGTCTGCATCTGGTCGTCGCCTCGATGGAGCGTGGCTTCGTCCTGCCCGAGGCCGGGGTCGCCGTGCTCACCGAGGCCGACCTGACCGGGCGGCGTCGCGCCCACCGTCGGGCCCGGTCCCGCAAGCGCCAGACCGAGAGCTTCTACGACGACCTGAAGCCGGGCGACTACGTCGTCCATCACCAACACGGTGTCGGTCGGTTCGCCGGCATGGTCCGTCGCCGCATGGGCGGTGCCGAGCGCGACTATCTGATGCTCGACTACAAGGGCGCCGACAAGCTCTACGTTCCGTCGGATCAGATCGACTTCATCCGTCGGTACACGGGTGGAGAGTCGCCGACCCTGCACAAGCTCGGCGGTGCCGATTTCGCCCGGGCCAAGACCAAGGTCGCCTCGGCCGTCGCCGAGATCGCCCAGGAGTTGGTGGTCCTCTACCAACAGCGGGCGAACACCGCCGGCCACGCCTACGAACCGGACACCCCCTGGCAGACGGAGATGGAGCAGGCGTTCCCCTACGAACTCACCCCGGATCAGGCCAAGGCGATCGTCGAGGTGAAGGAGGACATGGAGCGAGACCAGCCCATGGACCGCCTCATCGTCGGTGACGTCGGGTTCGGCAAGACCGAGGTGGCGCTCCGGGCGGCGTTCAAGGCCGTGCAGTCCGGCAAACAGGTCGCCATCCTCGTACCGACCACGCTGCTCGCCCAGCAGCACTATCAGACCTTCGCCGACCGCTTCGCTCCGTACCCGGTGCGGGTCGAGGTCCTGTCCCGCTTCCTGACCAATGCGCAGGCCCGCGACGTCGTGGAGGCCTGCGGGCGGGGTGACGTCGACGTGCTGATCGGTACCCATCGGATCCTGTCGGCCGACATCTCGTTCCAGAAGCTGGGCCTGCTGGTCGTCGATGAGGAGCAGCGTTTCGGCGTCTCGCACAAGGAAGCCATCAAACAGTTCTCCACCGGCGTCGACGTGATCACGATGTCGGCGACCCCGATCCCACGGACCCTCGAGCTGTCGCTCACGGGCATCCGCGACATGTCGGTGCTCAACACGCCCCCGGCCGACCGCCAGCCGATCCTCACCTATGTCGGGGAATTCGACGAACGTCCGGTGGCCGAGGCGATCCGCCGCGAGCTCCTGCGTGAGGGGCAGGTGTTCTATGTGCACAACCGGGTGATGGACATCGACAAGGTCGCCGGGGAGATCCGGGAGTTGGTGCCCGAGGCCCGGGTCGCCGTCGCCCACGGCCAGATGGACGAGGGCTCGCTCGAGGAGGTCGTCTACGCCTTCTGGGAGGGGGAGTACGACGTGCTCGTCTGCACCACGATCATCGAGACGGGGATCGACATGCCCACGGTGAACACCCTCGTCGTCGACCGGGCCGAGTTGATGGGCCTCGGCCAGCTCCACCAGCTGCGCGGCCGGGTCGGTCGGTCGGGTCAGCGGGCCTATGCCTATCTGTTCACTCGGCCCGACGCCGTGCTCACCGAGGACGCCTATGAACGGCTCCGGACGATCGGCGAGACGACCGAGCTCGGTGCCGGTTTCCAGATCGCCATGCGGGATCTCGAGATCCGCGGCGCCGGCAACCTGCTCGGCACCGGACAGTCGGGCCACATCGCGGCCGTCGGCTACGACCTCTACTGCCAGATGGTGACCGAGGCCGTCGCCGAGCTGAACGGTGAGCCGGTGGCCGCCCCGGTCGAGGTGAAGCTCGACCTTCCCTTCGACGCCCACCTACCCGACGACTACGTGCCGTCGGGCTCGAGCCGCCTCGAGGCCTACCGTCGCCTGGCTGCGGTCACGACCGATGCCGAGGTCGACGACATCGAGGCCGAGTGGCTCGACCGCTACGGCCCGATCCCGGACCCCGCGGCCAAGCTGATCGAGGTCGCCCGTCTGCGGGCCGAGTGCACCCGCATCGGCATCACCGAGGTGGTGCTGGTGAAGGGCTCCGGCTTCGGCGGCCCGGAGTACATGGCCAAGATGGGGCCCGTGCAGCTGCGCACCAGCCAGGAGATGAAGTTCAGTCGGCTCTTCAAGGCGGGGGTGTGGAAACCTCGGGAGTATGACGATGCCGGGGGACAGGTGCAGGTGCCGTTGATGAAGAAGAACAACCTCGCCGGCGATCTCGTGACGTTCTGCCAGACGATCTTCCCGCCGCAGGACGTCGCCACCGTGCCGTCCGAGCCGGTCGTCTCGAGCGGTCGACGATGAGCTCGTCGAAGCGGCCGTGGACCCGGGCCCTCGTGACCGGCCCGACCGCCGGCATCGGTGCCGCCATCGCGGAGGACCTGCTCCTGGCGGAGGTCGACGTCGTCGCCGTGGCTCGTGACGAAGCCCGACTCCAGGCGCTGGCCGATCGTTTCCCCGGGCGGGTCGAGGTGTTCGTCGCCGATCTGGCCGACGCCGCCGCCCGAGCCGGTGTGGCGGAACGGATCCGCGCGACCGAGGCGCCGGTCGATCTCGTGGTGAACAACGCCGGATTCGGATTCGTCGGCACCTTCGCCACCGCCGACCTCGACGGTGAGCGGGCGATGGTCGACGTGAACGTGATCGCGCTCATGGAACTCACCCACGCCGCCGCAGGGGTGTTCGTCGAGCGGGGTGGGGGAGCGATCCTGAACGTCTCGTCGGTCGCGGCACATCTCGTCTCACCGCTCGGTGCGACGTACGCGGCGACCAAGGCGTTCGTGACGTCGTTGGGTGAGTCGGTCGCCACCGAGCTGGCACCCGAGGGCGTGACGCTCACGACGGTGGAGCCGGGTCTGACCCGCACCGAGTTCCACACCCGTGCGTCGGTGGACTATTCCGATGTGCCGGCTCGGCTGTGGTCGACCGCCGAGCAGGTGGCCACCGCAGCGCTGAACGGCGCGGCCTCGGGTGCGGTCACGGTCGTTCCGGGCGCCCACAACAAGCTCGGCCGCGGTGTACTCGGCAACCTGCCCGGTCCGATCCGGCGGCGACTGTCGCTGGCGGCCAACCGTCGGTCCGGCGAGGAGCGTCGCGACGGCCGATAGGTCGCCGGTGTGAGGGCGATGGCGGAGGCTCGGTCGGCCCGGTCAGTCGCCGGCCGCGCCGAGTGCGCCGAAGGTGTCGAACACCGGGTTGCGTGCGCCGAGGATGGCGTCGTAGCGGGGTTTGAGCGACTCGACCATGGTCATGTCGGTGAACACCCACAGGCGGTTCTCGACGATCGCGTCGTGCACGAGCCCGCCGACGTCGTCGGGATCCATGCCGTTGGCCAGCTGATCCGACACGAACGCCCGGATCATCTCGGCCTGCTCGTTCGGCTCCTCGTCGACGAGGGGATTGCCGGCCGCCCACTCGGGGCGGTTGCGGTCCGAGTCCATGATCTTCGTGTTGACCCAGCCCGGACAGAGGCACGAACACGAGACGTCGGTCTGCGACGTCGCGAGGGTGTTGAACAACCCCTCGGTCAGGGCCACCACGGCCCACTTCGAGGCGGAGTAGGCGCCGTGCCCGGGGAAGTGGCCGGCCATCGACGCCGTGTTGACGATGTGGCCCTCACCCTGCTCCATCATCCGGGGCAGGAAGCTGGCGTGGCCGTGCACGACGCCCATCAGGTTGACCTCCATGACCCATCGGAAGTCCTTCAGGTCGATGGGTCGGCTCGGGTCGCCACCCATCGAGCCGCCGACACCGGCGTTGTTGGCCACCACGTGCACCCCGCCGAACTCCGAGACGCTCGCCTCGGCGAGGTTCTCGACGGCGTCCGCGTCGGTCACGTCGACCACCATCGGCATCGCCTGTACCCCGAGCGACCGGATCTCCGCCGTGGCGTCGGCGAGTGCGGGCTCCTCGATGTCGGCGAGCACGATGTTCATGCCGGCCTGCGCGAGCCGCCGCGACATGCCGAGGCCGATGCCCGATGCCGCGCCGGTGATGACGGCGGTCTTGCCTGCGAGCTCTTCCATGACGGGCCTCCTGGGCGGTGGGTCGGGGTCAAGCTAGGGCCCGGCTGCCGATCCTCGCCAGATGGTCGGCCGAGCATCCTCAGGTGAACAGCCGCACGAGCTCCCGGTGCAGTCGGCGAGCCCGGGCCAGTTCGTCCGCGCAGTGATCGACCACGTCGACCTCGTGAGGCACGAGGTCCCGGATCCAGCGGACCTGCAGCATCTTGTGTCGCAGGAGTGCCGCTCGAGGGTGATCGTCGCCGAACGGGCTCGGCGTGCGCTTCAACGCCTCACCGACGACATCGGCGCCGGTCTCGGTCGCGAGCTCGTCGATGGCCGTGGCGAGCTCCTCACCCTGTTCGTCCACGGCGGTTCGCCAGACTCCGACGTCCACGGGAACGATGCCCGAGGCGAACCCGATGCGGGTCGGGGCGACGTGCACCATCAGCATCGGCGCCACCTTCTTCACGGGCCCCTCCCAGAACCGGAGCATGACATGGTCCTTGTAGGGCGTGGCGTCGGGGTTGAACCGCAGGTCGTTGTTGATCGGTGCGATCGAGCCGTTGGTCTTGGCAGCGCCCACGATGCCGGACGAGATCTCGGTCTGCAGGCGGGGGAGGAGCTCGGTGACGACCTCCTTGACGGGGTCGGCGAGCACGGTCGTGTACCGCTTCTTCATCGCCTTGAACTCGTCGCTCGACAGCGTCGGGAGCTCGGCGAGCAGGTCGGTCGTCTCGTGGGTCCAGTGGTTGGTCATCGTGGATGCCTCTCGGTTCTGAGGATGTCGGCATCCGGTGATTCGAGTGCCGCTCGGTTCGCGTCCTCTGCGATCGACAGCGAGCGTCAACCTACGGGCCCATCCACCACTCATGCAACTTCGTGCATATAAGGCGCCTCGTCAGACCGACCAGCCGATCAGTTTGGTGTCGAGGTACTCGTCGAGGCCGACGTGGCCGCCTTCGCGGCCGATGCCCGACTCCTTCACGCCACCGAACGGGGCAGCGGCAGAGGTCGGGTTGATGTCGTTGATCCCGATGATGCCGAACCGCAGACCCTCCGCGATCCGCCACGCCCGGGCGACGTCGCGGGTGTAGAGGTAGGCGGCGAGCCCGTAGCTGGTGTCGTTGGCCTGACCGAGCACCTCGGACGGGTCGTCGAACACGATGACGGGGGCGACGGGGCCGAACGTCTCCTCGGCGTGGATGACCATGTCGGGGGTGACGTCGCCGAGCACGGTCGGCGCGAAGAAGTGGCCGCGGTCGAGGCCGTCGTCGGTGAGGCGGCTGCCGCCGGTGTGCACCGTGGCGCCCTTGGCCACGGCGTCGTTCACCTGCCGCTCGACCTTGGCGACGGCCTCTTCGTCCACGAGGGGGCCGATCGAGACGCCGTCGCCGAAGCCGTTGCCGGCCCGCATCTTCGCCACCCGCTCGGTGAGGGTGGCGATGAACTCGTCGGCGATGCCTCGCTGGACGTAGATGCGGTTCGGGGAGATACATGCCTGCCCGGTGTTCAGGAACTTCACGAGTGAGGCGCCCTTGGCGGCGTGCACCGGGTCGGCGTCGTCGAACACGACGAACGGGGCGTGGCCGCCGAGCTCCATCGAGACCCGCTTCATGGTCGATGCCGCTCGTCCGCCGAGCAGCTTGCCGACCTCGGTCGAACCGGTGAAGGTGAGCTTGCGGACCCGGTCGTCGTTCAGCCAGGCATCACCGACCGGCACCGGGTCGGCGGCGGTCACCATGTTCACCACACCGGCGGGCACGCCGGCGTCGTGGAAGATCTCGAACATCGCCTTCGCACACAGCGGTGTCTGCTCCGCCGGCTTCAGCACCATGGTGCAGCCGGCGGCAAGTGCCGGGCCGACCTTCCGGGTGATCATCGAGATCGGGTAGTTCCAGGGTGTCACGGCGGCGCACACACCGACCGGCTGCCGGAGCACGACGAAGCGCTGGTCGGGCCGGGCCGACGGAATCGTCTCGCCGTAGATGCGCTTGGCCTCCTCGGCGTACCAGAGCAGGAAGTCGGCGCCGTACTTCACCTCGTTGCGGGCCGCCTTGATCGGCTTGCCCTGCTCGGTGGTCATGAGTTCGGCGAGGTCGGCCGAGCGTTCGGTCATGAGCCGCCACGCCTCGTAGAGGATCGCCGAGCGTTCGTAGGCCGTGGTCTGCGACCACGAGGCGAACGCCCGGTCGGCGGCGTCGACGGCGGCGGTCGCCTCGTCGGCACCACCATCGGCCATGCGGCCGATGATCTCGCCGTTGGACGGATCGGTGACGACGAAGTCGCTGTCGGATTGCACCCAGGTGCCGTCGATGTACTGCATGGCGGCGAAGGCTACCGATGCCCCGATTCACCCGGCCAGGCGCCGCTGGGGCAACAGGGCCAGTTGGGTGCGAACCATCACCTCAGCATCGCCTGCGGAGCCCCCACGCGCCCACGTCGTGCAACAA
>JAHDCV010000001.1:5815-9926 GCA_020629695.1 Acidimicrobiales bacterium | reverse complement strand
AACCATCACCTCAGCATCGCCTGCGGAGCCCCCACGCGCCCACGTCGTGCAACAACGGGTGGGTGTGTGGGGCCCGCCCCGCTCAGCGGCGGACGCCCGGGGCGAACTCGTCGATGTAGTCGGCCATCGAGGCGGTGATGACCTCGAGCGCCTCGTCCCGTCCGTAGGTGCCGACGATCTCCATGGAGTTCTCCTGGTCGCCGGTCATCTGCATCTTGTAGGTCCCGAAGTAGTGGATCAGGCGGTTCACCACGGCCTCCGGCAGGTGCTTCAGCTCCTGGGCGTAGTTGAACACGGTGTCCGACTCCAGCACGGCCACGATCTTGTCGTCGGCCTCACCGCCGTCGAGCAGCCGGATCCCGCCGAGCACACGGGCGGGCACGACCACCTCGGCTCGGTCGATGCGTTGCTGGGAGATGACGCAGATGTCGAGCGGGTCCTTGTCGCCGATGTCGGCTTTCGGGGTGAGGGCCGCGACGCGGTCGCCGCAATACGTCTGGGGGATGAAGCCGTAGAGCGACGGTGGAAGCGCGGACGAGCCCTGCGGCCGGTCGACGCGGAGATACCCCGTGGTCTTGTCGATCTCGTACTTCACCGCGTCATACGGAGTGATCTCGATGTAGGCCTCGACGACCGCTGGGGCTTGCGCCCCGATCGGAAGGCCATGCCACGGGTGGGCTCGGAATCGGTCGAAACTGTTCGCCACGTGGCTCCTGTCGGTCGTGCGATGGGTCGGCGTGAACGATCGCACAGCGATCGAGACGGCGATGCCCGAATTCCCGGGTCGGTGATGCTCAGCTCACCACTGGACCCAGAGGTAGCCCTCGCCGAGCTCACCGGACTGGCCGACGCCCTGCCATGTCGCCCGGCCGTTGTCGTCGAGTTCGATCACGAAGAGGCCGCGTGGGCCGTAGTCGAGGATCTGTCCGTCCACGGCGGTGTCGAACGCCGTCACGAGATCGCCGTCGGGAGTGAGCACGATGCCGCGGTCGATGCCGTCGTTCTCGGTGGCGAGGAGGACCAGGTTGCCGTCGGCGCGGACGGTGAGATCCCGGGCGACGTAGGGAACCGGGAACACCGATGCGGCGGCGAGGTTCCCGTCGACATCGAGGTCGAACCGGCGGATGACGGTGCGATCCTCCTGCGGCTCGGCGTAGACGACACCGTCCCGATCGGTCAGCCAGGCCACGAAGCTGATCGTGCCGTCGGACTCGAACAGGTCGACGGTGGTCACGTCCGCACCCGACTGGTCGGTCGCCCGGACCTGTGAGACGAAACCGCTCGTGGCGAGGCGCTCACCACGGGCGTCGTGCACGCCGGCCCAGGCGAACAGGCCCGATCCGGCGGCGTCGTCGATCGAGCCACCGGATGCGAGGCGGTACAACAGGCCGGCGGCCGGCTCACAGCACTCGGCGATCAGGACGTCGCCGTTGCCGCCCGGAATGGGCCAGACGGCGTCGAGGTACCGGCCATTCGGGTCGCCTTCCCCGGTCGGGTCATCGGCGACGGCGAGTTCCCGCAGCACCGTGCCGCTGAGCGTGTCGACCTCGACGGCCCGACCGTCGGTCGTGACGGCGTAGAAGACGGCGGGACGGCCATCCGCCGTCGTGGCGCCGAGCACCGGGTCGCCGGGCGGTGCGGCAGCGGCCCCGTTCGGGTCGACGGTGCTTGCGGTCGGACCCGGCGAGGTGGTGGTCGTCGTTTCGTCGGTTTCCGTCACCGGAGCGCCGGGTTCGGTGTCCGCGGTCGTCTCGGTCGGCCCGGTGGTCGGCGTCGCTGCGGCCACGACGTCGGGTTCGTCGTCCTCCGACTGGAGATTCCACGCGCTGACGAGCCCGAGCGCGAGCAGCAGGATGCCAGCGGCGATCAGGAGCAGCGGCCGGAGCTGGGCTCCGGTCGGCGGGCGTTGCTCAGTGGAGGAGCGGATCGGGTCATGATCGACGATCCGGGAGGGCCGATCCAGTCATTGCCGGATTCGTCGTCTTCCCGTTGGTGCGGCGACCGACGCTGGTGGGGTGGGCGCAGGGGTCGAGTTCAGGCGAGATCGGGGTTCGGCCAGACGATGAGGCTCGCCTTGGAGTCGATCTTCGGGTCCTCGATGTAGTCGTGCAGGGCCCCTCGAACCTCGAAGCCGTTCCGGATCTGCATGGTCAGGGTCGAGTCGTACCGGCGGCCGGCGACGACGTCATCGAGATAGGTCTCGATGTCGACCTCGTGTTTCGCGTCGGCGAAGCCCGGCAGGTAGCCGCCGGCGATGATGCCGCGCAGCCCGAGATCGCGGACCAGTTGCTTTCGGGCGTTGTACAGGAGACGGCCGATCCCGCGGCCGCGATGGTCGGGGTGCACCGCGATGTCGGTGCCGTAGTACCAGTCGCCCTCGGGGTCGTGGTTGCCCGAGCCGTGTTCGCCCGCCGCGTCGTGGATCGTGTGCTGTGGGTCGTCGAAGTCGAACGTCGTCCGGATGCCGGCCGAGGTCGCGATGACCTCTCCCGTGGCGTCGTCGATGGCGATGAAGCTGCCCTCGGGGAACGTCCGGGCCTGCGCCGTCCACTCGGCGACCCCGAAGAGGTCTTCGTGGTTGGCGTTCGGGAAGCAGGCGTACTCGAGGTCTTCGCACGCCTGGGCGAGCTCCTCGGTGACGTTGACCAGGTGGACCGACGCGTTGCCCGCCGCTCGGGCGGTGTGGTTCTCAGACACGGGCGGTCCCGAGCTCGAAGCGGGTGAATTCTTCCTCTGAGGGCTGGCCCCAGCAGGCCCACATCTCACCGGTCCCGGGCCGCATGATCGCCGCACCGCAGGTCTCGACGTGGAACGGCGGTTTGCCGAGGTAGCAGATCGTCGGGTGCGACAGGAGGTCCTCGACGGCCTCGACGGTCATGCCATCGGTGATGTTCGCCGCGGCGGTGTCGTAGCGGGCCGACGACGACGCCTGGAGCTCGGTCGGCTTGTCCTGGCTGACCGCCACCGTCACGTCGTGCAGCGCGTGGTTGGTGTGGACGAGGGGTTCGTCGCCCATCTCGGTCACATGGGTGACGGTGGAGAAGCCCTCGACGACGGCGCCACGGCCCTCGGCGTCGCGGAGCAGGTAGCTGTGGGCACCCGCGAGGTTCGCCGAGGTGATCGCCTCGAGTGCGTCGTCGAAGTTCGTCGCCTCGAGCGCCTTGCGTACGGCGAACACCCAGGTCACGCCGAGGTCGCCGTCGGCGCCGGGCAGGTTGTTGATGCCCACGCAGATGCCCGCCTCGTTCATGCCCATCTGGCCGACGCAGCCGGTCGTGGTGAACACGAGCTGGCGCGGGCCGTCGTCGGGGCGCACGTCGAGCAGGACGACGTGATCGGTCGCGGTGTCGTGCATGTCCCAGGTCTGCGCCTGGAAGCCGGCGCCGCCGGCCATCGCGTCGGGGATGATGAACGCCGTGCAGTCGTCCTCGCCCACGACCTGCACGCCGGTCTTCGCATAGACCGTGTCGACGAAGTCCGTGAAGCCGTTCACGATGATGAGCTCCGCCATCGACAGGCCGGTGACGTCGGCCATCCCGCGGACCTCCTCCATGAGGTCGGGGCTGTAGGCCTCGTGGGCGGGGAGGCACTGCTCGGCGAGGGAGAGGACCTCGGCGCGCTCGAGTGGGCGCTTCGACCAGCGTCCTTCTCCCACGAGGCGGACACGCTCCTCGGCGTAGGTCAGGATCTCGTCCCGGTGGGCCTCGGCGTGTTGCCGGCCCCGTTCCCGGGGCGAGCCCGACAGTTCCAGCACTCTGATGGGGCCGCGTGTCATGCGGGAGAATCTACACGCCGTCGTTTCAGCGGTCATGAGCCGTCCGTGTCATCGTGGCGGGCATGGCCGATGCGATGTCCTCGAACGCTGCTTCCTCGATCGCCCTCGTGGGGCCCGGCGCCATCGGCGGTGCCGTGGCCGGGGGACTGCTCCAGAACGGGCACGAGCCGCTGCTTTGTGCTCGGACCGGCGGGTTCGAACGGCTGCGGGTCGAGTGGCCCGCCGGGGAGATCGAGCGACCGGTGCGGGTGGTGACCGATCCGACCGGGGTCGCGCGCGTCGATGTCGTGTTCTTCGCAGTGAAGGCCCATCAGTCCGCAGCAGCCGCTGGCTGGC
>JAHDCV010000001.1:0-5715 GCA_020629695.1 Acidimicrobiales bacterium | reverse complement strand
GATGTCGTGTTCTTCGCAGTGAAGGCCCATCAGTCCGCAGCAGCCGCTGGCTGGCTCGACGCCCTCGTCGGTGACGGAACGATCGTGGTGATCCTCCAGAACGGTGTCGAGCATCGTGAGCGGATCGAGCCGCTGGTCCCGGCGGGCACCCGCCTCGTGCCGGCCGTCATCAACCTGCCGGCGAAGCGGCCGAGCCCGGATCATGTGGTCGTCGGCGGGCGGTCGCGCCTCACCTTCGAGGCCGGCCCGGGTGCGGCCGAGGCAGCGGCGCTGTTCGACGGCAGCTACGTCGACATCGTCGTGAGCGACGACTGGGCCACTCCGGCGTGGATCAAGTTGATGCTCAACGCCGCCAGTGGCGGTGTCTCGACGCTCACGAGGACGGACAACCGGATGCTGGCTGATGACGACGCCCGTGCGCTCGTGCACGCCCTCATGGTCGAGGTCGCCGCGGTCGGTCGGGCCGAAGGTGCCGATCTGCCGGAGGATCTGCCGCCTCGCATCATCGACGGATTGATGGCTGCAGCCTCGGGCCACGTCGCGTCGATCGTGGCCGACCGGATCGCCGGCGTGCCGACGGAGTTCGACGCCCGCAACGCCGTGGTCGGGCGGCTCGGTCGACGCCACGGGATCGAGACACCGCTCAACGATCTGGTCACGACGTTGATCCGGTTGGGTGAACCCGGCGCTCCGGGGCTCGTGGCCGACGAGCGCGCCGGTTAGCGCACGCTCAGGCTCCGGCCGCTCGGACCGCCAACTCGACCGCCGCGACGTGCTCGGTCAGGAGTGAGTCGTGGGTCGCGTCGGGCATGACGATGTCGTTGGCGATGTGGACCCCGCCGTCGCGTAGGCGCTGCACCACGTCGTCGGGCACGATCGGCTCGTCGCCCGCAGCGAGACCGTGGCCGGCTCGGACGAGATGCACCGGGCACGCGGCTTCGAAGATTCCGCCCGCTCCGGCCGGCGAGACGATCATCGACGCCAGATCGGCGGCGACGGCGCCGGCATCGACGGGATAGGGGAGTGTCGGCAGCTGCGCCGCCGCGGCCTCCATCGCCTCGTTGGCGACCTCCCTCGGGTGTCGCTCGGTCGGCTGACGGGGTGCGCCGCCGTCGACGAGCACGAGCGCCTGGACGAGTTCGGGGAAGTCGCCGGCGACCCGGGCGGCGACGTGAGCGCCGAGGCCGTGGCCGATCACGGTGACCGGGCCCGTCTCCCGCTCGGTGTAGAGGTGCTGGCCGATCAGTGCCGAGAGATCCTCGGCGTGGGCGACGACGCCCCACGGCTCCGACGGTTCGGTGTCGCCCCGGCCGCGCAGATCGGGCGCCCAGAGCGTGACGTCACGTCCGAGCGTGTCCGCGAGTGTCTGGAACGAACCGCCGTGGCCCGCCACGTCGTGCACCGCGACGATCGGTGAGCCGAACCCGGCCCAGGTCCGCACCGTCAGTTCGGCGTGAGCGGCTCGGCGGACGGCAGTGGTGGAAGAACGCACGACCATCGGCGCGACGCTAGCGGTGCGGGCGGGAGCGTCAGCCGTCCGCCCAGACCATCCGCACGTCCGGCGCACGCTCCTCGTTCGTGGGTTCGCCGTCGGCGTCGACACCGTCGGTCCGTTCCACCTCGACGAATCCGTGACGGGCATAGAACCGTCGGGCGCGGATGTTCGACTGGAAGGTCCACAGCTGCATGCCGTGCGGGAGCTCGCGTTTGGCGAGCGACAGCAGCGCGCTGCCGACGCCGGCCCCGGTGGCCTCGGGCAGGAGATAGAGGTGGGCCAGCCAGTCCGGGTCCTCGAGGGCGAGGTACCCGATCGGTCGGCCGTCGGTCTCCGCCAGCCAGATGGAGCACGTCTCCATCATCACCACCTCGACGAACCACGAGACCGACTCCCGCGAATGGATGAATGTCGGGAGGTCGTTGTCGGGTGAGGTGCGGGCCGCCCAGTGGATCTCGGCGATCGCTTCGACGTCCGCCGGCGTGGTTCGTCGAATCTCCATGACCCCGAACCTAGGGGCCTCGTGAGCGCTGGCCGTGCCGATTTCATCTCCGTGTCACACTCGACTCTTCGGACTGGGCTGTGGTGGCCGTAGGTTGGTCAGATGCCTGACGGACGTTCGCGGACACGCCCATCTTCCGGCCCCTCCGGTTGCGGAGAGCAGCACACGAGTCGTCCGAGCTCGTGAACGGACCCACCGTCGTGTCGCCCACCGACGCCGGGGAACCGAGCTTCTTCGATCGCTTCCGGCCCTACCGCTGGCAGGTCGACGCCATGGCCGCCTGGCTGCGGGTCGGTCGCCGTGGTGTGGTGGAGGCCGTCACCGGCAGCGGCAAGACCGACATGGCCTTCGCCGCGGTCGCCGACGCCCGCCGCCGGGGCCTGTTCGTCTGTGTCATCGTGCCGTCTCGAGTGCTGCTCGAGCAGTGGTACCAGCGCATGATGATCGCCTTCCCGGAGGACCGGATCGGTCGACTCGGGGACCATCACCTCGACCTCGCCGAGAACGTCGACATCCTCATCACGACCCGTCATTCGGCAGCGTCGCGCAAGCCCGTTCCTGGTGAGGATCGTGAAGGTCTGCTGATCGCGGACGAGTGTCACGGGTACGGCGGCAAGGTGCTGCGCAAGTCGCTGATGACCGAGTACGACGAGCGCCTCGGCCTGACGGCCACGCTGGAACGCTCCGACGATGCGGTCGAAGAGGTGATCCTGCCGTACTTCGGGGGCATCTGTTTCCGCTACGGCTTCGTCGACGCCATCGCCGACGGTGTGTGCGCACAGCCCCGGGTCGCCTTCGTCGCCGTGCCGCTCACGGACAAGGAGCGATCGGAGTACACCCGGACCGAGCGAGCCCTGGTCGAAGCGCGGACGGCGTTGAAGAAGATCGACGGCATGCCATCGGAGCCGTTCGGTGCCTTCCTCGCCGCCGTGCAGCATCTCGCACAGAACGATGGTGGCCCGAACGGCAAGGCCGCCAACGACTACCTCGATGCCTTCGCACTCCGGCGGGACATCGTCGCGGACTCCGAGGCCAAGTTCGAGACGTTGACCAAGCTGGCGCCTTCGATCCGCGCCGCCGACGGGTCGCTGCTGTTCACCGAGACGGTTCGGGCGTCGAACCACGCCATCAACCGTCTCGATCCGGTCGTGTCGATCGAGATCATCACCGGCGAGACCCCGCGGACCGACCGCGAGCGCATCCTGACCGAGTTCCGAGCGGGTGGGCTCGACGCCGTGGCCGCACCCCGGGTGCTCGACGAAGGCATCGACGTGCCGGACGCCAACCTCGGCATCGTCGTGTCGGCATCCCGTACCCGTCGCCAGATGATCCAGCGCATGGGCCGGATCCTCCGCCGGAAGCAGGCCGGCGCCGGAGCGAAGTTCGTGATCGTCTTCGCAGCGGACACCCTCGAGGATCCGCGATCCGCCGTGGACCGTGACGGCTTCGTGGAGGAGATCGAGGAGATCGCAGCGGCGATGTCGGTGTTCGGCACGGACGAACTCGATCGCCTGACCGGCTTCCTCGATTGGTCCGGCCCCGAGGTGGTTGCCGCACCGATGCACGAGGGTCCGCTCGACCCGGCCTCCGACGACGACATCGCCCGGGTCGTGAACGCCGACGACGCGATGGCCTATGCGCTTCTGTTCAGTGTTCCGTGGACCGGTGACCGGCCCGTGATCGCCGACATCGAGCTCCCGGAGCGTCCCGAGTCGGCCGAGCCGGAGTATCTGCCGCCCGAGATGCCCGATCTGCCGCTGATCGAGACCGAGAAGAAACGCAAGGAGCCGCCGAAGCGGCTGTCGACCGGCGAAGCGCCGGTGATGCTCGAGAAGACCCGTGAGGGCTTCGTGCTCCGCTGCACGGGTTGTGGCACGACGTCGAAGACGATGCGGTTCCGCTGGGAGGCGACCGACGCGACCGTGGAGTGCGACTGTCGGGCTGCGTGAGCCCGCCGGGTGGAGCCCGGCGATTCGATTGTCAAGGAGCGAGGTCGGTTCGAGCTGAGGTCCGGGGACGGGAGGATCAGGTCGAGCGGACCGCACTGCCGTCAGAGATCCCCCGAGCGTCGACGCCGCGACGACCCGTCGAGCGTTGATCACGAGATGCCGTCCGAGGACGAATCGGTGGGGATGTGGCGGCGGTGGGGGCGGCTGGCCCCGGGGTTCTTCGTGTCGTTCGATCCGGTGGAACCGGGACGAGTTGCCGTTTCGGCCCGACCTCGTAGTCCCAGCCACGGTCATGCACGTCGTGGTGGTGGGTCATGCAGAGCGGGAACAGGTTGGCGAGCTCGGTCGGGCCCCCGTTGCGCCAGTGAACGAGGTGGTGGATCTGGCAGCGGTCGAAGCTCACATCACACCCGGGGTGCGCACAGGTCGGGTGCATCGCTCGCAACGCTCGGCGCTGCAGGTCGGAGGCGGTTCGAGCCTGGATCGCCTTCAGCACATCGTCGGCTCGGTCCACCCCCAGCAGGGTGATGATCGGATCGCAGAGGAACCGGTCGAGTGCGGTGGGTGGCACGAGTCGTCCGTCGTCGAACTCGCTGACCGTCGCGTCGTGTGGGCCGTTCGTGACGGTCTCCAGGTCGACGATGATGCCGACGCCGGCACGAGCCGGGCCGGGTGGCCGCCGATCCATGAGCAGCGCCACCGCGGCATCGATGGAGCGGGCGAGCCGGGCCGGGTCGGACCCGTGGCGGAGCTGCCGGAGTTTCTTGTCGATGGCGGCGTGGATCTCTGCGTCCCGCGCCGGGTCGAGGATCAGCAGGGTGTGGGCCATGCCGGTGTCCCGATCCGTCCAACGTTTCATCTCCGATGCCTCGATCTGTTGACGGAGCTCGTCGTCGCCGTGATCGTTCCGCATGTTGCGCTCGACGGTCTTGACCTGCGCGGCGAACACGTCGATCGGGACGTCGTCGGCCCGGCGAGCGAGGTCGGGGATCCTCTCGATGAAGTGCTCCCGCTCGGGACCTCGCAGCCGCCCGACCGTCCGTTCGAGAACGTCGATCGCTTCCGGATGGAGTCGCTCGAGAGCGAGGTCCGGATGCTGATCGAGGAAGCGGTGGCGACGGGCTTCTCGTCTGGCGCCTCGCCCCGATGCCTGGTGGCCGGTGTCGAGGAGGAACGTCGCCGCATCGGTCGCGTCGGGATCGGTTGCCTGGGCGGACGCGAGCCGCTGGACGAACGCCTCCGTGGCGATCTGCACCGCTCGCGACGCACGCAGGAGATCGACGAGCCCTGGCCGATCGGTGTCGCTGAGATCGGCGTCGGTGAGCGCGCGTCGGGCCCGGTCGAGGTGTTCGACGATGTCGGCGGTGCTCGAGGGCATGGAGGTCACAGTACTGAAGGGGTGTGACAGTGAAGATGGTTGAGCGCTGATGATCGTTGAGGAACGTGATTGACCACGAGTTGGCGTCGTTGGGTGCGGTTCGAGCCGTGCCGACGGGAGGTTTTGCCACTCGTCCCGGTCGCTGCCGTCGCCTACCGTCTCCGGACTGTGAGGGGAACGGTTCGAATCGGCTGGGTGCTCGTGGCAGTGGCTGCGATCGGCGCGGGGTGTTCGTCGTCGGATGCCGGCGAGGTGTCGGCCACGACCGTCGAGTCGTCGACGACGGAGGTGGTGACGACGTCAGAAGCGACGACCTCGACGACGCTGGCCGAGACGACCACGACGTTGTCGCCGGAGCAGATCGCCGAAGCCGAGATCGAGGCGGTCATCA
>JAHDCV010000061.1 GCA_020629695.1 Acidimicrobiales bacterium | reverse complement strand
CTCCCGCCGGCGGGCTCGTACATCTGGGAGCTCACCGTCCTCGTCCGAGAGAACGGTGAGCTCCTCATCGCGAGCGTCGAGATCGTCGTGCTGGAGCGCTGCCGGATCTGATCGGACAGCCGACGGAGTGCATCCCCGGCCGACTCCACGCAGCTTGCGTGTCCGCTCAGCGCTCCCGGCCGTCGGTCGCTGCGGTGCCACGGAGCAGCACCACACCCGTCCAGGCGAACCAGCCGATGGAGCCGAGCCCGAAGATCATGCCGCCGACGTCGCTCAGTCCGGGAACGAGGGTGACGAGCCCCGACAGGCCGCTCACCAAGCCGAGCACGTTCAGCCCGGTCGGGAGACGCCCGGTGCCCCATGCGGCGAGGCTGACGAGCAGGATCCACATGCCGCCGACGAGTTCGTTGCCGCCACCGAGACCGTCGGCGATCACGGCGACGGCGCTCCACAGGGTCTCGGCGGCAGCCGGGGCGACCTCGTGCCGATCGACGATCGCCTGCATCCCGATGTTCCACGTCATGCCGGTGGCGAACATCAGCCCGACCCAGATGAAGGCGAACACGGCGCCGAGATCGGCGAGTAGCGGGTTCACCTCGGCGAGCCGACCACGCAGTGCCCGGGCCAGCGGGATGATCGCCAAGCCGAACACGATGAAGATGACGAAGTACCAGAGCTGGAGCGTGCCCTGATGTGCGAGGAGGAAGTCGACCGACTCCGCCGGCGTGGCGTCGGGGTCGGCGTAGTCACTCAGACTCGTGACGAAGAACGCGATACCGAACACGAAGGCGGCGGCGGCGACGAGTCCGCCGACGGCACCGGCGAGGATGCCGCTCCGGTCGTCGATCGTGGGGGTGAGGGTGGTGGTCATGGCAGGTCCTTTCGGATGGGATTGGAACATCGGGGATGAACGGGCACCGGTCATCGGTCGTCGCCGGACTCGTGCGGCGCGATGCTGACGATCTCGACGGCGAGCGACGTGAGGTGGGCGATCACGCCGTGGAGGTGGGCGGGATCGCGGATCTCGCCGATCAGGCGAGTCGTCCCCCCGCCGCTCTCGACGGCGAAGTCGTCGGCGAGGTGGGCGAGGAGTCGTGCGCTCAGCAGCCCACGCAGGACGAGCTCGTAGACGGCCGGTTCGTTCATGGATCCCACGATCGACCGTGGCGGTGGGGTCCGGCGTCCCTCCCCGACCGATCTCACCCGGGTGAGATCGGGCGATCGCGAGACCCCGCGGCCTGCGCGCTGGCGTCCGAGCTCGATGCGCCGGGCAGGATGATCGGTCGGCCCGTCTAGCATCCGGCGATGGCCGGTGACGCCCCGATCGCCGTGGCCGCGACGAAGCTCGTCCCGCCGTCGATCCCGTCCGAGCTCGTCGAGCGGAGCCGGTTGACCGCTCGGCTCGACGCAGCGGTGGCCGATCCGGCGGTGAGGGTCGTCGTGGCCAGTGCTCCCGCCGGATCGGGAAAGTCGACCCTGCTCGCGGCGTGGCAGCGTGACCGATCCGACGTCGCTTGGTTGCAGTCCGATCGCGCCGACGGTGATCCCGCACGGTTCTGGGGCCACGTCGTCGCTGCGCTCGAGATGCTCGTACCCGGACTCGCAGCCGCCCGTGCCGCGGTGTCGAACCTCGATCCCGAGGTGCTGTTCACCCGGATGGTCAACGAGCTCATCGGCGCGCCGCCGATCTGCCTCGTGGTCGACGACTACCACCTGGTCGCCAACCCGATCATCGACGACGGCCTCGACCGGCTGCTCGAGTTGGCCCCGCCGAACTTCTGCCTCATCCTCGGCACGAGGGTCGACCCGGCACTCCGACTCTCGCGGCTGCGTGTGCGAGGGCAGCTGATCGAGGTCCGGGCCGACGATCTCCGCTTCGAGCCACGGGAAGCGCAGCAGCTACTCGCGGCCCGCGAACTCACCGGCGACCAGACCTCGGCCCTGTGCGAACGCACCGAGGGTTGGGCTGCCGGGCTCGTCTTGGCCGGCCTGTCGCTCGGCGGCGTCGAGGACCGGGATGCCTTCGTCACCGACTTCCAGGGCGACGACCGGCTCGTGGTCGACTACCTCACCGAGGAGTATCTCTCGACCGTCGGTGCCGACGACCTCGACCGCATGCTCCGGACGTCGATCCTCGAACGGCTCACCGGACCGCTCGTCGATGCGGTGTGCGGATCGAGCGACGGCGACCGATGGCTCCGCCGGCTCGCATCCGAGAACCAGCTCCTGATCGGACTCGATCGACGGGGCACCGAGTACCGGTACCACCATCTGCTTCGCGATCTGCTCCAACTGGAGGCGAAGCAACGGATCGGAGCCAGCCTGTCTGCCGCCCACCTCGCGGCGGGAGCGTGGCATCTCGCGCACGGCGACCCGTACCCGGCGGTCGATCATCACATCCTCGGCGGCGACCTCGTCACCGCCGGCGACCTGATCGCCATCCACGCCAACGACCTGCTGAACGGTGGGCAGCTCTTCACCGTGCTCGGGTTGCTCGATCGCCTCGGAGATCTCCCGGAGCGCCACTCCCTGAGCGCGGTGACGAAGGGCTGGCTGAACCACTCGACCGGCCGCTTCGCCCGCGCCCGGCACTACTACGAGGTCGCCGACCGCAACGATGACGGCACCCACGTCAACCTGACGGCTTCACTCGGGATCATGGTGCATCTCGCCGAAGGCGACCTGTCGACGGCGCTCCAGCTGGCCTCGGCGATGAGTTCGCCGACCGAGTCGACCCAGGTGGTCGGCCTGGCCGCCGCCCACACCTGGTCGGGCCGCCACGATCTGGCCCGGCGCCATGTCACTCTCGCCCGGGAGCTGGCCGCCGCCGAACCCTCCGACTACGCCGCCGCATTCGCGCCGGCCCTCGGTGCCGTCATCGACCTCGAGTCGGGCGATCCGGTGGCCGCGGCCGCACTCGCGGCAGCAGCGCTCGAGCGCGCGGCCGATCGCGGGATCGCCGAGGCGCCTCCGCTCTCACTCGCTCATGCGGTGATCGCACACACGACGACCGACCCCGAACGGGCCCGACTCGCCGGAGATCGAGCCGTCGAGCTGATCCGACGGGCCCCCGAACCGTTCACGTTCGCCTACGTGTTGGGTCTCGTCGGTGACCGGGCGAGCTCGGACGGCGACGAGCGCGGACTCGAGCTGCTCGATGAAGCGGCACGGGTGCTCGCCACCCACCCGGACACCGGCATCGCAGGACGCCTCGTCGCGCGGGTGCGGGCACGGCACGGACGGATTGAACGCTCGGCCGACTCCGGGCTGATCGAGGACCTGACCCATCGGGAACTCGCCGTGCTGCACCACCTGCCCTCTCCCATGTCGCAGCGAGAGATCGCCTCGGAGCTCTACGTCTCGCTCAACACGGTGAAGAGCCACTGCAAGGCGATCTACCGCAAGCTCGCGGTCGGCGACCGGAAGGCCGCCGTACAGGCAGCTCGGGATCGGGGTCTGCTGTGATGTCGCCGAACGGTCCGAGGCGGCTGTGCCCGCCGGGCCGCGCGCCAGGGGTCAGGCGACGGCGTCGTCGATGCGTTGCATGACCGCGGCGTCGAGCTTCGGGATCACGTCGAGCGCACCCATGTTCTGCACGACCTGCTCGACCCGGCTCGCTCCGGTGATCACCGTCGACACGTGCGGGTTGGCTGCACACCAAGCGATCGCGAGCTGCGCCATCGAGCACTCGAGCTCCTCGGCGATCGGCGCGAGGTTGCGCACCTTGGCGATCGCCGCCTCGTCGGTGAGCTGATCGGCCAGCCACTCGTAGCCCTCGGTCGCCGCCCGTGAGTCGGCGGGGATGCCGTCGTTGTATTTGCCGGTCAGCAGACCCGACGCGAGCGGGCTCCAGGTCGTGAGCCCGAGCCCGCACCGCTCATAGAGCGGCAGGTAGTCGGTGTCGACCTTCTGGCGCTCGAGGATGTGGTACTGCGGCTGCTCCATCACGGGCTTGCGCAGCCCGAGCCGCTCGCACACGTCGAGCGCCTCGCCGATCTCGGCCGCCGACCACTCGGACGTCCCCCAGTAGAAGGCCTTGCCGCGGTCGATCATGTCGTGCATCGCCCAGCAGACCTCCTCCATCGGGGTCTCCGGGTCCGAGCGGTGGCAGAAGACGAGGTCGACGTGGTCGAGGTCGAGTCGCCGGAGTGAGCCGTCGATGCCCTCGAGCAGGTACTTCCGGTTGAGCGTGTTCTTCGTGTTCGGCCCGTCCTGGATGCCCCAGTAGAGCTTGGTCGACACGACGTACTGCTCACGGTTCCAGCCGGTCTCGGCGAAGACCCGCCCCATGATCTCCTCGCTCTTGCCACCGGCGTAGGCCTCGGCGTTGTCGAAGAAGTTCACCCCCGCGTCCCAGGCCGCCTCCATGCAGTCCCGAGCGAGGCCGGTGTCGAGCGAGGAGTTGAAGGTCACCCAACTGCCGAAGCTCAGCTCCGACACCTTGAGTCCGCTGTTGCCGAGCCGGTTGTACGTCATCTGGGCCATGGGGCCGAACCTACCGACCGACATCGCCGCAATCGTCACCCGGCCGGGATCCGAACTCGCCCGAGCCCACGAACCGTCACTCGATCAGCGTCGGACGAGGGATGAGGACGACGGACCCCGAGAGCTGCTGGCCGGGGTCGAGATCGGCGTCGAGGACCACCGTCACATGGGGTGGCCAGCCCGGCAAACCGGCGAGATCGATCTCGCCGCCCACGGCACGGAGGTCGATCGGCCCGAACACGAGGTTGCCGGCCGGGTCGAAGAAGCTCAGCTCGGGCCGGCCGCCCAGATCCGCCAGCTCGTCGAGATCGAGCCGGAGCACACCCCATGCGGTGCGACCGTCGGCGCAGGCGCACGGATACAGACGGGACTCGGCGCCGTCAGCTCCACAGTCCCGGAGGTCCCGGTCGAACGACCAGAAGTACCCGGTGTCACCCAGCCCGATCAGGCACTCGCCGGTCCACGCATACCCGTACGGATTCGGCGCCCGATTCCGGGTCTGGTTCGGATCGAGGTCGGATGACCAGATCCGTTCGCCACAGCTCGATCGCGATGTCCACTCCCAACAGGTCGTGCGTTCGCTGCGCTGATCGGTGAAGTAGCTGCGCTCCCCCACGTGAAGACTGGCTCGCGGCCGCACCGTCGAGGCGAGCGCGGCATCGAGCCCGGCATCGTCGAGCGAGCGGGCGTCGAGCGTCCAGCACTGGAGAGCGCCGGCGTCCTGGGCACACACACCATCGGGCCGGGCGTCGACCCCGGCATGAACGTGGATGTAGACCTCCGAATCGGCACCGAACCCCGGCTCACCGAGCAGTTCCGCACGGACGGGGTCGCCCCATCCCCGGCACGGCCGAGCGGAACCCGTGTCGAAACACTGCACGTACACACCGTGGCCGACGGCAACGGTGCTCGAGACGACGAACTCGTCGATGACCACGACAGCCGGAGCGAAGAACTGATCGAAGTTGCCGACCAACACGTCGGCGGGCATGCCGTTGCCGCCGCCGAGAAACGACGTCGCCCTCGGATAGCCGGCGCACACCGAACCGTCCGAAGGGTTCACGCAGTGCATCAACCCCGAGTCCTCGATCGTGTAGATCCGCCCGCCGACGGCGACCGGATGCGAGCCGCGCGTGTTCCGTTCGTTGTTCGACCGGAGGACCCCTTTCGTGGCGAGCCAGGTGATCCCGCAGCTCCGATCCGTCGCCGGGCTCCAGCACTCGACCCCGAATCGATCCGTCGTCTGCTTGGTGAACCACAGCGTGTTCGTGACGGGATCGTGGGCGAGGGCCGACACGTCGTTGGTGAAGGTCCCCGGGTTCGTGGGGTACCCCGCGCAGAACTCCCGGGTGGAGCGCTCGACGCAGATCAGACTGTTCCGCCCGCGGGGCTGGTGATGGTTGAGCGAGAAGATCCGGTCGCCGACGAGGGTCGGCGTCCAGCCGTCGCCCTCGCTCGGCGCGTCGATTGCACCGACCGGCGGTGCGAACACCAGATCCCGATCACAACCGGCTCCGCAGTTCGCGAGGGTGGCGACCGCCCGGCGGGTGATGCCGAAACGCTCGATCAACAACGAACCGAAGGAGAGGTCGACGCTCGCGTCCTCGATCTCGACGGCGAGTTCGTTGGCCGTCACGGCTCGAACGGTCACCGTGATGTCCCGGTCCGTGAGGTCGATGCTCGATGAGGCCAGCACGTCGTGCACACGATCTCGAGCATCCAGTTCGGATCCGTGCTCGACGAGTGCCTGCACTCCGGCCAACGCGGCGAGGTCCGCCGCCCGCTGCTGATCGGCTGCTCGGGCATACGCCGCGCCGGTGTCGATGGCGAGCGCGACGATGGTCGCGAGCGCGAGCACGATCGCCGCCGTGAACGGGAGATAGATGCCTCGTTCGTCGACGACGGGCCCGCGGCGGGATGCCTCCATCAGTCGTCCTCCTCCTCGACGAGGTAGCCGAAGCTCGAACCCGAGACCGACGCCGTGGCCGTCAGCGTCATCTCGTCGAAGACGGGCAGGATCCCGAGCGTCGACTCGTGCCCGACCTCCACGTGGATTCCGAGGATCTCGTCGCTCGTCCTCCGCCGCTCACTCGGGCACCAGTGCCCGTCGAGTGCGTTCTCACACGTGGGATCCGTGACGAACGATCCACCGGCCCGCACCGTCGAGATGGCGTCGGGGCCGTAGACGTTGCAGACCCCGGCGATGCCGCTGGCCTCGGAGGGGCGGAGCCGAAGGCAGCGCAGCGGAGGCCCCGACCGAGCGGGATGCCCGCGGTACACGATGATCCGCTCCACCGTGCCATCACCACGTTGCTCCACGTCGTCGACCACGGCCTCCACGATCCGGACATCGACGTCGCGCTCCATCAGATGGCTCACCGCGGCCATACCACCGGCTCGGGCGGCGTTGCCCGTCGCGTTGCGGGCGACCCAGGCGAGGCCGACTTCGAGGGAGGCAACGGCCAGCATCACGAGCAGAGGGACGACGATCGCCAGCTCGACGAGGGCGACGCCGCGCTGGTCGAGCGCGGGCGGTTCTGTCGTGGTCACGGTGCACCGCGTTGTTCGACATCCGCTTCGATCGGACCGACGACGTGGTCCTCGAACACGCCATGAAGTGGGATCAAGCCGGTCAGTGGCTCGTAGCGCACGCGTACGAACACGCCGATCAACTGATCGGCCGACCGATCGCCGGGACACCACGGGGCCGCTTCCACACAGGAACGGAGCTCGGAGTTCCGGTCCAGATCCGATCCGCTGTAGACGTTGCATCGCTCACCGGGCCGGTCGGAGGGTCTGCCGTCCCGGCAGTGCGCTGAGGGTGGTGCCCCGAGCTCGCTGGCCTCGTAGACGACGACCCGCTCCACGGTCACCCCCGGCATACCCGCCGAGCGCTCGAACATGGCCTGCACGGCCTGCCGGTCGGCGGTCGGCTCGTCCCGGGCGATCGACGCCGCCCGGACGCCCTCCCCCACCAGCGCACCCATCGTCTCCCGAGCGAACAGGTAGAAGGATCCGTCGATCAACAGACCCAGCAGAGCGATGAAGATCGGCAGGCTCAGCGCGACCTCGACGAGCGCGGCACCACCCTCACGGCGGTGGCGCGACGTCGGTCCGTCGATGTTGCGAGATCCGGGCACGCCATCCCTTCGGCGCGCACGAGCGGCGAGACGACCCCGGAGCAGCAGTATCGAACACCGCTAACGCGGGTCGTTGGCCTCGGACTCGACGTCGAGGTCGGACGGCGATCACACCCAGACGGGATCGATCGGCGGTCGCACGCCGGTGACGGCCTCGATCTCGAGACCGGCGGCGAGGCAGAGATCCTCACGGCCGTGGTCCGCGTAGATCTGCGCCGAGCTCGGCAGGCCGTCGTGCTCGGTCGTGGTCATCGCCACGACCGGATAGCTCAACAGGTTCGCCGGCACGATCGTCGGGAGGTACTCGTCGAGGATCGAGAGTTGCTCGCCGTCGACGACGTCGGCGCCGTGCTCGAACGGCGGCTGCAACCAGCCCGGGGCAAGGACGACGGGGAAGCGCGAGAACACGTCGGTCCAGACCCGCTGGAGGCGGAGCCGTTCGATGAACGCCGCCGACGCCGGTCGCTCGAGGTCGGCGACGCCCGAGACCAGCGCCCGCAACAACCCCAGTTCGTCCGACCCCATCACCATCTCGAACACGGGCAGCGCCGCGGCCACGTCGAAGCCGAGCACCTGCCCCCAGAGCTCCTTGATCAGGTCCAGCTCGGGCAGCTCGATCTCCTCGATCTCCCACCCGGCCTCGGCGAGCGATGCCGCGGCGACATCGACCCCGGCGAGCGACCAGGCCGACACCGCCACCGAGCCGGCCGTGCGGACCACACCGGCACGACGCGGCACCTCGGGGCCGTCGATCGGGCTGTCGAACACCCGCGGGTCACGCGGGTGACGCCCCGCCAACAGTTCGAACGCGCCACGGAGGTCCGCAACCGATCGGGCGAGCGGCCCTTCGACCGCCATCAACTGACCCGAGATGCCGGGGTCCTGCGGTGGCAGGGACGCAACCCGAGGGATGCGTCCGTAGCCCGGCTTCAGCCCGGCGACACCGTTGCAGATGGCGGGGTTGCGGATCGAGCCGCCGATGTCGTTGCCGAGACCGATCGGGCTCATGCCCGAGGCGATGGCCGAGCCTTCACCCCCGGAGGAACCTCCGGCCGTGCGGCCGTGGTCGCACGGGTTCCGGGTCAGGCCACGGAAGTCGTTGTCGGTCGAGACCCGCATCCCGAGCTCGGGCATGTTGGTCCGACCGATCGGGATCGCTCCGGCGTTGCGGAGCCGGGCGACCGTGACGGCGTCCTCGGTCGGCATCGCCTCGGCGAATGCCGCCAGACCGTGTGTCGTCGGTGCGCCGACGAGGTCGATGTTCTCCTTCACGGTGAACGGCACACCGTGGAGCGGTCCGCGGTCGGCCTCAGCCGCGCCGTCGGCTGCCGTCGCCTCGGCCTGTGCCCGCTCGCCGAGCTCGACGGTGACCGCGTTCAGCTCACCGTTGACCTCGCTGATCCGAGCGAGATGTGCGTCGACCACCTCCCGACTCGACACCACACCGTCGGCGATCAAGCCCGCCAGTTCGAACGCACCCCGCTGCCACAACTGCGTCGTCATGGCGGCGAACCTAGACCCCGCCGGGCGAGCGCCGAAAGCGCCTCAGCCTTTGGGGCGTGGCAGGCGTCCGAGATCAACCGCTTCCTGACGGGCGGCCATCTCGTTCGCGATGCGGATCTCCTCCGCGATCTCTTCCCGGTGGATCACGACCGACCTGGGGGCGTCGATCCCGAGACGGACGTGATCCCCGCGGATCTCGACCACCCGGATCACGACGTTGTCGCCGATCACGATGCCCTGGCCTTCACGCCGGGAGAGGACGAGCATCAGACGACCCGCTCACGGGTCGTGTACTCGGTGTCCTCGAGCACGAGCTGGCGACCCTGCCGGTTGGCCGAGTTCACGACGAGAGGGCCGAGCAGGTTGGCGGTCACGTCGAGTTCCTCGCCACGCGGCACGACGCTGACGATGACCATGACCTGGGTGTCGTCGACCGACGTCAGCCCGAGGTCGTTCTGCACGTCGTCGGGAACGTCGATCTCGTAGTCGGGGAAGAACTCCCAGGGATCGACCACGAGCATCGCGATCTCGCCGTGGGTCGCCGACTGGAGCCAGTGATACGGCCCGCCGTCGCGTTCGAGCAGCACGAGCCGGCGCGCTTCGTCCTCGAGGCCGAGCAAGCCGCTGTCGAAATGCAGCACGGCGTCGTCGGCGACATCGACGTCGCCGAACCTGGTCGTCTCCACGATCACACCGCGACCCTAGTTCTCGGCCGGGGAGCCGACGCGGAGGGCGGCGAGACGCTCCGCAGACTCGGCACCGTCCCGCGGCCCGGATCCCCCGTTCTCGGAGCGTTCGTGAGGCGCCCGGAATGCGATGCTCTCGAGCACGCGGAGACCGACGTAACCCGCCGAGAGCACGAGTGCGTGCCGGGTCAGCGCGGGAACGGCGTCGGCGCCGTCGAAGATCACCCGCTGGAGTGGGCCGGCGTTCAACACCAGCGCCGCCAGGAGGACGACCATCACGCCCAGCGAACGGAACCGCCGCTCATCCATCGGCGTCGAGTTGGATCGCCACGATCAGCTGTGGCGTCATCCGCATCCCGAGGACCGACACGATCGGGAGCCCACGTTCGAGCGCCGCCGCGATCTCGGCCGACGGCGGCGGGGTGTCGAGTTCGATCACGACCGGCACCTGGGCGAGCTCCCGGAGCCGTTCGAGTCCGTCGAGGTCGCTCAGATCGCTGGTGACCAGCGAGATCAGATCCGCCTCGTCGGGACCGATCGCCGCGAGTTCGTGCGGCTCGAGTTCGGCGACAGGTCGATCCCAGATGATGGACCCCGCCACGCCGAGTTCGGCCCAGCGACGTCCACGGGCCCGAGCCTCGGGCAGCGTCGAGCAGCTCGACCAGCCCGGGAGGTCGTGAGCGAAGTCGCTGAGGTGCACGACATCGTGCTCGACGACCGCGCCGAAGCGCGCCTCGATCGGCTCCACCGTCTTGCGGGGCCCGACGAACCATCGGATACCCGCCGCATCGAGCGCGGGGCTTCTCCACTGGCGAGCCACGGCCAGCCGATTCCACAGCGAGGGCCGATCGACCGGTCGGCCGTCACGGACGTCGATCACCGACCGCTCGGCCGGGGCGGAACCCGCACCCACCGGTGACGCTGACGCGGCCGAACCGGACGAAGGCGCCGGAGCGGCCGGACCCGGCGAGGTCGAGGCGGACCGGGCGGCGCCGGCGAAGAGGGGCTCTCGTGCCTCGGTCGGGATCGAGGGGTCGTCGAGCAGATGATCGAGGATCGTGGCGAAGCCGTCGCCACCGAGCTCTGCGGGTTCGGACTGCCGGAGTTGTTCGATCCGCTCGAGGGTGCTGATCCGGTCGGCTCGTTCGAGGAGTGCGTCCTGGGTCGACCGGGCGCTGGTGGCCATGGCCGGCTCGTCCACCGCGGTCGCGACCGAGGTCAGGTCCAGCGCCGGCGCCGCCGAGGGCGTCGCGACCGATACCGCGGCCGGCGGGATCGACCAGGCCGGGTCGGCCGAACGTTCGCGGGCCTTTGCGAGCACCTCGAAGTGCTCGTTGGCGAAGAACCCGGCGACACCGCCGGATCGGACTTTGTTGGCCTGTTCGATGACGGCGTCCTCACCGAGTTCGTCACGAACTCGCCGGAGCACGTCGCTGAGGTCAGGCCCGGAGAAGCGCTGGGGTTCGTTCACTGGTCACGGTTCCTCGTGTGTCGATGCGGAGGTGGGGTCCGAGCTCGTCGAACGCGAGCACGAGACAATCGAGCTCGGTCATCTGGAGCAGCTGTTTCAGTGGCCGCCGGAGCGGCCGGGCGGTCACGAGCGACGGACTCACGCCGGTCTGCTCGATCGCGGTCACGGTCGACCGCAGCGCGGCCAACACGTCGTTCAGCACCTCGGGATCGACGGCGAAGTCGAGACCGTTCGGTGTGGGCTGGAGGGTGCCGAGCAGTGCGTGCTCGAGGGTCGGTTCGAGCACGACCACCGGCAGCGAGCCGTCGGGGTTGATCCGTCGTTGGGTGATGGCCGGCCCGAGCGCGGTCCGCACGGCGTCGACCAGTTCGGGCAGGGCTCGGCTCTCGCGCGCCCGCTCACCGATCACGTCGAGAATCCGGACCATGTCGACGATCGGTACCTGGTCGGCGAGGAGATCCTGCAGCACCCGCTGCACTTCGCCGACGGTCACCTCGGCGGAGGTGAGTTCGTCGACCACGGCCGGATCGGTCTCGCGTACGAGTTCGATCATGGTCTTGGTCTCGGTGCGCGACAGCAGGCTCGCGGCGTGCTGGCGGACGACCTCGGCCAGATGGGTGGTGATCATCGCCGACCGATCGACGAGGGTCGCGCCGTAGGTCTCGGCGACGGCGCGGTGCTCGACGGGAATCCACTTCGCCGGCAGGCCGAAGACGGGTTCGGTGGTCACCTCGCCCGGGAAACGGTCGAGCTGCTCGGCGATGACCAGGACGTGTCCGGGCGGGGCGGTGCCGCGACCCATCTCGACGCCGTGCACCGTGATCGCGTACTCACTCGGCCCGAGGTCCAACGAGTCACGGGTCCGGACGGGCGGGATGATGAGGCCCAGTTCCATGGCGAGCTTGCGGCGCAGCGCTCGAACCCGATCGAGCAGGTCGCCGTCGGCGGTGCCGTCGACGAGATCGACGAGGTCGACCGCGAGGGTGAGCGACAACTGCTCGGGCCGGATGTCGACCGCGAGCTGTTCGGGGGCATCGGGGTCCGGCGTGGCGTCGGCCTCCACCACGACCTCGGCGGCCCGCTCCTCCTCGGCCGCAGTGGCGGCGAGGCGGCGCGAGGCGACGAACATGGCGATCGACACGGCGGCGAAGGGCAGGATCGGCAACCCGGGGGCGAGGCCGAGCGCACCCACGGTGAACGCGCCGTACCGGATGGCCCGGTGCTGGCGGCCGAGCTGGAAGGCGAGGTTGTCACCGAGATCGGACCCGCCGGCGGTGCGGGTGACGAGAATGCCGGAGGCGACCGAGATCAGCAGCGCCGGCACCTGGGAGACCAGGCCGTCGCCGACCGTCAGCAACGAGTAGGTCTGGACGGCATCGCCGAACGACAGGCCCTGCTGGGCCACACCGATGGCGAGGCCGCCGATCAGGTTGATCATCGTGACGAGCACGCCGGCGATGGCGTCGCCCTTCACGAACTTCGAGGCGCCGTCCATGGCGCCGTAGAAGTCGGCCTCCCGGGCGACTTCCTCTCGCCGCAGACGGGCTTCGGCTTCGTTGATGAGACCGGCGCCGAGGTCGGCGTCGATCGCCATCTGCTTCCCCGGAAGGGCGTCGAGGGTGAAGCGTGCGCCCACCTCGGCCACCCGGGACGCGCCGTTGGTGATCACGACGAACTGGATGATCACGAGGATCAGGAACACGACGAGGCCGACCACGACCGAGCCACCGACGACGAAGCCGCCGAAGGCCTCGATCACTCCACCGGCCGCACCCGTTCCGAGGATCAGTCGGGTCGTCGAGACGTTGAGGGCGAGGCGGAACAGCGTGGCGATCAGCAGCAGCGACGGGAAGCTGTCGAGATCGATCGAGCGTTTCGCCAGGATCGTCGAGAGCAGCAACAGCACGGCGAAGCCGATGTTGATGCTCAGCAGGAAGTCGAGGATCGCCGCGGGCAGAGGCAGGATCATCAGGCCCACGACGGCGATGACGCCGGCCGAGACCGCAGCACCTCCGAATCGTGATGTTGGCATGGGACCCTCCAGAGGTCTGACGCGGGCGTCAGCCGATCAACGCTCCATCGGCGCTGCGACCCCTGAATTGAGGCGTGCTGCCCACCACTTCTGGGCCGGACGGTTCATGGTCGATCAGACGCCCGGCGCGAGCGAGTGTCGACGGGGGGACGTGCACCCGCCGAATCGACCCGGCGAGGGCACCCACGGGGCGCTGCATCACGAACGCCAACACGATCGCGACGGCCTGGTAGAGCTCCATCGGTACGTCGGCATCGACGTCGGCCGTGTCGTGCAGGATCCAGGCGAGCGAACGGTTCTCGACCAGCGGTACACCGTGGGCGATGGCCCGCTCGCGGATCCGCTCGGCCACGATGTCCTTGCCCTTCGCGACGACGCGGGGCACGCCGTGGTCGGCGCCGTACTGGAGCGCGACGGCGACGTGGATCGGGTTGACGACCACGACCGAGGCGTTCTCGACCGCGGCGAGCATCTGGTTGCTCGAGAGGCGCTGATGCTCCCGCCGGCGCCGAGCCCGGACCTCCGGGTTGCCTTCGGTCTGCTTCGTCTCCTGCTTCACCTCGTGCTTCGACATCCGCAGCTTGCGCTCGGTGCGCCATCGCTGGAAGCCGATGTCGGCGATGCCGACGATGAGGCCGGCGACGGCGAGCACCCGGAGCAACAACAGCAGATCGGCGGCCGCTGCGGTCGCACCGACATCGGCCGGCAGCGACCCTCCGCTCAGATGCCGTTCGATCATGGCGGGTGCGGCGACGGTCACGAGCAACGCGACCAGGGCGAGTCGCAGGATGGCCTTCGCCGTGTCGACGAGGGAGTCGGGCGAGACGAGGCGTTTGAACCCGTGTTTCGGGGAGATGCGCTCCCACTTCGGCTTGAGTGCTTTGCCCGACGGCGTGACACCACCCTGTACCGCCAGACCGGCGATCACGGCGACCATCACGAACGAGGTGAACGGGATCATCACGACGGCGAGATCGAGCACGAGTCCCCACATCGAGCCGAGGACCGGGCCCTGCTCACCGGCCGCGGCGAACTGCATGGCCAACACCGAACGGCTCTGCACGCGAGAGCTCAACTCGCCGAGCAACATCGGCAGCAGGAAGGTCACCGCGAGCAGCACACCCCACTGGACCACGTCGACCGATCGGGGGATCTGTCCTTCCTTGCGGGACTCCCTCCGCTTCTTCGGTGTGGCCTTCTCGGTCTTGGAGTTCCGGTCCTCTGCCATCTCACCCCCCGAGCAACGAGATCGACCACTCGAGTGATCGCATCAACAACGCGGTCACGGAGCGGAGGGCGAGGGGAAGCGAGACCCCCAGCACGATCATCATGATCAGGGACTTCGCGGCGAAGCCGAGCACCATCACGTTCAGGCGCGGCGCCGCTCGGCTGGCCAGGCCCAACACGATCTCGGCGAGGGCGAGTGCGACGAGCACCGGCATGGCGATCTCGACCGCGGCGAGCAACAGGTGGGCGGCTCCTTCCGAGGCGACCCGGGGAACGGCGTCGACCCGGATGCCACCGAGCGGGGCGACCTCGAAGGTCCGCAGCACACCCCGCACGATGAGGAGGTGCCCGTCGATGATGAACAGGCCCGTGACCGCCACCAATTGGTAGAGCCGAGCGACCGGCGCCGCCTGCGATTGGGTGAAGGGGTCGTAGAGCGCCGCGGCTCCGAGCCCCGACAGCACGTCGATCATGCCGCCGGCCGCCTGCACGGCGGCGATCACGAGCTGGATCAGCAGACCCATCGCCGCGCCGGCGACCACCTGATAGATCACGCCGCTCACGAGCGCGCCGAGGGTCGGCTCGACCGAGAATCCGACCACGGGGGTGACCGCAGCGGCCACCGCGACCGAGATGGCGAGTCGGATCCGGATGGGAGTGCCGTTCCCGGTGAACGGTGGTGCGAACTGGAACACCGCGAGCAGGCGCGCCGACAGCAGCAGGAAGCCGGCCAGCAGGCCCGGGTCGGTCGGCAGCGCGATCACGGCAGACGGCTCACGGGAACAATCGTCGGGACGGTGCCGACCTCAGCCGATGAGGGACGGCACGTTCTCCCACAGTTGGCGGGTGAAGCCGACCATCTCAGCCATCATCCACGAGCCCGACAGGATGATCACGGCGCCGACGGCCGCGAACTTCGGCACGAAGGTGAGCGTCTGCTCCTGGATCTGGGTCACGGACTGCACGAGCCCGATCGCGACACCGACCGACACGGCGGTCAGCAGGATCGGTGCGGCGATCCGAGCCGCGACCCAGATGGCGTCGGTGAGGATCTGAAGGGCTTCTGCTTCGGTCATGGCGGGTCCGATCAGGCGAAACTTGCGAGCAGGGTCTCGACGATGAGCGACCAGCCGCCAACCATCACGAACAGCAGGAGCTTGAACGGGAGGGAGACGAACACGGGCGGCAGCATCATCATGCCGAGCGACATCAGGACGGCCGAGACCACGATGTCGACGACGAGGAACGGGATGAAGATCACGAAGCCGATCAGGAAGGCGGTCTTCAGCTCCGAGAGGAGAAAGGCGGGGATCAGCGTGGTCAGTTCGAGATCGGCCGGGGTCTCGGGGCGGTCGGCGCCCGATGCGTCGAGCATCAACTCGATCTCCGACGACCGGGTGTGGGCGAGCATGAACTCCCGGAGGGGACCCGTGCCGAGGTCGTAGGCGGTGCCCTGGTCGATCGTGCCGTCCAGATAGGGCTGGAGGGCGATCTCGTTGATCTCGTTGAGGGTCGGCCCCATCACGAACAGTGTCAGGAAGAGCGCCAGACCGATGATCACCTGGTTCGGCGGCACCCCCTGGAGGCCGAGGGCGTTCCTCGTCAGCGACAACACGACGACGATCCGCGTGAAGCTCGACAGCATGATGATCAACGACGGTGCGAGCGACAGCAGCGTCAGCCCGAGGATCACGATCACGGACTGACTCGGCCCACCGTCGCCGCCGTCGACGGTGATCGTGAACGGCTCACCGTCGTTCACGGTCGGATCGTCCGGACCGACGTCGGGAAGCTGCGGCACCGGCGGTTCGAACTCGTCCGGTCCGTCCTGGGCCGCCGCCATCGGTGCGAACGTCAGGAGCGTGCACGCGACGATGCACCCGGCGAGGAACGCCCGGGCGGACGGGATCGTCGGGACGATCCGTTCGAGAAGGGAGAGATTCACGTGGGCACGCGCCGCACCGTGGCGTCGCGCAGGCGTTCGAGCAGTGCCATGCCTCCGCCGGAGGCGCGGACATCGCCCGCGTCGGCGCCGAGCGGATCGTCAGCCGACGGTTCGGCGACGGTCGGCTCCGGTGGGAGCTCGACGAGATCATCGCCCTCCGCGAGGACCCGGACACCGTGATCGCCGACGCCGAGCAGCAGGTGTCGGGTCCCGACCCGCACGACGGCGATCGACGCCGATCGGCTCAGGCCGCGTTGGGATTCGACGTCGATGACGGTGCGCGCGCCGAGGCCGCCCAACCCGCGTTGGCGGGCGAGCCGGAGCAGGAACCAGCCCAACCCGCCGAGAACGGCGAGCGAGACCAGCATCCGCACGAGCAGCAACAGCGACTCGGCCATGTCAGGCGCGCTTGGGGTCGACGATCTCGGTGAGGCGAACGGCGTACTCGTCGTCGACCACGACCACCTCACCCCGGGCGAGCAGGGTGTCGTTGACGCGGAAGTCGATCGGCGCCCCGGCCGCACGGTCCAGCTCGATGACCGAGCCGATCTGGAGCGCGAGGATCTCCGAGACCTTCAGCTCGGTCCGACCGAGTTCGGCGGTCACCGTCATCGTGACGTTGCGCAGCATGTCGAGTTCGCCCACCGCCGCGGCGGGTACGGCTGCGGCAGACATCGGGGCGCCGGCGCCGGGTGTGGCCGCCTCGCCGCGTCGATCCTCGGCGTGCACGATGGCCCCGACGCAGGCACCGGCGTTCAGCACGGGTCGGATCTGGACCGGTCGGTCGACCGATGCGCTGAGCACGTCGAGGTTCGGCAGCGGATCACCCGGGCGGAACTCGAGGTCCGGATGCACCCGGGCCACGGCACCGGCGAGTGCCTGGATGATCGCGTCGGCCTGCCCGTCACCGTCGACGACGGCGATGAAGACCGTCGCCTCGCCCGCCCCCGTCGATCCGGAGGCCGTGAGGATCGGTGCCGAGAGCTCGGCGGGTGCCGGGCCCACCGGCCCCAGCTGGAGTCCGAGGGTGGCGATCGCTTCGGGCAGCGCCGACAGGTCGCGGTCGAGTGCGGTGGTGGTCATGATGGGGCTCCTGAGGCTCCGGGGTGGGCGACGACGGTCACGACGAGCCGCTCACCCTGTTGTCCTGCTTCGACGAGGTGCATGTCCGAACCGCCCATGACCGTGGTCAACGGGCGATGGACGGGGTGTCCGGTCTTCACCACGTCGCCGGGCCGGAGACCGGACACCGCCTGCGTGGTGAGCTGGAACGGTTCGAGCCGCACGGTGACGGGCACCGTGGCCTGGCCGATCGAACGGGCGACCTCGGGGGCGCCCAGACCGTCGCGGCTGCGGAGACCCGCCTCGCGATGGTCGACGAACTCGGCGAACGAGCGGAGAGCGGCGGACGGCATGCCGATACCCACCGAACCGCTCCGGTGCCCTGTGTCGATCCGGAGTTCGAAGAACGTGAGATCGTCGTCCGCCACGCCGAGCGCGGCCTCGGCCGACTCCTCATGGCTGAGACGAGCGGACGAAGCGATCAGGAGTTGCGACAGGACGATGTCGGCGATGGGGCGAACCACGAGGTCCAGCACCGATCCCTCGAGGGCGCTGAGCCCGCGTGGGTCGCCGATCTCGTTCATCGGATCGCCGAGGAGGTGGACGAGCACCGACAACGAGAGTTCGTGGTCGATCATGATCAATCCGCGCTCGGCCCGTTCGACGAGGTCGATGACGAACCAGTCGACGCCGCCGAGGTCCTCCGGACGGCCGGAGGTGACGTTCCCCGAGGTGACGTTCCAGTCGGCGTTCCACTCGCTCAGCAGGCGCGCCGTGTGCCGGGCGATCTCGCCGGCCGACACCCGGAAGGCATCGACGCGGTGGTTGGTCAACCAGGACGACTCGCTGAAGTCGTAGAGGCGACCGTTCTCGAGCGCGGGGGTGTGATCGGCGGTCTCGGCAACAGCATCGACCGATCCGGCGTCGGCCGGTTCGGGGGTCTCCTGCACATCGATCGAGGGGTTGGACTCGCTCACGACCCCCCGATCGGCAGGGGTCGACCCGAGTTGAGTCGATCGACCCACACAGAACCAGTCGGTCGGATCAACTCGTTCGGAGGACGACCGTCACCCTTGCTCGGGGCTCAAGGTCCGGACGGCCGATTCCGAGACCTCACGTCATGCTCATGTCGCCGCCGACGCGCGAGACCGAGATGTCCCCCGTCGAGGGACTCACGGCCGACGTGCGCGCCCGGGTGGAGGCCAACATCGGCCTGGTGCACCACATCGCCGCCCGTGTGCGCAGTCGATTGCCCCGGCATCACGACACCGACGATCTCGTGCAGGCCGGATCCATGGGCCTCATCGATGCCGCTCGACGGTTCGATCCCGACCGTGGCGTCGCGTTCTCGACCTTCGCCGGCCGGCGGATCGAAGGAGCGATCGCCGACCAACTCCGCCGGGACGACTGGGCACCACGATCCGTGCGACGGGCGGAACGCCAGCTCCAGGAGTTGGACGCACGTGCGCCCGGCGATCGCGGGTCCGACTCCCCCGAGATCAGCGACCAACGGGCACTCGTCGCCCGGGCCTCGCTCGCATCGTTGGAGGAGTCGCGCATCGATGCGATCAGCGACACCCCCGAACCCGGCGATCGCCTCGACCGACTCGACGACGTCCGTTCGGTTCGAGCCGCACTCGGCACGCTCCGCCCCAAAGAACGATTCGTCATCGAGGCCCACTTCCTCGACGGTCGATCGATCACCGAGATCGGCGAGGCGCTCGGCGTGACGCAGTCCCGTGCGTCGCAGATCAAGGCCGACGCCATGCGCTCGCTTCGGGCGACGCTGCGCACGACCTGAGAACTTTTCCTCATGATCGATCCGGCGCGGCCGAGACCATAGACATGGCGACTCTCGACCCACGATCCCTGGCCCGTCTCGGGGAAGTCCTCTGGGGGTATCGCCGCGCACTCGACAAGTTGGAGTTCGCCCTGACCGTCCAGCTGGCCCTCCAGGACCAGCAGCGGGCCGACTGGAACTCCCATGTCGCCGACCTCGTCGACGAGATCGCCGAGCGCATCGGCCTCCTCGACGTGGAACGCACGGTGCTGCTCGGCGACGAGCCGACCTCACTCACCGAGCTGATCGACACCGCGCCCGAACCCTGGCCCGCGCTGCTCGGCGACCACCAGACCGAGCTCCGTGCCGTCGGCTCGCGGATCGACGAGCTCATGCGCCGTCACCACATCGTGCTGGACGAGAGCCGTGACGCGATCCGGCGACTCACCGATTCGCTGACCACCTTCGAGAGCCCGACCGGCTACGACCGACGCGGACTCACGACGAACGCGAGCCGCTCCTCGATCCTGTTCGACGGGACCGTCTGATGTCGGACTTCGCCGCGCTCAACACCGCCTTCACCGGGCTGGACGTGCACCGGCGACGCATCGACGTCATCGGCGAGAACATCGCCAATGCCTCCACCCCCGGCTATCGCCGACGCACCGTCGATCTGTCGGCCATCGAGGGCCCGAACGGGCTCGGCGTGTTCACCGGCACCGACCGGGCAGGCCGAGGGGTCGAGATCCGTTCGATCAGCCGGGTCATCGACCCGCTCCTCGAGGCCCACGTCCGGAGCGAGACCTCACGTGCCGCATCGCTCGGCATCCAGGCCGAAGCGCTCAACGAACTCGAAGCCAACTGGGCCTCGTTCGGCGACTCGGGCATCTCGGCGGCACTGCGAGACCTCGGTGCGGCGTTCGACGACCTCGTGAACGACCCGGGCGACACCGCGATCCGGGCCATCGTGCTGCAGCGCGGCGATGCAGTGGCCGCGGCCGTGCGCGATGCCCACGCCGCCGCGATCGACGTGCACAACGGCCTCGACGGCCGTGTCGACACCGTCGTCGATCGGGTCAACAGCCTCGCGAGCTCGATCGCCGCGTCCGACGCGAACATCATCGCGGCCCGCGCCGCCGGCGCCGACGCCGCCTCGCTCGAGGACGGGCGCGATGCACTCATCGACGAGCTCACGAGCCTCGTCGGAGGCGACGTCCGCTACGACGACAACGGCGGCGTCTCGATCACCCTCGACGGCCTGCGCCTCGTCGGCGACGGGCGGGCGGCGACGCTGTCGACCGCTCGGGTCGCCGACGCCGCGCTCGGTGTGCACGGGCTCGACCGCGTCGAGGTCCAGACCGACAACGGTCGGACGCTGACGATCCGCTCCGGCGACCTCGCCGGCACCCTCGACGCCGCGAACGGTCTGATCGGCGAACAGCTCAACGACCTGGCGACCTTCGCCCAGGAGCTCGCCGACTCGTACAACACCGCACACACCGCAGGTGCCGGTCTCGACGGCACGACGGGTCGATCGTTCTTCGACGCCACGGGTGGCCCCGGCGGGTTCTCCCTGCACGCCGACGTCGCCGGTGACCCGACGGCGATCGCGGCCCGCGGTGCCACCGCCGGATCACTCGACACCACCGTCGCCGAGGCGCTCGCCGCGCTCTCGGACTCCCCGGATGGCCCGTCGGCCGCCTGGGATCAACTCGTCACCGAACTCGCCTCGGTGACGGCAGGAGCGATGCAACGCGCCAACACCGCCGGGCAGACCGCCGCCGCGGCCGAGGCAGCGAGGACAGCAACCAGTGGCGTGAGCCTCGACGAGGAGATGACCGAGTTGATCTCGGCCCAGCGGGCCTATGAGGCCTCGGCCCGGATGATCTCGACCGTCGACGAGATGCTCAACACCCTGATCAACAACACCGGCTTGGTCGGCCGATGACGAGGAGACGAGACCCATGACCGGACGAGTGACCGAACTCGGCAACGTCAACCGCTTCACGGACTGGGGATCCGCCGCTCGCCAGCGGCTCGCCCAGGCCGAACAGCAGATCGCGTCGGGACGGAAGTACGAACGACCGTCCCAGGCACCGGTCCAGGCCGGCGAGATCCTCCAGTCGCGCCATCGGCTCGCACGACTCCAGCAGTTCGTGCGCAACCAGAACAGTGCGACCGAGTGGCTCCAGAGCGCGGACGCGTCCCTGCAGTCCAGCACCGCCGCCCTCACCAGGGCCCGCACGCTCGCGCTGCAAGCCGTCAACGCGAGCACGAGCTCCGAAGGTCGCGACGCCATCGCGGCCGAGATCCGCTCCGTCGCCCGTGAGGTCCTCTCGCTCGCCAACACCACGATCGACGGGCGCCCGATCTTCGCCGGCACCCATGACGGCGCCGCCGCCTACGACGATGCGGGTCAGTATCTCGGCGACGACGGCGCGGTCCGCCGACGCGTCGACGACGACCTGACCATCGCCGTCGGCAACAACGGCCCGGCCGTGTTCGGCGCCGCCAACGGCGCCGATCCGTACAACGGTTCGGTCTTCCAGGTGCTCGAAGAACTCGCCGTCCAGATCGAGGCCGGCAGTGTCGACGGTGGGCGGGACGGCATCGAGGCCATCGATGCCGCGATGTCTCGCATCAGCGACGAACTCGGACGGGTCGGCGGAATCGGCAGCCGCCTGGACGCCCTCGGTGAGCGCACGCTCGACGAAGAGCTGCGGGTCACCGGTCAACTCTCCCAGCGAGAAGACACCGACATCGCCGAGGCCGTGATCCGCCTCCGTTCGGCCGAGGCCTCCTACGAGGCGACACTCGCCGCCAGCGCCCGGTCGCTGAACCGTTCGCTGCTCGACTTCCTGCGCTGATCCGGATCTCCGCAACGGCCGACGCGCACCGGCGCGGCTGAACGACCTCGCCGACCCTGCCGCCGCATCCCTCGAGGGTGCGGCTTCGTCGCGCCCCGGTTCGGGCGATTCCGCCCGCCGGCCGTCCGGGTCCCCCGACCCAGGTCGTGGACGTGTCGGGGATTTGTGCTCATGGTCCCGCCGGTGGGTGCCGAACCTCTGAGCGTTGGCACGGATGCCAACGCACTCGGAAGGCTCACCATGATCATCGTCTCTCGGCTCAACGGGGCACGTTTCGCGATCAACGACCTGCTCGTCGAGCGGGTCGAAGCGAATCCCGACACCGTCGTCGTGCTCTCGGATGGAAAGAAGTTCATCGTCCGCGAGTCGCTCGACGACGTCGTCCACCAGATCGCCGAGGCCCGTGCCGAGGTGCAGGCCCGGGCGGAGCGGGTCGAGGTCGTCGACATCGCGCCACCCGCGTTGCGACTGATCGAGGGTGAGCAGAACGCCACGGAGGGCGACTCATGGACCCAGTGACCATCATCGGACTGCTCATCGCGTTCGGCGCGACCTTCGGCGCCATGGCGATGGGTGGCATCGACCCGATCGGCATCTTCTTCGGGTCGCCGGCCTCGATCATCCTCGTGGCCGGTGGCGCCATCGGCGCCACCGTCGCGTCGGGTTCGAAGGCGCAGGCCGCCTCCGCGGCCAAGGTGTTCGTCAAGGCCATCACCGGCGGCGGCGCCGGCGACGAAGCGGCCACCATCACCCAGCTCGTCGAGTTCTCCGACGTCGCCCGGAAAGAGGGCCTGCTGGCGCTCGAGTCGAAGCTCGAATCCGTCGAGGACCCGTTCCTGAAGAAGGGGCTCGAGCTCGCCGTCGACGGCACCGACCCCGACGAGATCGCCGAGATCCTCGAACTCGATCTGCACCGGCTCAAGCTCCGCCACAAGGACGGCGCGGCGTTCTTCACCACCGCCGCCGGCTTCGGCCCGGCGTTCGGCATGGTCGGCACGGTCATCGGCCTCATCGACATGCTGGGCAATCTCGACGACCCGTCGACGCTCGGCCCGTCCATGGCGGTGGCCTTCATCACCACGCTCTGGGGCGCGTTCCTCGCGAACTTCCTCTTCTCCCCCATCGCCAACCGACTGAAGAAGCTCTCCGCCGACGAGGCGTCCTATCGGGAGCTCGTCATCGAGGGGGTGCTGGCGGTGCAGTCCGGCGCCAACCCGCGGGCGCTGGCCGGCAAGTTGGTCGCCTTCCTGCCGCCCAGCAAGCGGGACGAGGTCCTGGAGTCCCAGGGTGCCTAGGAAACCGCCGCCGGCGATCGAGGAGGACGAAGGCCCGTCCAAGGAGTGGATGGAGTCCTACGCGGACGCCATGACCCTCCTGCTGGCCTTCTTCATCATGATGTTCGCCTTCGCGCTCGTCGACGAGACGAAGTTCTTCGACTTCAAGGTCGGCATGGTCACCGCGCTCGGCGTGTCCGACCTCACCTCGGACAACACCGAGTCCCTGCTCGGGCAGGGCATCGGACTGGCGCCCTCGGTCGGGCAGGCCGCGGTGCCCACCGAGGACATCATGGACAACCACGACGCGGCCCTCGCCGAAGTCATCGAGGCGGGCACCGTGACGTCCGAGAACGCCGAAGAGGTCCGTGACACGATCGAGGAGCAGTTCGACGAACTCGGCGCCGAGGACTACGTCGAGGTCGCACTCGACGAACGCGGCGTCGTCATCCGGTTCGACGACCGCATCCTGTTCGACTCCGGTTCGGCCGACTTCGGCGTGGATGCGCCGGTCGTGCTCGACGTCGTGGCCGAAGTCGTGCAGACCATCGACAACGCCATCGAGATCGAGGGCCACACCGACGACGTGCCGATCAGCACCGTGCGCTACCCGACCAACTGGGAACTGAGCGGCGCCCGGGCCTCGTCGGTGGTGCGGTACCTGTTCGACAACCATCCCATTCCGCCGTCACGCATGGCCGCCGTCGGACTCGCCGACTCCCGACCGCGGGAGAACAACTCGACCGAAGACGGCCGCCAGGCCAACCGGCGGGTCGAACTCGTGATCCGGGTCGAGGGCATGGTCGACGCCGGCCTCGGCATCGAGGACCCGACCGGCCTCGGCATCGACGACGCCCCGAACGATCCGATCGCTCTGGCTCCGGCCACCAATCAGCAACAGAACACCCAGTCACGCGAAGAGGAGAACGGCGATGGCTAAGAAGAAGAAGGACGACGCCGAGGCGACGACCGATGAAGCACAGGCCGACAGCGGCGGCGGGAAGGGCAACAAGATCGTGACGGCTGCGGCCGTCGGGGCCTTCGTGCTGACCGGCTACAACGTCTTCCTGAAGCCGGCGCCGACCGCGACCGCCGAACCGGTGGTCGTCGAGGTGGTCGAGCCGATGGACGGCGCCATCCACGAACTCGAGGAGATGGTGATCAACCTCTCCGACGACGGCAACGGCGGCGCGACCTTCCTCCGGGTCGGCATCGCGATCGTGCTGGCGGAGGAAGAGGACCCCGCGCTGTTCGCTGCCGACGAGGCGATCGCGAAGGACGTCATCATCGAGCTGCTCGGCGCCAAGCGGGCCGACGACCTCACCGCGGGACCGGCACGTCAGTCGGTCAAGCAGCAGCTCACCGACGCCATGGTCGAGGCCTACGGCGAGGAACGGGTCATCCGCGTGCTGTTCACCGGACTCGTCATGCAGTGATCGTCGCCCGGTGCCTCGCACCGGGCGACCAGGCCGGCCCGATTTCTCCTCATGGCCGGCCCCGGAGCACCCGATGCTCTGAGAGAACTCCATCAGGAGTCGGAAGTCCCACGGACGGGACAACCAATGTCCCCGCACGGAAGGAACCACCAGGGGTATGCGAATCAACAACAACGTCATGGCGTT
>JAHDCV010000060.1 GCA_020629695.1 Acidimicrobiales bacterium | reverse complement strand
GCACCGTGCTGGCCCATGAGATCCCCAAGGTCGACGCGGCCGAGTTGTTCGCCGACCTCGGCCCGGTGGTGTTCGTGAAGCCGGCGAACATGGGCTCCTCGATCGGCATCAGCCGCGTCGACGATCCGACCGACCTCGCCGCCGCGCTCGACCTCGCGGCGACCTACGACGAACGCATCGTCGTCGACGCCTCGGCCGACGGACATCGCGAGATCGAGTTCGCGGTCCTGGGCAACTCCAGCGACGGCGACGAACTGCGGGTCTCCGTTCCGGGCGAGATCGTGCCCGGCGCGGTCTTCTACGACTACGAGGACAAGTACGACGACGGCGCCGAGCTCCTCATCCCCGCGCCCCTGCCGGACGACGCCGTCGCCGAGATGACCGAACTCGCCCGCCACGCCTATCGCGTCCTCCGCTGCGACGGCATGGCCCGGGTCGACTTCCTCTGGGAGGATCCGGCCGCCGGCGGGCGCGGCCCCCTCATCAACGAGGTCAACACGATTCCCGGCTTCACGCCGATCTCGATGTATCCGAAGATGTGGGCGGCGACGGGCCTCGGGTACGCCGAACTGATCGACGAACTGGCGCAGCTCGCCCTGCGTCGGCACCGCTCGAAGTCGGCCCACCGCCGCACCACGCGCTGACCTCGGGGCAAATCCCAGGTGGAGGCGACAGTTCCTGTCGCCGCCGCCATGCAACTCCGGCGAGCGCGAGACTCGGCCATGGCCGATCGACCGACTTCGCCCCGCATCCCGACGAACGACACGCCGAGCGCCGAGGCGGCCGCTCTCCTGGAGCACACGCTGCTGCGCGACGGTGATCCGATCAACATCTTCGGGACGCTGGCCCACCACCCGGCCTTGATGAAGCAGTTCAATCGCATGGGAGGACAGCTGCTGCGTCGGGGACTGGTGCCAGGGAGGGAGCGGGAGCTCGTGATCCTCCGGGTCGGAGCGAACGCCCGGTCGCGGTACGAGTTCGGCCAACACGTGCTGATCGGCCGAGAGGCCGGCCTGACCGATGACGAGATCGAGGCGATCACCCGTCCACTCGGCGCACACGACTGGAACGACGTCGACCTCACGCTGCTCCGCATGGCCGACGAACTCCATCTCGACGACTGCGTGACCGAGACGACGTTCGCCGCGCTCCGCACCCGCTGGAGCGACGCCGAACTGGTCGAACTCCTCGTGCTCGCCGGCTTCTACCGACTCGTCTCGGGCTTCTTGAACTCCGCCGGGGTCGAGCTCGACGAAGGTGTCCCGGCGGTCGATCTGCCGGTCAGCCCTGCGAGCTGAGCTCGGGCCGGAGGAGGCCGGCGAGCACGTCGAGCACGATCCGTCGGAGCCGGACCGCGGTCCGGACGTCGAGTTCCACTTCGACCACCCGCAACAGTTCGGGCTCAGCGACCACCCCGGTGACCGCGGCGTAGGCCGTCACGAGCACGAGGCGGGGATCCCCGCGACGGAATCGACCGCTGGCCATGCCGTCGGTGAGCGCAACGAGTGCACGATCGACCAGTGGCCGAAGGGCCGCGACGGCATCGTCGGATGCCGGCGGGCCCAGCCGCGACGCTTCACGCAGCAGGCTCACGAGTTCGGGGCGACGCACGGCCAGAGCGAACGCCGCCCGCACCGCGGCGTCGACACGTGACCAGCCGAGTTCCTCGCCGACGACGGCGTCGTCGAGCACGGCGATCAGGTCGGCGGCCGCACGGGCGAACACCGCGTCGACCAGGCCCGCCTTGGAACCGTGGTGATACAGGATGGTCTGCTTCGTCACTCCGAGGGTGCGGGCGAGGTCGTCGAGGGAGGTCCCGGCCACGCCGTGGGTCGCGAACGCCCGGATGGCGGCATCCACCGCACGGTCGGCGGTGCGCGACGATCCGGTCGGTGCGGTCGCCAGGTCGGTCGTCGTCGCTCTATCCTGTACCGGCACTTACCAAATGGTAGACGGACCGGGTCGCCCGACGGTCATACGGTGGCGGATCGGTACGGAGAGACGGCCTGAGCGTCGGGGAGTCGGAGCACCAGTGATTGCCGAGCAACTGGCGGGAAAGCGTGTCGCGGTCACCGGATCGACGGGATTCCTCGGCACCGCGCTCGTGGAGCGACTCTTCCGGTCCGTGCCCGACTGTGAGCTCGTGCTGCTGATCCGCCCCGGCAAGCGCTCGACCGTCGAGCAGCGGGCCAAGCGGGAGATCTTCCGCAACAACGTGTTCGATCGCCTGCGCGACGAACTGGGCGACGGAGACCAGAAGGTCGGCGGAGCCATCCTGCTCGAGCAGATGGCCGACCGCGTGCACGTCATCGCGGGTGACGTCGGCACCGATGGGCTCGGCCTCGACGAAGCGGGTCGCGAGCTGATGAAGACGGTCGACGTCATCATCCACTCGGCAGCGACGGTCTCGTTCGACGCCCCGCTCGACTCCGCCGTCGAGGTGAACCTCCTCGGCCCGACCCGCATCGCCGAGACCCTCCACGACCTCGGGGCGACGCCGCACCTCGTCGCCGTCTCGACCTGCTACGTCGCCGGCAATCGCCGAGGGCCGGCCAACGAAGAACTGCTGTCCGACTCGCCGTTCCACATCGACGTCGACTGGCAGGCCGAGGTCCGCGCCGCCCGCCGCACACGGGCGGACTTCGACGCGGAGTCCCGCTCCGCCGCACGACTCGAGGAGTTCCGCGCCCGTGCCCGCAACGAACTCGGCGCCGCGGGCACGCCGCTGCTCGCGGCCAAGACCGAACAGCTCCGCACCCGTTGGGTCTCCGAGCAGATGGTCGAAGCGGGCCGAGCCCGCGCGGCGTCGCTCGGCTGGCCCGACTCCTACGCCTACACCAAGGCCCTCGGAGAACGGGCGCTCGACGAACGACGCGGCAACGTGCCCGTCTCGATCGTGCGGCCCGCCATCATCGAGTCAGCCTGGTCCGAGCCGGTGCCGGGCTGGATCAAGGGCTTCCGGATGGCCGAGCCGATCCTCATCAGCTACGGCCAGGGACTCCTGAAGGAGTTCCCCGGTGTGCCCGAGGGCGTCGTCGACGTCATCCCCGTCGACCTCGTGGTCGGCGCGATCGTCGCCGTGGCCGCCCGTGGACCGCTCGCCGACCACGAGGGCCGCACCGCCGACGACCCCGACTACGTGCCGCCGAAGCCCGACATCACCCAGGTCGCCTCCGGCACCCGGAATCCGCTCCAGTACCGGACACTCGTCGATCTCGTCTCGGGTTGGTTCGCCGAGCACCCGCTCTACGACCAGAAGGGCCAGCCGATCGCCGTTCGCCCCTTCACCTTCCCCGGCCGTGGCGCGGTCGAGCGTCAACTCGACCGGTATGCCCGCCAGCTCGGCACCGCCGACAAGGTGCTGAAGAGCCTTCCGCTGCGGGGCAAGCAGGCGATGATCACCGCCGAGGTCGAGGAGCAGAAGGACAACGTCGAGCGGGCCCGTGGGTACGTGAAGATCTACGGCGCCTATGCCGAGTGCGAGGCGCTCTACGGCGTCGACAACCTCGTCGCCCTCCACGCGTCGATGCCGGTGGCCGATCAGCACACCTTCGGCTGCGACCCGTCGATCGTCGATTGGAACCACTACGTCACCGGCATCCACCTGCCGTCGGTGGTCGAACACGCCCGGGTCAAGACCGTCGGCGAGCGCTCGGACCCCGATGCCCGGACCAAGCGACTGAAGAAGCGGGTCCTCTCGCCCGACCGCCAGGTCGCCGCCTTCGATCTCGAGAACACGATCATCGCGTCCAACGTGGTGTTCTCCTACGCCTACCTCGCGACCCGCCGGATGCCGCCGGCGGAACGCATGCGCTTCATGGCCAAGACCGTGGCCGAAGGACCGAGCCTGCTCGCCCTCGACCAGCGGGACCGCACCGACTTCCTGCGGCACTTCTACCGCCGCTACGAGGGTGCACCCGTGGAACTCATGGACGAGCTCGGCCAGCAACTCCTCAGCGACCACATCCTCACCAAGGCCTTCCCGGCGGCCATCCGACGGGTGCGTCAGCACCGTCAGCTCGGCCATCGCACGGTGCTCATCACCGGCGCCCTCGACATCGTCGTGAAGCCGCTGGCGCCGTTGTTCGACGACATCATCTCGGCCGAGATGACGGTCAAGGACGGCGCGTACACCGGCGAGCTCAAGGCGGTGCCGCCGACCGGCGAGATCCGCGCCCAGGCACTGCGCGACTACGCCGCCGAACACGACCTCGACCTGGAGGAGGCCGTCGCCTATGCCGACTCCTCCTCCGACCTGCCACTGCTCGACGCCGTCGGGTTCCCCGTGGCGGTCAACCCCGAGACCCGACTCGCCACCCTCGCCATCAAGCGTGGCTGGCTCATCGAGTACTGGTCGAAAGCCGACGGCGGCGCCGACAAGGCCCTGCCGTTCGGGCCCCCGCCCTCGCCACGACGGAGTCGACGATGACGCGCCGCCTCCCGAGTTCCTTCCGTCATCGGAGCACCACCCATGGCTGACACCCCCAAGTCCGCACCTCGCCCCGGCTTCGTGCTCGAGGTCGACCGGACCACACCACCGATCCTGTTCCACCACGGTGAGGGCTTCCGCATGGAGAAGCTCCCGGTCGGACGCAGCCGGGTCGTCTATCCGGCCGAGCCACTCCACGGTCTCGAGGATCCCGAAGGCGCCATCGCCGACGCCCTGGCCAACCCGATCGACGACGACCCACTGCGTTCCCAGCTCCGGCCGGGCATGAAGCTGACGATCGCCTTCGACGACGTCTCACTGCCGCTGCCGCCCATGCGTCGACCGGACGTCCGCCAGCGCATCATCGAACAGGTCCTCGACCTCGCCGCCGAGGCCGGCGTCGACGACGTGCACCTCATCGCGGCGCTCGCGCTGCATCGACGGATGACCGAGGCCGAGCTCCGCCACGCCGTCGGCGATCGGGTCTACGAGGCCTTCGCACCCGACGGGCTGCTCTACAACCTCGACGCCGAGGATCCCGACAACATGGTGATCCTCGGGCACACCGATCACGGCGACACCGTGCAGATGAACAAGCGGGCCGCCGAGTCGGACCTGCTGATCTACGTGAACATCAACATCGTCTCGATGGACGGTGGCTGGAAGTCCACCGCGACCGGCCTCTCCGGCTACCAGGGCGTGAAGTCGCACCACAACGTGCACACCATGCGGCACTCGAAGAGCTTCATGGACCAGGAGAAGTCCGAGCTGCACAAGTCGAACTGGCGCCAGGGCGACATCATCAAGGCTCACGGCCCGAAGGTGTTCCAGATCGAGACCACGATCAACACCAACACCTTCGGTGACACCGGACCGCTCTCCATGCTCCAGAAGCGTGAGTGGGAGTGGTCGATGCGTGACCGGGCGACGTTCGCCGGCATGCAGGCCGGGCTCAAGCGCATGACCGGTCCGCAGAAGCGCAAGGTCTTCCAGTCGTGGCGTGCGCCCTACGAGATCACGTCGGTCCAGGCCGGTGAGGTCGAGGCCGTGCACCGCAAGACGACGGAGAACGTCTACAAGCAGCACCTCGTGCCCGTGCAGGGCCAGACCGACGTGCTGACGATGGGGCTGCCGTATCTCGGCCCGTACAACGTCGACTCGATCATGAACCCGATCCTCGTGACCTGTCAGGGGCTCGGCTACTTCTTCAACCTGTACCGGGGGAAGCCTCTGGTGCGGGAGGGCGGTGTGGTGATCATGAGCCACCCGACGCCCTGGGAGTTCAATCCCGTCCATCACCCGAGCTACATCGACTTCTTCGAGCAGGTGCTCGCGGACACGACCGACCCGGTCGAGATCGAGCGGAAGTACGAGAAGCAGTTCGCCGAGGACGAGTGGTATCGCCACCTCTATCGGACGAGCCACGCCTACCACGGTGTCCATCCGTTCTACATGTGGTACTGGGCGAGCCACGCCATGCAGCACCTGGGCGACATCATCATCGTCGGCGGTGACCCGCGTGCGGTCCGCCGACTCGGGTTCAAGCCGGCGACCACACTCCAGGACGCGCTCGAGATGGCCAGCGACACCGTCGGTCCGCAGCCGACGATCACCCATCTCCACAACCCGCCGGTGCTCATGGCGGACGTGAGCTGACATGGGCTGGCGCGACACGCTCAACTTCGTCGTCGAGACGCCTCGCACACCGACCGGCGTCGAGCCCAGGACCGAGCAGCCGACGACCGGCGTCCACTACGACACCGACTGGGCTCAGACCCCGGCCGCCCGAACGGTGCGCGAAGCCGCCGTCTGGGGCTTCATGAAGCCGGCTGTGGCCCTGTACGCGCCGACCAGGGTCATGGGTGCCGATCGCCTGGACGACATCGACGGGCCCGTCGTGTTCGCCGCGAACCACAACAGCCACGCCGACACCACGCTGCTGCTCGCCGCGATTCCGACGAAGCTCCGTCGCCGGCTGGTCGTCGCCGCCGGCGCGGACTACTTCTTCCCCAACCGCGTGGCCTCGGCGGCCTCCGCGCTGTTCATCGGTGCCTTCCCGATCGAACGCTCGAAGCTGTCCCGGATGTCGATCCAGCATGTGCTCGACGCCCTCGGCGACGACAAGAACGTGCTCATCTACCCGGAGGGCAGTCGCTCCCCCGACGGCTTCGGCACCGAGCACCGACCCGGCGCCGCATTCGTCGCCCGGCGCGCCGGTGTGCCGATCGTGCCGATCTATCTCCACGGCACGGGTGAGGTGCTGCCCAAGGGCCGGAGCTGGCCGAGTCGGCACCGCACGACGGTCGTGTTCGGCCGCCCGATGTCGGTCGCGGAGGGCGAGGACGCCCGGGGCTTCGCCGATCGGATCCAGCGAAGGATCGACGAACTCGCCGACGAGTTCGAGTCGGGCTGGTGGTCGGCGCGACAGCGAGCCGCCGCCGGGCAGACCCCGAGACTCACCGGTCCCGAGACGGGCTCGTGGCGGCGCCGTTGGGCCCGCGACGCCGATCGACGGACGGCCGAGGCGCGCCGTCGCGGCGACGTGAAACGCTGGCCGGAGCGCTGAGCGATCGCGAATCCCCTGAATTGGGGATATCAACCCATCAATTCCCCGACGATCGGCGCCGACCCGAGGTTGTCAGAGCCCGCCGCATGCACCAGCCTGGGTCCATGCCGAGGCGGAGGCAGAGGCGGACGTTCGACGTTCGTCCAGGAGGGGTGGCGTTGGTCGCCAGCGCGGGCGGACATCTGTCCGAACTCGTGCGTCTCCGCCGTCGGTTGCTCCCCGACGATCCGGTCGTCTTCCTCGTACCCGACACCGACCAGTCCCGGACGCTGCTCCGTGACGAACAGGTCATCCACGTCCCACTCGTCCTGCCGCGAGAGCTCCGACAGACCGCCGAACTCGCTCGACCGGCGCGGCAGATCCTGCGTGAGATCTCGCCGACATCGGTCATCTCGACCGGCGCCTCACCCGCCATCCCGTTCCTCGCGGCGGCCGCCGCGGCGAACATCCCGGCGCACTACGTCGAGTCGCTCACACGCCTCGAGGCCCCCAGCATGACCGGGCGGATCCTGTCACGCACGCCCGGTGTGACCTGCCACAGCCCGCACGCCGAGCGTGGCTGGAAGGGATGGCAGCCGATCTCCTCCCCGATCGACGACTACGACGTCGTGCGGGCTGCGAGCGCCGATCTCCGACGGGTCGTGGTCACCCTCGGCACGATGCGGGACTTCGGGTTCCGTTCGTTGGTCGAGCGCCTCAGCGAGATCCTTCCGCCGACGGTCGAGGTCCTGTGGCAGACCGGCGTGACCGACACGACGGGCCTCGGCATCGACACCGAGGCATTCGTTCCCGTCGGACGTCTCCGATCGGCGATGGAGGTCGCCGACGTCGTGATCGGTCATGCCGGATGTGGCACCGCGCTCGACGCGATGGACGCCGGCAAGCTGCCGATCCTCGTGCCGCGTCGGGCCGCTCGAGACGAACACGTCGACGACCACCAGGTCGACATCGCCCGATGGCTGAACGGCCGTGGCCTCGCCGTGGGCCGCGAGGTCTCGCAGCTCCACCTCGACGATCTGTTGTTCGCAGCGGCGCATTCGACGGTCCGCCGCGAGCCGGGTACGGCCACGCCGAGCGTCGGCGTCGGTTGACGCCTGACCGACCTCGTCAGTCGTCGGACGGCGCCGGGCCCTCGGGCACGTCCAACTCGGCGCAGTCGACCAGGTCCGGACGGTTCCCACAGGTCAGTCCGTACTCCTCGTACTCGCTGCCGACCGGGGCGTCGTCGAACAGCTGGTCGCAGGACGCACCGACACCGTTGCCACAGGCGACGTAGAGCTGATCCAGATGGGCATCGTCGCCGAACTTCGTCGGCTCGTTCCCGACGATCTGGAGGTCGGGCTCGATCGCCGTCGCATCGGCGTGGGCGAGGCGACATGAGGCGACCAGCTCGCTGAGCTGGGCGTCGGTCTCCGGGTCGAGCGCACGCCCGTCGGCCGCGGCGAGGAGCTCCTCGGGTGAGAAGTTCCGTCTCCCCAGCTCGCCGATGCACTGCGCGACGGGTTCGGTCTCACCCGTCTCACCCCAGTACGCCACGACGTCCGGCGGCGCGGTGGTCGCGGTCGTCGATGCGTCGTCGCCCACGAGAGAGCACCCGGCGACGAGGAGGGTCGCGCCCAGCACGAGCGGCACGAGGCGGGTGCGGATCATGTCGTTCCCGTCGGCCGACCGCGCCCGCGCATGAGTCGGAGACGCCCCGCATCCAACGGCACCGCCCGGGACGAATCACGACACGACCCCCCGATGTGAAGGAGACCCGATGACCATCACCCGCCGCCTGCTCACCACGCTGATCGCCCTGGCCCTCCTGGGCGCCGCCTGCGGATCGAGCGAGACCGAACCCGCTGCCGTGACCGGAGAGACCGGTGTCGGCGAACCGACCGGCGATCGGGCACAACCAGCGACCGTCGTCGACGTCGCCGTGTCCTCCGCCGACCACACGATCCTCGTGCAGGCCGTGACCGAAGCCGGCCTCGTCGAGACGCTCTCCGGCGAAGGCCCCTTCACCGTGCTCGCCCCGACCGACGCGGCGTTCGCCGCGGCACTCGACGCGCTCGGCTTGACCGCCGAGGAACTCCTTGCGAGTGAGGATCTGTCCAGCATCCTCACGTACCACGTGCTGCCGACCTCGGCCCTCGCCGCCGACGTGATCGGGCTGGACGGCCAGATGGTCGAGACGGTCAACGGCGACACCGTCGAGATCACCGTGACCGACGAGGGTGGTGTGATGATCGACGGTGCGAACGTCATCGCGACCGATCTGACCGCGGACAACGGGGTCGTGCACGTGCTCGACGCCGTGATCCTTCCTGGCTGACCGCCGTTCGCCTCGCGGCCCGCCGCCCGGCGGGCGCTCGGCTCACTTCGCTTCGACCTCGGATTCCGCTTCCACCTGGAGAGGGCGGGATCCGGGGTCGTCGCTGCTGTTCGCGTCGCTGGCGCTCGGCTCACTCCCACAAATGCTCGCTGGCGCTCGCAAGTGCCAGGCCCGGTTGCGGAAGCGCCGCTACTCCACCAGGCGGAGGCCGGGGGCGTCTTCGACGATCGTCCCGACACCGAGTTCGACCACGAACTCCGTCAGATGCCCCGGGAACACGTGCTCGGCCACGAGGACGGGCGCTCCTCCGGCATCGGTGGTGACACGTTGGGCCACGAGTGCCGCCGAGCCGACCGGCACGTCGAGCAGCTCGGCGTCCGCCGCGGACATGAGACCCGCGCCGATCGTCTGCGTCGCTCCCCCGAGCGGTACCCGGAGCAGCTCGTAGAACGAGTGCCGGGTCACATCGGCCTTCGAGAGCTCCGCTCCGAGGTCCTCGCGACACCACACGGTGACCCGGGCGAAGGGCCGGCCATCGGCCAGGTTGCGCCGCCGCACCTCCAACACCCGGGGGCCGAGACGTTCCGCCACGGCCGGAGGCGCGTCCACGAACTGGAAGCCGACCACATCGCGCTCCGACGAGCGACCGGACTCGACGAGTTGTGACTCGATGGTGCCGAGGCTGGCGAGGCCCTGGCGGACCGGGTCGCTCGACACCACCCAGCCGAAGCCCTGCCGGGACTCGACCAGTCCCTGGTCCCGCAGGGTCTCCAACGCGCGACGGATCGTGACCCGGGACGCTTCATAGGTGGAGCACAGCGACGACTCGCTCGGGAGCAGTCCCCCCGGCCCGAATTCATCCGCATCCAGCCGGTCACGGAGATCTTCGGCGATCTTTTGATAGCGGATCGTCCTCACTTGTCTTATGGTTGTCTGTATCCGCTTCTGACGCAAGTGCCTTCGTGCGGGCCGGATCCCGCCGCACGCGTCCTGCTCGAAAGGTGGCATCCATGCCCGTCGCCCCCGAAACCCCGATCGAACTCATCAACGGCGTCTACGCCACCCTCGACGAACGCCTCGGCGCCCTACGCACCCGCTTCGGCCGCCCCCTCACCCTCGCCGAGAAGATCCTCGGCAACCACCTCGACGACCCGGACGCCGAGCTCGAACGAGGTGCGAGCTACGTCGACTTCCGCCCCGACCGGGTCGCCATGCAGGACGCGACGGCCCAGATGGCCTGGCTCCAGTTCGGAACCGCCGGCCTCGACGAGGTCCAGGTGCCCACGACCACGCACTGCGACCATCTGATCCAGGCCAAGGTGAACGGTCCGCTCGACCTCGTTCGGGCCGAGGACGTCAACGAGGAGGTCTATGACTTCCTCGAGTCGGTCTCTGCCCGCTACGGCGGCGGTTTCTGGAAGCCCGGCTCGGGCATCATCCACCAGGTCGTGCTCGAGAACTACGCCTTCCCGGGCGGGATGATGATCGGCACCGACTCGCACACGCCCAATGCCGGTGGACTCGGCATGATCGCCGTCGGTGTCGGTGGCGCCGACGCCGTCGACGTCATGACCGGCTTCCCCTGGAACGTCAAGTGGCCCAAGGCCATCGGGGTCGAGCTCACCGGTGAACTCAACGGTTGGACCTCCGCCAAGGACGTCATCCTGAAGGTCGCCGAGATCCTCACCGTCAAGGGCGGAACCGGTGCGATCGTCGAGTACTTCGGCCCCGGTGCCAACTCCCTGTCGGCCACCGGCAAGGCGACGATCTGCAACATGGGGGCCGAGATCGGCGCCACGACCTCGGTGTTCGGCTACGACGACGCCATGAGCCGCTATCTCAAGGCCACCGGCCGCGAGGCCACGGCGGATGCCGCCGACGCCGTCGCCCACCACCTGCGGGCCGACGACGAGGTCCTCGCCGACCCCGACTCGTTCTACGACCAGGTCATCCGGATCGACCTGTCCACGCTGGAGCCGCACATCAACGGCCCACACACCCCCGACCTCGCCCGCAAGATCTCCGAGCTCGGCGCGGAGGCGGAGGAGAACGGCTGGCCGATGGAGATCTCCGCCGCCCTGATCGGATCGTGCACCAACTCCTCTTATGAGGACATCACCCGGGCCGCCTCGATCGCCCGCCATGCCGCCGCCAACGGCCTCACACTCAAGACCAAGCTCCTCGTGACTCCCGGATCCGAACAGGTCCGGGCGACCATCGAGCGCGACGGACTCCTCGCTGATTTCGAGGCGCTCGGCGCGGTCGTGTTGGCCAATGCCTGCGGCCCGTGCATCGGCCAGTGGGATCGCTCCGACGAGCGGGAACCGGGCATCCCGAACGTGATCGTCACGTCGTACAACCGGAACTTCCCCAAGCGGAACGACGGCGACGCCGCGACACTCGCCTTCGTCACCTCTCCCGACACCGTGATGGCGCTGGCGCTCGCCGGCCGGGTCGACTTCGATCCGATCACCGAGACGCTCACCAACGACGCCGGCGAAGAGGTCAGCCTCAACATCCCCGTCGGTGAAGAGCTGCCGTCGCGTGGCTTCGATCCGGGTGAAGAGGGCTTCCTCGCTCCCCCGGCCGACGGATCGGAGATCGAGGTCAAGGTCTCCCCGACCTCGGACCGTCTCCAGCTGCTGACGCCGTTCGAGCCCCAGCCGGCAGACACCTACGTCGACATGCCGATCCTCGTGAAGGCCCACGGCAAGTTCACGACCGACCACATCTCGATGGCGGGCCCCTGGCTCAAGTACCGCGGCCACCTCGAGAACATCTCGGGCAACCTCTACCTCGGTGCCGTCTCGGCCTACAACGAGAACATCGTCGGCATGGGGAAGAACCAGCTCACCGGTGAGCGTCAGAGCTTCCCCGACATGGCGAAGGCCTATCACGAGGCCGGCCAGCACTGGGTCGTGATCGGCGACGAGAACATGGGCGAGGGATCGTCACGCGAGCACGCCGCGATGGAGCCCCGCTTCCGTCTCGGGCTCGTGGCGATCGCCCGCTCGTTCGCCCGGATCCACGAGACGAACCTCAAGAAGCAGGGCATGCTGCCGCTGACCTTCGACGATCCAGCCGACTACGACCGCATCGGCGAGGACGACCGGATCACGATCCTGGGAATCGAGGACCTCGCACCCGGGCGTCAGGTGACCGTGCAGGTCCGCCCCGCCGAGGGTGAGGCGTGGACGTTCGACGCGAACCACACCTTCTCGGACGACCAGATCGAGTGGTTCAAAGCCGGCTCGGCGCTCAACGTGATCCGCCGGAACCTCTCCGCCTGATCGATCTTCGATCGATCCTTCGACATCTCTCCGCAAGTTGATCGACCTGTCCAGGCCTGAGCCTGGCCAGGTCGATCAATTTCGGGGAGATCTGGTTGAGGTGCTCGAGAGTCAGGGTTGGTTGACGCAGTCGACCATCGCCTGTTGATCGGCGGGGGTGAGCCCCTCCATGGCCTCGGCCATGGTCGCGAGGTCATCGACCTCCCGAACGCCTGCGTCGGCGAGCACCTGGGCCTGACAGTCGGCGACCTCGGGACTGGCCCCGCCACTGACGAGGATGTCCGACATCACCGGACCCTCCGCTGCCTCGACCTGACCGTCGGCCGAGACGTCCCCGGTGGCGTCAGCCAGCTCGGACGACTCGGCGTCGGGCGCAGCGCCGTCGTCTGACGACGTGCAGCCGACGAGCATCAGCAAGCCGGCGAGAAGACCGAGACGTAGGGAGAGCATGTTCATCCGTCGGCCAGAACGCAGGGTGGCTGAGCCGCCCGGACCAGAAGTCCCCGCTCCCTGAGACATCGCTCAGACCGGCACGTCGGCGGCATTCGAGTGCGACCGGCAGTCGCGGGTCGGGACTCAGGGTTCGGCCGGGATCACACCGTCGGGGTAGGTCCGAGCGAGCTGCTCATCGCTCGGTTCGACGTGGTCGCGGGCTTCGGCCGGGCACAGCTCGACGATGCGTCGCATCAGCTCGGCCGTCGCGGCGCCGAGGTCGCCGGTCGGGTGATAGGGCTTCCCGACTCGGATGCGCAGTGTCGGTGGGTCGGCCAGGTTGAGCATGTACGGCAGCTTCTTGTGGCGGGGCCAGGCGAGCTCACTCCCCCACAGACCGAGCGGCACGATCGGCGTGCCGGTCTCGAGCGCCAGCCGGACCGCGCCGTAGCGGCCCTGCAGCTCGGGGTCGAAGAACGCCCGCCCGCGCGGGATCGTGCCCTGAGGGAACACAGCCACGAGCTCACCGGCCCGGAGCGCCCGCTCGGCCTGGAGCATCGACGATGACGTGTCGCCACCCCGGTCCACGCGGATCGCGCCGAGCGAGGTCGCGATCTGGCCGACCACCGGGGCGTCGGTCACTTCCTTCTTCGCGAGGAACCGAGCCGGACGATCCGCCTTGGCGGCCGCGTAGCCGACGACGAGCGGGTCGAGATACGAGCGATGGTTCGACGCCACGATGGCGCCGGCACCCGTACGGAGGTGCTCGGCGCCCTCGAGGTCGAAGCGCAGCCACGGCCACAGCTCGTCGCGTGCGATCTGTTGCACCACCTGCTGCGGCTCGACGCCGAGGGGCTTCGGGACACCGGGAGGGGCATCGAACCACACGATGGGCCAGCGTCGGAGCGTGGCGTAGGCGGCGAGGCGCGGGTCGGGGTTCACCGCGGTCGGGTGGCCGACGAGCGAGAACATCGGGGTGTCGAAGATCGAGTCCGAGTAGGCGAAGCTCTGCGCCAGGTCGACGCCGTTGGCGGCGGCCCAGTTCTCGACCGACCGCGCCTTGCCACGGTTCCAGACGAACTCACCGTCGATCGTCCCGTCGTACCGATCGTCGGCGCCGATGCGATAGCGGGTGGCGAGCAGGCCGTCGAAGCCGGCGAGTTCGGCGAAGGGTTCGAGCACGTCGAACGGTGTCGTCGTGGCCAGCACCACCGGACGTCCGGCGGCCCGGTGTTCTTCCATGAGCTCGAGGGCGTAGGGCTGGACCTGGGCCAACAACTCCGGCGCCGCCGATCGGCCGGCTCGCCGGACCGCGGCGACATCCCAACCCTTCGCCGCCCGGACCCCCTGACGGGTGAGCAGCATCGACGGGAGGGTCTCGCCCACCACGTTGAACAACCCGAACAGCAACTTCTCACCGGGAATCGGATCGCCGCGCAGCACACCTTCGCGGCGAAGCGCCGACGAGATCGTCGGACCGGACGCCACGCGCAGGAGGGTGCGGTCGAGGTCGAAGAACGCAGCGCCGTTGGTCACCATGCCGAAACTAGTCGGCCGATGCTGCGCAGGGCCGAGGGGGCGGCGCCGAAATCGGAGCCCGACGATGGACCAAACGCGGAACAACCGGCCCTGGGGCCGGCTGTCCTGCATACGATTCGGTTCGAGGGGGACCAGACCGATCGTCTTGACGGGTGCCACTTGGGGGGGACCAGGCACCTCGTCGTTGAACTGAGTATGGCGGGATGCCCACCATCGTTCAAGTAGTTGGTATCGATTCTTGCCATCACTTCTACAGATGACGCCGGGAACCCCACTGGACGGACCTCCGGACCGAGCACCACTGTCGGAGCGATGTCTGCCATCATTCCCAGCGATGGATCTCCGCCAGCTCCAAGCACTCCTCGCCGTCGCCGAACACGGCAGCTTCACCGCTGCGGCCCGAGCGACCCACACCGTGCAGTCGAACGTGTCGACCCACATCGCCCGATTGGAGAAGGAGCTCCGGACCACCCTCATCGACCGGTCGACCGGGACACCGACACAGGAAGGTGAGGCCGCCGTCGCCCGGGCGAGACGAGTTCTCGATGAGCTCTCCGCGCTCGAGGCCGACGTCGCCTCGCTCCAGGGATCACCCCAGGGCACCGTGCGCGTCGGCGTGATCGGCACGACGGCGCGCTGGATCACACCACACCTGGTGGACGCAGTCGCCGAGGCCACGCCCGAGATCAAGCTCGTCATCGCCGACGGCTCGACCAGCTCCATCCTCCTCCGCCTCATCGAAGGCCAGATCGACCTCGGCGTCATCGGGCTGCCGATCGAGGCGCCGGAGCTCCGGACGATTCCGCTGTTCCGAGAAGATCGCATCGTCGTGGCGCCTGCTGGCCACCCGCTCGACAAGCCCGACGGCCACATCGAACTCGCCGAGCTCGCCACCCATGAGCTCCTCCTGGCGGCGACCGGGACGTCGTTCCGGACCGAGATCGACGCCGCCTTCGCGGACTTCGGCCTCCGGGTCTCCCCTCTCCTCGAAGTCGACGGCCTGCGGCTGCTCGCCTCGCTCGCGTTCCAGGGCTACGGCCCGGCGATCCTTCCGGCGACGGCCGCACCGGGCTGGATCGGCGGCGACTGGACGCGGGTCACGGTCCCTCAGCTCGGTCGACGCACCGTCGGCGTGGCACTGCGTCGCCGAGGGCTCGCGACGTCGGCCGTCGAGGCGGTCATCGAGACCACGCGCGCCGTCGTCGACGCCCAGGCACCCGAAGTGCCCGGCCTCCATCTGGCCGACTGACATGCGAGCCGACGTCCGATGTGACCTCCAGCGGCCCGAGCGGGTCTGACACAGGTGCGCGAACGAGTCCCCTCAGCGATCCGATGTCGTGTGACGATGCTCGACGACCGACGGGTCATGCGGATCGAGGCGGCGTCCGACGCGGGCGACGAAGATCCCCGAGCCCTGACCGAGCACGACGGCCAGCAGTTGGCGGCCGCGTTCGAACGAGCGGCGACCGATCATCTCCCGATCGTCGGGGTGCTCTCCGCAGCGGGAGTCGACCCCGCACGCGGCATCGCCGCCACCGCGAGCTGGGGCGCTGCCGCACGATCGTTGGCCCGCGCGTCGGGCCGCGTTCCGATCCTGCTCGGCGTCGATGGACCGTTGCATTCCGGACCCGCCCTGTTGCTCGGGCTCGCCGACGTCGTCGCGATGACGCGCCGATCCGCCGCGTTCGTGTCCGGACCGGCCATGGTCGAGCAGTTCACCGGCGTCGAGATCCGTCCGGAACAGCTCGGCGGCGCTGGCATGCACGCCCGCTCGTCCGGGCTCGCCTCACTCGTCGTCGACGACCGTGAGGAGTTGTGGGCCGCGCTCGGTCATGTGCTCGAGTACCTCCCCGACCACGTCGACGCCCTGCCGGCCCCGCGCCCGAACGACGACCCCGTCGACCGGGCGACGCCGGAACTCGGGGATGTGCTGCCGACCACGCAGCTCGGCAGCTACGACGTGCGCGAGGTCATCCGCGGGATCGTCGACGACGGGGAGCTGCTCGAGGTCCGTGCCGGTTGGGCACCCAACCTCGTCACCGCGTTCGCCCACGTCGACGGCCGGCCCGTCGGCATCGTGGCGAATCAGACGCAGTCGCTCGCCGGCTCACTCGACATCCCCGCGTCCCAGAAGGGAGCCCGATTCGTCGCGATGTGCGACGCCTTCAACCTCGGCCTCCTGACCCTCGTCGACACCTCGGGATTCCTGCCCGGCAAGGACCAGGAGTGGCGCGGCATGATCCGCCACGGCGCCCAGCTCGCCTTCGCCTACGCCCGGGCCACGGTGCCGCGCGTGGCCCTGATCCTGCGCAAGAGCTACGGCGGCGCCTACATCGTCATGGACTCGACCAACATGGGCAACGACGTGATGCTCGCGTGGCCCACCGCCGAGGTGGCGGTCATGGGCGCCAAGGGCGCGGTGGAGATCCTCCACCGCCGAGCGGACCCGGACGAGCGGGTCCAACTCGAGCTCGACTACACCGATCGGTTCCTCACGCCGTACCCCGCTGCGGAGCGTGGCTCGATCTCGATGGTCATCGATCCGGCCGACACCCGCCGAGAGATCACCGCGGCGTTCGACCTGCTCGGGTCCAAGCGCGAGAAGCTGCCGCGTCGACGTCACGACAACGGCCCGCTCTGAGCCGAATTCCGCCGCCCGTGGCGCCGGTTGAGTGGATCAACGTTGCCGCGTCGGGTCCGGTTCCTCGGCCGGGTTCCGGCTACATTCGATCGCAGCCAAGGGAGCGCAGTGCGACACAATGGCGTGTCGGAGCGGGCGCACGAGCAACGATCGAGGAACCGTGCCTGAAACCGTCACCATCACCGACAATCGAACCGGGGAGAGCGTCGACGTCCCCATCGAGAACGGCGGCATCCCGATGTCGGCGATCCAGAAGCTGATGCCGGGCACCTGGGTGCTCGACCCGGGCTTCGGGGGCACCGCTTCCACCGAGTCGGCGATCACCGATCTGGACGGGATCAACGGGATCCTCCGGTACCGGGGCTACCCGATCGAGCAGCTCGCCGAGCACTCGACCTTCCTCGAGGTCTGTTATCTGCTGCTGTTCGGTGAGCTCCCGAACACCGAGCAGATGGATGCCTGGGTTCACGACATCACGTATCACACGTTCGTGCACGAGAACATGCGCAAGCGCTTCATGGAGGGCTTCCATCACGATGCCCACCCGATGGGCATGCTCATGTCGGCGATCGCGGCGCTGTCGACCTTCTACCCCGAGGCGAAGGACATCGACGACCCGGCCAACCGCTACAAGCAGATCAACCGGCTGATCTCGAAGGGGCCGACCATCGCGGCCATGGCCTACCGGGCCTCGCTCGGCATGCCGTTCAACTATCCCGACAACGACCTCACCTACGCCGAGAACTTCCTGTCGATGATGTGGAAGGTGGCCGAGCCGCAGTACAAGCCGGATCCCGTGCTGGCCCGGGCGCTCGACATCCTGCTGATCCTGCACGCCGACCACGAACAGAACTGTTCGACCACCACGATGCGTGTCGTGGGATCGAGCCATGCCGACCCGTACTCCGCAGCGGCGGCGGCCACCGGCGCCCTCTACGGCCCCCGCCACGGTGGCGCGAACGAAGCCGTGATCCACATGCTCGAAGAGATCGGCTCGTACGACAACATCGAGCCGTTCGTCGAGTCGGTCAAGGCCGGCGAGGGTCGACTGATGGGCTTCGGGCACCGGGTCTACAAGGCCTACGACCCCCGTGCCCGGATCGTGAAGGAACAGGCCGATCGCGTCTTCGAGGTGACGGGGAAGTCGCCGCTGCTCGACATCGCCCTCAAGCTCGAGGAGATCGCCCTCTCGGACGACTACTTCAAGAGCCGCAACCTCTACCCGAACGTCGACTTCTACACCGGTCTGATCTACCAGTCGATGGGCTTCCCGCTCGACATGTTCACCGTCCTGTTCACGATCGGACGCATGCCCGGCTGGCTCGCCCACTGGCAGGAGTCGCTCGAGCAGGGTCAGCGGATCAGCCGGCCGCGTCAGATCTACACCGGCGTGGACGTCCGGGACTACGTGCCGCTCGACGCTCGCTGAGCGGCGGGCGCCGGCCCGCCGGGCGCCCGTCATCAGATCTGAACGAATCAGGATCGACTGGTCCACTTGACCCACGGCACTCCCTGCCGATGGGGTCGGGTGAGCACGTCTGACACGATTCTCGACCTCGATCAGTCCGCGACCGCAGCACCGGTCGCACCCCCCGAGCCCGGCTCGGCCGGTGGTGCGACGGTCAGCGGAACGCCGGTGCTGTTCGACCAGGACACCGCCATCACGCGGCCGGCCTGGGCTCCCGAACTCACGGGCCTCGTCAGCGACATGGTCGGCTTCGACGTCCGACTCCCGTCCGGCTGGGCGGCGTTCGTGCTCGCCGTGCCCGCGCCGTGGATGGCACCCGTCGCACTCCTGCTCGACGCCGCTGCCGGTCGTCTCGACGGCACGCCCGCGCCGGAGGCCGTCACCGCGCCCGCCGTGTTGTCGTCACTCGCGCCGGGGATCGACGCCGATCGCGTGACGGGGCATCAGATGCGCACCCTGCTCCATCGTCTCGTCCCCGACGAGAACCGAACGGCCGTGGTGGCCGACGCGTGGGCCGGCGCCGTCGGGCTCCGGGAAGAACTCGACTTCAAGGTGCACACCTGGTCATCGAGGGTCCTGCGGATCGCCCTCGCCACCGTGCTCGCGTCGACGCTGAGTCTCGTCGCCGCCGGCGTGCTGCTCAGCCCGGCTGCCGCCGTCGTGTTCGCGATCGGTGGCGTCGCAGGCGTCGTCGCCGGCGTCGCCGCGGTGACCGCGAGCCGGATCGCGGCCGAGGCGGTCGACGACCCGGCCAGCGGCATGCACCTCTGGACGATCGCCACGACGTTCTGCGGCGCGATCGGCGAGCGACGCCTGCTCGCCGAGCTCGGCGATCACGGCGGTGCGACCCGACGGCGTCACCTCCGCACACTGCGAGACGCAGCGGCGGCCGGCTCGCACGGCCCGCTCCGCGACCTCGCTCGAGCGACCCACCTGAGAGCCGTGGCACCGATCGCCGCGGCCGGCCTCGTCTGGGCGGTCAGCCTCGTCGTCGGTTGGTCACTCGTCTGAGATCTCGGCCGGCGCCAGGTGACGGACGTGGGCGAGCGGTCCACGGTCGATCGTCGAGAAGTCGACGACCAGTTCGATGAGCCCGACACCGTCGTCACGAACCAGCACCGGATCGGATCGGAGCGCCACGAGCCGCTGATCCGCACCCAACGCGGCACAGAACCGGAGCAACGCCCCGAGCCCTGAGTCCGTGCCGAGTGCGTCGAGCACCCGCCGGAGCTCGGGTTCGGTCGTCGGCAACAACAGGTCGTGCCGCTGGCCACCGTCCGGCGTGCACCGCAGCCACGTTCCCCCGATCGGATCGACGTCGATCTCGATCCGAACGCGATGCCCCGGCTCGGTCATGGCCTGCACGACCAGTGGCCGAGCGCCGTCGCCGTGACGATCGAGGAGCTCGGCCGCGGCGATCGCGACCTGGTCGTCGCCGTCGAGATCGAGCACGACACCACCGGCGTTGCCGGGATGGAGCCGTGTGAGACCACCCGCCTTCAACGCGACCGGACCTCCCATGCTCCGTGCGACCTCGACGACCCGTGAGGAGCGTGCGACCGGATCGGCCTCGTCGACGACGACCGTGGCGGGCGACTCGATCCCTGCGCCGGCGAGCAGCGAGGTGAGGTCGGGTTCTCCGAGCCGGAGCTCGACCCGCCCTCCCGCGCCGGTGGCGAGCCGCCGATCGAGCAGCTCCCGTTCGGACGCCCCGAGCTCGATCACGTCGTCCATCGATGCATGACCGGCGCGCCAGCGATGCACCCGATGATGGGGAGCCAGGGCGGCGACGGCGTCTTCGGGGAATCGGAAGACCGGCAGCCCGGACGCCGAGATCCGGTCTTCGCCGACCAGTGCGGTCGCGACCATCGGCTTCGCGACCGCCTCGTCGATCCGGTCGAGCGCCGCCGCGACGTCGCCGGGTGCGTTTTGCAGCGATGGCGTGACCGCGAGGACAACGGCCCCGACGTTCTCGGCGAGCGACAGTGCCGCCACCGCGGTCTCGAGCTCATCGAGGGGGCGATCCACCGGCAGCACCACCACGCCGGGCACCACGTCGGCGACCGCACCGTCGACGTCGTCGAGCGAGGCCGGCGTCACGAGCGGCAGGCCATCACGAGCGGCGGCGACGGCGGCGAGCCGACCGATCGACGTCGAGTTCGACAGCACCGTCGCTCCCCCACCTCCAGCGGGCGGGGGCTGATGCACGGCGACGGCCGCAACCGAGACCAACTCGGCCACTCGCTCGACGACGATCACGCCGCACTGATCGAGCATCGAACGCAGGTCACCCGAGCGCGGCCCCACCATGATCACGGTCTTCACGGCGGCGAGACGACGGGCGATGCGGGCGAAGTTCCGGGGATTGCCGACGTCGTCGAGATACAGGATCACGACCTCCGTTCGTTCGTCGGCGGTCCAGTACTCGAGCACGTCGTTCACACTGACGTCGGACCGGTCACCCATCGCGACGAACGAGCTCACACCGACATCGGCGGCGGCGAGCCGTTCCAACAACGATGCCCCGAGCGGGCCCGACTGCGACAACACGCCGACTGGCCCCGGCGAGACCTCGACGGGAAGGAACAGCGCGTGAAATGCGTGGTCGGGGTCGGTGTTGAGCACGCCGAACGAGCTCGGCCCGATCAGACGGACCCCCTTGGCCCTCGCATCGGCGATGAGATCACCCGCGGCACCGTGGTCGGTCAACTCGCTCGGGCCGGACGAGACCACCACGAACCCACCGATCCCGGCGGCCACACCGTCATCGATCACCCCGGCCACGGCGTGTTCCGGCACGGCCACGATGGCGAGATCGACAGGTTCGTCGAGCGACGTCAACCGGTCCACGGTCGGCCGTCCGGCGATCTCGGACGCGTTGGGGTTGACGGGGATGACCGGGCCGGCGAAGCCGTGCCCGACGATCTGGTCGAACAGCGCCCGCCCGACCGATCCCATCCGCCGGGAGGCTCCGACGAGTGCGATCGACGTCGGCTCGAGCAGGCGAGCGACCGAGCGAACCGTCGAGGTGCGCGCACGTTCCTCGATCGCCGCCGCCGCCGAGTCCGTGAGCTCGATCCCGAGGTCGACCTCGATGACCCCGTCCACGAACTTGCTCTCCACGTCGAAGCCGGCCTTCCGGAAGACCCGCAGCATCCGGTAGTTCTCGGCGAGCACCGTGGCGGTGAGACCCTCGAGGGCGGAACGGCGCGCCGCCGCGGCGAGGAACTCCAGCAGGAGCGTCCCCAGCCCCTTCCGCTGTTGGCGATCGTCCACGAAGAACGCGACCTCGGCGGTCGGTTGCCCCTGCTTGCCCTCGTAGCGAGCGACGGCGACCATCTCGTCCCCGACGAGTGCGATGAACGCCATCCGCCACTCGTAGTCGACCACGGTGAAGTGCTCGATCTCCGACGCCGACAGCTCAGGCCGGAAGCGGAAGTACCGGAAGTAGATGCTCTCGGCCGACTGGCGGCCGTGGAACTGGGCGAGCCGCGCACCGTCGTCGGGTCGGATCGGACGGATCGATGCCGTCGATCCGTCGGCCAGGACGACGGTGGTCTCCCACTCCGCCGGATACCCCTCGGGGGTGGGTGCTGCCATGGGCCCAGCTTGCCGCACGGGAGCGACCGATGGGCGCCCGGTCGAGACCAGCGACATCCCCGACTCGGCGGGCGGCAACACCTCAAGTGGGGGAGGTGAGGGGTCGATCACCACGACGTGAGTTCCGGAGCGGACACGTCTGCCCTCGGCGGCTCGGCCTCGTCCCAGGCCGACGACCGGGAGGTCGAGCGTCGATGGGCGCCACGTGAGGGCGCCACCCGCGCGCTGCGAGTCGTGGCGTTCGTGCTCCCCTTCGTGGCCGGCTACGCCGCCGGTGGACTCACCGCCGCTGCGCTCCCCTCGCCCGCGGGTTGGTGGGAGACCTCCGCGTGGTGGCTGCTCGTGATGGCGAGCTCGAGCCTGGCGGTCTGGGGTGGTCGTCGTCTCGCCCGCCGGCTCACGCCGGTCGCGTTGTTGCTGAAGATGTCCCTGGTGTTCCCCGACAATGCACCCAGCCGCTACCGCATGGCTCTCAAGCAGAGCTCGGCTCGGACACTTGCGCGGCGCGTGGCGGCCGGAGCGTCGCTTGGTTCGACTCCCGCCGAGGCCGCGGAGAACATCCTCGTGCTGCTCACGGCCCTGAACGACCACGATCGTCTGACTCGCGGGCACTCCGAGCGGGTGCGGGCCTATGCCGACCTGATCGCGGAGGAGATGAAGCTCCCCGCAGCCGACCGCGAGAAGCTCCACTGGGCTGCGCTGGTCCATGACGTCGGGAAGCTGTCGGTACCCGGTGAGGTCCTCCGCAAGGACGGCCGCCCGACCGATGAGGAGTGGCAGCAACTCCGTGGCCACCCGGGCGCCTCGGCGAAGATGCTCGCCCCGCTCTACCCCTGGCTCGGTTCGTGGCTCTCGGCCGCGACCCAGCACCACGAGCGTTGGGACGGCGCGGGCTATCCGCTCGGGCTGGCCGGCTCGGACATCTCCATCGCCGGCCGGATCGTCGCCGTCGCCGATGCGTACGACACGATGACCTCCGCCCGCAGCTACAAGAAGGCCTGGACCGCCGAGCAGGCTCGTGCCGAGCTGGTGGCCTGCGCCGGAACGCAGTTCGACCCCGACGTGGTGCGGGCGTTTCTCAACGTGTCGCTCGGCACCGCCGGAAAGGGCGCCGGCGTGCTCGCCTGGGCAGCCCAACTCCCCCGGCTCGCCGAACTCGTCGGCACGGCCGGTTCGGCCACGGGCAATGTCGCAGTGCGGGTGGGCACCGTCGCCGCCACCTCGGCGGTGGCCGCGCCTGCGGCCGTGGCGACCGCACCGGCCGTGTTCGACGTCCCGGATCCCGCACCGGTCGCCCTGGCGCTGGACGCCGAGACCGAGACGACGATCCTGCCGTCGACGACGACGTCGTCGACGGTCGTCGTCACCGTGTCCGTCGCGCCCACTCCTTCACCTGAACCCGTCGAGCAAAGCACCACGACCCAGCGTCCCCCGGCGACCGAACCGACGACCTCCACGACTCGCCCGACCACCACGACCATGCGCGCCTCCACCACCACCCGGGCGCCCACGACCACGACGACACGTCCGACCACCACGACGACCCGGGCGCCGACCACCACGACCGCGCCGCCGACCACCACGACCACGGCACCCACGACAACGACGACGACCGCACCCGGGACCGTTCTGGTGAGCTCGGCGGCGGACAACCGCCTCGTCATCGAGGCACCGACGAACGCCGTCGGCCTGGACACCCACGAAGCCGATGGTGTGGTCCAGGTCTGGTTGGAGGCGCAGGCGGTTCTGCTCGACGAAGACGTCGAGGCGCACCTCCCGACGGCGGCATGGACCGAGGTGCCGTCGATCCCGACCGTGACGATCTCTGAAGACACACGGGTCTGTTCGGTGTTCATCCACGTCGACGACACCCCGTGGTGGAGCACCATCACGGCCACGGTCGAGTTCGACCACCCGGTGCTCGGTGTCCTGCGCGGCGAGGAGCTGTCGGACACGGACTACCTCTCGCCCAACCCGGACAACACCGACTACAACGACATGGGCGCATCCGACAAGCTGCGGCTGACCTCACCCACCGTGCTCGAGATCGAGGCCGGCATGAATCTCGACTACGACCAGGTCCGTGTGTTGACCGCCTGCTGACCGAGGGAATACCCGACCATCCTGATCGGGTTTATCGGGATATGGTTCGCACGATGTTCCCACCGTTTCCCGATGTCGTCGACGAGGTCTCCGCTCGGCTGGTCGCCGCCGGCGCCGTGTTCCTGAGCTTGCTGGTCGTGGCGACACGATCGCCGGTGGTCGCCGGGTTGGTGGCGATCGGATTCTGGCTCCGGGTGGCGAGCGGGCCCCATCGCTCGCCACTGGCGCTGTTCGCCACACGCGTGGTGCGGCCCCGACTGCGCATCGAGGAGCGTCCCACGGCCGGTCCGCCGAAGCGGTTCGCCCAGACGATCGGCGCCACGCTTGCATCGATCGGTTTGGTGCTGGCGCTCGGTGGTGCCGCCACGACCGTCTGGTTGCTCCCGTTCGCCGCCATCATCGTGGCCGCGACGCTCGAGGCGGCGATCGGCTTCTGCCTCGGGTGCACGATCTTCGCCCGCCTGATGCAGGCCGGACTGATTCCCGAGTCGACCTGCGAGGCCTGCAACGACCTCGGCCTCGGTCAGTCGCTGGCGACAGCGTCCAGGTAAGCGCGACCTCGAGGCGAGAGTTCGTAGCCGATCTTCAGGCTCGTGGTGAGCCCGAGGTTCTTGAGCTTGCGGACGTCGAGTTTGAACGGCGCGGTCTCTCGTCCGACCATCGCGGCCAGGTCCGGCGCCCGCCGGGCGGGATGCTCGGCGACCAGTGCGAGCGTCGGGCGGGTCCAGGCGCCGTGGGTCGAGGCCGCATCGAGCCGATCGAGCCGCTTCGTGATCTCCACCACCGCGTCGAGGTCCATGTCGGTGTCGTTCGCGAGCGCTTCCCGCGGATCGGGCTCGGTCAGCAGCCGGAACTCGACTCGATGCACGATGCGGCCGTCGTCGGTTCGCACGTTGGCGAGCGCGTCGTCGACAGACGAATACCCGGCCGCAGCCGCATCGTCGACCGACACGGCACCGGGGTCGATCGCGTCGACCGAGACGACCTCGATCCGTCCGCCACCGGTGCGGTAGGCGCGACCGGCGACCACGGTCGGACGGTGCCACCCGCGGAATGCCACGGTGATCGACCCGTCGGCGATGCCGGCCCAGAACGGTTTCGTGAAACGCATCGCCGGCAGTCTGCCGGACCCCGACCACACCTGACGACGAAACGGTCGACCACCTATGGTCATCTGGATCGAGACCGCAGCCCCGACCCGATCCGAGCACGCCGCCACCATGGCGAGCTACGCCGCCGAGTGTGAGCAACACGCAAGCGACCTCGGCATCCGTGGACCGCTCACCCTCACCCCCGACGGCCGCCTCCACCCCGACATCCTCGAGGCCTACGCCGAGCACGGTTGCTACGTCTTCGAAGGCGTCGTCGACACCGACGAGGTCGCCGCCCTCCGCTC